>NZ_JBHXVK010000004.1:0-262028 GCF_042672305.1 Gordonia sp. NPDC127522
CCGGTCAGCGCGAAAGGCCACGTCACCTACGGTGCGGCCTGCCAAGACTGCCCACTTCGGGCACGGTGCACCACCGCGGTTCGTGGACGCAAAATTAGTTTCGGCGAACACCACCAACTCCAGCGCGAACACCGACAACACTTCTCTGACAAGACTATTGCCGACACCTACCGCCAGCATCGACCCATGGTCGAACGGACGATTGCCTGGCTCACCCGCGGTAACCGGCGGGTGCCCTACCGTGGAATCGAACGCAACAACAACTGGCTGCACCACCGCGCCGCCGCGATCAACCTACGCCGCCTGATCACCCTCGGACTGACTATCACCAACGGCACCTGGACACTGGCCACCGCCTGAACCGCGGCACCGCCGCCCCACCTAGATCGATCACCACGACCACACCCCGGAACCGACACATCCCCGCAGCAGGAACCTCAACCCAGGCTGGACCCTAATTCAGCAGGCTCCTAATCCGAAAGAAGCGACCCCATTGCTCCCTGAATCGAAAGAACCACGAAACCGCTTGTCTGCGATGCCCTCCCTTTGCTCCCTGAGGTGCGAGGAGCGTTAGCCGCCGGGCCGAGCAAGCGACGAAGGAGCGCGTCGAGGTCGACGAGCCTCGAAGGGTGGCGACGTCATCTCGCCAGGACCCTTCGTGACGGCCTCCGCAAGCTCCGGCCTCCTCAGGGAGCAGTGGTTGGGCTCGCTCCAACACAACGGGTTTTCGGAGTCCACGACGGCCGCGAGGCGGCAGATACTGAGGAGCGCCCGGAGCCTGCGGAGGGCGCCATCAACCCCTGCTCCCTGAGGAGCGCCCGGAGCTTGCGGAGGGCGCCATCAACTCCCGCTCCCTGAGGAGCGCCCGGAGCTTGCGGAGGGCGCGTCACGAAGGGCCTGGCGACCAAATATCCCCGCTCCCAGCGAATTCGACGTGATCTGCGAGCCGGCCATAGCCAGATGTCGAGGGCTGATCGTCGGGTGCGGATTCTTGTCGGTGGTCGGGTCTATCTTGGATGTATCAGGTGGACCGGTCAACCAGGCCGGGCGGCAACGACTTCGGGGGGAGTCACGGTGGGGGCATGGACGGATCTGCCGGGCGAGTTCCTCGCCGGGGTCGATCCTGCCCGTCCGGCCGATGCCGACACCGCCACCCATATGCAGCGTCTGGGGTCGATCCGCGCGGGCGAGTCGTATCTGGCGTGGTGCCGCTATCAGACGATCCTGGTGCTCTGCGATCGGCTGTTGACCACTGTCGGCAACAGTTACGTCTCCGACGGTTTCGGTGACATCGTCGCCCGGGTCTCGCGCGAGGCCGGGATCACCCGCTACCGGGCGGGGATGCTGGTCGACGAGGCGTTGTGTCTGCGTGACCGGTTGCCGCGGGTGTTGGAGACGTTGCGCGACGGCATCATCGGGCCGCACCAGATCCGCGAGATCATCGGCCGCACGCACTTGGTGTCCGATGATCACCTTCTCGACCCCGACGACCCGGCTAGCCGCCGGATCATCGAGGTGCTCGACGAGTCGATCGCCGACCTGCTGCGCTCCCGGTCCGGGTCGTGGTCGACGTCAGGTTTGCGCGACATGATCGACCGCCTGGTCTTCGGTCACGACGCCGACGCCGTCCGCGAACGGCGCCGCGAAGCGCTCGACAAACGAGGGGTGTGGACCGAGAACCACGGGGACGGCACCGGTGAGATCACCGCGGTCATGGCCGCCGAGAACATCCGGGCGTCCAACGCCTCGGTACGGGAGTTGGCCGCATCCGTCTGCGACCGGGATGGCCGCAGCCTCGGGGAACGAAAGTCCGACGCCATGTACGCGTTGCTCACCCGAACAGCGTTCACATGTGCGTGCGGGCAGTCCGACTGCACCGCAACACCTGTCGATCCTGCCGGTTCGGCGTCGAGTACCGAGATTGTGATTCACGTCGTCACCGACGCCGACACCCTGGCCGGCGGGTCCGGACCCGGTTGGGTCGACGGGCACGGAGTGATCTCCGATGAGCATGTGCGTGACCTCGCCGCCCGGCCCGACGCGACGATCAGGCCGGTCACCCCGGTCCGCACACCACCCACGCAGGTCGTCGCCGGCGAGGGCGGATACGACGACGAGCCCACGCGGACGGCGAACATCGCCGCGCCACAGCAGGCTACAGATGACGCCGACACCAACACCAACACCGACGCCGGCGGCGCGGGTGACGCGTCGACGCCCCCGACTTCGGCCACACCGTCGACGGAGCCGCCGTCGTCGGAGATGGTGGTGGTCTACCCGGCTGCCCTGCCTGGTGACCCGTATCGTCCGACGAGTGCGTGCGCGGAGTTCGTGCGGGTGCGCGACGGCTACTGCACCGAGCCGGGTTGCACGCGTTCGGCATTCACCGGCGACGTCGATCATGTCGCCGAGTACGACCACGCCCGACCCGCCCGCGGGGGTGCGACCTCGAGTGAGAACCTCAACGCCAAATGCCGTCCCGGTCATCTGCACAAGACCCACGGTGACTGGATCGATGTGCAGTACCGCGACGACGAGGGCCGCCTGGTCACCGAATACGTCACGCCCGAGGGCTTTGTGATCCCCGGCGAGGCCGAAACCCTCGAAGACCTCTTCCCCAACCTGCGTCGCATCCGATTCGAACAAGCCGCGAAAGCCCCACCCAGTCCGCGGATCATCGTGCCCGAACGGCAAGGCAGACAACAGCAAGGCCGACAACCGCGCACGATCACCGAACGCACCGCCGCGAAACACGCGAAGCGGCGAGAAGAACGTGCCCGCAACAAGGCACAGCGCGAAGCGGATCGGCGAGCCCGGAGCGAGGCAGCCCACCATCGAGCGACAACCCACGACGACGAGCCCCCGCCATTCTGACCCGGCGCTCGGCGTGGGCTGTGGCGGCTAACCCCGCGGGTACCCGTTCGTGTCCGCCGGAGCGTCTCCGTGTCCATTGCCGCCCGACCCCTTCGGCGGACGGGTGAGGCGTTTGGGAAGCCGCTCGGCGAGACCGCCGAGCGGTGCGACCGTCTGGTTCAGCAGGTCGACGGTCTCGGCGAGCTCGTGGACCGTTTCCTGCATGGCGAGCAGGTTGGGTCCGAGCTGCCCGATGACCTCGGTGAGCTCGGAGATCCGGTCCAGCGGCCCGCCCGGTGCGATCGCACGCTCGACCGCGCCGTTCTCGCCCAGGAGCTGATCGAGCAGGCCGTCGTCCTCGGCGAGCCGGTCCAGGATGCCTCCCGCGGCGGTCACCTTCTCGAGCACACCGTCGGGCGCGGTCAACTTGTCGACGATCCCGCCCTCGGAGGTGAGGCGCTCGAGGATGCCCTCGTTCTCGGTGAACTGGTCGACCACACCACCCGGCCGGGTCAGCCGGTCCAGCGGTCCACCCTTCGCGGTGAGGCGCACCAGGATGCCTCGTTCCTCGGCGACCTGGTCGAGGAGTCCGCCCTCGGCGGTGAGCTTGTCGAGCGGACCGTTCGGGGCGGTGAGCCGGTCGACGACACCCCCGGGATCGAGCAGTCGCTCCAGCGGACCGCCGTTGGCCAGGATCCTGCCGAACGGCCGCTCGGGGCCGAGTAGTTCGGACAGCTGGTTGAGGAGGGCGAGCGGTGTCCGGAGTGAACCGAGCTCGTCGGCGTCGACGCCCACTGCCAGTGCGATCTCGTTCTGCACGCTCCCGGCCGTGATGCGGGCGATGGCGACTGCGGACTCGGCTGCACTGAGCACCACCCCGGTGACCGCGAAACCGAGTCGGAACGGCATCTCGACGAGCGCACGGCCCGCGTCCGCCGTGGCCACCGGTCTACGGTCGGCGCGGCGACGGTCGGGTAGCGGCCGATCCGGAAGGGACTCCATGTTTTCCGACCCTAGGCCAACCGGCCGGCGTTCGGGGCGAGGGTTCGGTGATTCCGAAGGGCGGTGTCGCTACCGCGCACCGGTCGCCGGTGCCTCTGCCGCCTTGGCGGCCTTCGCCGCCTTCTTGAAGTCGCGGACCTTCTGCAGCGACTCCGGGCCGGTCACGTCGGCCACCGACCGGAACCCCTTCTTGCTGTAGTCGCCGGCGACCTTGGTCCAGCCCGACGGCTTGACGTCGAGTTGCTTGGCGACGAGCGCGACGAAGATCTTGGCCTTCTGGTCGCCGAACCCGGGCAGGGCGCGCAACCGCTTCATCAGGTCCGCGCCGTCGGCGGCCTCGGTCCAGATGCGCGCGGCGTCGCCGCCGTACTCCTCGGCGACGACTTTCGCGAGCGCCTGGACCCGGCCGGCCATCGACCGACCGTAGCGGTGGATGGCCGGGGGAGTGGCACACAGGTCGGCGAACGCCTCGGGGTCGGCGTCGGCGATCTCGACCGGATCCATCGTGCCGAACCGGTCACGGATCTTGGCCGGCCCGGCGAAGGCCCGTTCCATCGGGAACTGCTGGTCGAGGAGCATTCCCGTGAGGAGGGCGAACGAATCGTTCGACAGGAGTTCGTCGGCCGCGGGTTCCTGCGCGATCTGGATCTTCGGCATGGGGTCGATTCTGGCAGACGGCACCCGCGTGCGGCTCTAGACTGCCCCCATGATGAGCGGGGAGAACACGGTCGGCTTCGAGAACGGCAGACGTCGGCGGGGGCGCGTCGGAGTGGGAACGGTCGCGACGGTGGCCGGCGCCGTGCTGGCGCTGGCCGTGTCGCTGTTCGGTACCGGCGCCGCCGGGGCCGCACCGGCAGACGACGGGGCGAACTACGTCACCACCCTGCGGTGCGACAGCGTCAACCCGTGGCCGGCAGGCACGGTCAAGGTCCGCGTGGACGTGTTCAACCAGATCCGGCATCCCGCCGACGGACTACCCGGACCCGTCATCGCGCTCATCGGTACCGACCGTGCCCGAGCCGTGGCCCTCGAATACACCTACGAGGTGTCGGTGTCGTGGCGGAACCTGCGGACCGGACGTACCGGCGTCACCACGGTTCCCGGCCGCGGGTACACCATCAAATGGCAGGTCGACATCCATCCGGGCAGCGGTCCCGTCGCCTTCACGATCCGGCAGAAGATCGGCGCGCTGGCCTTCTTCCCGATGACCAATCCGAAGTACTCGACCTGCTCGGGTCGCGCGGTCGCCTGACTCACCGTTCGGCGAGCCCGCCGATCAGCAGGTACTGCGCGGTGAAATAGCTCGCGAGCACCCAGGCCTCGCCGGCCATCCGGAGTCGAGGATCGGTGACCAGGTGTCGTCGATTGATGATCGCGAGGTCGGAGAGCAGGAAGAACCACCCGCCGGCCCGCAAGCGCGGCTGCGGCGTCGGCACGTCCGCCGCCAGCGCCGACATCGTCGCGAGCGTGTTGCCATACATCCCCAGAACCGGCAGCAGGGCTGGGCGGTGTCGGCTCAGCACCGTCGCCGACTCGGCGAGAACGCCCATACGCGGCGCGACGGAGCGAACCGACGGTCGTGCGCCGGCACGCCACATCGCGACCGCGTAGCTCAACTGTGCGCCGGCGAACGACGTCGCACCCCTGCGGAGAAGGCGATCCTTCGCCGCCGGGTCGTCGTGTTCGAACTCCTCTTGCAACATGAACCGGTCCCCAACAGCCGAGAACCCCAGAACGGCCGCCAGCGCCACGGTGTCGGCGACCGGGCGGCGTCGTGCTCCGGCGGCCACCCGTGCCGCGAGAAGCGCGATCGGCAGCGGTTTGGTGATCGCGGCGCTGCGTCGATCACCGACCGAACCGGCGATCGTCGCTGCCGCGGCAGTGGCCGCATAGGCGATCCGGAACGTTCGGTTCACCGCAGGACGCGGGCGACGAAGGCGCGGATGTCGGTGTCGGAGAACCGCTTCGACTGGGCGCCGTCGAGCGTCAGATAGGTACGCGCCGACACCTTGCTGTCGCCGACCCGGGCGTCGTTGAGGTACTTGAGGGTGAGCGGTACGACGACGGAGGTGTCCTGCAGGGTCTGCGTCATCAGGACCGGACGCTCGAAGCCGCGAGTGGGCAGCTCGGTCGCCTTGGTCAGCAGGGCGGTGAGTTCGGTGTTCCCTGACAGTGGTTTGGTGAACAGCGAGCCGATGGCGAGACCGTCCACCTCACGCGCGAACTCGGTGACACACGACGCGGCGGCCTTGGTCAGCCATTTCTTGCCGGTGTCGGTGAGGTAGGCGTCGAGATCGAGGTCGGACTGCGCATTGCGGATCGCGCTCAGCGTGTACAGCGCATCGGCGGCCAGCCCGGACGGCATCGCCGCGGACGACGGCCCGAGATTGGACACCAGCGAACCGAACTGGGCGGGAATCGAACTAGCCGCGGCACCCTTGAAGTCGAGCTTGCCGCCCTGGATGGTCGGGGCCAGTCGGGCCAGCGTGATCGCGGCCGCGGCACCCTGGCCCTCGCCGACCACTGCCCACGAGCGCGACAGGTTGTCGGCGATGTCCCGAGAGGCGCGCACCGCGTCGACGATGTTGCGGGCAGTGGCCTCGAGATCGTAGTACTGCGGCGTGCCGGGGGTCCCGACACCCGCGTAATCGGTACTGACGACGGCATATCCACGACCGAGCCATCGCTTGAGCTCATCGGTGTCCTCGGCGGTGGGCCGCGACGACGGTGCGCACCGGTCGGCGATGCCGCGCGAACCGTGGGCCCAGGCGACGATCGGCCAACCGCCGGCCGGCGCCCGCCCGCCCGGCACCATCAACACGCCCGAGGACAGATGGGCCTTGCCGTCGGCGCCGGTGCTCCAGTACGTGAAGTCGTTTCCGGACCCGGCGCCCGCGACCGTACGTGCCCGGGGGAGTTCGCGATTGGCGTAGACGGCGCCCGGCGTCTGTCCCGGACCTCGCGTGTCGACGGTGCCCGCATTGTCGTCGGCGGGCGCGCTGTTGTCCGTCGACGACGGTTCCGCCGACGGCTCGGCCACGCCTGGCGTCGATGTTCCCGGAGTCGGTTCGGCCGCGGCCGTCGCCGTCATGCCGAAGGCGGCCGGGGCCACGACGATCGTGAGCGCGGCTGCGGCCGCGAGGGCGCGTGCTAGGTGGGCACTCCGTGGTTTCGAAGTGTTGCCGTGGGGGTTCATGTGTCGTCAGTTCGTTCTGTGAGGCGTGACCGGATGCGAAAGGCGTTGTGCGTCAGGCATTGACGATGCCGACGGCAGGGAGGAACCAGCAGTTCTGGGTACCGTTGCTGGCGTTGCCGAAGACTGCCGACAGGATGGTGCCGCTGCCGGTCTTCACCGGTGCCAGCCGGACCCCGGACAGCAGGGGCAGCGCCGTCAGCGCGGTGCGGTCCGTGATCGGGTCGAGATCGGCGAAGCCGCCCTGGAGCGTGCTGGTGTTGAACCACGCGACCTGCATCGTGCCGCCGCTACCGGCCGTCGGCGAGGCGGGCACGAAAGCGTATGCGGTCTCGCCCTTCTCGACGAGGTTGAGCTTCTCGGGCAGCTTCACGCCAGGGATCATGTCGAGCAGCGGCTTGAGCTGGGTCAGGGGGTCGGTCTTCATCGGCCACGGACCCGCCACGGCCCCCGCCCCGGCGGTGACGAGTCCGAGCGGGTTGTCGGCGGTGGGTGCGGTGCAGAACGGCGACACCGACGGGGTGAGCGTCTGGATGCCGAGCGTGCGCAGCAGAGCGATGGGGTCGGTCGGGGCCGCGACCGGAGTGGCGGCCGACGCGGGCGCGCCCTCGGCGGCCGCGGGGAGCGGGAGAGCTCCCGCACGCCCGGCGATGTCCTCGACCGACAGCTGCCCGGCACTGCCCATGATGGTCTGCGCGGCCTGCACGGCGATCTGGTCGACGCCCGCGGCCTTGAGCAGACGGACCGCCCCGGCCAGCTCGGCATCGAACGGGATCGACAGCGCGCCGAGCAGGTTGGCGGGGATGAGGGGCTCGGCCGTCGCCGGCGCCGAGGTGGCGGTGAGGGTGGCCGCCGCGATCGCCACACCCATGAGACCGGCGCCGCAGCGCTGGATCGCGCGGCTGCGAGTGACGCGACGCGGAGCGTCGGAACGCGTGAACCGAGACGTGAGGGACATGGCTCTCCTTGGGGCAACCGGCTGTGACGGCCGAGCACCCGCCACGTGTGGCGGGTGTGACAGATGGGACTCGAGTTACAAGAGACCACGAAGGCTCGGAACCCGGCAAGTCGCGAGTCCGACCTGTGACATGGGCGCGATCCGCGAGAGACCGAAACCGCGGCGAACTGCGGGTTCAGTGCCCTTGAGCACGGTCTCGGACCGCCGCACAGAGGCCGACCACCGCCGGCACGCTCAGCTCGCGCCGCCGATTCCCTTGCCGATCAACACGACTCCGATGACCAGGATCAGCACCGCCATCACGGTCCCACCCCCGTCGTCGTCGGCGTGGCCAGGCATCGGAGCGCCTGACCGATCCCGGGTACGAGGCGCTCGGCGAGATTGATCGCCGCCAGCGCGAACGCGATCCCCATGGCGGTCACCGGACGCATCTCGTCGATGGCCGACATCCATTTCGGCGACACCGCGACACCGACCACAAGGGGTAACAACTCGCCGAGCACGGGTCCCATCGAGAACTCCTCACGACATGGTGCCGACAGATGACGTTTGTACGCCATGAGAGTGGCGAATGTCGGACTGTTCGCGTGACGGACGGTCTTGATGTGTCTTGCATGCCATTTCGCGTTCTGTTCGGCCGATGTTCACGTGATCCGCCGCGCCTTCCGATAGTGACGCCCTGAGCGCGGGTCCTCTCACGACGAAGGCACCCCGGCTGCGAGCCGGGGTGCCTTCGTTGTGAGAGGAGAAAGAGATCAGATGATCGCGAGCCCGATCACCGGGACGATGGTGCAGGAGACGACCTGCCCCTTCGTCTTCGTGGTGACGTTGCCGTGGATCGCCGAGATGACGCGGCCCTTGCCGGTCCGCGAGATACCGGTGAAGGTGCCGGGGCCCTCCTTCACGTTGATCTTCGGGTTGCGCTTGAGCGTCGTGGTACCCGTGCGACCGGTGTCGACGTTGAACCAGCTGACCGTGAGCGGCGCGGCCTTGTTGTCGATCGCCGGACCCGTGCCGAGCGAGGTGTAGACGTATCCGCTCTCGCCGCGCTTGGGGCCGGGGGCGGGTGCTTCCTGCGGTCCGGCGGTGACCAGGGCGCGACCGAGCGAACCGCCGCCGGGGATGCAGCCGAGGCCGAAGGTCGGGTAGAGGAACTCCTGGATCTTCGGGGCGTTCGGGCCCTGCGGGATCTCGGGATCGCCGGGCTTGGGCTCGGCGGCGAGCTGACGCGCGGCCTGCTTGCGGCCGGGTTCGCCGAGGAAGTCGGCGATAGAGCGCCAGATCTTGCTCACCTCAGCCGGCATCCCGGGGGTGTCGGCGAACGACTGGGCCTGGCGGAGCAGGTCGACCGAGACCTTGCCGTCGGGTCCGGGCGTCGCCACGGAGCCGATGATCGCGGGAGCGAACGCGCCGAGCGAGTCCAGCACGCGCTGGTCGACCTTCGGGGCCGGGGCGGCCTGCGCGGCCATCGGCATCGCGAGTGAGGTCGCCGCCGCGAGCGCAGACACGGCGACGAGGAGTCGACGGGTCCGGAGTCGACGCGGGGCATGGCCGGATCGCAACCTCAGTGGCCGGGAGAAACGCACTGGTGTGTCCTAACGGTCGTGGCGCCGACGATCAGTCGATCAGCGCCTCGCGGGTCGTGTCATCCGCCCGGGTGTCGGGTAGCGGACAGCCCATCCTCTCACCCGGGTCGTCGCGGGTCATTCTAAGCCCCCCGCGGGTTCCACTGTCCAGACCGCCGGCCTGTTACGGGTGGGGTTGTTGTGGTAATTGATGCAATTGTTATCGAAGTGACGTCGGGGCGGTTGGATCGTACGGACAGGCGGCAACCTGGTTGGATGAGGAGAATCGGGGATCGGGGACGGTCGAACAGGAGTCTGAAGTGAAAGAGCTGCGCGCTGACGCGTCGGGTCGCCCACGCGGGAGGTCGCGACTGACGCGACTGGTGGTCGGTGCGGCCGCCGTCATTCTCGCCGCGACGTCGGCGAGTGCGTGTGCCGACGACTCGTCGTCGGGCGCCGAGGTCACGCTGCTCACCCACGATTCCTTCGAACTGCCGGAGTCGGTGATCGACGAGTTCCGCCAGGAGACCGGACTGACCCTGAAGATCGTGAAGTCCGGGGACGCCGGACAATTGGCGTCGACGGTTTCACTGACCCCGGGTGCGCCCAAGGGAGACGCGGTCTTCGGCATCGACAACACCTTCGCCTCGCGTCCGATCGACGCCGGCGCCCTGGAGTCCTATGAGTCACCCGCCGCGGCCGACGGTGCCGCCGATTTCGCGGTGCCCGGCGCGGAGGGGCAGCTCACGGCCGTCGACCGCGGGGATGTGTGCCTCAACATCGACGACGGCTGGTTCGAATCCAGGTCTCTGACCCCGCCGGCGAGCTTCCGAGACCTGACCCGCCCGGAATTCGCCTCGCTCACCGCGGTGACCGACCCCGCGACCTCCTCGCCGGGCACGGCGTTCCTGCTCACCACCGTCGGTGCGATCGGAAACGGCTGGCAGGACTACTGGAAGCAGGTCGTCGGTGGCGGCGCGACCATCGTCTCGGGCTGGGAGGTCGCCTACAACCAGCTCTTCACCGCCGGAGAGGGCCGTGGCGACAAACCCATCGTGCTGTCCTACGCCTCGTCGCCGGCGGCGACGCCCGGGACGAGCGCGCTGCTCGACAGCTGCTTCCCGCAGGTGGAGTACATCGGCATCCTGAAGGGCACCCGGAACTCGACCGGCGCCCGCAGGCTCGTCGATTTCATGCTGAGTCCCACTGTGCAGAAAGAACTCCCGAACTCGATGTATGTCTACCCGGTGCAGCGCGACACCCCGCTGCCCGCGGGATGGCCGGCGCGCGCGGAGGTGCCCGCCTGGATGTCGTCGTTGCCGCCCGCCACGATCGCGGAGAACCGCGAGATGTGGCTCGATCAGTGGCGTGCCGCGGTCGGCCGGTGACGACTCGGTGACCCCGGCCGGGACAGTGGTGACCCGGGTGGCCCGGGCCGCCGGACCGGTTGCGCTGTGGGTGGTCCCGGCGCTGTTCGTCGTGGTGCTGTTCGCCTGGCCGGTGATCGCGCTCGTCCGGCGCGCCGTCACGATCGCCCGTGACTCCGGGGTGGGCCTGATCGAACTGCTCGACCGCACCGACGCCCTGGGGCTTCTGGGCGTCACCCTGGGCCAGGCGGCCGCCTCGACGGTCCTGGCGCTCGTCGCCGCCGCACCCATCGCGTGGTTGTTCGCCCGGGTCCGCGGGACCACCGCGGTCATGCTCGCCGTCGTGGTGACCGTGCCATTCGTGCTGCCGACGGTCGTCGTCGGTGTCGCCTTCCGTTCTCTGCTGTCCGGCCCATTGGCGTTCCTGCACATCGAATCCGGGCTGCCGGCCGTGCTCGCGGCGCACATGTTCATCAACATCGCCGTCGTCGTCCGCGTCGTCGGGGCGGCCTGGCGCAACCTCGACCCGCGGCTGCTCGAGGCGGCACGGTCGCTCGGGGCGGGCCGGATTCGGGCGACCATGACCGTGGTCGTGCCGCGCCTGGTGCCCGCCACGGCGTCGGCGGCCGCGCTGATCTTCCTGTTCTGTTCCACCAGTTTCGGCGTCGTGATCATTCTCGGCGCCGGGGAGCTGCGGACCCTGGAGACCGAGATCTACACGCAGGCCATCGGATATTTCCGGATTCCCGAGGCGGTCGCGCTGTCGATGCTGCAGATCGTGGTGGTCATGGCGGCGCTGCTGCTGACGCGGGTGTTCGCCGATCCGGCGAGCCGCGGATCGGGTGGCGGCGCCCGGCGGGCCGAACGGAGCCGCAGGGTCGCCGGCGGCCGCTGGACGCGGCCGGCGGTCTGGGTGGTGGGGGCGTGGACAGCAGTCCTCCTTGTCGGACCGGTCCTGGTGCTGATGGTGCGGTCGGTCCGACCGGTCGCCCACGGCGACTGGACCCTCGCCGGCTACCGCGCACTGGCCGAACCCGTCAACGGGGTGACACCCCTGGAGAGCCTGCGCTATTCGCTGGTGACCGCCACCGCGGCGACCGCCATCGCCCTGGTGGTCGGTACGCTCGCCGCCGTCGCGCTGCATCGCGCGCACGGAGTCGTCGGGGCGATCGGCTCGGCCGTCTCGCTCATCCCGCTCGGGATCAGTGCTGTCACACTCGGATTCGGCTACCTAATCGTGCTGGCGTCGTTGCCGTACGAGATCGCCGCATCGCCCGCGGTCATCCCACTGGTCCAGGCCCTCATCGCGATTCCGGTGGTCATCCGCATCATGATGCCCGCACTCGAGTCGGTGCCGGTCCGGTTGCGGCATGCCGCGGCGACGTTGGGAGCCACGCCGTTTCGCGTGTTCGCGACCGTCGACCTGCCGATCGTCGGAAGGTCGATGGGGGCTGCCGGTGGGTTCGCCTTCGTCATGGCCCTGGGCGAGTTCGGCGCGACGAGCTTCCTCGCCCGCGCGGACACGACCACTCTTCCGGTACTCATCGGGTCCGCTCTGAACCGCCCGGGGGCCGAGAACCTGGCCACCGCCATGGCCGCCTCGGTGGTCCTCGTCATCGCGACGGTCGTCGCAGTCGTCGTGGTCGAGGCGTTCCGGCCCCGCTCGGAGGTGCCGCTGCTGTGACCACGCAGAGTTCATTGGAGATCTCCGACCTCACGGTCGCGTACGGCGGCGAGACCGTCATCGACGGTCTGTCGTGGCGGCTCGGGGGAGAAGGGTCACTGGTAACCGCGATCCTGGGCCCGTCGGGGTGCGGCAAGTCGACCCTGATCCGGACGATCGCCGGACTCGAGTCGCCGGTCGGTGGAACGGTGCGGTTCGGCGGAGTCGACCTCGCCGGCGTCGAGGTCCATCGGCGGGACTTCGGGGTCGTCTTCCAGGACGGGCAACTGTTCGGCGGGCGCAGTGTCGCGTCGAACGTCGCGTACGGGCTGAAGGTGCGGCGCTGGTCGCGCCGCGCCATCGCCGATCGCGTCGCCGAGATGCTCGACGTCGTCGGACTCACCGGTTACGACAAGCGTCTCGTCGAGACCCTGTCGGGCGGCCAGGCCCAACGGGTCGCGCTCGCGCGTGCCATGGCCCCGCGTCCGCGTCTGCTGTTGCTCGACGAGCCGCTCGCCGCGCTCGACCGGCGGTTGAGAGACGAATTGGCCGTGGAGATCTCGGAGATCGTGCGAGCGGCCGGCGTGCCGACGATGGTGGTGACCCACGACCACGCCGAGGCCGCCACCATGGCCGACGAGATCGCGGTCATGCGGGACGGGATGATGATCCAGACCGACGTTCCGGCGGCGCTGTGGCGACACCCGGTCGACGAGTGGACCGCGCGTTTCCTCGGCGCCACGACTGTCGTCGATGCCCAGGTCCGGTCGGGCGTCGCGCAGACCGTCCTCGGTGAGATGCCGCTGGATCGTCCCGACGGTCCGTGCCGGCTCGGCCTGCGGCCCGAGTCGGTGGCGATCGGACCTACGCCGTCCGATGCGCCGGAGAGGCCGGGAACGACGGCGACCGTCGTGCTCGTCGCCGAACTCCCGGCCGGCCCGCGCGTGCGCATCGACACCCCGGTCGGCGAGATCGATGCGGTCACAGATGCCTTCGTCGCGATCGGCGACCGGGTGCGGGTGCGTCTGGTGCCGGAACGGGTCGCGGTGATCGGGTCGTGACGCCGCGTGGGCCGGCGAGGAGGTCGTCGTGCCGGTGACACGACGAGACGTGCTGGTCCCGCCGGGACTGATGGTCGTCGGAGCGACGTCGATGTATCTCGGCGCGGCCGTCGCCGTCGGCCTGTTCGACGTCATCTCCCCGGCCGCCGTCGCGTGGTTGCGGATCGCCGGGGCCGCGCTGGTGTTGCTCCTGTGGGTGCGTCCACCCCGCGGCGCCTGGCGCTGGGAGCGATTGCGCCTCGCGGGATGCTTCGGGCTGATCACCGCCGGGATGAACATCGCCTTCTATGAGGCGCTCGCGCACCTGCCCCTGGGCACGACCGTCGCCCTGGAGTTCCTGGGCCCGATCGTGGTGGCCGCGTTGGGTTCTGCGACGCGTCGCGACGTCGCCGCACTCGTCCTGGCGGCGCTCGGCGTGGTCCTGATCGCGGACGTCCGATGGTCGGGAACGGCGATCGGCGTCGTCCTGGCGCTGACCGCGGCCGCCTGCTGGGCGGGGTACATCGTCCTGGGCAAACGGGTCGCGGCGCGAGGCACGGGCGTCGAGGACCTGGCGACCGGTTTCGCGGTGGCCGCGTTGCTCACCGCGCCGCTCGCGTGGTGGGTGGCCGACGCGGTACGCGCGGGGGCCGCGTTGCCGGTGGTCCTGGCCCAGGGGTTGCTACTCGGCATCGCCTCGACCGCGGTGCCGTACGCACTCGACCAGATCGTGCTGCGGCGGGTCGGCCAGGCGAGGTTCGCGATCCTGCTCGCGCTGTTGCCGGTGACGGCGTCGGTGATCGGGTTGCTCGCGCTGGCGCAGGTGCCGCGGCCCCTCGAAGCGGTCGGGATCGCGCTCGTCGCGGTGGCCGTCGCCGTGCGATCGGTCGACGACGACAACCGGTCCGACGATCGTGAGGCGGAGATGCCGCCGGGGTGACCGGGAATCAGGCGGCGCGCGCCTTCTTCAGTGCTTTGTGCAGCTCTTTCTTCGACATGTCGGAGGTGTCGAGCTTGCGCATCCGGTGAATGACCACCGGGCAGCGAACACAGCGCGTCGAACTCTTGCAACACTTCTTCTTGGGCTTCAGAGAGCCCACCTTGGTCGGGTCGACCTTGCCCATACGGCGAGGTTAGCAGACCCTAACTACGACTCTTGTGGGTGCTGTGATCGCGGTCTCACCGCCCGAGCCGATAGTCTGTGACGTTGAATCCCTAGGTGATCTGCTCCCCGCGCCGGTCAGAGCCGTTCGGTTGCGAACGTTCCAGACGTTCGGCAGTGACCCGGACGCCGGCCGCCGCTGCCGGTCCCCAACCACACGAAAGAGAGCCAGTGAGCGCTGTCCCCACCTTCCGCAACGTCGCGATCGTCGCGCACGTCGACCACGGAAAGACCACACTCGTCGACGCCATGCTGCGCCAGTCGGGCGTCTTCGGCGAGCGCGCCGAGGTCGTCGACCGGGTGATGGACTCCGGTGACCTCGAACGTGAAAAGGGCATCACCATCCTCGCCAAGAACACCGCGGTCCACCGGCGCCAGCCGGACGGCACCGAGGTCGTCATCAACGTCATCGACACCCCCGGCCACGCCGACTTCGGCGGTGAGGTCGAGCGCGGCCTGTCGATGGTCGACGGCGTGGTCCTGCTCGTCGACGCCTCCGAGGGGCCGCTGCCGCAGACGCGCTTCGTGCTCCGCAAGGCGCTGGCCGCCGAGCTGCCGGTGATCGTCGTCGTCAACAAGACCGATCGTCCGGATGCCCGCATCCAGGAGGTCGTCGACGAGACGCAGGATCTGCTCCTCGACCTCGCCTCCGACCTGGACGAGGAGGCCGCGAAGGCCGCCGAACTCGTCCTCGAGCTCCCCGTGCTCTACGCCTCGGGCCGCGCCGGTGTCTGCAGCACCGAGCAGCCGGCCGACGGCGAGATCCCGGCGGGGGAGAACCTCGACTCCTTCTTCGACGTCCTGCTCGAACACGTCCCGGCGCCCAAGGGCGACCCGGACGCCCCGCTGCAGGCACACGTCACCAACCTCGACGCCTCGGCCTTCCTCGGCCGTCTGGCGCTCGTCCGCATCCACAACGGGACCCTCCGCAAGGGTCAGCAGGTGTCCTGGTGCCGCGAGGTCGACGGTGAGGCCGTCGTCGAGCGCGCCAAGATCACCGAGCTCCTCGCCACCGTCGGCGTCGACCGGGCGCCCGCCGAGTCCGCATCGGCCGGTGACATCGTGGCCGTCGCCGGTATGCCGGAGATCATGATCGGCGACACCCTCGCCGACCTGGAGAACCCGCAGCCGCTGCCGCGCATCACCGTCGACGAGCCGGCGATCTCGGTCACCATCGGCACCAACTCGTCGCCGCTGGCGGGCCGGGTGTCGGGCCACAAACTGACCGCCCGCATGGTCAAGCAGCGTCTGGACACCGAGCTGATCGGCAACGTGTCGCTGCGCGTGCTCGACATCGGCCGGCCCGACGCCTGGGAGGTGCAGGGACGTGGCGAGCTCGCCCTGGCCATCCTCGTCGAGCAGATGCGTCGTGAGGGCTTCGAGCTGACCGTCGGCAAGCCGCAGGTCGTCACCCGCAAGGTCGACGGCAAGGTCCAGGAGCCGTTCGAGCACCTGACCGTCGACGTGCCCGAGGAGTACCTCGGCGCGGTCACCCAGCTGCTCGCCGCCCGCAAGGGCCGCATGGAGCAGATGAACAACCACGGCACCGGCTGGGTCCGGATGGAGTTCATCGTGCCCTCGCGCGGCCTCATCGGGTTCCGTACCGACTTCCTCACCGAGACCCGCGGCACCGGCATCGCCAACGCGGTGTTCCAGGGTTACGACGCCTGGGCGGGCGAGATCCGGGCCCGCCACACGGGTTCGCTCGTCAGCGACCGGTCGGGAACGGTCACCCCGTTCGCGATGATCCAGCTCGCCGACCGCGGCACGTTCTTCGTCAACCCGGGCGACGACTCGTACGAGGGCCACGTCGTGGGGATCAACCCGCGCCAGGAGGATCTCGACATCAACGTCACCCGCGAGAAGAAGCTGACCAACATGCGTCAGTCCTCGGCCGACGTGATGGAGACCCTCGCCAAGCCGATGCAACTCGACCTCGAGGGCGCCATGGAATTCTGCGCCGCCGACGAGTGTGTCGAGGTCACCCCGGAGGTCGTGCGAGTGCGTAAGGTGCACCTCGACTCGACGACGCGCGCCCGTGAGCGCTCGCGGGCCAAGTCCCGGGATGCCGCCGTCAGCTGAGTGTCGATGGCGCTCCGGCGCCGCATCACGGTGGCGGGCGCGTCCGACGGACCGAGAAGCTTCTTCGTCATGGGGGTATCCGAGGTGAATCGCGCGAGACCACGACCGGGCCGCAAGGCCGCGAACCGGGTCCGTGGGCGGTTGCTCGGCATGCTCTCGTGCAGCGTCGCCCTGCTCGTGGTGCTGACCGCCTGCATGTCGGATCCGCCGCCCCCGGTCCGCGACACCGGGCCACCGCCGACCCCGACCGAGTACCCGGTGGAGAAGACGATCTACATCGCCACCGACTCGGTCGGATCGGGCTTCAACCCGCACATCGCCGCCGACCAGAACCCGGTGACGACGGCGGTCGCGGCGATGACGCTGCCCAGCGCGTTCGCGCCGGTCCAGACCCCGGGCGGGACGGTGTGGGAACTGCAGCGCTCGTTCGTCACCTCCGCGGAGGTGACGTCGCGGGCGCCGTTCACCGTGACCTACCGCATCCACACCGACGCCCAGTGGTCCGACGGCCTGCCGGTGACGGGCGACGACTTCAACTTCCTGTGGCAGCAGATGTCCCGGCAGCCCAACGTCGTGGCACCGGCCGGCTACCGGCTCATCGACTCGGTGCAGTCCCGGGAGGGCGGCAAGGTCGTCGAGGTGCGGTTCGAGTCGCCGTACCCCGCGTGGCGAGAGCTGTTCACCGGATTGCTGCCCAGTCACGTGCTCAAGGGTGCGCCGGCCGGCTTCCAGACCGGGATGGACACCGGCAAGCCGGTTTCGGCCGGGCCCTACGCGATCGTGGGGATCGACAAGACCCGCGACGAGGTCCGCCTCGCCCGCAACGACCGGTACTGGGTCACCCCGCCCCGGTTGGACCAGATCGTCCTCCGCCGCGCCGGCACGTCGGCCCAGATGCTCGACTCCGTACGATCCGGCGACTCGGCCATCGTGGCCCTCGGCGCCTCGCCGGCCACCGACGCGGAACTGACCGCGCTGCCCGGTCTCGAGACCGCCCGCAGCCTGACGTCGCGGTCACTCGGTGTGAGCGTGAACGCCCGCACCGACGCGATGAGCTCGGTGGAGGTCCGGCGCGCGATCCTCGGGTTGGTCGATCCGCGACTGACCACCTTCGCCGGTGCCGGCGACTGGGTCGTCGAACCGTTCGCGAACACCGTCTTCGCGCCGTCGGATCCGGGCTATTCGCCGGTCGACCGCCCGCGCCTCGGACCGGCCGAGGTCGACGCCCTGCTCGGCGCCGCCGGTTACCGCCGCGCCGCGCCCGAGCCCGTCGGCTCGGCATCCCCGGTGCCGTCGGCGTCGTCGTCGGAGCCCTCCTCGGTGTCGCCGTCGTCCCCATCGGGGTCCACACCCGCGTCCGAGGCCCCGTCCGCCGGCGGGTCGGCGACGCCCGGGGTGAGCGAGACCCCGATCGAGGGTCTGGTCGAGGTACCGGAACTTCCCGAGGGAATCCTGCCGTTCCAGCGCGACGGGCAGGACCTCATCGTCCGTGTCGGTGCGGTCGCCGGCGATCCGCGGACCACGTCGGCCGCGTCGAGCATCGTCGACCAGCTCCGAGGTGCAGGGGTGCGCGCTCAGGTCGTGACGCTGCCCAACAGCGAGCTGTACGGGTCGGCGCTCACCAACCAGCGCGTCGACCTGGTCGTCGGGTGGTCGGGGCTCGGCGTGCCGCCGGCGTCGTCGCTCGCGTCGCAGGTCGACTGCAACCAGCCCAAGCCCGGTACCGAACCGTCGCCCGCGACGCCGCCGACGCCCACCAGCATCGCGCCGAGCGGCGGCGATCCCGGGGACAGCTATGCCAGCAACGTGTCCGGGTTGTGTGACCCGCGGCTCATCGAGCTCGCGCGCACCGCACTCTCCGAGGACGACCCGATCCCGACGCTGAACGAGGCCGAACCGCTTCTCGCCGCGCAGGCGATCTACCGGCCGCTGTACCAGGACTCGATGGTCGTGGGCACCACGTCCGCGGTGCGCGACGTCCCGCTCACCGGACCCATCCAGGTCTCGATCTTCGGGACCGCGGTCGATTGGGAGCTGACGTGACCGGTGTCCCGGCGGATCGCCGGCTGCTGCTCGTCCACGCTCATCCCGACGACGAGACGATCATGACCGGCGGCACCATCGCCCGGTATCTCGCCGAGGGCGTCGACGTGCGGGTGCTGACCTTCACGCTCGGGGAGGAGGGCGAGGTGATCGGCGACGAGTGGGCGCAGCTGGTCGCCGACGGCGGCGCCGACCAGCTCGGCGGGTTCCGGGTCCTCGAACTCACGCGGGCACTGGCCGAGCTCAGTCCCGCCGGCCGTCCCGCGTTGCGGCCGCGATTCCTCGGCGGTGCGGGCCGATGGCGGGACTCCGGGATGGCCGGCGCGCCGTCCGCGAACCACCCGCGCGCACTCGTGCGGGCACCGTTCGACGAGCCCGTCGAGGCGTTGGTCGACGTGCTCACCGACTTCGCACCCCAGGTGGTCGTCAGCTACGACGCCTCGGGTACGTACGGCCATCCCGATCACAAACTGGTGCACGAGGTCACGACGGCCGCGGTCGCCCGCGCCCGGGAAGTCGGTCCGGGCCCGGCCAAGATCTACGAATCGGTGACCGAACGCAGCGCACTGGACTCCGGGCTCGCCGGCGTGGCCGCGGTACCCGACGGCTGGCGGATGCCGCGCGACGGTGAGCTGCCGAGCTATCCCGACGCCGACATCACCACCGAGATCGACATCAGCGCGTACCTCCCCCAGAAGGTGGCCGCCCTGGCCGCCCACGCCACACAGGTGACCGTTGCGGCGTCCGGAACCGAATACGCGCTGTCGAACAACATCCTGCAGCCGATCGCCCGCGCGGAGCATTTCATCCTCACCGAACCAGAGCGTCACGAGTCCCTCGGTGCCACGGACACGCGCGAGTCGGACCTGTTCGCCGGGAGCGACTGACTCGATGGCCCGCTTTGTTCGGCCCGTATCGGGTTCCGTCGTCGACCGACTGCTCCTGGGGTTCCTCGTCGTCGACGGGTTCGCGATCGGTCTCCTGAGCGTCGCGTTCACCTATCAGCGCTTCGGCGGCGTCGCCCTGCCCGTCGCGGCACTTGCCGCCGGCGTGGTCAATGCGGTCCTGCTTTGGCTCGCGGCCGGCCTCACCGCGACCCCGTGGCGGTACGGGCCTCTCGCCGCATGGGGGCTCGTCGTCGTGGTCGCCGGCGGGCTCCCCGGCCCGGGCGGGGACGTCGTGCTCTCGATCAGCAGTGGTTACCTCGTACAGACCCTGCTGCTCGTCGTCCTCGGCGTCGGGCCGTGCGCCGCGCTGGGCTGGACGGGGCGGCTGCCCGAACCCGACTGACCACCGGCCGCAGGGGCGCTCCGCGTCGTTCCGCGACGGGCGGCGTTAGAGTGAGAGACATGCTTCTGCGCGCGTGGGCCGAAGACATCATGGCCCCGATCGAGCGCGTCACGGCCGCACTGAGCCGTGTCCGTGACGACCCGACTCTCGGGGCCGACGCCCTCGACGATGACGGCTGGGTCGCCCTCCTGGGGGCCTCGGGTGCGCAGCTCGACGAATTGTGCGATCTGGCCGACACCGTGCGTCGGCAGGTGACCGACCCGGAGGTGTTGACCTTCGTGGTCAACCGCAACCTCGACACCGGGATCGTCAGCCGGCTCGGACCCGACGACCCGGGTCTCGACGAACTGGTCGCCGAGGCGGTCGCACTCGGCGCGACCGAGATCTGCATGCAGGGACCCCTGCCCGCCGAACTGCCGGCCGACGACTACGTCCGGCTCGTGGAGGACATCACGGGGGCCGCCGACGGGCTCCACCTGCACGCCTATCGGGCCCCGGAGATCGTCGACGGCGCCGAGCGTGCCGGGATCACGATCGTCGAGCACCTCGAGCGGCTGCGGTCGGCGGGCCTGGGGTCGGTGCCGGGGACCGCCGCCCAGATCCTCGACGACACCGTCCGGGTGACGCTCTCACCCACCGGCACGGCGCCGCCGGTCGGCAGCTGGGTCGACGTCATCGAAACCGCCCACCGCGTGGGTCTCTTCTCCACCGCGACTATGCTCTACGGGCACGTCGAGACGCCCGCACACCAGATCGCCCATCTTCGACTGCTACTCGAGATCCAGCGTCGCACGGGCGGTTTCAGCGAACTCATCCTGATGCCACTGCTTCCCGAGAACGTGCCGCCCCACTTGGCGGACACCGCCTCGCGGACCGCGTCGGAGCGGGAGACCCGCGCGTTGCACGCCGTCGCCCGCCTCATGACCGCAGGCCTCCTCGATCATCTGCAGGTGGCGTGGACCAAACTGCCCGCGGCCACCGTCGATCTGGTGTTGCGCGGCGGGGCAGATGATCTGGGTGGGCTGTTGCTCGACGGCACCCTGATGCCGGGCGCGGGACCGGAGTCAGGTCGTGTCCTCGACGCCGCGGCTGTCGTCGACATCGCGGCGCGAGCCGGACGGAGGCCGCGTCAGCGCACCACCCGCTACGGGGTGCCAGAGCCCGACCGGCAACTCCCGCTGCCACAGGTGTCCGCGTGAGCCGGAGCATGTCTTCCGGGCGGGCGGCCGGAGCGCAGCAGCGCGCGCTGACGATGGACGACGTGGATGTCGCCATCATCGGCGCGGGCTTCGCCGGGCTCGGGATGGCGACGCAGCTCGCGCGCCGCGGGCGGGAATCCTTCGTCGTGCTCGAACGCGCCGACGGCGTGGGGGGCACGTGGCGCGACAACACCTATCCCGGCATCGCCTGCGACATCCCCGCCCATCTGTACTCGTTCTCGTTCCGGCCGCCGGCCGACTGGTCGGCGCGATTCCCTCGTGGCGCCGAGATCCGCAGCTATCTCGAACAGATCGTCGTCGACGAACGACTCGCCGACCGCATCGAACTCAATCGCGAACTCCGCGAAGCGGTCTGGGACGAGCAGGGGGCGCACTGGGTGATCACGGCGGCGGCGCCGGACGGCCGGGACGTCACCTTCCGCGCTCGCTCGCTGGTGCTGGCGGTCGGACGGTTGTCGGAGGCGCGCATCCCCGACATCGACGGACTCGACACCTTCCCGGGACAGGTCGTCCACACGGCCGCCTGGCACGACGACGTCAACGTCGCGGGTGCGCGGGTCGGGGTCGTCGGAACCGGTGCGTCGGCGGTGCAGCTCATCCCGCATCTCGCCGACGCCGCGGACGATCTCGTCGTGTTCTGCCGCACGCCACCGTATGTCGTGCCGCGCGCGGACCGGCTCTACACCGACGACGAGCGGGCCGCCATGCTCGACCCCGTCGTCGCGGCGGAGGTGCGCGACCGACTGCTCACCGAAGCCGACGGGGCGTTCCGGCAGCGGCTCGGGTTGCATCCGGACATCGACGAGATCCGTTCCCGTGCGCGGGATCACCTCCACGGGCAGGTGGCCGATGCCAACCTCCGTGAACAGCTGACCCCCGACTACGAGATCGGTTGCAAGAGAATCCTGCTCAGCGACGACTTCTATCCGGCGCTACAACGCTCCAACGTGGTGTTCGAGTCGAGTGCTCTGACGTCGGTCGCCGAGACCAAGGCCACCGCGCACAGTGGTCACACCTACGATCTCGACGTCCTGGTGATGGCAACCGGTTTCGAATCCGCACGCCCGCCCGCCGCATCGCGCATCACCGGTCGTGCCGGTCGGCGGCTGTCCGACCACTGGTCTGCGGGCATGACGTCCTATGCCTCGACCGTGGTCAGCGGATTCCCGAACATGTTCGTCCTCGACGGGCCCAACGCGGCGCTCGGCCACAACTCGGCGATCTACATGATCGAGACGCAACTCGACTACGTCCTGGGCGCGCTGGAGTACATGGCCGGCAGCGGGATCACGACGCTGGCGGTCTCGCCTGCCGCCGAAGACGAATACACGCGGGAGATCGACGCTCGCAGCGAGTCGACGGTGTGGCTGACCGGTTGTGAGAGTTGGTATGTCGACCCCGACAGCGGTCGCCTGACCCTGTTGTGGCCGGGCACTGCGGCGTCGTTCCGCGAACGCAACGGCACCTTCGACCCCGAACCGTACGAACCCCGTCCCGACGACGCCGGCACCGGAACACCTGAGGAGGGTGAGGAATGACCGAGAAGTTGACCGTCCGCGCGGCCCTGGACGCCGCGCGCGACCGGGCGCCGATCGGTCTCGACGAGGCCGTGACGCTCCTGTCCTGCGCAGGAGACGACCTGGTCGAACTGCAATCGATCGCCGGGGCGCTCCGCGACGAGGGGCTGGCCGCGGTCGGCCGGTCCCGGCAGATCACCTACTCCCGCAAGGTGTTCATCCCGCTGACGCGCCTGTGCCGCGACCGGTGCCACTACTGCACCTTCGTCACGGTCCCCGGGAAACTCGCCCGCGCGGGGGAGGGGCTCTATCTGGAACTCGACGAGGTCGTCGACCTCGCGCGCCGCGGTGCCGAACTCGGCTGCAAGGAGGCGCTTTTCACGCTGGGTGACCGCCCCGAGGACAGGTGGCCGCAGGCCGGCGAATGGCTGGCCGAACGGGGTTACTCCTCGACGCTGGACTACGTTCGTGCCGCCGCGGTCGCCGTCTTGTCGGAGACGGGTCTGCTGCCGCACCTCAATCCCGGGGTGATGAGCCTCGAGGAACTGCTCCGCCTGCGCCCGGTCGCACCGTCGATGGGCATGATGCTGGAGACGACGTCGCGTCGCCTGTTCACCGAGAAAGGCCAGGCACACTACGGAAGTCCCGACAAGGACCCGCTGGTCCGCATGCAGGTGCTGCGTGACGCGGGCACCGCTCGTGTCCCGTTCACCACCGGGATTCTGGTCGGGATCGGCGAATCACTCACCGAGCGGGCCGAATCGCTGCTGGCCCTCGCGGATGTGCACACCCGAGGCGGGCACATCCAGGAGGTGATCGTGCAGAACTTCCGGGCGAAGCCGGACACCGCGATGCGCTCGACCCCCGACGCGGAGATGACCGAGTTCCTCGCCGCCGTCGCGGTCGCCCGGGTCGTCCTCGGCCCACACATGCGGATCCAGGCGCCCCCGAACCTGGTGTCGCCCGCCGAATGTGCCGCGCTGATCGCCTCCGGCGTCGACGACTGGGGTGGGGTGTCGCCGCTGACTCCCGATCACGTCAACCCGGAACGCCCGTGGCCTCACCTCGACGCCCTGGCCGCCCGCACCGCGGAGTCGGATTTCGTTCTCACCGAACGCATCACCGCGCAGCCGCCGTATGTGCTGAACGGTGCCGACTGGATCGACCCGGCACTGACCCAGCACGTCGCCGCGCTCGCCGACCCGGTGACCGGCCTCGCCGTCGACACCCGCCCGGCCCCGCGTCCCTGGCCGGCGGTTGCCTGAGGGAAGCACCGCGCCTCCGCGTCACGAAGGGTTTGGCGACACACCTCACCAGGACCCTTCGTGACGGCCTCCGCAAGCTCCGGCCTCCTCAGGGAGCAGTAGTAGGGCTCGCTCAGAGCACAACGGGTTCTTTCGTAGTCCACGACGGCCGCCAGCCCCCGCTCCCTGAGGTGCGAGGAGCGATAGCGACGAGCCTCGAAGGGTCCTGGCGAGACGAATTGCGAAGGGTCAGCCGAGAACCGGTGCGAGAGCTTCGTATCCGCCGACGACGTCGGTTGCGCGATGGAGTCCGAGATCCTGCAGGGCCGCGGCGGCCAGGCTCGACGTATAACCCTGGGAGCACAGGATGATCCAGCGGACGTCATGGTCGACGGCCTGGTCGATGCGGGCGTCGCTCGCCGGGTCGCACCGCCATTCGAGGACATTCCGTTCGATGACGAGGGCTCCGGGGGCCTCGCCCTCCTCCGCGCGCTGCGCCGCGGGACGGATGTCGACCAGCACCGCCCCGTCGGCCAGCTCGGCGGGGACGTCCGCGGCCTCGACCCGCGCGATCCGCGACCGTGCGTCGGCGAGTACGTCGTCGATGGTGCGGGGAGTGCTCATTCGGGCTGGTCGGTGAGAACGGTCCGGTTGCGGCGCAGGTGGCCGCCCTCGGAGATGTCGTAGTACGACATCGCGGTCAGCGGCGGTGAGTAGGCGTGCACGCTGAGCGTCGGGGTCACCTGCGGGCTGGTCTCCGCACCGATCTCCGGCGCGGCGACGACCGGGTTCCGCACGACGTCGTGCACCCACCCGAGAGGAAAGGCGGCCTGGTCGCCGGCGTCGAGGATGCGCACCGCCAGATCGTCTCCCGTCCAGTGGTACTCGCGCAAGCTGCCCGACAACACCGTCAGGGCTCCGAGCGAACCGGCGTGGTCGTGCAGTTCGGTGGCCTCGCCCGGCGTCCAGCTGATCAGCCACACGTCGACGTCGTCGTCGGCGTGCAGGCGCGTCGACCAGCGATGCCGTTCGTCCCAGACCTCCGGGAGCAGGTCGTCGTGGCGACCGTCGAGGACGTCTGCGACGCCCTGGTCGGTGATGCGGAGGAGGTCGGCGGGCCGGAGCCGCGTCGGCAGGTGACCAAGGGCGCGCGGGGCCGCGGTACCCGGACGCTCGCGCAGGGGCGAAGACGTCCGAGCACGATTCCGGGCGGAGGAAAGAGACGATAACGCGGACTGAGGCGCCCGTTCGGTGCGGGCGAGGGTGGAGGTCATGGCGAATCCTTGCGAGAGTCGAAGAGGATGTGGTGAGGCCGATCGGTTCAGCAACAGCACATCGACATCGACCGCGCGGTGGGTCGGTGCGGCACCCGGGCACACGCGCCCGCGGGTCGGTGTCCGGTGAGGACGGATTCGTCGACGACGATCATGCGCCCGACTCTGCACGCGGATCGTCGCGGCGTCGAGGTTTGGCGGCACGCTGAACGAAACCCGGAGCGGCGTCTCGCGGTCGGCGATGTGATCCTCGTTACTCAAACCCGGATTCGGGCACCTCTGGACGGGGGTCGATTTCGTCGCAGCGTCTCCCGGGGCGGATACTGTGGGGTGCGGTTCGACCAGCCCTCGGGCCGCACCGGCGCCGACGCCGGAGTGCCGTTCGACGCCGAACTGCGTTTCTCGTCGCGCCGACCCGGATCTTCCCTAGCGAAGGAGTGAGTGGTGACCTACATCATCGCGGAGCCTTGCGTCGACGTGTTGGACAAGGCTTGCGTGGAGGAGTGCCCCGTCGACTGCATCTACGAGGGTGGACGCATGCTCTACATCCAGCCGGATGAGTGCGTCGACTGTGGTGCGTGTGAGCCGGTGTGCCCGGTCGAGGCGATCTTCTACGAAGATGATGTTCCCGACGAATGGGAGCCCTACGTCAGCGCGAACGCCGACTTCTTCGACGACCTCGGCTCCCCGGGCGGCGCCAGCAAGGTCGGCAAGACCGAGGCCGATCCGGCGTTCATCAAGGGCCTCCCGCCGATGAACGAAGAGGACTGACCGCCTCCGCATGAGCAGTCCTGTCTCCCGCACGGCAGCGCCCCTGCGGGTCTCCTCGACCCGCGTCAGCGGGCGCCTGCCCGACTTCCCGTGGGACACGATCGCCGAAGCGAAGGCGACGGCTCAGGCCCACCCCGACGGCATCGTCGACCTGTCGGTCGGGACACCCGTCGACCCGGTGCCCGCACTCATCCGCGACGCACTCGCCGAGAACTCGGCGTTCCCGGGCTACCCGACGACGATCGGGACCCGCGAGTTGCGGGAGGCGGCCGCGGAGTCTCTGGTCCGACGCCACGGCGTCACCGCCCTGCACGAGACAGGAATTCTGCCGGTCATCGGCACGAAAGAGGCGATCGCGGGCCTGGCCTCGACCTTCGGGCTCGGACCCGGCGACGACGTGGTGATCCCCGAGGTGGCCTACCCGACGTATGAGGTGAGCGCCCTGCTCGCCGGTGCGCGGGCGGTGCGGGCTGATTCGACCGTCGCGCTGGGACCGATGAACCCGGCGCTGATGTTCATCAACTCGCCGTCGAATCCGACCGGCAAGGTCCTCGGCCTCGATCATCTCCGCAAGGTCGTCGGATGGGCACGCGAGCGGGGGACCGTCGTCGTGTCCGACGAGTGCTATCTCGGTCTGAGTTGGGAGGGCGAGCCGCTGTCGATCCTCGACCCGAGGGTCTGCGACGGCGACCACACAGGACTGCTCGCGGTCCACTCACTGTCCAAGATCTCGAACCTGGCGTCGTATCGCGCCGGATTCTTCGCCGGCGACACCGAACTGGTCGCCGAACTGCTCGCGGTCCGCAAGCACGCCGGACTCATCGTGCCGTTCCCCGTCCAGGGAGCGATGACCGCCGCACTGCGCGACGACGCACATGTCGACGAGCAGCGCGAGCGTTATGCCGAGCGTCGTCGGCTGCTCAAAGCAGCCGTGGAGGGTGCGGGCTTCCGGGTCGACCATTCCGAGGCGGGCCTGTACCTCTGGGCCACCCGGGACGAACCGTGCCGGGAGACCGTCGCCTGGCTCGCCGACCGCGGAATTCTCTGTGCTCCAGGCGATTTCTACGGTCCGGCGGGTGAGCGCCACGTTCGTATGGCGCTCACCGCCACCGATGAGCGGGTCAGTGCGGCCGTCGCTCGTCTGACGGCCTGACACCGGCCCTGCTCAGCCTCGACCGCTCTTCTGTTGCAGACGGTCGATTTCCTCGGACGCCTCGGCCTTCGTGAGGTCGGCCGAGAGGGTCTCGCCGGCCTCCCGTGCGAGGGTGTCGAGATAGCTCCGCTGCGCGCCGGTCATCGGCTCGTCGCCGGTCACCCAGTCGTCCGGGTCCTTCTCGGTGGAGTTTCCGGCGCCCGCGCCGAGGACGTCGTCGGTCTCGTTCGTCGAACGATTGTTCGATGTGCTCATGGGCCCACCATACGTCGGGATCGGGAATCCGGCCAGTGAGCCCCGGTGTCAGTCGTTCTTGTGCAGCGCCTCGTTGAGGGCGATGCCGTCGCCCTTCCACGGCACGACCTCGACCGCGCCGGTCAGGCTGTTGCGGCGGAACAGCAGGTTGGACTGGCCGGACAGGTCGCGCGCCTTGATCTGCGTGCCGTCGGGTCCGGTGACCTTGGTGCCGGCGGTGACGTAGAGGCCCGCCTCGATGACGCAGTCGTCACCCAGCGGGATACCGCAGCCGGAGTTCGCGCCGAGGAGGCAGCGCTTGCCCAGCGCGATGATCTCCTTGCCGCCGCCCGACAGGGTGCCCATCGTCGAGGCGCCGCCGCCGATGTCGGAGCCGTCGCCGACGACGACGCCCGCGGAGATGCGACCCTCCACCATCGACGACCCGAGGGTGCCGGCGTTGAAGTTGACGAAGCCCTCGTGCATCACGGTGGTGCCGGCCGCGAGATGCGCGCCGAGGCGGATGCGGTCGGCGTCGCCGATCCGTACGCCGCCGGGCACCACGTAGTCGACCATGCGCGGGAACTTGTCGATCGAGTAGACGGTGACCGGTCCGCGGGCGCGCAGCTTCGCCCGGACCGACTCGAAGTTGTCGACCGCACACGGGCCGTGATTGGTCCAGACCACGTTGGTGAGCATTCCGAAGATGCCCTCGAGATTGGCGCCGTGCGGGGTGATGAGGCGGTGCGACAGCAGGTGCAGTCGAAGGTAGACGTCGTAGGCGTCAACCGGTGCGGCGGTGATGTCGGCGATCCCGGTGCGGACCGCGATGGTCTTCACCCCGCGGGCCTCGTCGCGGCCGACCAGCTCGCGGAGGTGAGCCGGTGTCGACTCGTCGTCGAGGGTCACGGTTTCCGCGGTCTCGACCCCGTCGAGTTCGGGTTCGGGGAACCAGACGTCGAGGACGACGCCGGGAGTCGAACCCCCGTCGGTCACGGTCGCGATGCCAGTTGCGTGTGCGCCAGTAGATGTCACGACAGGTGAGTCTAAGCGATCGACACCGGCGGCCCCGCCCCGCCACCGGTGCCCCGGCGTCATCCATTCGGCCCAAAGTCCTGGTCACGTGCTGTACGCCGCTCGTAGGGTCGCCAGCATGACCGGTCATCCGCAGCCACCTGTAACGCCCCGGCGCCGACGACGCCGCTGGCCGTGGGTGGTGGGCGGGCTCGGCGTCGTGCTCGTGGCGGCGCTGGCGGTCGGGGCCGTCGTCTTCCAGCCGTGGCTGATCTTCGTCGACACCGAGGTCGACGACGCGATCCCGGTCGCGGTCACCCCCACGACGTCGGCGCCGGGGCAACCACCCCCCGCCGGGCCGGTGGTCATCTCGCGCGGCAGCCTGATCAGCCACGAACACTCGACATCCGGAACGGTCTCGATCATCGAACAGCCCGACGGCTCACGCGTGCTGGCGATCGAGGACCTGGACACGACCACTGGCCCGGATGTCCACGTGTGGCTGTCGCAAGGGGACGTGGTCGAGGGGTTCGCCGGGTGGCGTACGGCCGCGGGCGTCCCGCACGTCGACCTCGGCATGATCAAGGGGAACAAGGGCAACCAGGTCTACGAGATCCCCGCCGACGTCGAACTGGGCGACTATCCGTCGGTGTTCCTCTGGTGCGTGAAGTTCAGCGTCTCCTTCGGCGCCGCGGAGATGGGCTCACTACGGTGAGGGAGTGAGCACCGACCTCGACCTGACCGCCGACCCCGTCGAACTGACCGCCGCGCTCGTCGACATCGAGAGCGAGTCGCGCAACGAGTCGGCCATCGCCGACGCGGTCGAGGCCGCCCTGCGCGCGCAGACGAGCGGATTCGAGATCCTCCGCCATGGCAACCGGGTCCTCGCACGGACCGACCGGGGGCACGCCCAGCGGGTCATCCTCGCCGGACACCTCGACACCGTGCCGGTCGCGGGCAACCTCCCGCACCGGCGCGAGACGCATCCGGAGGAGGGGGACGTCCTGCACGGGTGCGGCACCGTCGACATGAAGTCCGGTGACGCCGTATTTCTCCACCTCGCGGCGACGCTGCGCGAACCCGTCTCGGATCTGACGCTGATCTTCTACGACTGCGAGGAGATCGCGGCGGAGTTCAACGGCCTGAACGACATCGAACGGGAGCTGCCCGAGTGGCTCGCCGGTGACGTGGCGATTCTCGGCGAGCCGACCGCCGGGCTCATCGAAGCCGGATGTCAAGGGACGCTTCGGGTTCGGTTGTCGACATCGGGGACCCGAGCGCATTCGGCCCGGTCGTGGATGGGCGACAACGCCGTTCACAAGCTCGGCGGGGTCCTGACCACGCTGGCCGGCTACGAGGCCCGCCGCGTCGACATCGACGGCTGCGAGTACCGCGAGGGCCTGTCCGCGGTCGCGGTGGGCGGGGGCGTCGCCGGCAACGTGATCCCCGACGCCGCGCACGTCGACGTCAACTTCCGCTTCGCTCCGGACCGTTCGATCGAGCAGGCGCTCGACCACGTCCGCGAGGTGTTCGCCGCCGACCTCGCCGACGGCACCATCGCGCTGGAGGTGACCGATTCGGCAGCCGGGGCCCTGCCCGGCCTGGCGCATCCGGCGGCCGCGGCGCTCGTCGACGCCGCGGGCGGACGGTTCCGCGCGAAGTACGGCTGGACCGATGTGTCGCGGTTCTCGGCGCTGGGCATCCCCGCGGTGAACCTGGGCCCCGGCGATCCCAATCTCGCGCATCGCGTCGACGAACGGGTGCCGGTGGAGCAGATCCGCGCGGTGACCGACCTGCTGCGCACCTACCTGTCCTGACCTTGCGAGACCGGCGGAGCGGGACGGCGCTGCTAGCGTGACCGCCATGTCGACCACGCCCGAGCCGGAACCCGTCGAGGACGGAACGAACCCCGACACCTGCTACGTCGGCCCGATCCGGATTCGGCGAGACCAGCGCGGCAAGACCACGGACCGCCGCCTGCTGGAATGGGTCGACCCGCGCGACGCCACGCGTCGTTCCGAACGAACCATGCGCGACTCCTGGCGGGTCCTGCGCATCCAGTCCGAGTTCGTCGCCGGGTTCGATGCGATGAGCGAGGTCGCCGAGGCCGTGACCGTCTTCGGCTCGGCGCGACTGCATCCGGAGTCGCCGGAATACGCGCTCGGTGTCCGCGTGGGCCGAGCGCTGGGCGAGGCCGGTTACGCGGTCATCACCGGTGGCGGACCCGGTGCGATGGAGGCCGCCAACCAGGGCGCACATCAGGCCGGGGCGCAGTCCATCGGACTCAACATCGAGCTGCCCTTCGAACAGGGCCTCAACCCCTGGGTCGATCTCGGCATGAACTTTCGATACTTCTTCGTGCGCAAGACGATGTTCGTGAAGTACGCGCAGGCGTTCGTCTGTCTCCCCGGCGGGATGGGCACCCTCGACGAACTCTTCGAGGCGCTGACCCTCGTGCAGACCAAGAAGGTGGTCCGGTTCCCGATCGTGCTGGTGGGCAGCGACTTCTGGGGCGGCCTGCTGGACTGGATGCGCGACGTCCTCGCCGCGCGCGGCATGATCTCGCCCGAGGATCTGGACCTGCTCACCGTCGTCGACGATCCCGACGACGTGGTCGCCGCGATCGAGGCCGCGACACCCTGAGGGTCGATATGACCTTCCCGGCCGACGATGGCACGATTGCCCGGTGAGTGCTGTCTGCGTCTATTGCGCCTCCGGTCCCGTCGACCAGCCCTATCTCGATCTCGCCGCCGAAGTGGGTCGGACGCTCGCCGAACAGGGGCATGTGGTCGTCTCCGGTGGCGGGAACATCTCCATGATGGGAGCGCTGGTCAACGCCGCTCGCGAGGCCGGTGGCCACACGGTCGGCATCATCCCGCGCGCGCTGATGAAGCACGAGGTCGCCGACCTCGGGTCGGGCGAACTCGTGGTCACCGAGACCATGCGCGAACGCAAACGCCTCATGGACGAGCGTGCCGACGGGTTCATCACCCTCCCGGGCGGGATCGGGACGCTCGAGGAGCTCTTCGAGACCTGGACCGGGGGCTACCTCGGGATGCACGACAAACCGGTCGTCCTGCTCGATCCTGTCGATTTCTACGCGCCGTTGCTCGACTGGCTGCGAGAGTTGTCGACAACCGGGTTCGTCGCCCGACGATCGCTCGACCGGCTGCTCATCACGCGGTCGGTCGCCGACGCGGTGGAGTTGGCGACAGCACGGGAAGGCCTTGCTACCGGCCGGTAAGGTAGCGCCTGAGTGCGCGGGGCACTCGAAACGCCAGCGGGAGAGCGGAGGGCAGATGTCCCAAGGGGTCGAGCAGCAGGACAGTCGGCAGCAGAGTGTGAAGAAGACCGTCGGTATCCCCGACATCCTTCGCGGCGTGGTGAAGATGGCGCCACATGCGACCGGGATGATCAAGCACGCACCCGGGCTCATCCGACGCCCACCGGAGGCCAAGCGGACCATCGGTTCGGTCTTCCAGAAGCACGCGGCCGAACACCCCGACCGGCCGTTCGTCCGGTTCGAGGGCCGCACGACCACCTACGGCGAGGCCAACCGCCGCGTGAACCGTTACGCCGCAGCACTTTCCGCAGACGGCGTCGGCAAGGGCGACGTGGTGGCGCTGCTCTCCAAGAACTGCACGACCGACCTGCTGCTGATGCTCGCCACCGTCAAACTCGGCGCGATCGCCGGGATGCTGAACTACAACCAGCGCGGCGAGGTGCTCGAGCACAGCGTCGGCCTCCTCGAGGCCAAGGTCCTCATCCACGATCCCGAGTGCGCGGAGGCCTTCGAGTCGATCCCGGAATCGGTCCTGCCCGAACACGTCTACGATTTCGCCGCGTTCGACGCCGCAGCCGAGGGACTCTCGGAAGCCGATCCCGAGGTCACCGAGCAGCTGCCCGCGTCAACCAAGGCGTTCTACATCTTCACCTCCGGCACCACGGGGATGCCGAAGGCCAGCGTGATGAGCCACAACCGGTGGCTGGCGAGCCTGTCCGGCATCGGCGGTCTCGCGGTGCGGTTGCGCCACAGCGACACCATGTACGTGCCGCTGCCGCTCTACCACAACAACGCGTTGTCGGTGTCACTGTCCTCGGTCCTCGCCTCGGGTGCGTGCATCGCCATCGGACGCTCGTTCTCGGCGTCGAAGTTCTGGGACGACGTGATCCTCAACCGTGCGACGGCGTTCTGCTACATCGGCGAGCTGTGTCGCTATCTCCTCGCGCAGCCCGAGAAGCCCACGGATCGCCAGCATTCCGTGCACACCGTGGTCGGCAACGGTATGCGCCCGGACATCTGGGACGAGTTCCGCGAGCGTTTCGGGGTCGACCGCGTCGTCGAGTTCTACGGGGCCAGCGAACTGAACCTCGCATTCGTCAACGCGTTCAGCGTCGACAAGACCGCCGGCTTCTGCCCGCTCCCGTACAAGATCGTGGAATACGACGAGGAGGGTAACCCCAAGCGCGGCGACGACGGCCGGCTCGTGAAGGTCGGCCGGGGCGGTACCGGCCTGCTGCTCGCCCAGATCAGTGACCGGGTGCCCGTCGACGGCTACACCGACTCCGAGGAGACCGAGAAGAAGATCATCCGCGACGCCTTCAAGGACGGTGACTCCTACTTCAACTCCGGTGACCTGGTCCGCGATCAGGGGTTCGCGCACATCGCCTTCGTCGACCGGCTCGGTGACACCTTCCGCTGGAAGGGCGAGAACGTCGCCACGACCCAGGTCGAGGGGGCGGTCGACTCCTATCAGGCCGTCGCCCAGTCGGTGGCGTACGGCGTCGAGGTCCCCGGCACCGACGGTCGCGCCGGGATGATCGCGATCAAGCTGCGCGAGGGCGCCGACCTCGACCCGGGCGCGTTCGCCCGCCATCTCTACGACGCGCTGCCGTCGTACGCGGTGCCGCTGTTCGTTCGGATCGTCGACGATTTCGAGCAGACCTCGACCTTCAAGAACCGCAAGGTCGAGCTGCGCAAGGAGGGGTACACCGACGCCGAGGCCGAACGGCTCTATGTGTTGCTCGGCAAGGAGAAGGGCTACACCGAGTTCTACGACGACTACCCCGACGACGTCGCCGCCGCCAAGGTGCCCAAGGGGTGAGTTCCGGCCCGGATACGTCGGCGTCGGACACGCTGTGCGGGCGGCGGGTGCCGACCGACCGCGCGTTGGTGATGGCGATCGTCAACCGAACCCCTGATTCGTTCTACGACCGAGGAGCGAGCTTCGACGACGCCGCCGCCCAGGCGCACGTCGACCGGGTCGTCGCCGAGGGCGCCGACATCATCGACGTCGGCGGGGTCAAGGCCGGACCCGGGCGCGAGGTCGACGCCGCGACGGAGGCCGCCCGGGTCGTCGGCATGATCGCCTGGATCCGCGACCGCCATCCGGACGTGCTGATCAGCATCGACACCTGGCGCAGCGAGGTCGCCGACCAGGCCTGCGCCGCCGGCGCGGATCTCATCAACGACACCTGGGCGGGATTCGACCCCGACGTCGTCGACGTCGCCGCCGAACGCGGGGCCGGGATCGTCTGCTCGCACACGGGTGGCGCGCGGGTGCGGACCCGGCCGCACCGCGTCGCATACGGGGATTCGGTCGACGCGGTGGTGGCCGACGTGATCCGGGAGGTGACCTCCGCGGCCGACCGGGCGCTCGCTGCCGGGGTGCGTCGAGACTCGATCGTTATCGATCCGACGCACGATTTCGGCAAGAACACTCACCACGGGCTGGCTCTGTTACGCGGTGTGAAAGATCTTGTTAACACGGGCTGGCCGGTCCTGATGGCGCTGAGCAACAAGGATTTCGTAGGGGAGACTCTGGGTACAGACCTAGCGCACCGATTGGAAGGGACTCTGGCCGCGACAAGTCTGGCCGCCGCCCAAGGCGCCCGGATCTTCCGCGTCCACGAAGTCGCTGCCACTCGTCGCGTGGTCGACATGGTCGCTGCCATCGCGGGAGCGAAACCACCCGCCCGAACAGTCAGGGGACTCGCATGACCAAGCAGCAGAAGCGACGTAAGCCCAGCACCGTCAGCCGGGACAAGGCCGCCATGTGGCCGACGGTCGCCCAGACCCCGGGGACCGAGCAGCGCTGGTCGGCAACCCACACCTGGGAGCAGCCGGACTGGACGATCGACGACCTCGTCGACGCGAAGAACGGCCGGACCATCTCGGTGGTGCTGCCCGCGCTGAACGAGGAAGAGACCGTCGCCGACGTCATCGCCACGATCATGCCGCTGTACGGCACCCTGGTCGACGAGATCATCGTGCTGGACTCCGGGTCCACCGATGCCACCGCCGAGCGCGCGCTCGCCGCCGGCGCGCAGGTGATCTCCCGCGAGGAGGCGGTACCCGAGTTGGACCCGGTCAAGGGCAAGGGTGAGGTGCTGTGGCGTTCGGTCGCCGTGGCGACCGGCGACATCATCGCATTCGTCGATTCCGACCTCATCGACCCGGACCCGATGTTCGTGCCCAAGATGCTCGGTCCGCTCCTGCTGAACCCCGAGATCCAGCTCGTGAAGGGCTACTACCGGCGCCCGCTGCGCACGGGCGGTACGCACGACGCCAACGGCGGCGGACGCGTGACCGAGCTCGTGGCACGCCCCCTCCTGGCATCCCAGAAGCCGGATCTCACCGCGGTGCTGCAGCCACTCGGCGGCGAGTACGCCGGCACGCGCGAACTGCTCTCCTCGGTGCCGTTCGCGCCGGGCTACGGGGTCGAGATCGGCCTGCTCATCGACACCTATGACCGGTACGGCCTGGCCGGGATCGGTCAGGTCAACCTCGGGGTCCGAACCCATCGCAACCGCCCGCTGGTGGAATTGGGGGTCATGAGCCGCCAGATCGTCGGAACCCTGATGCGCCGCTGCGGCATCGAGGACTCGGGCGTCGGGCTCACCCAGTTCACCGCCGAACCCGACGGCTCCTTCACGCCGCACACCACCGAGGTCTATCTCGAGGATCGTCCGCCGATGAACACCGTGCGCGCCCTGGCCCCCAAGGCCGAGGAGATGGCCTCCTAGGCGGCTCCGGACCTGCTGAGCCAGACCTGATGAACCCGGCCCCGACCCGGCGACGCCGCCCGCCCTGACGCGGGTGGCCGTCGCCGGGTCGGTGCTGTGCCGGGCCGTCGTCCGGGCGCTTCTGCCAGGATGGAACGCATGCAGACGCTGCTGCTGTACCTGCTGATCATGGGACTCGTCGTCGCGATCGTGTTCGCTGTCGTCTGGTTCGTGTTCGGACGCGGAGAAGATCTGCCGCCGGTCGAGCCCGACACCACGCTCACCCGGTTGCCGTCGGTGGGCATCACCGGTGACGACGTGCGTGCGTTGCGCTTCGCCCAGACCCCGCGTGGTTACAAGCAGGCCGAAGTCGACTGGGCGCTGGCACGTCTCGCGCGTGAGGTCGACGACCTGCGGTCGGTGATCACGCGTCTGCGCGAACGGGAGTCGGTGCCCGGGGCGGAAGCGGGCGCGGCTCCGGACGATCCCGCCGCTGGTATCACCGGGAACGGCGGCGTGGACGCCGGGCGGTCCGGCCCGCCGAGCACCCCCCACTAGGGGCCGTACGTCGAGACCGCGCGGCGCGCGTGTCGCGCACTGACAATCGTGTGCGACCCGGGCACGTATCATGTTCGGAGCAGGGACCTTGAAGGGAGCTTGAGAATGGCGGCAATGAAGCCACGTACTGGGGACGGCCCCCTCGAAGCGGCCAAAGAAGGGCGTGGAATCGTTGTCCGGATTCCGATCGAAGGTGGAGGTCGACTGGTCGTCGAGCTGACCGCCGACGAAGCAGCCGCGCTGGGCGAGGAACTCCGCGGGGTAACCGGCTGAACATGCCCCACGAGGGCAGTTCCCATGAGGCCCGGGCGGACCCACCGACCCCGCACCGGGCGCATGGCCTCACTTCGGTACTCGAGATCCTGCGCTGCCCGGTGTGTACCGGGCGCCTGTCGGCCGACGGCGCGTCGCTGCGCTGTCCGCAGGCGCATTCTTTCGACCTCGCCCGCCAGGGTTATGTCTCACTGCTCGACGGCCGGTCCGGCGCGCTGCGCGCCGACACCGCAGCCATGGTGGCCGCCCGAGCCCGCGTGCACGACTCCGGTTTCCTGCTCCCCGTGGTCGATTTCGTCGCCGGCCGCGCGGCCGAGGTCACGGGTGGACAAGACCGGCCGGTGATCCTCGACGCGGGGGCCGGTGGCGGACACTATCTTCGCGCCGCGGTCGAGGCGAGCGGGGTGCCCGGCGGTGACGGACGGTCCTCGGCCGCCGGAATCGGCCTGGACCTCTCGAAGTACTGCGCGCGGGCCATGGCGCGGGGACCCCGGCCCCTCGCTGCCGTCGTCGCCGACGTCTGGCGCGGCCTGCCCGTCGTCGATGACGCTGTCGCGGTGGTGCTCTCGGTGTTCGCGCCGCGCAACGCGAGCGAGTTCGCCCGCGTACTGGCCCCTGATGGCGCACTGATCATCGTGAGTCCGGGACCCGACCACCTCGGCGAACTCATCGAGCCGATGGCGATGCTGCGTGTCGACGAGGCCAAATCCGAGCGCCTCCGTGCCTCGCTCGACGCGGGCTTCGAATTGGTCGACGAGTCACCTGTCCGGTACTCCGCAGACGTCGACGCGCAGACCGTGGGGGATCTGGTCGCCATGGGCCCGTCGGCATTTCACTCCGACGAGGCCGACATCCGCTCGCGGGCCGCGGCCTTCGCCGGGGACGGTCGGGTGCCGGTCACGGTGTCGGTGGTGGTGACCACGTGTCGGCCCGCCCGCGGAGGCTCACCCGCTCAACGCCGTACGGACTCGTAGACACCCAGCGTCTGTTCGGCGATCGACGCCCAGGAGAACTCGGCTTCGGCGCGTTCGCGGCCGGCCACCCCCATCGCCGACGCCGCCGCCGCATCCGAGGCCACCGCGTTCACGGTGTCGGCGAGATCGTGTTCGAAGGTCGCCGGATCGACGGGGTCGTACCGCACGAGGCGGCCGGTGACGTTGTCGCGCACCACCTCGGGGATGCCGCCGACCGCCGAGGCCACCACCGCGGTACCGCAGGCCATCGCCTCGAGGTTGACGATGCCCAGCGGTTCGTACACCGATGGGCACACGAAGACCGTTGCCGCGGTCAGGATCTCGCGGATCCGGGGGAGTGGGAGCATCTCGCGCACCCAGTGGACGCCGGGACGCGAGGCGGAGAGTTCGCCCACCGCGCTCTCGATCTCGGCGCCGATCTCCGGCGTGTCGGGGGCACCAGCACAGAGGACGAGCTGGATGTCCGGATCGAACCGGTGCGCCGCGGCCACCAGATGTGCGACGCCCTTCTGCCGGGTGATCCGGCCGACGAACGCCACGATCGGGCGGTCCGGGTCGAGCCCGAGTGCGGTCGGCGTCGAGTCGGGTCCGAACGGATCGTCGACCGGGAACCATTGAGATGTGTCGATCCCGTTGCGCACCACATGGACACGCTCAGGGTCCAGACGAGGGTAGGTGTCACAGATCTCGGTGCGCATCCCCGAGCTCACCGCGATCACCGCGTCGGCGTACTCCACCGCGTTGCGTTCCACCCAGCTCGACACCCGGTACCCGCCGCCGAGTTGCTCGGCCTTCCACGGGCGCGACGGTTCGAGTGAGTGGGCGGTCAGCACGTGCGGCACGTCGTAGAGCTGTCCCGCCAGGTGCCCGGCAAGGCCGGTGTACCAGGTGTGGGAGTGTACGACGTCGGCACCGGACGCACCCACCACCATCCGCAGATCGGCGGACAGCGTCGTGATCGCCGCATTCGCCCCGGCCAACCCCGGGTCGGGGGTGTACACCGAGGCAGTCTCCCGCTGGGCGCCCATGCAGTGCACGTCGACGGTGATGAGATCGCGCAGATACCGGACCAATTCGGTGACGTGGACCCCGGCGCCGCCGTAGACCTCAGGTGGATATTCCCGTGTCATCATCGCCACCCGCATGATCTCGACGCTAGTGCCAACGCGCGCAGATCGCCATCGGTGCTGCCAAACCCCGGTCGCGGCCGACGCTACGCATACTGACCGCCCGGTCATCTGGCCGACGGCTTCGATCGCGGTTAAGTTGGGGGAGTGAGATCTGAGCCGCACGTCCTCGGCATCGTCCTCGCAGGCGGCGAAGGCAAGCGTCTGTACCCGCTGACGATGGACCGCGCCAAACCTGCGGTGCCCTTCGGCGGTGCCTACCGACTCATCGACTTCGTGCTGTCCAACCTGGTCAATGCCGGTTACGAGCGCATTTGCGTGCTGACACAGTACAAGTCGCATTCGCTGGACCGGCACATCTCGCAGACCTGGTGGACGTCGGGATTCCACGGCGAGTACATCACCCCGGTGCCGGCCCAGCAGCGACTCGGACCACGCTGGTACACCGGCAGTGCCGATGCGATCTTCCAGTCGATGAACCTCATCACCGACGAACGACCCGAGTACATCGTCGTCTTCGGAGCCGATCACGTGTACCGGATGGATCCGTCGCAGATGGTGGCCGCGCACATCGAATCCGGCGCTGACGTCACGGTGGCCGGGATCCGCGTGCCCCGAGCGGAGGCGGTGGCCTTCGGCTGCATCGACTCCGACGAGAGCGGGAAGATCACCCGCTTCCTGGAGAAGCCGGCCGATCCGCCCGGCACGCCGGACGATCCCGACGTGACGTTCGCGTCGATGGGCAACTATGTGTTCACCACCGAGGCGCTGGTCGACGCGCTGCGCGCCGACGCCGCCGACTCGGACTCCGACCACGACATGGGCGGTGACATCATCCCGGCCTTCGTGCGCCGGGACACCGCCTTCGTCTACGACTTCAAGGACAATCAGGTACCCGGTGCCACCGAACGCGACACCGGTTACTGGCGCGACGTCGGAACACTGGATGCGTTCTACGAGGCGCACATGGACCTGGTGTCGGTCCACCCGATCTTCAACCTCTACAACGGCCGCTGGCCCATCCGCGGCGAGACCCACAACCTGCCGCCCGCCAAGTTCGTCCAGGGCGGGGTCGCGGAGGACTCCGTGGTCGGTTCCGGATGCATCATCTCCGCCGGCACGGTGCGCAACTCCGTGCTGTCGTCGAACGTCATCGTCGAGGACGGCGCGGTGGTCGAGGGCAGCGTGCTGATGCCCGGCGTGCGCGTCGGCAAGGGCGCGGTGGTCCGCAAGGCCATCCTCGACAAGAACGTCGTGGTCGGTGACGGCGAGCAGCTCGGTGTCGATCTCGAGGCCGACCGCGAACGGTTCTCGGTGAGCGCCGGCGGTGTGGTCACCGTCGGCAAGAACATCCAGGTCTGACGACCGCCCTTCGTGGCTCGCTTCGCTCGCACCTCAGGGAGCGGGGGTTGGCCCGTCGCGTAGGGCCGCGTCGATGAGCGTCGCGATGTCGTCTCCGGCGTCGTCCGGAAGCGCGTCGACCGGCCACCAGCGGAGGTCCACGGACTCGTCACTGCATACGACGCGGGGGAGTTCGCCGTCGGGCGTCGGGGCGGCGACCACCCGGTAGCGGACGTCGAGGTGGCGGGTGGGGACTCCCAAGGAGCAGGTGATCGGGTGGGTGTGGAGGTGGACCATCCCGTCACCGGCGAGCGTGGGGTCGGCGGTGTCGAGCACGAGTTCGGGCATGCCCGACTCTTCTCGCGCCTCGCGCAGCGCCGCGCCGGCGAGGGAATCGTCGGAGGGTTCGCAGTGACCGCCGAGCTGTATCCACTTCCCGACGCGGGGGTGCAGGGTCAGCAGGACGTGTCGGCGCGTCGCGTCGAAGACGATCGCCGAACCCGTCAGATGTCCTGGTGCGCAGGCCCGAAGACACCCGTCCGGGGACGCGGCGAGGAACGCGAGATATGCGTGACGCAGGGAGTCCTGGGCGGGATCGGGTGTCTCCCACCGTGTCAGGGCCTCGACGGCGGAGGCGTGCAGCGACTCGGCGGTCACAGTTCGACGACCCACTCCGCGGTGGGGGCGGGGTCGCGCAACCCGGCCGGTTCGAGCGGATGTCCGATGGCGACGGCCCCCAGCGGTTCCCAACTCGGATCCAGATCGAGGACGCGGCGCACCGTCGGCGCGGCGAAGATGGTCGACCCGACCCAGCAGCTGCCGATGTCGCGGACCGCCAGCGCGGTGAGCAGGGTCGCGACCGCCCCGCCCGCGGCCACGGTGAACATCGTGTGCTCGGCGGCGTTGCGACGATCATCGGGGTAGTCGTGGGCGCCCTCGGGTACGAGGAACGGGATCACCAGTTCCGGGGCGTCGTAGAGGATCTGCCCGCGTCGAAGTCGCTTCTCGATGGATTCGGCTGTCTTGGAGTCCGATTCGAGGTCGGTGCGCCAGTCGCGCGTCATCGCGTCGAGCAGTTCGCGGCGTCGCGGGGCGGAACGCAGCCACACGAAGCGGACCGGATGTGTGTGGTGGGGTGCCGGGGCGGTGAGCGCCTCGGCGAGGGCGTCGCGCAGCTCCGCCGGGTCGACGGGCCGGTCGGCGAAGGTGCGCACCGAACGCCGGGTGCGGATGGCCTCTCGGCGGCCCTGTGCGATCGCCTCTTCGGTCCCGAGGCGGAACAGGTCCTCGTCGTAGGGACGGATGAGGTCGGCGGCGGTGGTGCCGTCGTCGGCCGGAGCGAACCCGCGGACGACAGCGACGGGGACGGCGGCGAGCTTGCCCTTGACGAGGTCTGCCGCGGCGGCGAGTTCGTCGGCCACCGCTATCTCGGTGACGATCAACGGATTCCCGTAGTCGTCGACGCCGCCCTCGTAGGGATGGGTCACGGCGATGCCGGCCGCGCCGATGGCGACGTCGGTCTGTCCGGTCCGCCAGGCCCGACCCATCGTGTCGGTGATGATCACCGCGACGTCGAGGCCGGCGGCGTCGGCGATGGCACGCCGCAGTGACGCCGCACTGCGGTCGGGGTTCTCCGGCAGGAGTGCCAGTTGGTCGCTGCGCACATTCGAGCCGTCGATCCCGGCCGCGGCCTGCACCAGGCCGAGGCGGTTCTCGGTGATCAGGGTTCGGTTCTTGCGGGCCAGGACGCGCACCGATTCGGCGTCGACGAGGCGACGACGCAGTGCGTCCCGCTCCTCGGGATCGCTGGGCGCATCGACCATCCGCCCTTCGGCCTTGGAGATGATCTTGCTGGTGACCACCAGCACGTCGCCGGACTCGAGCCAGGGTGCGGCGCCGAGGATCTCGCCCGCGACGTCGGAGTCGGCGGTGAACTCGGGCAGGCCGGTCACCGGCCGGATCTCGAGATGTCCCGGTGCGCGGTGGTCGGGGCGAGCGGTCACTGCACGCCCTTGTTGGTCTCGGGCAGCGGTACGTCGACGAGCGCGCAGGCCGCACGCACCATCTGCGCGGTGGCCGCGGGGTCGGTCATGAGCAGCGGTGCGGTACCGACGGCGATGCCGTCGACAGCGGCGTGGTCGCCGTCGGCGATGAGCCAACCGTCGAGAATCCCGTTGCCGCTGCGGGCGCCGTAGTGTCCGGCGATCCCCTGTGCCGAGGACTCGACCTCGATCACGGACAGGCATTCGTCGGCCATGCCGCGCAGGGGACGGTTGTCGATGACCGGTGAGATCCCGACCACCGGGGCCTTGGTCTGGCGCAGCGTGCTGCGCATCCCGGGAACACTGACGATGGCGCCGATGCTCACGACCGGGTTCGACGGCGCGAGGAGGATGACATCGGCGTCGGCGATCGCGTCGAGGACGCCGGGTGCCGGCGCCGTGTCGTCCGAACCGACCTGCGCGAAGCCGAAGGTGGGGATCTGCGCGCGATGGCGTACCCACCATTCCTGGAAGTGGATCGCGACCCGTTCGCCGTCCTCGCCGTCGGGTTTGGCGACCACGACGTGGGTTTCGTGACGATCGTCGGTGACGGGCAGGAGCCGCACCCCGGGGACCCAGCGCCGGCACAGGGCGGCCGTGACGTCGGACAGCCGGTACCCGGCGTCGAGCATCTGGGTCCGGATGAGGTGGGTCGCGAGATCGCGATCGCCGAGTCCGAACCAATCCGGGTCGGCCCCGTAGGCGGCGAGTTCCTCTTTCGCGCGCCAGGATTCGTCGCGCCGACCCCACCCGCGTTCGGGATCGATCCCGCCCCCGAGGGTGTACATACAGGTGTCGAGGTCGGGGCAGATGCGGACGCCGTGCATCCAGGCGTCGTCGCCCACGTTCACGATGGCGGTGATCTCGTGCTCGGTCGCCGGGGCGCCGGACGCGTCGTCCTGGGGGGCCGGGAACGCCGTCGGGCCGAACAATTCGCGCAGACCGAGGAGGAATCGTGCCCCTCCGACGCCCCCGACGAGTACGGTCACCTTCACAGCAGGTACTCCTTCACACCGCCACTGTAGTGCGCGGTGCGAGTCGGCGGTCAGGCGCTGTCGGTGCGGTGCGGATGGTTTCGACCCGTGCCGGGTTCGGTGTGACATTCACGTCGGGTTGAGGTCAATGTCGTGTCGAGTCACAGGGTTGTCGGATCCTGGTGGTAAACAGAGAATCTTTGACTTCAACTTGACCGGGACCGCCTTGGGCGTGTGTAATCACATCAGTGTCATTCCGAGTTTGAGATCGAGAACCTTCGGATCGAAAACCGCTGGACTCCAACGGATTCGATCGTATGTTCGAACTCGGGAGAGGGTCGGTTCCGGCACTTCGCGGGCCGTCGCTCGGGCGCTGTGTACGTCTGATGTGGGTGTTTCCACATCCGTAGTACAAGTGGTGTGGCAACAGTGGTGGGTGCGGCACACAGGCCGTGTTCGCAGAGGACGCAGAAACTACCAACATCCCGAGCTAGGAGGCGCCGACGATGGCTTTGGAAAACCCGATCGGCAATCCGCTTGAACCACAGAACCGCCCGCAATTCACCGCCGAATTCAACACCCTTGGCCCCGTTGATGATTCGATGATCGGCGGCACCGCCGCCGCGTCGGCCATCGGTATCGGGACCGACTTCGGGTCGCCGCACGGGCCCGTCGCCGACGACGCCGACCCGGGTCGTCGTCATCTTTCGTTGGTGCCCAACGACTTCGACGATCTCTTCGACGCCGTCGAAGAGCAGTGGCAGGACCGTGCCCTGTGTGCGCAGACCGACCCCGAGGCGTTCTTCCCGGAAAAGGGTGGGTCGACCCGTGAGGCCAAGCGGATCTGCCAGGGCTGCGAGGTCAAGTCCGAATGCCTCGAGTACGCCCTGCACAACGACGAACGCTTCGGTATCTGGGGCGGCCTGTCGGAGCGTGAGCGCCGGCGTCTCAAGCGCGGCATCATCTGACCGGCGTCACCATCTGAGCGGACGGCTCGCGACGGAGTCGTCCCCACCGATCATCGACCGCGGATCACTCTGGTCCGCGGTCGATCGTGTCTTCGTCGACGCCCAGATGCGTCGCCACCTGTTGCACGAGTACCTCGTGGATCAGGTCCAGCAACTCGGTGCCCTTCTTGGCCCGCGACTCCAGCGGCCGGCGGAACAGGATGATCTGCGCCCGCGTCGGTGCGCCGTTCACATCCATCCCGGCCGGGATCAGCCGTGCGAGCGGCACCGCACCGTCGGCGGTCACCTCGTCGGGCCACTCGACCGTCTCGGGGTCACGGGGCAGGAGCCGGGGGATCTCGTCGACGGCGATGTCGAGTCCGGCGATCTGGTCATGCCACTGCGCGTCGATCTCGGCGAACGCCTCCAGGGCGACCGCGTCGAATTCATCGGACCGGCTGTTGTGGGCGGGCACGCCCTGTGGCAGCAACGGCGAGCGCAGTCCCCGTCCGCGACGATCGCGGTGACGACCCGTCCGCCGACGACCGCGGCGCGCCTCCGGCAGGCCGGAGGAGCCACGTGGAGTCGGCTTCGGGTCGATACGCATGGCGAGAGTGTAGGAGGTCGGACGAGTCCGTGTCTCCTCCGGTCACTGCGTGTCTGCTCCGGCGGTCCGGGTCTTCGCCGGCCGCCCGCCCGGTGAGCGTGTCGCCGACGCGGTTGCGAGCGACGAGGGCTAATCTCGTCACGTGAAGCTTCCCCGACTGTGCTGCCGACCCGGCTGCGCCCGATCCGCGGTGGCTACCCTGACCTTCGTCTATGCCGAGTCGACCGCGGTGATCGGTCCGCTCGCGACGTCGCAGGAGCCGCACTCGTGGGACCTGTGCGACGATCACGCCCGCCGGATCACCGTCCCGCGCGGCTGGGAGATGCTGCGCAGCGAGCGGGGATTCTCCGCGCCGCCGGCCGAGGATCAAGAGCTGACCGCGCTCGCCGAGGCGGTTCGGGAAGCCGGAGCCGTCGCCGGCGGTGGACGCCCGCGGTACGTCGACCGCAGTCCGATCGACGCCCTCGATGCCTTCGAGGACACCGCGTTCGTCGAGGCCCATCGCGATGCCGTGGACGACCGCCGGACGGGTCGGCACCGCGCCGGCCCGGTCGATGCGCCCGCCCCGACCGCCGGGGCGTCGCGTCACCAGACCCGGCCGCGCCCGGGGCGCCGCGGACACCTGCGGGTACTGCCGGACCCGGTCGACTGACCGGTCACCACCGCGCGGGGGGCGTGGACCACACAGACGTCCGGAGGGGACGTCGCCACCGTGACCATGCACCCGTTCCCGTCGAGAGTGCGCCGTGTGCCGTCGACTGTGCAGTGTCTGCGGAGTCCGGTGTTGTCGGGACTGTGCCGAGTACGTGCGCGCCGACTCCGCGACCTGGCTACCCTGGTGACATGCGAACCGGTTCCCCCGACCTCGACGACGCCGAGGAGCTGATCTCGGCCGATGTCGACGGTTTGCTGAGGGCGGTCGCGCTCGCCGGCGCACAGGTGCGCGCCGTCGCCGAAGCGGTGCGCGAAGGCGTGCTCGCCCCGCTCGCGGACCTGCGTCCCCGTAGCGTCATCGTGGTCCACGGTTCCAGCGGCGTCTCCCATCGGGCGACCGACTTCGCGGTGGCCACCCTCGGCGCCCGGGTGGACGTCCCGGTGGTCAGTGGTCCGGTGTTGCCCGGGTGGATCGGCCCGCTCGACGTCGTGATCGTCGCCGGCGACGACGCCGGGGACATGGCGCTCGCCGACGCCGCCGCGCGGGCGTTACGCCGGCGGGCCGAGGTCGTGGTGGTCGCACCCGTGGCCGGTCCTCTTCGAGATGCGCTGGGCGGCAACGGGATCAACCTCGCGCCGCGGTTCGACATCGAACCCCGCTTCCGCTTCGTGGGGTTTGCCGCCGCGCTGCTCGCGGTGTTCGGTGCGCTGACCCAGGTCCGGTTCACCGGGAGCGTGCCCGCACTCGACGACCTCGCCGACGCTCTCGATGACGAGGCCTCGACCGGACACCCGGCCCGCGACGCCTTCCACAACCGCGCGAAATCGCTGGCGCTGCGCGTCCAGGGCCGTCCCACCGTGTGGACGGCGGACAGCCCGGCCGGCGCGGCCATCGCCCGGCATGCGGTCGCCGGCCTCGTCGGACTCTCCGGGATCGTCAGCGCCGCAGCCGAACTCACCGACGTCTCGCGAATGGTGCAGTTGCTCGGGTCGCGCTCGGATGTCGCACCGAGTGCGGACTCGATCTTCTACGATCCCGACTTCGACGGACCGCCGGCAGCTCCCGCGCCGCGTGTCCAGGTCGTCTCGACGGCGCGGCGGGAATGGTTCACGCGTCAGCGGGTCACCGGTCTCGGCGAGGTCGATCTCCTCGTCGGAATCGATCGTGCGCAAGAGACTTCGGCCGCCGGGGGCGCGGACGGCCGCGAGTGGGAGGACCGGCGTCCGGCGCCGGGTGAGGATCCGGTGGCCGACGGCCCGGGGGATGTACTGGATTTCCTGATCGTGGCACTACGGGTCGAGATGGCGGCGGTGTACCTCCGCCTGGTTGGGAACGCGTTGCAATGAGGATCATCGACGGAGTGGTGCGGCCATACGCCTGGGGGTCGCGGACCGCGATCGCGTCCATGCAGGGTAGGTCCGTGCCGTCGGCGCACCCGGAGGCGGAGCTGTGGTTCGGGTCCCATCCCGCGGGGTCGGCTCGGTGCGTCGATGTCGCCGGGATCGAGCAGGATCTCGTCGATGTGATCGACGCGGATCCGATCGGCACGCTCGGCGCGGCAAGCACGGCGGCTTTCGGCGAGCGTCTGCCGTTCCTCCTGAAGGTGCTCGCCGCCGAGGAACCGCTGTCCCTGCAGGCACATCCGTCCGCCGAACAGGCCCGGGCAGGATTCGAACGCGAGAACGCCCGCGGTGTCGCGCTCGAAGCCCGCGACCGCAACTACCGCGATCCATGGCACAAGCCCGAACTGATCGTCGCGACGACACCGTTCGACGCCCTGGCCGGCTTCCGTCGACCGGAGGACACCATCCGGTTGCTCCGCGCGCTGCAGGTCAGTGAGCTCGACCCCTATCTGGGGATGCTCGCGGGGCAGCCGGACTCGGAGGGGCTGCGGGCGCTCTTCACGACGTGGCTGACGCTGCCCGAGTCGCTGCTCCGTCAGCTGGTCCCGGCGGTACTCGCCGGCGCGGTCACCGTGCTGAGCGCGGGTGAGACGGAGTTCGTCGCCGAACTGCGGACGGTGTGTGAACTCGGGGAGGCCTACCCGAACGATCCCGGTGTGCTGGCATCGTTGCTGCTCAACAACATTCACCTCGAACCCGGGCAGGGTCTCTATCTGTCCGCGGGCAACCTGCACGCCTACCTCCGCGGTACGGGTGTGGAGATCATGGCGAACTCCGACAATGTGCTGCGGGGCGGGTTGACGCCCAAACACATCGACGTTCCCGAGTTGTTGCGCGTCCTCGACTTCACCCCGGTCGATGTCTCGGACCTGACCCCGCAGATCCGGACCGTCGGCGCCGAGCGCGTGTACCTCACCCCCGCTCCCGAATTCCGGCTGTCGCGTGTCGAACTCGACGGGACGGGCCTGCACCACGCCTCGTCGATCTGTTTCGACATGCCGGGCCCGCAGATCCTCGCCGTGCTCAGCGGCGCGGTGGAGGTCCGACCGGCGGGTGGGAACCCGCTCACCGTGACGGCCGGACGGGCGGTGTGGATCACCGACGACGACCCGGACGTCATCGTCCGCGCGGCGTCGGCTCGTGCGGTCTTCTACCGCGCGCTGGTGCCGGCCGCGGTCTCGGCGCAACCCGACCTGACCTCATCGGTGGCGTCCGCGTCCGAATGATGTCAGTCCGTCAGCGCCGAACCGGAGTCGCCGCGGCGGTGCCCGCGGGTTCGGGGTAGCCGCCGATCAGGTTCCATTCGTCGGGGGTCGCGACCATGGTGACCAGGATCGGTCGCCCACCGGTGTCGAGTGCGATGTCCTGTGGCGTACGCGGATTCTGACGCAGCTCGACGGTGGCGCCGTCGGCGGGTTCGCCGAGGCCCGGTGCGACGACGATCATCCGCGTGGTGTCGGGCTGTGGGGAAGGTGGCGCCACACCGTCGACGATGACCAGGCCGGGGCCGGGGCGCGCCGGGGTGCGGTCGCCCGAGAGTGACAGCGCGCTCGGATCGCCCACGGCGGTGACCACCGGGGTCCACCGGTGCGGGCGGTCGGTGTGCACGCGCACCGCGGCACCGACCGCGACTGCGCGGAGAGCGATCTGGGCCACGACGTGAATGCCCGCGGCGACCGAGACCGTGGAGATCCCGGGTCCGACGAGCCGGGTGGCGACCGCGCGGCCGGCGTGATCGGCGCCGATGAGCTGGCCGCAACCGCCTGCCGGGATACGCGCCGAGGCGAGGAACGCCTCCGCCTCCGAACCCGTGAGTGCGGGTACGGCCCGGTCGAGCCGGGTCGGCGTCGAGATGGGGAGACTCGCTGCGAGAGCGTCGAACTGGCGGCCGTCGAGGGGGATCAGACCCGCGGGCCATCCACCGAGTGCGCGCCTCGCGGCGGGGAACTCGTTGACGCGGACGATCCCGGACACCTCGACCGTCGTGCGATCGCCGCGACGCCTGCCCTCGGTGACTCGTGGGCACAACTTCACGGTGACGGTCGTCGAGACCGCGGAGTTGACCCAGATGCCGCGCAGCACGTCGGTCAGGGCGGCCGGTTCGACGGCGGCGCTGCGCATCCGCAGACCGGCGACGCCGACCGAGTCGCGTTCCTCGGCGAGCGAGTCGAGGCTTGCGCCCTCGATGAGCTGCGCCGTGATGGCGGTGATCTGTGCCGCCGACAGGATGGTCGTCGACAAGCCGTGTTCGGCGAGCCTCTTGGCGACGCGGCGGGTGGTCACCGTCGCGGTGCGCAGTGCACCGGTCGCGCCGCCCCCGCGGCGGGCGACGGCGTCGGCGCAGTCGAGGGGATTGAGCCGGAGGACGACCAGCACCGACCGTTGGGCCGTCGCCGACAGCGGGCCCAGGGTGCGGTCGTAGGTGTCCGGCGCGATGCCCGAACCCCACACGCGCACACCGTGACTGATGACCTCGATGGAGCTGAGCCGGATGTCGTAGGGACTGATGCACTCGGCCAGGACGCCGAGGGGCACCACCTGGCCCGATTCGTCGCCGAGTTCGCTGTGGCCCGGGGTCAGGTAGGTGACGGCCGGGCTGCCCGGGTCCACCCGGACGACGGTGACCAGGGTGTCGCCGACCCACCTCGCGCCGATGGTCGTCGGAGCCGATGTCCGCCGTGCGGTGGCGGGGGTGCTGGGTGCGGGCAGCGGGATGTCGAACGGGGCCGGGGCGAGATCGGCGTGGTCGCGGCGCATCCGCGACCACGAGAACGACAGATTCGCCACGATTCGACCGAAGACCGACGGCCGGCCGCCGACCCGCACCAGACCTGCGGAGACGACCGCGGCCACGCCGAGTGCGGTTGCACCCCAGACGCTGCCGGACACCACCCAGACGACGAGTCCGAGCGCCAGCACCGCCTCGATCACGACGAGTGTGGGCAGTGCCATCCCACGCCTGTTCCGCTCCACGGTTGCGACCCCCTCGATCACCGCTGCCGACTGCCGCGTGCCGTCCACCGAGAGTGTGCACAAGCGGTGGAGCCCCACACGTCAGGGGCATGTTTGTCGGCTAGGCTACTACCGCGCGGCAGGGGGTATGCCGCAGGAGATCACAACCCGCTCGCCGCCGGAGAAGGTCCGACGCCGCGGCCCGGGTGCGGACAGGGGGAGCCGTGGCACGTCAGCTGACGACCAAAGCCCAGGTCAACGGCTACCGTTTCCTGATCAAGAGGCTCGAGCACGCGCTGGTACGACGCGACGTCCGGATGTTGCACGATCCCATGCGTTCACAGTTGCAGGCGCTCGTGGTCGGGACCGTCCTCGGTCTGCTGGTCCTCGGCGGGTGTGGAATCTGGGGCCTGATCCGGCCGCAGGGGTCCGTCGGCGACGCCACGATCATCGTCAGCAAGAACAGCGGCAGCACCTACGTCCTGATCGAGGACACCCTGCATCCCGTCCTCAACCTGGCCTCGGCACGGCTGGTGACGGGTAGCTCGGAGTCGCCGACCTCGGTCGGGGACAACAAGCTCAAGCCGTACCCGCGCGGACCCCTGTTGGGCATCCCGGGTGCGCCGGCGGCACTGCCGAAGTCGTCGCACCCGGACTCCTCCACCTGGACGGTCTGCGATTCGTCGACCGTGTCGGACGCGCCGGCCGAGTCGATCGAGCAGACCGTCATCGCCGAGACGCCGCGTCTGGGTGACGCGATCGGGACGGCGAACCCCGCCGACGCCGTGCTCGTCGACGGCGGGGACCAGACCTTCCTGGTGTATCAGCTGTTCCGGGACGGTGTCTGGAGTCCCGTCCGTGCCGCCGTCGACACCGAGAGCGCGCCCGTCATGCGGGCTCTCGGTCTCGAGGGGGCCACGCCCCGGCAGATGTCCACCGGCCTGTTCAACACCTTCCCACTGGTCGATCCGCTTGCCGTGCCGGAGATCTCGGGTGCCGGCCAGCCCGGGGCAGTCGAGGGCGCGAGTGTCGGCAGTGTCGTCAAGTCGGTCGGTGTCGACGACACGACGTCCTATCATCTGGTGCTGCGCGACGGGGTGCAGGAGATCAGCGCCCCGACCGCCGAACTCATGCGGCTGGCCGACTCCGACGCAGCTCCGGTGACCACCGTCGCCCCGGGGCAGCTCGCCGCGCTGAGAACCGTGGAGTCGGAACCCGTCTCGGACTTTCCCGAAGTCGCGCCGTCGCTGCTGGACGTGAGCGGCGATCCGACGCTGTGCCGCACCTGGACCCGCGGGACGGGGGAGCCCCGCGCACAGACGACGTTGCTCGCGGGGCGGGAACTGCCGCTCGCGTCGGACGCGGTGCCGGTCCGGCTGACGTCGTCCGATGGTGCCGGACCGAACCTCGACGCGGTCTACATGCCGCCCGGCTCGGGTGAGTATCTGCAGGTGACCGGCAACGAGGCAGACAGCTCGCGCACCGAATCGCTGTTCTATGTCAGCGATTCGGGTGTGCGGTTCGGCGTGCCGGACTTCGAGACCGGCGGCATCCTCGGGCTCGGGGACCCACCGTCCCGCGCGCCGTGGTCGGTGGTGTCGCTGCTGGCGCCCGGGCCGACCCTCTCGCGCGAGAACGCCCTCGTCGCGCACGACGGTCTGGAGACCGCACGACTCGACGCCGGCGCGGAGCACACCGAACGACCCTCGACCGGCGGATGATCGACGGCGCTCCCGCCGCGGCCCTACGTGAGCGGGCCGCCGACGATGTTGCCGACGATCCCGCGGATGACGTTGGTGCCGTCCTCGGATCGCAGTTCCTCGTACCAGGCCGCGGTCGCCTCCGGATCCTTGCCGTGCGTGACGTCGCAGCGCTTGCGTGCGCGGAGCACGAGGTCGGCGGCCCGTTCGGTGCGTGACGCCTCATAGGTCGCGAGGGCCGCGTGCAGGTCGTCGGGATTTTCCCGGAAGGCAAACTGCAGGGCGATCGCATCTTCCATCGCCGAACAACCACCCTGCCCGATGTCGGGGGTGGTGTTGTGTGCGGCGTCGCCGAGTAGAGCGACACGTCCCCGGACCCAGGTGTGGAACGGATCGATGTCGAGGATCTCGACGCGGTTGGTGGTCGCGGGATCCAGTGTCTCGATCAGCTTCTGGACGCCGGGCGCCCATCCGGCGAACTCCTCGGCGAGCACCTCGCGTGCGGTTCCGCGTTCGAACGGAACCCCTTCGGGCATGGTCACGTCGAAGAAGAAGTAGAACCGATTGCCCGCCACCGGCATCACCGAAACCCGACGCGAATCGCCCACGTAGGTGGTCCATTCGGTGGCCGGTCCGATCTCCTCGTCGATCGGGACGAGTCCGTTGAAGTTCACGTACCCCGCGTAACGACGCTCGACCGCGTGACCGAGCACATGGTCGCGGGCAAGCGATCTCGCACCGTCGGCGGCGATGACGACATCACCCTGGGCAGTGGTGCCGTCGGCGAATTCGACCGTGGCGCCGTCCGGACCGTCGTGGACGGCGACCATCTTCTTGCCGAACCGGATCTCGTCGTCGCCGAAGGCGTTCATGAGCATGAGCTGGAGTTCGGCGCGTGCGATCGGGTAGGGACGTTGCCCGACCTCGTCGATGAGCGGTGCCATGCTGAAGCGGCACATCGTCTCTCCGGTGAATGCGTCGATGTAGCTCATCGAATCGACGATGCCGCCCAGCGCGGCGGTCTCGGCTTCGAGGCCGAGGTGGTTCAGGCACTTGACCCCGTTAGACCACACCGAGATCGCCGCGCCGACAGGGCGGTTCTCGGTGACCTGCTCGTATATCTCGACATCGTGCCCGAGCTGTCGCAACGCGATGCCCGCCGAGGTCCCGCCCATACCGGCGCCGATGATCACTGCTTTCACAGGAACCCAGGCTAGGTGTCCGCGAGCTCTGGCGCGCGGCGAGTACGCCGGGCACCTCGCTGCCTGGTCGCTGCCGCGACGACGTCGTGACCGGGCGGACCCGACGGGTCAGGACCGGTCGTGTCCGGTGACGAGCGCGGTGACCATGTCCTGCCACTGATGGGTGATCGTCTCGAGGTCGAGCCCGACGTCCACCAGCAGGTAGCGGACCGAACTCGCCGAGAGCGGCGCCTGGACGGTGAGGGCCAGGAAATCCAGCGCGCCGTCGAAACCCAACTGGCGCAGCAGGATCTGCACATGCTGGGTGGACGTTCGGGCCACCGGGTGGCTCATGAAGTCCTCGGCACCGGCGCCGGCCTCGAGCAAGATGTCGAGGTGGTCGGCGGTGAGCTTGAGGCGGGCGCGACCGTAGGCGAGGAGTCGGTCGAGCGGGGGAGCGCCGGGACCCAGCGGCTCCGGTCCGGACAGATACGCCTGCTGGATCTCGGACTCGCTGTGGTCGAGGAGGGCGAGCATGAGCCCGGTCCGGCTGCCGAAGCGACGGAACACTGTGCCCTTGCCCACACCCGCTTCGCGGGCAACCGCCTCCATCGTCACCGCGGCCGCACCGTGGTGATCGATGAGGTTCTTGGCGGCGGCCAGCAACAGACGCCGGTTACGTGCGGCGTCGGCACGTTCGGTCCCCGAAGAGTTGAGAGAGATGTGGAGTGGGGAGTGGTCGGGCCCGTTTGGCACGTGATGAGCGTAACTCTTGACCAGATGGGGAATGAATCGGACCCTGGTCCGGTTAGAGCATGTCGTAGACAAGGTCGCGTGGACGTCCACGGACCCCTGTGCCATCGAGAGGAATCACATGTCGGAACGAGTCGTCGAACTGGTCGCGCTGGTCGGAAGCCTGCGCACGGCTTCGGTCAACCGCCAGCTCGCCCACCTGGCCGCGGACAATGCGCCGTCGGGAGTGTCCATCACGGTCGTCGACAACCTCGGCTCGCTGCCGTTCTACAGCGAGGACATCGACATCGAGGAGCAGCTCGACCCCGCCGTGGCGAACCTGCGCCAGGTCGTCGGCGCCGCCGACGGCGTGCTGATCGCAACCCCCGAGTACAACGGCACCATCCCCGCCGCACTCAAGAACGCCATCGACTGGTTGTCGCGGCCCTACGGCACCGGCGCGCTCACGGGCAAGCCCGTCGCGGTGCTGAGCGCGGCCCTCGGCCAGTACGGCGGCGCGTGGACCCGTGAGGACACCCGTAAGTCGGTCGGCATCGCCGGCGGTCGCGCGATCGCCGAGGCCGACCTCGGTCTGCAGCTCGCGGCACTGCCCGAGGGCGGCCTGGATTCTCCGGAGGTCGTCGAGAAGGTGGTCGCGTCCGTCAGCCGGCTCGTCGACGAGGTCGCTGTCAGCGCCTGACCCCACACCGATGTAGCGACGCCGCGCCCGGCCCTTGCCCGGCGCGGCGTCGTCGTGTCCGACGGTGCCTGCGTCACGCCCCATGCGCGACCGGGGCCGGATGTGGATGGTCGGTGGACATGTTGTGGACCGCCTCGGGACAGCCTGTGAACGACACGCCGGACACGCGGAGGACACGCGGGGGATTTGTGATCGTGCACCGCTCCGACCTGCATGTCTTCCATCAATGTTATTCACAAGCCCTTGTGGTGACCAGAAATGTCAGCCACTAGGTGTAGTGTTTGCGGTACCAGTCAGGCAGACGACGAGAAGCAGTTCGACTCCTCGGAGAAAGCCATCGTGATGGTGATCCAGGTCACCATCTTCACGCTGGGAAACCGCACGTCACTGGCGATTCCTACGACCCGAGGAGTACCTCCGAATGTCAATCACCGTCTACACGAAGCCGGCCTGCGTCCAGTGCAATGCCACCTACAAGGCCCTCGACAAGCAGGGTCTGTCCTACGAGATCGTCGACATCAGCGAAGATGCCGAGGCGCGTGACTACGTGATGGCGCTCGGCTACCTGCAGGCACCCGTCGTGGTTGCCGGCGACGCGCACTGGTCGGGCTTCCGTCCCGACCGCATCAAGGCACTCGCCACCGCCGCTGCCTGATCTGCCGTCACCATCACGGTGACATCGCCCGCCCGACCGGCGGTGCAGAGGCGATCCGACGGGGAAGCCGGATCACACCGCATCGCCGGGGCATCGAGGAAATGGTCACGCCGCTCACGGCGTTGACACCACAGTGCCGGGCCGGACACGGCCGGCGAGATCACGAGAACTACCGGCTGGAGGAGACATGGCGGCAGAATCGCCGTTGATCGTGTACTTCTCCTCGGTCTCGGAGAACACCCACCGGTTCGTCGAGAAACTGGACATGCGCGCCGTGCGCATCCCGGTCCTCGATCGGGCCGGTGTTTTCCGTGTCGACGAGCCGTATGTCCTGGTCTGCCCGACCTACGGCGGGGGCAAGGCGACGGGGCAACCCGGCGGCTACGTTCCCAAGCAGGTCATCCGCTTCCTCAACGACGAACACAATCGGTCATCGATCAGGGGGGTGATCGCGGCGGGTAACACGAACTTCGGCGAGGAGTTCTGTTATGCCGGCGACGTCATCGCACGCAAGTGCGGCGTTCCCTACCTCTACCGATTCGAATTGATGGGCACCTCCGACGATGTCGACCGCGTCCGCGCGGGACTCGCCGAATTCGCCCAGAGTCCGGCGTTCGCGGCGAGCGTGTCGCTCAGCGCCTCGCCTGCCTGAACTGCGGATTCCGCTCGATCAGGCTTTGTCGTACCCCTCCCATACTCTGGCCGCACCGGCCCTCGGTAACAGCCACCACTACCCGCAGGAGTCATCTGTCGTGTCGCCCACCGCCGCCGTCTCGGACACCACTTCAGCCAGCAAGTCGGGTGTGCACCCCGGGCCCTCGGGACACGACCCGGGCGAGCTCGACTACCACGCTCTCAATGCGATGCTCAACCTGTACGACGCCGACGGCAAGATCCAGTTCGACAAGGATCGCGAAGCCGCGAACCAGTACTTCCTGCAGCACGTCAACCAGAACACGGTCTTCTTCCACGATCTCGACGAGAAGCTCGACTACCTCGTCGAAGAGAACTACTACGAGCCCGAGGTTCTCGCGAAGTACGACCGCGAGTTCGTCAAGAGTCTCTTCGGGCACGCCTACAGCAAGAAGTTCCGTTTCCCGACCTTCCTCGGGGCGTTCAAGTACTACACGAGCTACACGCTCAAGACGTTCGACGGCAAGCGGTACCTGGAGCGTTTCGAGGATCGCGTGTGCATGGTGGCGCTGACCCTGGCCGACGGCGACACGGCCCTCGCGCGCAACCTCACCGACGAGATCATCGAGGGCCGGTTCCAGCCGGCGACGCCGACCTTCCTCAACTCCGGCAAGAAGCAGCGCGGCGAACCCGTCTCGTGCTTCCTGCTGCGTATCGAGGACAACATGGAGTCGATCGGCCGGTCGATCAACTCGGCCTTGCAGCTCTCCAAGCGCGGCGGCGGAGTTGCCTTGCTGCTCAGCAACATCCGCGAGCACGGTGCGCCGATCAAGAAGATCGAGAACCAGAGTTCGGGTGTCATCCCGATCATGAAGCTGCTCGAGGATTCCTTCTCCTACGCCAACCAGCTCGGTGCCCGGCAGGGTGCGGGCGCGGTGTACCTGCACGCGCACCACCCCGACATCTACCGCTTCCTCGACACCAAGCGCGAGAACGCGGACGAGAAGATCCGTATCAAGACCCTGTCGCTCGGTGTGGTCATCCCGGACATCACGTTCGAGCTGGCCAAGGCCAACGACGACATGTACCTGTTCAGTCCGTACGACGTCGAACGTGTCTACGGCGTACCGTTCGCCGACGTCAACGTGACGGACAAATACCACGAGATGGTCGAGGACCGTCGCATCCGCAAGACCAAGATCAAGGCGCGCGAGTTCTTCCAGACTCTCGCCGAGCTGCAGTTCGAGTCGGGATACCCGTACATCATGTTCGAGGACACGGTGAACCGGGCCAACCCGATCGACGGCAAGATCACGCACTCCAACCTGTGCTCGGAGATCCTGCAGGTGTCGACGCCGTCGACCTTCAACGACGACCTGTCCTATGCCGAAGTGGGCAAGGACATCTCGTGCAACCTGGGTTCGCTGAACATTGCCAAGACGATGGATTCGCCCGACATCGGCCAGACCATCGAGACCGCGATCCGTGGCCTCACCGCGGTGAGCGACCAGACCACGATCACGTCGGTGCCCTCGATCGAGCACGGCAACAATCAGTCCCACGCCATCGGCCTGGGGCAGATGAACCTGCATGGATACCTGGCGCGTGAGCGGGTCTTCTACGGCAGCGAAGAAGGCATCGACTTCACGAACATCTACTTCTACACGGTGCTCTATCACGCGCTGCGCGCATCGAACCGGATCGCCGCCGAGCGCGGCCGGGCGTTCACCGGCTTCGAGAAGTCGAAGTACGCGAGCGGTGAGTTCTTCGACAAGTACACCGAGAAGGTGTGGGAGCCGGCGACCCAGAAGGTGCGAGACCTGTTCGGGCAGGCCGGGATCGCCATCCCGACCCAGGACGACTGGCGTGAGCTGAAGGCCGCCGTCCAGCGTGACGGCATCTACAACCAGAACCTGCAGGCCGTCCCGCCGACCGGTTCGATCAGCTACATCAATCATTCGACCAGTTCGATCCACCCGGTCGCCGCCAAGATCGAGATCCGCAAGGAAGGCAAGATCGGCCGCGTCTACTACCCGGCGCCGTACATGACGAACGACAACCTGGAGTACTACCAGGACGCGTACGAGATCGGGTACGAGAAGATCATCGACACCTATGCCGCGGCCACGCAGCATGTCGACCAGGGCCTCAGCCTGACTCTCTTCTTCAAGGACACCGCCACCACGCGCGACGTCAACAAGGCGCAGATCTACGCATGGCGCAAGGGCATCAAGACGCTCTACTACATCCGCCTGCGCCAGATCGCGCTCGAGGGGACCGAGGTGGAAAATTGCGTCAGCTGCATGTTGTGACCTGTTGAGTGTGAACCATTGCATACGAACAGGGTTCCGGCCACAGGCGGCGTGATCTACGGGGTTCGGTTGCGGGCCGCGTATGACTACCGTTACATCGGGCTCACCACAAAAACTGGGCAGCAGCGGCTGCGGCAACACTTCAAAGTCGCGGCGGCCGGAAGAAAGACGCCGTTCTATGACTGGCTCCGATTGCAAGATCGCGACAACGTTTTGGCGGACGAGTTGCAGTTCGTCGAAGGACTCAACGAGCTGGGAGAGGCCGAGATCGCTTGGATCGCCTACCTCAAGCGCGACGGCCAACCGCTGCTGAACCTGGCAGAGGGCGGACTGGGTCCTACCGGGGTGGTTTGGACCGAGGAGATGCGAGAAGCGGCTCGGGTTCGCTCCACTGGACGGAAGGGGCTGAGCCGGTTTGCGGATGACAATCCGTTTTTCGGTCTCAAGCACTCTGATGAACAGCGTGAGAAGTGGTCGGTCCAGCGCAGAGGCTCTATCACCGGAGAAGCAAATCCGAACTTCGGGAAGTTCGGACCTGCTCACCCCAGCTACGGGCACGTCATGTCGGAGGAAGCTCGTGCTCGACTGTCGGAGCAGCGAAAGGGCGAGGGAAATCCGAACTTCGGGCGGCGCGCTAGCGAGGAGACACGCCGCAAGATGTCCGAGGCTCGGAGGGGGCGTCCCATGCCCTCGAGTAAACGGAACGCCCACACCAGGCACCACACAAACAAAGGCGTGTTCAAGAGCACGTGTCAGTACTGCATCGACGATGTAGCCAAACCCGATGAGTGAAGAAAGCGACACCTGCCATGTCTGAGAAGCTCAAGCTGGTCAGCCGGGTCTCGGCGATCAACTGGAACCGCGTACCCGACGAGAAGGACGCCGAGGTGTGGGATCGCCTCACCGGCAACTTCTGGCTGCCCGAGAAGGTGCCGGTGTCCAACGACATCCCGTCGTGGGGCACGCTCACCGAATACGAGAAGCAGCTCACCATGCGGGTGTTCACCGGTCTCACCCTGCTCGACACCATCCAGGGCACGGTCGGCGCGGTGTCGCTGATCCCGGACGCGACCACCCCGCACGAGGAGGCGGTGCTCACCAACATCGCCTTCATGGAGTCGGTGCACGCCAAGAGCTACAGCTCGATCTTCTCGACACTGTGCTCCACCAAGGAGATCGACGAGGCGTTCCGCTGGTCGGAGGAGAACGAGCAGCTGCAGCGCAAGGCGCAGATCGTCATGGACTACTACCGTGGCGACGACCCACTGAAGCGGAAGGTCGCCTCGACGCTGCTCGAGTCGTTCCTGTTCTACTCCGGCTTCTATCTGCCGATGTACTGGTCGAGCCGCGCGAAGCTCACCAACACCGCCGACCTGATCCGCCTGATCATCCGCGACGAGGCGGTGCACGGGTACTACATCGGCTACAAGTATCAGCGCGGACTCGAGGTCGAGACCCCGGAGCGTCGTCAGGAGCTCAAGGACTACACCTTCGAGCTGCTGTTCGAGCTGTACGACAACGAGAGTGACTACACCGAGGCGCTCTACGACGAGGTCGGGCTGAGCGAGGACGTCAAGAAGTTCCTGCGCTACAACGCGAACAAGGCCCTGATGAATCTGGGCTACGAGGCGATGTTCCCGCGCGACGAGACCGACGTGAACCCGGCGATCCTGTCGGCACTGTCGCCCAACGCCGACGAGAACCACGACTTCTTCTCCGGGTCGGGCAGTTCCTATGTCATCGGCAAGGCCGTCAACACCGAGGACGAGGACTGGGACTTCTGAGAGTGCCTTGCGTTGTCGGCTCAGGCGGTACTGCCCCGACACTGCCTAGTCCGATACCCGCCTGCTCGTCCGTGTATAGGCGATGCCAGTCACCGATCCATTTCGGTGCCAGAAGGAACAAGAAGAACGATGAATGAGTTCAACCGAGCTTCATTCGGCAGAACCGTTGCGGAGGATTTCGTAGCACGCCGTCAGGGCGCTGCTAGTGCGTTCACCGCAAGTGCGGGGGTCCCACAGAAGGCACTCGGACATCCGGATTACGAGGAGCTAGCTGTTGGCGATCGTGCGACTGCACCGATGGTCGCTGTATTTCTGGACCTCACAAACTTCACAGGTCGTACATTTTGGGACGACCAGGAGGAAGTGGTAGACCTCGCGCATGCTGTGCTCTCCGGGTTTGTGCAGACGGTTAGGAACTTTGGAGGACACCCGCTCGGGCTCAGAGGGGACGGACTTTTCGCAGGTTTCAGTCCGGGCGATCCCGCGTTCACGGCGACGATGGCACTTGGCGCCTGCGCTTCTGCCCTCGACGCAGTTGAGAACGCAGTGAATCCATGGTTGGACCGAAGCGGGATGGCCCGAGTTCAAGCCCGTGCTGGGCTCGACTACGGCCCAATTACATTCGTCCGCAGTGGAGATCAAGCTAGTAGCGAGATTAACCCTTTGGGATTCGCTGCAAACTTCGCAGCAAAATGTGAGAAGCAGGCGGCTTCGTGGGAAATAGTGGTTGGGGAGGGCTTGTACAATTTGCTGCCCAGTTCGGATGTTTTCGACGAGCATGAAAAGTCACCCAAACAGTACAGCAGAGATTACCGCCGAGAGTACTACAGATTCTACGACTATAGATGGCGAAGAACGGTGCCGCACCTCGATGGAATAGTTGAGGCCCTCGCCGGAAACGTCACAGCGCAAATACAGCAAGCGAAAAGATAGGTGATGCAATGTCAATGCCAGCGCTGCTGAGCCACTTCGGAATAGACGATGCGCGTTACGTGACGTCTACAGGACTCGTCGTGTTTGACGGCGTTACCAGCCCGGTAGATGGAGTGTTCCAACATGAACAGTTCGGCGCGGTAACGCCAGTTGCTGAACATGCATTTCACGGGGACGTGCCTGAGCCTTCAGATGTTGCAGGTTCAGACCGGCGCTGGTGGGAGGACCGATCCGCTATCGATAGACACATCGTCGCGATGTCGAACTCGTTCCCTGATTTCGTCTTCTTGGAGCCGACGGAAGATCTAAACCCATGCTGGTGCGGCACCATCGATACAGGACGCGGGCGCTTTGAGGTGGCCATCATTTTGCGAGCCGACGAGGGCTTGCCCTCAGTTGTTGTTCTCGGCAAGCGTCGGCTTGGAATCAATCAGGGCCGCCGGTGGGTTAAGTCGCCACATCTGTATCTGAATGGAAACCTCTGCATTGCAAGCGCTGATGACTGGATTTCTGGCGTTCACACGGCGGCCACCGCGACAGCGTGGGCGGCGCATTGGCTAGCGGCCTACACCGAGTGGCGAATCACCAAGCAGTGGCCGGTTGACGGAGCGGGTGCAGCCGTTGCGTGAGGGGGGACTCTTCGGCCGCAGGCGCGACGCACCGATCGACTTGGGGAGTGACGGCGGCTACCAGTCCTTGGAGCAAATCGCTAACTGGGTTCGGTTTGCCGATACAAAGATCACTGTACTTACGGCAGGCCTTGGTGTCGTTTTGACGATGACAATGACGAATATCGGGTCCGTTATACGGGCAGTCGGGGCGGGACAGGTCCAGGCGTGCGTGATGGGTGTGCTAATCGCGTTTACTGTCTCGGCATTCGCCTATACCTTGGCGTGGCTGACACGCGCTCTTGGGCCACAGAGCGGAATCGAGTACGCCGAACTGAATCGATTCGCTTGGCCTAGCTTGGCCGGTGCGTCGGTCGCTGATCTCACCGAGCATGTGAAGCACCGCCAGGTAAGTGACGACGCGTGGCAGCAGGTAATCGACTTGGCCAGCGTCGCGTCGCGTAAGTTTCGTGCGTGTGGCAGGGCCGTCTACGGGTTCGCCGGTTTTGTGGCGTGCTCAGTCGTGTTAGTAACCACTGCGTCGGTGCTCGGAGCTTAGCGATGTCCAGGATGTCTTGCTGGCCATACGAGCTCGACTCGTCCAGAATGCCCTAGTGGCTTCGAGCTACGAATCGCCGGCGGTGAGGCGGTCGTAGAGATCGCCGAGCTCGTCGATCGCCTCGGCGATGTCGGCGGGCGCGACGCCGGTGGCGCGCAACGCCGCCCGTAGTTCGCCGCCGTCGAGCGCGGTCAGCGGGTTAATCCGCGACGGCGACGGCAGCGGAGGCAACGTCGAGGCGGTGCCGTAGTAGTCGTCGACCTGCAGTGAGGTTGCTGACCCGCCCTCGTCGGAGGTCCGTGAATCCGGTGGGCGAGAGTCGATCTCGGCCAGCAGTGCTCGCAGGTCGGTGCCCATCACGGTCAGCAGGGTCAACGGGGTGCGGTCGATCTCGGCTGCCACCTCGTAGCAGGTGACGAGAGCATGGATGCACCGCGGCGCCTCGTCGGGGCACGTGCAGTCGGTCTCGACGTCGGCGGATTCCGTGGGCACCAGCAGCTCACCCAGCGCCGGCGGCTGTTCGCCGCGGGTGAGCAGCATGAGTTCATCGACAGCGTTGCGCTCGCGGAGAAGGTTCGCAAGTGTCGGTGTGTCGACGGTGCGGGTGGTCAGGATGACGTCGAACGGCTCGAGCTGGGTGCCCTCCACCGAGGCGGTCACCCGGCCGGCGTCGATCCGCAGGCCGCGCAGATGCCGATCGCGGAAATACCTGCGCGCCTTGGTGATACGCCGGCTGTCCGCGACCGATTCGCCGTCGGCGCCGCGGCCCTCGACGACATCGACGAAGGCGCGTGACCACGAGGTGAGGCCATAGCCGCGGACCGCGATCGTGCCACGCTCACCGCGTCGTTGCGTACCCTTCTTGCGCACCGTCATTCGCTGACCGCCTCGTCGCGCAGCCGGATGAGTTCGAAGAGTTCGTCGTCGGCGAGGTCGGACACCCAGTTCTCGCCGGCCGCGACCGTCAGCCGGGACAGCTCACGTTTCTTGGCGATCATGTCGTCGATGCGCTCCTCGATGGTGCCGACACAGACGAACCGATGCACCGACACCTTCTGGTCCTGGCCGATCCGGTAGGCGCGGTCGGTGGCCTGGTCCTCGACAGCCGGGTTCCACCACCGATCGACATGGATGACGTTGTTGGCCGCGGTCAGGTTGAGCCCGGTGCCGCCGGCTTTCAGCGTCGCCAGCAGGACCGGCGGCCCGTCGTCGGACTGGAAGTCGGCGACCAGGCGGTCGCGCTCGGTGCGACCCAGACCGCCGTGCAGGAGCGGGATCTCGCTGCCGAACTCCGCGGACAACCACGACGACAGCATGTCACCGAAGGCGGCGAACTGGGTGAAGACCAATGCGCGGTCGCCCTCCTCGGCGACGGTGGAGACGATGTCGGCCAGCAGTTCGACCTTGCCGGAGCGGTGATCGCCGTCGCGGACGAGGTCGGTGCCGTCGGCGAGATAGTGCGCGGGGTGATTGCACACCTGCTTGAGGCGGGTCAGTGCGGCCAGTACGTTGCGGCGTCGTAGTGTGCGCTGCTGCTTGTCGCGCAGTGCCGTCATCAGTTCGTCGATCACCGCGCGATACAGCGCCGCCTGCTCGACGGTGAGGTTGGCCCGGACGGCGAAGTCCGCCTTCTCCGGGAGGTCGGCGGCGATCGCCGGATCGGTCTTCTCGCGGCGCAGGATGAACGGCCGGGTGATCGCGGACAACCGTCGGAGGGCGGCCGGGTCACGATCCCGTTCGATCGGTTCGGCGTAGCGTGCGCGGAACACCGACGCGGACCCGAGCAGGCCGGGGTTGACCAGGTCGATGACGGCGCGGAGATCCTCCAGGCGGTTCTCGACCGGGGTGCCGGTGAGGGCGAGTCGGTGGTCGGCGGGGACCGTCCGAACCGCCTTGGCCGCAATGGTGTTCACGTTCTTGAGGTGCTGGGCCTCGTCGACCACGATTCGATGCCATGGTCGTGAGGACAGCAGCTCGTGGTCGCGCGCCGCGATCGCGAAGGTGGTGACCACGATGTCGACGGAGTCGCGGATGCCCGCGAACGCCGCCCCTGACTCGCGGGACGGCCCGTGGTGGATCGCCACACGGAGCGCGGGCGCGAACCGGGCGAACTCCCGCGCCCAGTTGCCCACCAGAGACATCGGGCAGACGACGAGCGTCGGCTTCCGAGGATCATCGGCAGGCGACCCGGACGGATCGCTGCGTTCGTGGCATTCCAGAGCGATGACCTGCAGGGTCTTGCCCAGGCCCATGTCGTCGGCCAGCACACCGCCCACACCGAGAGTCGACAGATGGGCGAGCCAGTCCAGGCCGCGCTGCTGGTAGGGACGCAGGGTGGCGGTCAACCCCGTCGGTGGCGCGACGGATTCGGGACGAAGGACGCCGGTGTCGGCGACGTCGTCGAGCCAGGAGAGGCCTTCGACTCGTGACACCGGTACGGGTAGACGGTCCGACTCGCCGGTGACGAGATTGAACAGCTCGCCGAAATCGCTCGGCGGTTCGGCCGCGGCCAGCGCGCGCTGGGTGGCGACGAACGTGGCTGCCCGGGTCAGCGCGGCGCCCTCGGCGCGCATCCACACCCCGCGCACGCGGACCAGATCGCCTTTCTGGCCGGACAATTCGTCGAGGTCGGCATCGGTGAGCGTGATCGCGTCGGGGGTGTCGCCGAGGGCGAGACGCCACTCGAACTCCCGGATCTCCCGCAGGCCGACCATCGCCGCCGGTGCGCCGCCGCCGGGCGGGGCGAGCGCGCGCAGGGTCAGACTCGGACGGACCTCGGCAATCGTCCTGGGCAACAGAACCGGGATGCCGACGGCGCCGAGCGCCGCCGCGCCCGTGGCGAAGAGTTCTTCCGCGATCGCGGTCGGCAGCAGGAAGTCGAGGGAACCCCGATCGGGGTCGGCGCGGCCCAGTTCGGGGAATTCACGGACTGCCGTGGCCAACTCGGTCGTCAGTTCGTCGAGTTCGTGGGCGTCGAGGCGGTGCGGTGCGACGGGTTCGACCTGTCCGTCGATGCTCCGACGACAGACCTGCAGTCGCCACCGCGAGGTCTCGGCCACCGCGGAGCGGCTCGGCGGGTCGACGGTGTCGTCGTCCCATGCGTCGGCCCACTGAGCGTCGGCGAGGTCGTCGTACTCGGGTTCGTGCAGCCGGAAGATGAGTGAACGATCGTCGCGCGGAGCGCCGGCGTTCCACCGCGACCAGCCACCCGCGGCGGCGGCGAGACGTTCCGGCGAGCTGGGCGGGCGGGGATCGGCGTCGGGGAGCAGTGCCCGCACGATGGGTGACGCGGGTCGTGGTTCACCGAGTGGGACGGCGGAACGAGCGATGGCAGAACGGCATTCGTGGTCGACGAGTTCGGCGAGGAAGTCGTCCAGAGCGGGTGCGGACCCGTTGTACAGCAGCGCATCCGGAGCGCTCCCCACGACGACGGCATGCCAGCTGCGCCACGTCGGCGTCGCGACGACGACCCAGCGCACCATCCACTCGCCGGCCACCTGCTGGACCGACGGCGCCACGGTGCCCGACCGCACGAAGGCCCGCACACCGTCAAGGAGATATCGATACCAGCGGACATCGCCGGTCACCGCGATCGATCGCGACGCGTCGAGGAGCGTGATCGCCGACGTCATGCCCAACGTCGCGGCGCGGACGAATCGTCGGTGGCCGTCGGCGTCGACGACGGGGATCTCGCTGCGGAAGCGACGGCCGTCGAGTAGGTCGTGCAGGGGCGCGGCGAGATCGGACGGGTCCCCGTCGACCCACACCGCCAGGCCGACGCCCGGTCGCCACAGGGCGTGCAGGGGCTCGGCGGAGCTGGGCTTCGGGGCAGAGTCGGTGGCAGGCTGCCCGCTGGACGGCGCATCATGTGGCATGGAGGATCGTCGGCCAGTTTAGCGACGGGCTCCGACACCAGTCGGCGACGGCGGACGCCGCGCGACCACCCGACAATGGTTTGCCCGCTCGGGGAGCCGGGTATCGACGATCGTCGCCCGGCAGACCGGCCGGAACGATCGTAGGAGGCACCGATGGGACAGTCCGAGAGCTCCGCGACCTCGGGGGACAGGGATACGGGCAAGGGTCCGGACAAAGAAGTCGAGAAGGATCCGCCCGGCCCGCAGGACCACGGACGCGAGGGCGGGATGGCCACGCGCGAGAACGCCCCCGAAGCGGTTCAGCGCTCCGAGGGCGGCGACTCGTAGGAAGGTCGGGTAACCCGGGTCAGGACACCTCGCGCAGGAGTCCGGTCGCGACGTCGAAGACGAACCCGCGCAACGACGTGGTCTTGGTGACGAACGGGCTGTTCTGGATCCGGGTGATCGATTGGCGGACGTCCTCGTCGAGATCGGCGAACGCCTCCGCCGACCACGCGGGCTTCTGCCCGATCTCATCCTGGATCTGGCGCTTGAAGTCGTCGTCGGTGAACGTCAGCATGCCGCAGTCGGTGTGGTGGATGAGGATGATCTCGGTGGTGCCGAGCAGTCGCTGGCTGATGGCCAGGGAGCGGATCTCGTCGTCGGTCACCACCCCGCCGGCGTTGCGGATCACGTGGGCCTCGCCCTCGTTCAATCCGAGGATGCGGTAGACGTCGAGCCGGGCGTCCATGCAGGCCACCACCGCGACGTGCTTGGCCGGCGGCAGGGGCAACGGCCCGGTGAAGGTCTTGGCGTATTCGGCGTTGTTCGCGAGGTATTCGTCGGTGACACTCATGCGCCGATCCTGATGTGTCGACGTCGCCCCGGCGAGGGTTTGGACGTGGGTGATCGGAAGTGGTCGAAACGGCCACGCAGATGTAGCGCTTCGTTGCGCCTGGGGCAACGATGTGCGACACCTGCCGATCGGAGACCGTCAGGAGTTGCCGTCGAGTGAGCCCTTGACGTCGTTGAGGACCAGCCAGGCGGCGGCGAGTCCCGAGGACTCGTACCAGACGTCGTCGTCGACGGCGAGGACGCGCTTCCAGACGGGCGCCCCGAGGCTGAGCCATTCGTCGCTGAGCAGGACCTCTTCCCCGTGGGCGAGGCCTTCCTCGCCTTCGAAGCTCACATAGATGAGGTCGGCGTCGGCGTCGCGGAAGTTCTCGTCGGTGACGGCGAAGGAGTCGGGCACGCGCTGCGGGCCGGGCCGCTGGACGCCGATGTCCCCGAGCACCTGGCCGGCGAAGGTGTTCATCCCCGCGATGGTCTCGGAGTCGTCGCCGAAGCGCACCAGCGACACCTGGGTGTGCGAGGCGTCCATCCGCCGGCCGGTCTTGGTGGCCTCGGTCGTGTACTCGGCGAGACGTGTCCGACCCGACCCGCTGCGGTTCACGGCGTCGGCGACGGCCTGGAACTGCTCTTGCCAGGTGCCGTCGGCCGGGACGGTGACGGTGCGGACACCGGGGAACGCGCGGGCGGAGTCCGCGGTGTCGGCGGTAGTGAGGACGAGTCCGGCATCGGCGTCGGCGACCGCCGCGGCGTCGGGCGTCGGTCCGATGGCCGGGACCGAGGTCAGCTGGGGACCGAGATACTCGGGCACGGAACCGGGTTCGGCAGCCACCGCGACGACCTCGGGGCCGAGCCCGAGGGCGCACAGCGCGTCGAGGACGGCGGGGTCGGTCACGACGATGCGTTCGACGTCGGCCTCACCCGGATCCGGCGCGGTGGGTGCGAGGCAGGTCTTCGCGTAATCACGGTCGGCCGAGACGATGTTCACCTCCGCCACCCGTGTCGTCACGGTGGAGATGGGGGAGCCGTCCGGAGTCGTCAGCGGTTCCTCGCCCGAACAGGAGGCCAGCGCGACCACGGTCAACCCGATCGTGGTCGCCAGGCCAATGCGTCGGACGAGTGAGCGCCGGGTCTCGCCGGTGGCTGCCTCGACACTTCTGGCGGCCTCGTTCGCGACCGTGACCCTCCGTTGCACCCGCTCAACCTAGCACCGGTCCCGAGGCGCCCGGCGTAGGCTCGGATGCGCACTCCCGGGCGCCGGACGCCGGCAATCTGAGGGGTGCTCCGAGAGCCTGGCGCGTCGTCGAAGAAACCGCCGATGAGCACTGCCGATCCGGTGGCTCCGACATCGAATACGACAGATCGTAGGACCCGCTCGGCCCGGGCACCGGTGAGGGTTTAGGATCAGTAACCAGCGCTCGGTTTGTTCATGTGCCGACCGACGGCCGAAGGGGTTCGGCGTCGGGTTCGGGCAAGAGGAGGATCTGTGACCGCGGTAGACCAACCCACCACGCAAGTGGCTCCAGTGCGTCCGTTCCCGGAGCGCTATCAGCCCAAGGGTTCGTTCATCTACAAGCTGCTGACGACGACCGATCACAAGTTGATCGGCATGATGTACATCACCGCCTGCTTCGCGTTCTTCCTCATCGGCGGCCTCATGGCCCTGCTGATGCGTGGCGAGCTCGCGATGCCGGGCATGCAGTTCCTGTCCACCGAGCAGTTCAACCAGCTCTTCACGATGCACGGCACCGTGATGCTGCTGATGTACGCGACGCCGATCGTGATCGGCTTCGCCAACTTCGTGTTGCCGCTGCAGATCGGTTCGCCCGACGTCGCCTTCCCGCGACTCAACGCACTCGGCTTCTGGCTGTTCGTCTTCGGTTCGACCATCGCCGTCGCCGGCTTCATCACGCCCGGTGGCGCCGCCGACTTCGGCTGGACCGCGTACACGCCGCTGACCGACGCCGTGCACAGCCCCGGCATCGGCGCCGACCTGTGGATCATGGGTCTGGCCGTCTCGGGTCTCGGCACCATCCTCGGTGGCGTCAACATGGTCACCACCGTGATCTGTCTCCGCGCACCCGGAATGACGATGTTCCGCATGCCGATCTTCACCTGGAACATCCTGGTGACCAGCGTGCTGATCCTCCTCATCTTCCCGCTACTGACCGCGGCGCTGATGGGTCTCGAGGTCGACCGCCAGTTCGGTGCCCACATCTACGACCCGGCCAACGGCGGCGTCATCCTGTGGCAGCACCTGTTCTGGTTCTTCGGACATCCCGAGGTGTACGTCATCGCCCTGCCGTTCTTCGGCATCGTGTCCGAGGTCTTCCCGGTCTTCTCGCGCAAGCCGATCTTCGGCTACTCCGGTCTGATCTACGCCACGCTCGCCATCGCCGCCCTGTCGGCCGCGGTGTGGGCCCACCACATGTACGTCACCGGCGCCGTGCTGCTCCCGTTCTTCGCCTTCATGACGTTCCTGATCGCGGTGCCCACCGGCGTGAAGTTCTTCAACTGGATCGGCACGATGTGGCGCGGTCACATCACGTTCGAATCCCCGATGCTGTTCTCGGTCGGCTTCATCGTGACGTTCCTCTTCGGTGGTCTGACCGGTGTGCTGCTCGCGAGCCCGCCGCTGGACTTCCACCTGTCCGACAGCTACTTCGTCGTCGCGCACTTCCACTACGTGCTCTTCGGCACCATCGTGTTCGCCACCTACGCCGGCATCTACTTCTGGTTCCCGAAGATGACCGGACGCATGCTCGACGAGCGACTCGGCAAGATCCACTTCTGGCTGACGTTCATCGGCTTCCACATGACCTTCCTGGTGCAGCACTGGCTGGGCAACGAGGGCATGCCGCGTCGCTACGCCGACTACCTCCCGTCGGACGGCTTCACGACGCTGAACATGATCTCGACCGTGGGCGCGTTCATCCTCGGCCTGTCGACCCTGCCGTTCCTGTGGAACGTCTTCCGCAGCTACCGCTACGGCGAGGTCGTGACCGTCGACGATCCGTGGGGCTTCGGCAACTCGCTCGAGTGGGCCACCTCCTGCCCGCCGCCGCGCCACAACTTCACCGAGCTGCCCCGCATCCGGTCGGAGCGCCCGGCGTTCGAGCTGCACTACCCGCACATGATCGACCGCATGCGTGCCGAGGCGCACGTCGGACCGGGCCACGCCGCGGGCAAGGACCGCCAGATGGAAGAGGCTCGTCGCGAGCCGTTCACCGTGGGAACGCACGAGGGATCCCCGGATCCCGACCCGCGCTGACCCGGTGAGCAAGGACTCGACAGCCAGTTCCGGTACGACCGTCCTGGTCACTGTCACCGGTCCCGACCGGCCAGGTGTCACCTCTGTTCTCATGGGTGCCCTGGCCGGTCAGGCCGTTGCACTGCTCGACGTCGAGCAGGTGGTCATCCGCGGGCAGCTGACCCTCGGCGTGCTGGTGTCCTCCACCGGCGACCCCGAGGCGCTGCAGGAAGTCGTCGAACAGGCGATGGCGTCCATCGGTTTCGACGTCCGGGTGGAGATCGGGGTCGATCCCGGTAGCCGCTCGCCGTCCTCGCATGCCGTCGTGATCCTCGGCAGCCCGGTCACCGCCACCGCGTTCAGCGCCGTCGCGGCGAAACTGGCGAGCCAGGGCGGCAACATCGACTCGATCCGCGGGATCGCCGACTACCCGCTCACCGGCCTCGAACTCATGGTCAGCGTGGCCGGGCGCGGCGGTGTCGCCGCCGACGCCGCCCTCCGCAAAGGCCTCGCCGAGGTGGCCGCGAAACATGCGGTCGATATCGCCGTGGAGCGCGGCGGACTCGCACGGCGCGCCAAGCGCCTGATCGTCTTCGATGTCGACTCGACACTCATCCAGGGCGAGGTGATCGAGATGCTCGCCGCGCACGCGGGCCGCGAAGCCGAGGTCGCCGCGGTGACCGAGGCGGCGATGCGAGGTGAACTCGATTTCGCGCAGTCCCTCCACGAACGCGTCAAGGCCCTGGCCGGACTCGACGCGAGTGTTCTCGACGACGTCGCCAAGTCACTCGAGCTGACCCCCGGTGCTCGGACGACGATCCGTACGCTGCACCGCCTCGGATTCCACTGCGGTCTCGTGTCCGGCGGTTTCCGTCAGGTCATCGACGGACTCGCGCACGAACTCGAACTCGACTTCGTCCGGGCCAACACCCTGGAGATCGTCGACGGCAAGCTGACCGGCCGGGTCGTCGGCGAGGTCGTCGACCGGATGGGCAAGGCGCACGCGCTGCGGTCGTTCGCCGATCAGGTCGGGGTGCCGATGGAGCAGACGATCGCGGTGGGCGACGGCGCCAACGACATCGACATGCTCAGCGTCGCCGGGCTGGGAATCGCCTTCAACGCGAAGCCGGCGCTGCGCGAGGTCGCCGACGCCACGCTGAATCACCCGTTCCTCGACGGGGTCCTGTTCATCCTGGGCGTCTCCCGCGACGAGATCGAGGCGGCCGACGCCGCCGACGGCGTCTATCGCCGGGTACCCCTGGGCTGACCTCGCACCGCGCCATGGAATCCGAGCGCACGGTCTCTCCGCAGGTCGATCCGGAAGCGATCACGGCCGATCATCGGCGGCTGGTCGCCTACGTCGGAGGCGGCGACGACCCGTCTGATCCTGCCGACGTCCTGGCGATGGCGATGGTGCTCCGCATCGAGAAGAACGATCCGCCCGACCGCACCGAACTGCTGACCGCGGCGGCGCGAGCGGTGGCGTTACTGTGCCTCGACGAACGAAGTGCGGGCGACGGTCCGTGGTCGGCGGCGATGGACGCCTGGTGCGACGCACGAATCCGGAAGATCGCCCGGCGCGCGCGTGGCGCGCAATGGGCTGCCGCGCAGGAGGTCTGGGGTGTGACCGCGACCGAGGGCAGGGCGTCGGCGCGGGCGTTCGTGCCCGGCCGCGTGGGTGACCTCGACCGTCGTGTCGCGAAGTTGCAGATCGGTGGGACCGAGGTCGAGGGAGAGCTGCCCGAGCAGCCGCCGGTCTCCGGCGTCGTGCTGTGGACCAATCCCGACCTGCCGATGACCGTCGGCAAATTGGCCGCGCAGGTCGGTCACGCGTCGATGCTGGCGGCCAAGCTCCTCGCCGCGGACGACGCGATCGCGTGGCGTCGGGACGACTGCCCGCTCGCGGTCCGTCAGGCCACGCCCGGGCGGTGGCGAGAACTGCTCTCCGCCGATGCCGTCGGGAGGGCGGTGGCCGTTCGAGACGCCGGGTTCACCGAGATCCCGCCCGGTTCGGTGACCGTCATCGCCGAGGTCATCCGGGCCCAGGAGGACACGTGAGCGCTGCGGTACCCCCGGAATGGATGAAAGCTCTTGACCTGCAACCCCATCCGGAAGGCGGTTGGTTCCGGGAGACGTGGCGGAGCGACGTCGTCGTGCCGTCGGCGTCGCTTGCCGACGGCTATACCGGCGACCGTGCCGCCGGCACGGCGATCTACTTCGTCCTCATGCCGGGCGACGAGTCGGCGTGGCACACGGTACGCGGCGCCGAACTGTGGCTGCACCATCGAGGAGCGCCGGTCGAACTCGATCTCGGCGGGGACGCCGATGCCCCCGGTGACCCCACCACGATTCTGGTCGGGCCCGACATCGAATCCGGTGAGCACCCGCAAGCGCTCGTGCCGCCGGGCGTGTGGCAGCGTGCCCGGCCCGCCGGGGACGAGCCGTCACTCGTCAGCTGCATCGTCGTGCCCGGGTTCGACTTCGAGGACTTCCGGCTGGCCTGACGGTCTGCCCTCGGATCTCGGCTAGCCGGCGGCGACCGGTGAGTTCACCGGCGCGAGGTGGCCGAAGGTGCCCAGCCACACGTCACGATCGGGCGCCAGCGACGCGACGATCAGCTCGTCGGCGTCGGCGTGCCCGGCGAACCACGAGAGGTAGTCGCGCACGTCGCCCGGCGTCCCGACACCCGAGTACGTCAGCATCTCGTCGATCTGGCGTCCCTGCGGCATCGAGAGGATGGCGTCGGCTTCCTCGTCGGTGAAGGTCCGGCCGCGGCCGTAGAGCAGCGACACGCGTTGACGTTTCGCGATCTGCAGCTGTGTCTGCGCACGGTCGGCGTCCTCGTCGGCGATCGCCCCGACACCCGCGATGACGTAGGGCTCGGCGAGGACCTCTGACGGCCGGAACTCGCGGCGGTACAACGCCACGGCCTCGGTGAGCGCCTGCGGCGCGAAGTGGGAGGCGAAGGCGTACGGAAGTCCGAGGGCCGCGGCGAGCTGCGCGCCGAACAGCGACGAGCCGAGGATGTAGAGCGGCACGTGGGTGCCCGCCCCCGGGGTCGCGCGGACGCCTTCGACACGCGACTCGTCGCCGAGGAAGGCCTGCAGCTCCAGGACGTCGTGCGGGAACCGCTCCGCGGAGGCGTGGGTGCGGCGCAGGGCCGCGAAGGTCTGCTGATCGCTGCCGGGGGCCCGGCCGAGCCCGAGGTCGATGCGCCCGGGATGGAGTTCGGCGAGTGTGCCGAACTGCTCGGCGATGGTCAGCGGGGAATGATTCGGCAGCATCACGCCGCCGGCGCCGAGACGGATGGTCGAGGTGTGCGCGGCGATGTGTGCGATGAGCACCGCCGGCGCCGACGACGCGATGGCCGACATGTTGTGGTGCTCGGCGTACCAGATCCGGCGGTAGCCCCACTTCTCCGCGTTCTGTGCGAGATCGACACTGGCGGACAGGCTTTGCGCGGCAGTCTCGTCACGACCGATCTGCGCGAGATCCAGGATCGACAAGGGGAGGTTCGAAGGGGTCACGACGATGTTCAATGCGGCCGACGCCCCGGACTATTCCCGCCGTCCGGTCTGCCGTGAGTCGAACGGGTCGACCATTCCCTCGTGGTGCAGGATGGGGGAGTGACCGAATCCGATCCCGACCTCTTGATCGATTTTCGCGACGTCGCCGTCGTTCGAGGCGGCAAGACTCTCGTCGGCCCGCTGTCGTGGCAGGTGGAACTGGACGAACGCTGGGTGATCATCGGACCCAACGGCGCGGGCAAGACGACACTGATCCGACTGGCCGGGGCGGAGATCCACCCGACGTCGGGCACCGCCTTCGTGCTCAACGAGAAGCTCGGCCGGGTCGAGATCCGCGAGCTGTCGACCCGGATCGGGGTCTCGAGCCCGTCGCTGGTCGATCGAGTGCCGCCGGAGGAGATCGTCAGCGACGTCGTCATCTCGGCGGGATATGCGGTCCTGGGGCGGTGGCGCGAGAGCTACGACGCCATGGACCGTGCGCAGGCCGTCGAATCGCTGGAATCGATGGGCGCCGAGCACCTCGCGGACCGTCGCTTCGGCACGCTGTCCGAGGGCGAGCGCAAGCGTGTCGTGATCTCGCGCGCGCTGATGACCGACCCCGAACTGCTCTTGCTCGACGAACCGGCCGCCGGGCTCGACCTGGGTGGCCGCGAAGAACTCGTCGATCGTCTCGCGCGTTTGGCCGCCGACCCCGACGCCCCGGCCATCGTGCTGATCACCCACCACGTCGAGGAGATCCCCGAAGGTTTCACACATGCGATGATCCTGTCCGAGGGTGGCGTGGTGGCCCAAGGGCTGCTCGAAGAGGTACTCACCAGTGAGAACCTCACCGCCGCCTTCCGCCAGCAGATCGTTCTGGACAAAGTCGACGGCCGGTACTTCGCGCGGCGCCGGCGCCGCGCGGGTGGCCACCGTCGAGCAGCAGGAGGTAACTGAATGACGTCGACACAGGAACAGGGCCCGGACATCGTGTCCGCACCGTTGCGGGATGCGGCGACCGTCGTACTCGTCCGCGACGCCGCGGACGGCATCGAGGTCTTCCTGCAACGCCGCGTCAAGCAGATGGCCTTCGCGGGGGGAATGACGGTGTTCCCGGGCGGCGGCGTCGACAAGCGGGACGCCGACGCCGACCTGGCGTGGACGGGTCCCGAGGCCACCTGGTGGGCCGGGCAATTCGGCAGCGACGCCGAGATCGCCCAGGCCCTGGTGTGCGCGGCCGTCCGCGAGACGTTCGAAGAGTGCGGCGTCCTGCTCGCGACCGATGCCGCCGGCGCCTTCGCCGACCCGGAGGGACTGGCCGACGATCGGCAACGCCTCGTCGAGAAGTCGTTGTCGTTCGCGCAGTTCCTCACCGCGCGCGGACTGACGCTGCGTGCCGATCTGCTGCGTCCGCTCGCGCACTGGATCACCCCGGTGAACGAGAAGCGACGCTACGACACCCGGTTCTTCCTGGCCGCGATGCCCGACGGACAGCACGCCGACGCCGAGACCACCGAAGCCGAGGTCGCCCGGTGGGTGAACGCCCGGGTCGCGATCGATTCCTGGGCCGCGGGCCAGCACTTCCTCATGCCGCCCACGTGGTCGCAGCTCAACTACGTCTCGCAGTTCTCGACCATCGACGAACTGCTCGACGCCGAGCGTGTCATCGAATCGATCCTGCCGAACGTGACACCCGGCGCCGGGCTGGCCGGCCTCGGTTTCCCCGGCTCCGACGAGTACTTCCGGACTCTCGGCGACCAGCAGCCGCCCGAGATCACGCTCTGACCGGACGCGCTGTCAGGTTGAGGGCGCCAGAGCCCCGGCGGCGTTCGTCCGTCCGCCGAACAGCATGACGATGTCGCGGATCGGCGCCTCGACGACCTCGCCCGTCCCGGCCGCGAAGTCGCAGTCGGTGGCCACGTAGCGTCGTCCCTCGTTTCGGCGACGTGCGTGGAACGGGAAACCCGTCGACCACAGGTAGTCGGCGCACGCCGTCGCGGCGTCGGTCGGCATCGGCCGGTCGAGTCCGAGCGGGACCGCGATGTCCTGCCCGTGCAGGAGCGAATCCAGCAGCGGCGCCATGGGAGTCGTCCCGATCGGATGCCGACGCGAACCGACCATGGCGCGCAACTTCGAGGCGGCCTGATCCGCCGTGGTGTCGTCGCGCAGCGCGAGTTCGCGGATCATCGTGTTGAACCGGAATCCGTATCGGCACGCGGCGATCATCGCTCGTGCCGGTGAGGTGTGGGAGTGGGTGAGGTGGACCGCGACGTCGCGCACCGTCCACGCGTCGCACAGCGACGGGGTGGCGAGTTGCTCGGGCGTGAGGGTCTCGATCAGTCCGGCGAGTTCGAGTCGTTGCTCGTCGATGCGTTGCCAGATGAGGTCGGTGTCCATCGGTCGCTCCCGCCGCACAGATAGTCAGGTTCCCTGACTGATATTAGTCAGGGTTTCGTACTAAAGTCAACGACGTGTCCGACCCGCAGATCGCCGTCCTGATGTTCATCGCCCATCGCGCGACCGAGCGCCGGGTGTTGGCACGGATCGCCGAGGAAGGGGCCGACGACATCACTCCGGCGCAGTCCCGGGTGCTACAGCGGCTGGCACCCGAACCCATGCGGCTGACCGATCTCGCCGAGCAGGCGGGTGTCACCAAGCAGACCGCGGGCGGCATCGTCGACCAGCTCGAGGCGGCGGGCTACCTGACCCGGGTGCCGGACCCGTCCGACCGTCGCGCCCGGCTGGTGACGCTGAGTGAACGAGGCGTTCACCTGTGCGAGGTCGCCGCGCGCGAGGTCGAGGCGCAGCAGCAGGAGTGGCGCGAGCATCTCGGCGACGCCCAGTTCGCCGCCCTGGAGAAGGCATTGCGGTCGTTACGCGACGTCACCGATCCATATCGATGATCTCGGCGTCCTCGTCGGTGCCGATGTCGTCGCGGTCGGCCCAGTCGATGAGGGTGTCGAGTCGGTGCGCGACGTCGTCGATCTCCGCGTGCAGATCTCCGAGTTCGGCGAACCGGGCCGGCACGGTGGCGATGGTGAAATCGTCGGGTTCGATGTCGTCGATCTCGGCCCAGGTGATCGGCGTCGACACGGTGGCCCGCTCGTTGCCACGCACGGAGTAGGCCGACGCCATGGTGTGGTCGCGGGTGTTCTGGTTGTAGTCGACGAAGACCGCCGCCGGGTCGCGGTCCTTGCGCCACCAGGTCGTCGTCACGTCGTCGGGCGCCCGACGTTCGACCTCCCGCGCGAAGGCCAGCGCCGCACGCCGGACCTGCGGGAAGCCCCACTCCGGCGCGATGCGGACGTAGATGTGCAGCCCGCGACCGCCCGAGGTCTTGGGGAACCCGCGCATACCCAGTTCGTCGAGAACCTCTTCGACGACGTGCGCCACGCGCCGGATCCGGGGGAACGTGCAGTCGGGCATCGGGTCGAGGTCGATACGCCACTCGTCGGGTGACTCGGGGTCGTCGCGCCGTGAGTTCCAGGGGTGGAACTCGACGGTCGACATCTGCACCGCCCAGATCACCGATGCCAGTTCGGTGACGCACAGTTCGTCGGCGGTGCGGCCGTACCGCGGGAAGTAGATCTTGGTGGTCTCCAGCCAGTCCGGCGCGCCGGCGGGGACGCGCTTCTGGTGGACCTTGTTGCCGCTGACGCCCTTGGGGAACCGGTGCAGCATGCACGGACGGTCGCGCAGCGCACGGACGATCCCGTCGCCGACGGACAGGTAGTACTCGGCGAGATCGCGCTTGGTCTCACCGCGCTCGGGAAAGTAGACGCGGTCGGGACTCGACAGCCGGACGGTGCGGTCGCCCACCTCGAGTTCGATGGGATCACCTGCGGAACCCGACGTTTTCGCCATGACCGCCACTGTATGGCTCCGATGCCGGTGAGCGGCGGACTCCGGGCCGCGTCGTGCGTGCCGGGTCGTCGGCTCGGGTCGTCGGGCTGGGGCGCCGACCGGACTTACCTACCGGTAGCCTTCGACCATGCCTGAGTTCGTGACCCTCGAGTGCTCCGACGCTCATCCGGGCGTCGGCACCATCCTGCTGCACCGACCGCCGATGAACGCGTTGAGCCGGCAGGTGCAGGCCGAACTGGCCGCCGCGGCCGAGGAGGCCACGGTCCGCGCCGACGTCAAGGCCGTCGTCGTCTACGGCGGCCCGAAGATCCTGGCGGCCGGCGCGGACGTCAAGGAGATGCGGGACGTCGGCTACGCCGAGATGAGCCGGGTGGCGGGTCGCCTGCAACGCGATCTCGGCGCGATCGCCGCCATCCCGAAGCCGACCGTCGCGGCCATCACCGGGTACGCGCTCGGCGGTGGCCTCGAAGTCGCGTTGGGTGCCGACCGGCGTATCGCGGGCGACAACGCGAAGCTCGGGCTGCCCGAGGTCCTGCTCGGTCTCATCCCCGGCGGCGGCGGCACGCAGCGGCTGGCACGCCTCATCGGGCCGTCGAAGGCCAAAGACCTGATGTTCACCGGCCGCTTCGTCGACGCCGCAGAGGCACTGGCGATCGGACTCGTCGACGAGGTCGTCGCGCCGGACGAGGTCTACAACGCCGCGCTCGCCTGGGCCGGACAGTTCGACGGCGCCGCCTCGGTGGCGCTCGCCGCGATCAAGAAGGCCGTCGACCAAGGCCTCGGCGTCGACCTCGACACCGGGCTCAAGATCGAAGAGCAGCTGTTCGCCCCCCTGTTCGCGACCGAGGACCGCGCCATCGGAATGGCGTCGTTCGTCGAGAACGGGCCAGGGAAGGCGGAATTCGTCGGCCGTTGAGCCGTCGTCGCCGCGCACCCTTCCACCACAGCACCCCATCACCACGCACACAGGAAGCGATCATGACCACCGACGCCACACCGGGCACCGATCCCGCTCCCAATCCGCACGCCACCGAGGAACAGGTCAAGGCTGCCCTCACCGACACCAAACTCGCCCAGGTGCTCTACCACGACTGGGAGGCCGAGACCTACGACGAGAAGTGGTCGATCAGCTTCGACGAACGCTGCATCGACTACGCGCGTGGCCGTTTCGACGCCGTGGCCACCGATGAGCCCCTGCCGTACGGGCGCGCGATGGAACTCGGCTGTGGCACCGGCTTCTTCCTGCTGAACCTGATGCAGTCGGGTGTCGCGTCGAAGGGGTCGGTCACCGACCTCTCGCCGGGGATGGTCAAGGTCGCCCTTCGCAATGCGGAGAACCTCGGTCTCGACGTCGACGGCCGGGTCGCCGACGCGGAGAAGATCCCCTACGACGACGACACCTTCGACCTCGTCGTCGGACATGCTGTGCTGCACCACATCCCCGATGTCGAGCAGGCGCTGCGCGAGGTGCTGCGGGTGCTCAAGCCCGGCGGGCGGTTCCTCTTCGCGGGTGAGCCGTCGACGATCGGTGACTTCTACGCGCGCTGGATGAGTCGGGCGACGTGGTTCGCCACGACCAATGTCACGAAGCTCGGTCCGCTGCAGGGATGGCGGCGCCCGCAGGAGGAGCTTGACGAGTCCTCGCGCGCGGCCGCTCTCGAGGCCGTCGTCGACATCCACACCTTCGATCCCGACGAGCTCGCCGGCATCGCCCGCGCTGCCGGCGCGCAGAAGGTGTCCACCGCCACCGAGGAACTGGCCGCCGCGATGCTCGGCTGGCCGGTCCGCACCTTCGAGGCCGCTGTGCCGCCGGAGAAGCTCGGCTGGGGCTGGGCACGATTCGCCTTCGGCGGCTGGAAGCGCCTCACCTGGCTCGACGAGAACGTGCTGCGCAAGGTCGTACCCCCGAAGTTCTTCTACAACGTCGTGGTGACGGGGACGAAGCCGCAGTAGGCGGCTCCGTCGTCAGACACGCCCGGTCCGGGCGAGTGGCCCGGCGAGCCAGGCGTCGACCTCGGCCTGCGATCGCAGCCGGACGATCGGCAGCTCGGGATGGGTCTCGCGGAGACGCGGTACCGATTCTGCATACGCGTGCCGCCGGCTCACCGACCAGCGGATGATGTGTTCGGGGTCGGTGAGGACGGTCCGCAGTGGCGGCTCGGTGTTGCCGTTCCACAGCACTTCACGGTGGACGCGGCGGCGAAGGGTACGTCGGACGACGCGTGGGAACGTCGTCGTCCAGTACGGCAGGTCGAGCCAGACCATGAGGTCGGCGTTCGCGGCGATCAGGGGTCGGGCGTCGCCGTACTGCCATTCGGTCACCCAGGCGTCTCGAGCGAGGAATGTCTGTACGTCGTCGAGGAATTCGGGTCTGCGCGTCCAGCCGGGTCCATGATGGAGCGCGTCGATCTCGACGTGCGGGGCGTCGATGATCGCGGCGATCCGACGCGCGGTGGTCGTCTTGCCGACCCCGGACACACCTGCCACCACGACCCGTCGGGGCGGGTGGGGCAGGTCGTCGTGGAAAGTCACATCCGTTATGGTCGCAGATGCTCGGGCGGCGCTGGTTGGGGTGCGGCTCGCGACGGTAGCCTGCAAGGACCATGGGCTACTCCTTCGATCTCGACGACGTCGCGTTCCTGCGGTCGCGGCACGGCGAGAAGGCGCTCGACACGGTGTCCGGCCTCGAACTCACCCCGTCGACGATGCTGGCCGACATCACCGAGGTACGCAGTCGATACGCGCCCCACGATGCCGCGCTGATCGAGACGGTGCAGTGTCGTAGGCGCGCCCGCTCGAAGCTGCGCGATGCCGAGGGTCTCCTGCTGACCGACGACGCCCTGCAGCAGGCGACCGCGTCGGTGGTCGCCGCGCATCGCGCCGCCGAGATCGCGGAGCGATTCCCGGCGTCCGTGGTGCACGATCTGACCTGTTCGATCGGGGCGGAGCTACGAGAGCTGGTGCGTGCCAACGGAATATCCGGAGTCATCGGCAGCGACATCGACCGGGTCCGGCTCGCGATGGCGCGTTCCAACGTGCCCGACGCGACGCTGCTGGTCGCGGACGCGCTCACCCCGACCTCGACTGCGGACGTGCTCCTCGCCGATCCCGCGCGGCGATCGGACGCGGGCCGCATCTTCCGGCTCGACCAGCTGACCCCACCGCTGTTCGAGCTGCTGACGACCTACCCCGGCCGCACGCTCATCGTGAAATGCGCTCCCGGACTGGATCATCAGATGCTGCGAAACCGCTATGGCTTCGACGGCGAGGTCCAGGTCACCTCACTCGACGGCGGCGTGCGCGAGGCGTGCCTGTGGACGGGCCCGGGTGTGAAGCCCGGCCGTCGAGCCACCGTGCTCCGCACCCGCGCCGACGGAACGGTCGCCGAGGTCGAGGTCACCGACCGCGAGGACGACGACGTGCCGGCCGGCGAGGCGGGGGAGTGGATCGTCGACCCGGACGGGGCGATTGTGCGCGCCGGGCTGGTCAAGCACTACGCCCGCCGGTCCGGGCTCTGGCAACTCGATCCGCAGATCGCCTATCTCACTGGTGATTCCGTCCCCGACGGCGCCCGCGGGTTCCGGGTGATCGAGCAGACGGGCGTGACCGAGAAGGCACTCCGGAAGGCGCTCGCGGCGCTCGACTGCGGCCCCCTCGAGATCCTCGTCCGCGGACTCGACGTCGACCCCGACCGATTGCGGAAGAAGCTCAAGCTCAAGGGCTCCCGGCCGTTGTCGGTGGTGCTGACCCGGATCGGGCGCAAGGGTGTCGCGTTCATCTGTGAGCCGGGCGTCCGGTTCTGAAACGAACCCGATCACGTAGAGTGCGGGATCGGTATCGGTTTCCGGCACGGATCCCGCACTCTACGAACACCTACTCGAGATCGGCCTTGCTGTCGAAGAAGTACACCTCGCCGAGATTGGTCGCGGTCGCGATCTGTCCGGAGTAGGACACCGAGACGCCGGTCGCGAAACCGCGCGAATTCGGCAGCGGCAGAGTCCGTTTCGTCGCGCCGTCGGTCGTGGACACCTCGACCAGGGACAGGGAGTCCTTGCCGGGATCGCGGGCGACCGTCCACGCGGTCTGCTGCTGGGTCAAGGCGGACAGGCTCACCGTCGCCAGATCGGTGCGCTGCCAGACCTGTTCGGCACCATCGCCCCGATCACGCAGCAGGGTCAGCGGGGCGCCGAGCGAACCGGTCGGGATGATCAGACCGTCCGGGGAGACGGTCATCGTCGCGAATCCGTGGCCGCCGATGTCGTAGGTCCACCGCGTCGATCCGTCCTCGGCGTTCAGGGCGACGATCTTGCCGTCGCGCGAGAACGCATAGACGGTCGCGCCGTCGGCCGAGAGCGTCGGGGTCCCGATGACGCCGCTGGGGACGTCGGCCTGCCACGCGGTCCGGACTTCGCGGTTCCCGGCAACGGCGCCGTACTTCATCGCGCGGATCTGCGACGTCGCTGCTCCCTGGGGAAAGAAGTTGAGGAAGAAGCGTTCTCGTTCGGTGTCGACGGCAGCGGGGGCGGGGATCGCGCACTGCGGCCCGTTGCTCACGCAGTCGCCGAAGCCGCGGAGCGGTTGCGCGGGGTCGGCGTCGTCGCGCAGTCTCACCTCAGGCGCGAGGAGTTCGTTGCGCTGGGTGTCGATCAGCAGGATCTGACCCTGTGTGGTGGCGACCAGCACCTCGTTCGGGGCCGCGAACTTCGCCGACAGCGGTACCCCGATCACGCCGGCCCGCCAGCGGATGGCGCCGCCGGCATTGAAGGCGAGGAAGGTCGTCTCCTCGCCGAGATAGGGCTGGTCGTACTGATCGACGAGCATCGCGTTGATCTCGACACCGGCCCGCATGTCCTTGCAGAAGTTCTTGCGTCCGGAGCGGCTGTCGAGCACGAGCACGTTGCATCCCTGCGCCGCATTCGACGTCACGCCCACGTTCCCCTTGCCGGAGATCGTCACCGGCGCGGTGACCGGGCCGCCGGTCGGCCGTGTCCAGCTCAGCGTGAGGTCCTCCGGCACATCGGCATACGCGAAGTTGGCGTTGCCCGGGACGCCCCCGTAGCTGGGCCAGCCGACGCTCGGCACGGAGCGGACGTCGATGTGGCCGTCCGAGCAGGCGGCGAACGCCATCGAGCACACGGCCGTCAGCGCGACGAGCAGGCGGGTCAGCGCGGATCGGCGGCGTCGAGACACCTGCGGTCGTGCCAAAGCCATCCTGCTCCTCGTCGTCGTGCCCTGTTCTGCGTCGTGTCCAGGCGCCGGGCATGCCATCGAACGGCACCCTCCGCGCCAGCAGTGAGCCTATCGTGCGCGAAAATCGCGTCGATTAGGGTTTCTGGTCATGACCACCATGTGGAATGCGTCGTACCGGTCCCGCCGGCGCGCCGGCCGACGCCGCGACCCCGGCCAGGCGCGTTTTCTCACGCTGGACTCGCTGCGCTGGATCAGACGCAACCGGGCGTACACACCGTGGTACCTCGTGCGCTACTACCGCCTGGCGCGGTTCCGCCTGGCCAATCCGCACATCGTGCTGCGGGGCATGGTGTTCCTCGGGCGCCACGTCGAGATCCACGCGACGCCGGAACTCGCGCGCATGGAGATCGGTCGCTGGGTCCACATCGGCGACGGCAACTCCATCCGCTGCCACGAGGGCAGCCTCCGCATCGGCGACAAGACCGTCTTCGGCTGCAACAACGTGGTGAACTCCTACCTCGACCTCGAGATCGGCGGTTCCACCCTCATCGCCGACTGGTGCTACATCTGCGACTTCGACCACAAGATGGACGACATCACGCTGCCGATCAAAGACCAGGGCATCGTGAAGGGCCCGGTGCGCATCGGGCCGGACACGTGGGTCGCGGCCAAGGTGTCGGTGCTGCGCAACACCATCGTCGGGCGAGGATGCGTGCTGGGCTCGCACGCGGTGGTCAAGGGCGTCATCCCCGACTACGCCATCGCGGTCGGCGCCCCCGCCCGGGTGGTCAAGAACCGGATGGACGACTGGGCGTCGAACGCCGCCGAACGCGCCGAACTCGAACGCGCCCTCGCCGACATCGAACGGAAGAAGGCCGCGGCCGAGCGGGACTAGTCGCTGGGCTGGCCCGGGTCCCGTTCTGGCAGCGGACGTTCCGGGATGTCGGGCCGTCCGATCGCGTGCCGGACCCGACGCTTCGCGGCGAGGTGCACGCTCGCGGTGCGCTCGGCGACCTCGGCCCAGGAGAACTCCGCGGTGAGCCGCGCCCGGGCCCGCAGTGCTCGCTGCGCGGCCGCGCCCGGATCGGACAGCGTGGCCCGGACCGCCGCGGCCAGACCGGCGACATCCGCGGGCTCGAACGTCAGCCCGGTGTCCGGCTCGCGAACCGCCTCACCCAGACCCCCGGCCGTGGACACGATCAAGGGCACGCCGGTCGCCGCCGCCTCCAGCGCCACGATCCCGAACGGCTCGTAGCGACTCGGCAGCACGATGGCGTCGCAGCGGTGCATCAGCGTCACCAGCTCGGTGTGGTCGACCGGGCCGACGAACCGCACCGCCTTGCCGACCCGATGCTTGCGCGCCTGCTCCATCAGCCAGTCTCGCTGGGTGCCGTCACCGGCGATCGTCAGCGTCGTACCCGGATGGCTGCGCCGGATCCGGGGGAGAGCCGCGAGCAGATCCTGCACGCCCTTCTCGTATTCGAGCCGACCCGCGAACAGCAGCTCGGCCGGACCGCCCGTTCGAGCGCGTTCGGCGAACGGCCACGTACGGATGTCGATGCCGTTGTGGATCACCGTGATGTCGGTGGCGTCGTAGCCGAACAGTCGGTTCACCTCGTCGCGCATCGACGCCGAACACGTGATGAGAGCATCGGATTCGGACACCAGCCACCACTCGACCGAATGCACCTGCCGGTTCGTCCGACCGCTCACCCAGCCGCTGTGCCGCCCGGCCTCCGTCGCGTGGATCGTGGAAACCAATGGCACATCGAAGAACTCGGCCAGCGCGATGGCCGGGTGGGCGACCAGCCAATCATGCGCGTGCACGACCTCCGGCACCCACCCCCCGCCGTGCGTAATCCGAAGTCCCGCCCGCACGAACGCATGCCCCATGGCCAGCGTCCAGGCCATCATGTCCTGCCCGAACTCGAACTCCGGCGGGTCCTCGGCGACGGCCAGAACCCGGACACCTTCCACGACGGTGTCCGTCGTCGGATGAGTCACCGCATCCGTCCCCGACGGACGCCGGGTCAGCACGACCACGTCGTGCCCGGCGGCGGCCATCTCGGTGGCGAGGTGATGGACGTGCCGGCCGAGTCCGCCCACCACCACCGGCGGGTACTCCCACGACACGAACAACACCTTCATCGGATTCCCCCCTCGACACCGACCCGGTCGGCGGTCAGAGCCGTGTGCAGCCGGCGCGCATCGAGTGCGGGAAAGAGATTGTCGGCACGCGCCCAGGCGGCGGCGAGCGTCTCGGCTGCGTCGTCGCGGCCCCGCATCGCCGCGTCGCTGATCTCGCGGGTGGCATGCGCATGCGTGTGAGCTCGCGACACAGCGTACTGGGCCGCGGTGTCCTTCGACACCATGAACGGCCAGTCCGAGGACACGGTCAGCAACGCCTCGCGCACGATCTGATCGGCGACCCGGCTGCGTGAGTTCCCTTGCTGCCGCAGCTTGGCGACCGCATCCAGCGCCGTCTCGGTGACCTCGGCGTTCAGGTCGACCAGGTGCTGCACGGCCGGGCCGTTCCACACGCGCCAGTCCTTACCCGACCCCCACGACGACCTGGGGAGGTCGATGGGCGCGCCGACGAGCCCGGCCTGCGTTGCGCCTGCGAGTGTCCCGACGGTGACCCCGACCTCGGGCAGGCGTCGCAGGACCCGTTCCAGCCAGACCGGACCCTCATGCCACCAGTGCCCGAACAGTTCGGTGTCGAACGCGGCGACCACCAGCGCGGGCCGGCCGATCCGCGCGGACTCGTCGACGAGGCGCTGTCGCACGTGCGCGACGAAGTCCTCGACGTGCCGGTCGACAACCGCGTCGACGCGCGCCGGGTCGTAGGGCTTCTTGTCCTGCCCGGACACGGTCCGGCCGGTGACCCGGAATCGCTTGAGTCCGGTCTCGTGGTCGTAGGTGTGGAAATCCCGATAGGCGCCGTGACCCGGATAGCCCGATTTCGGCGACCAGACGCGATAACTCACCGTCAGGTCGCGTCCGTAGGCGACGACGGCGCTGTCGCCGACGGGGCGTCCCAGCGCGGTGTCGCCGTGCAAGGCGGGCCCGTCGACCATGAAGTGGCGCACGCCCGCACGGTCGTACTCCGTTTCCATCCCCGGCGCGAAGGCGCACTCGGGTGCCCAGATCCCGGTCGGGTGGAAACCCCACCGCGCATGGGCGTCCGCGAGCCCCTCGGTCAGCGAGAACCGGCGCAGTCGCGGGTCGAGCAGCGGCGCGAACGGGTGGGCCAGGGGCCCGCCCAGGATCTCGACGACGCCGCTCGAGGCCAGTCCGCGGATCAGTGGCGACGCGCCGTGACGCCATCGGGAGGCAAAGGTGTCCAGCGCGCGCTGGGCGTCGAGGTACTCACGGCGGCCTGCCGCGGCTCGGTCGGCGTCGCGGGACATCGCCGCCTGCGTGGCCCGGAGCTGCCAGTCGGCGAGCCACTCGTACATCGACGACGCACAGTGCGGATCGTCGAGCTGCGCGGCCAGCACCGGCGTGATCCCGAGGGAGAGCTGGTCGCTGAAACCGTCGGCGGCCAGCCGCCCGAGCATGTCGAACAGCGGCAGGTACGACGCGGCCCACGACTGATACAGCCATTCCTCGCCGACCGGCCAACGGCCGTGATTGGCCAGCCACGGCAGATGCGAGTGCAGGACCAGCGTGAACTGGCCCGGGACGGGTTCGGTGCGGGTGGTCACCCTCAGCCCCGCAACGCGACGGCGAACAGGTCGAGCGAGTCGTCGATGTCGTACACGCCGGAATCGACGACATCGAAGTCCGCGGCGACGACGCCGGCGACATCCGCGGCCAATTCGTCCGGCCAGGGCTCGCCGGCGAGCGCACGCTCGATCTGGGCGTCGATGAGCGAACCGCCCCATCTGGTGTCCAGCGCGCGAAGGCGCGGTCCGTGCACGACTCCCCACATCGCGTCGATCACGAAGCCGCCGTCGAGAAGCAGTTCGGTGAGTTCGGCCGCGTCGAGTTCACGGGTGTGGAACGGGTTGAGTGGTGTGTCGCGACCGGGGGAGAAGGTGATGCGGTTGGGCGTCGACATCAGCAGGACCCCGCCCGGACGCAGCACGCGGTGGCATTCGGCGACGAATCGCGGCTGATCCCAGAGGTGTTCGATGACCTGGAAGTTGACCACGATGTCGACCGAGGCGTCGGCGAGCGGGAGGTCGACGAGGTTGCCCTGGTGGACGACGAGCTCGGGATAGCGGCGTCGGGTGTGTTCGACCGCGGCGGCGTCGTAGTCGACGCAGACCACCGACGACGCCCCGGCGTCGGCGATCATCGCGGCGCCGTACCCCTCGCCGGAGCCGGCTTCGAGGACGTCGTGGCCCGCGCACCGGTCGGCGATGTGGCGGTAGGCGATCTCGTGGCGCCGGAACCAGTAGTTCTCGGCGGGAATCCCCGGGACCGTCCGCTCGCCGGTCAACGCCAATTGCTGGTCGGTGTCGAGCGCCTCGAGACCAGTGGTTGCCGTCCCGCGCGACGATCCGAGGTCTGCGTCAGTCATCTGACAGAGAGTAGGGCATGCCCCGGCGGCCGCCGGGGCCGTCGTACCGAGCGAGCGAACGGTAGCGCGCATTGTGTGAGGTAGTCGATGTTTAGTGGAAACATAGGAGACGCTAAAGTGGTGGGGACCCATGGCCTTACCCGCCGGTAAGTTGCCGAACCCGATGCAGGAGGTCGACGTAGACCCATGACAAACATTGTCGTACTGATCAAGCAGGTTCCCGACACATGGTCCGAGCGCAAGTTGTCCGACGACGACTACACCCTGGACCGTGAGGCCGCCGACGCCGTCCTGGACGAGATCAACGAGCGCGCCGTCGAGGAAGCGCTGAAGATCAAGGAGGCCGACGGCGGTGAGGTCACCATCCTGACGGCGGGTCCCGAGCGCGCCACCGACGCCATCCGCAAGGCCCTGTCCATGGGCGCCGACAAGGCGATCCACATCAAGGACGACCTCATGCACGGCTCGGACGCGGTCCAGACCGCCTACGTGCTGGCCCGGGCGCTCGGCACGGTCGAGGGTGTCGAGCTGGTCATCGCCGGCAACGAGGCCACCGACGGTCGCGTCGGCGCCATCCCGGCCATGATCGCCGAGTACCTCGAGCTCCCGCACCTGACCCACCTGCGCAAGCTGACCCTGGAGGGCGAGACCCTCAAGGGCGAGCGGGAGACCGACGACGGCATCTTCCACGTCGAGGCCAGCCTGCCGGCCATCGTCAGCGTGAACGAGAAGATCAACGAACCGCGCTTCCCCTCCTTCAAGGGCATCATGGCCGCCAAGAAGAAGGAGGTCACCGTCCTGACCCTCGCCGAGATCGACGTCGAGGCAAGCGATGTGGGCCTGGAGAACGCCGGCTCGGTCGTGACGGCGAACACCCCGAAGCCGCCGAAGACCGCGGGCGAGCGCGTCACCGACGAAGGCGACGGCGGCACCAAGGTCGCCGAGTACCTGGTCGGCCAGAAGATCATCTGACCTTCTCCACGCAGACCACCGGCGAACCCCCAGACATTCAGGAGAAAACCACCATGGCAGAAGTACTCGTTCTCGTGGAACAGGACGCCGAAGGCGCCCTGAAGAAGGTCACCAGCGAGCTCATCACCGCCGCCCGCGCACTCGGCACCCCGTCGGCGGTCGTCGTCGGCAAGCCCGGCTCGGCCGACGGCATCCTCGACGGACTCAAGGAGGCCGGCGCGGAGAAGATCTACGTCGCCGAGTCCGACGATGCGGGTAGCTACCTCATCACCCCGCAGGTCGACGTGCTGGCCTCGATCGCCGAGACCGCCTCGCCGGCCGGCATCCTCGTCGCGGCCACCGCCGACGGCAAGGAGATCGCCGGCCGCTTGGCCGTGCGCCTCGGCTCTGGCGTCCTCGCCGACATCGTCGACGTCAAGGAAGGCGGCGTGGGCATCCACTCCATCTTCGGTGGCGCCTACACCGTCGACGCCCAGGCCAAGGGTGAGGTCCCGGTCTTCTCGATCCGCCCCGGTGGCGTCGAGGCCGCGCCGCAGGCCGGCGCCGGCGAGCGTGTCGACGTCGAGGTCCCGGCTCAGGAAGAGGCCGCGGTCAAGATCACCAAGGTCGAGCCGAACGTCGGCGGCGATCGTCCCGAGCTGACCGAGGCGTCGATCGTCGTCTCGGGTGGTCGCGGTGTCGGCAGCGCCGAGAAGTTCTCCGTCGTCGAAGAACTCGCCGACGTGCTCGGTGCCGCCGTGGGCGCTTCGCGCGCGGCCGTCGACTCCGGTTACTACCCCGGTCAGTTCCAGGTCGGTCAGACCGGTAAGACCGTGTCGCCGCAGCTGTACGTCGCCCTGGGCATCTCGGGCGCCATCCAGCACCGCGCCGGCATGCAGACCTCGAAGACGATCGTGGCTGTCAACAAGGACGAAGAGGCCCCGATCTTCGAGATCGCCGACTACGGCGTTGTCGGCGACCTGTTCAACGTTGCGCCGCAGCTGACCGAAGAGGTCAAGAAGCGCAAGTGATCATGAGCTGATCAACTGCAGGACCCGGTGACCCCCGACTCCCCGTCGGGGTCACCGTGCGTTCGGGGGTCGTTCACCCGCAGGTGGCCGTGGCGAGGCCTGTTCATCCGATGGCGGCCCGAGTTCATCGAACCCGCACCGACACGACACGCTGCGGTGGTCCTGCCGATGCCCGGTCTCGTTTCCATTCGAGTCATGAACGCCATGCAGTCGCCAGTCCGCACCAGCCATGTCGCGCGCGCTCGGTTCTCGCGGGCCGTGCCGACGACCCTGCTCACCGCGGGGCCCATCCGGGTCCTCGTGTCCGACGATCCCGCCGACATCGTCGCCGCCCAGGAACTGCGGTATCGCGTCTTCGCCGACGAACCCGGCTTCTCCAACCGCATCGGTGACGCGGTCACCGGACGGGACGCCGACCGGTTCGACGCCTTCTGCGAGCACCTCATCGTCCGCCACGCCGACGACGGGGTCGTCGGGTGTGCGCGCCTGCTCTCCCCGGCGCGGGCGATCGCCGCCGGCGGCTGGTACTCGGCCACCGAGTTCGACCTCCGCGAGATGAACGACATCGTCTCCGCCACCGTCGAATTGGGTCGGGCGTGTGTCCACTCCGAGTACCGCGACGGGTCGGTCACCGCGCTGATGTGGGCGGCGCTGCTGCAGTACATGGACGACGCCGACCTGCGATACCTGATGGGCTGTGTGTCGGTGCCCCTGCACACGCCGGGTGAATGGCTGCCGGGGTCGTCGCTGCGCGCCCTGCGCGATCGTCTGCGGGACGACCACCAGGACCCCGAGCGACGTGCCCACCCGCTGGCACCGGCGCGCATCGGCGGACGCCTGCTCGACGACATCGTGCCGTCCGACACGGTCGCGATGCCGGCGCTGATGCGTGGATACCTCCGCCTCGGCGCCCGCATCTGTGGCGAGCCGGCGGTCGACGACGTCTTCGACGTCGCGGACTTCCTGACCCTGCTCGACCGCGAAGGTGCCAACAAGCGATACCTCGACCGGCTGCGATCGAGTGCCCGACGGCTGGGTTCGGCCCGCGCGGACGCCACTCCGGAGCCCGGGGGCGCGGCACGATGACCGCCCTGCTGGTCGGTCCGGTCGGACCTCGCTCCGAGCGTCCCCGACGCGAACACGCCGCGTGTCCGCCTGCCCGCCCGGCCGGCGCGCTCGCGCACCCGTGGTTCCCGATCAGCACCTGTGGCGACGGTTGCATCGGTGCACCGCGGGCCGGGCGGTTCGACGCGGTCTTCGGCGCGACGATCGTCGCGTGGCGTCTGTGCCGACTCGTCGTGGTCGTGGTGTGGATCGTCTGGGCGGCGCTGACCACCGGGGCGGTGGCGCGGCTGCGTCGTCGTCCGCCGCGTCCCCTGCGTCGATCCGCGTCGGGTGCGCTGCTGGCGGCCCTGGGCATCGCCGTCCGCGTCGAGGACCGGCGCGGTGGCCCGACCCGCGCCGGACTCGTGGTCGCCAATCACATCTCGTTCCTCGACGTCTTGGCGCTCGCGCTGATCAGCCCTGCTGACGTGGTGGCCAAATCCGATGTCGTCGGGATGCCGGTGGTGTCGTCCCTCGCGCGCCGGTTCGGCGTCATCGCCGTCGACCGCGGCACACTCCGCGGTCTGCCGGGGACGGTCGGCGACGTGGCCGGGCGGCTGCACCGCGACTCGTCGGTGATCGTGTTCCCCGAGGGCACCACGTACTGCGGCCGCTCGGCCGGTGCATTCCGACCTGCGTTCTTCCAGGCCGCGATCGATGCGGACGTGCCGGTCGTGCCGGTGAGGTTGCGTTTCGTCGGCAGCGACGGGGCCACGGCGACGGCACCGAGTTTCATCGGCGCCGACACCCCGGCCGACACGCTGCGGCGGGTCCTGCGGGCGCGTGGTCTCGTCGTGACGATGGTCATCCACCCGCCCGAGGAACCCGGCGCAGATCGTCGCGAGCTGGCGCGTCGGTGTGAGCGCGTTGTGGCGGGGCGGTTCACAGCCGCGGAAAGTGACATCACCCGTTCCCTGATATAGGTTTCTCCGGTAGCCGTCCGCAGCTCTGCGGACGATCAACCGCGTACCTCCAGGAGGCCGACGATGACGTCCACTCAGACCCGAGAAGCCGCGCGCGCCAAGTTCTTCGAACTCCGGGACGTTGACGGCCGGGTCGACGACGCCGACCTAGACACCGTGTGGGCGGGGCTGTCGCCGCTGCGGCCCGAGGAGATGCTCGGCGCATGGAAGGGCGGCGAGTTCACCACCGGGCACGCCATCAACGGCGCGCTCGCCAAGGCCAACTGGTTCGGCAAGACGTTCACCTCACGCAGCGACGTCCAACCGCTGGTGTGCCGCGACGAGAACGGCAACCTCTACTCCAACACCACACTCGGCAAGGGCGAGGCCAGCCTGTGGGCGATCGAGTTCCGCGGCGAAATCACCGCGTCGATGGTCTACGACGGTCAGCCGGTCATCGACCACTTCAAGCGCGTCGACGACACCACGGTGATGGGGATCATGAACGGCAAAGGCGGAGTCATCGACGGCCGTCACTTGTACTTCTACCTCGAGCGGGTCTGAGGCGGGCTGTCGTTCCGCGTCCGATCGCGGAATTTGTCGGCGACCTACGCGCGTTTATCCTTGCTAGCGATGCCCGTGCCAAGCCGACCGCCCGTGAAGGCGCCTGTCTACCTCGACCACGCCGCTTCGACGCAAATGCTGCCCGAAGCCGTCGAGGCGATGACGGCCGTCTTCGCGCAGCCGGGTAACGCCTCGTCGCTGCACGGATCCGGTCGCACCGCACGTCGTCGGCTCGAGGAGGCCCGCGAGGCCATCGCCGCGGCGGTCGGTGCCCGGCCCTCCGAGGTCGTCTTCACCGGCGGCGGCACCGAGGCCGACAACCTGGCGGTCAAGGGGATCTACTGGGCACAGCGGAACGCCGACCCCCGCCGTCGCCGGATCATCACCTCGGCGATCGAACATCACGCCGTCCTCGACCCCGCGCAGTGGCTGGCCGAGCAGGCCGGCGCCGAGCTCGTCCTGCTCCCGGTCGACGCCGACGGCGTCGTCTCGCCCGCCGACCTGCGCGCGGAGCTCGAGGAGCACGCCGCCGAGACCGCTCTCATCTCGCTGATGTGGGCCAACAACGAGGTCGGCTCGATCCAGCCGATCGCCGAGCTCGCCGCGGTCGGGTCCGAATACGGCGTCCCAGTGCATTCCGACGCGATCCAGGCCGTCGGCCATCTGCCGGTGGATTTCGCCGCGAGCGGCCTCTCGGCGCTCAGCCTGACCGCCCACAAGTTCGGCGGGCCGCAGGGTGTCGGCGCCCTGCTGCTGGGTCGCGACGTCGGGTGCGTGCCGCTGCTGCACGGCGGCGGCCACGAACGCGACGTGCGCTCGGGAACCCAGGACGTCGCCGGTGCGGCCGGCATGGCCGCCGCACTGTCGTGGTGCGTCGAGCACCTCGACGAGAACACCGCACACGTCCGCGCCCTGCAGACCCGGCTGACCGACATTCTCCTCGGCGTCGACGGAACGGTGCGCAACGGTGCCGACGGCGATCGTCGCCTCCCGGGGAACGTGCACGTGTCGTTCGCCGGCTGCGAGGGTGACTCGCTGCTCATGCTCCTCGACGCCAAGGGCGTCGAGTGTTCCACCGGATCGGCCTGCACCGCCGGGGTCGCCCAGGCCAGCCATGTCCTCCTGGCGATGGGCCTGGACATGGCCGACGCGCGGTCATCGCTGCGGTTCTCCCTCGGCCACACCACCACCGAGGCCGACATCGACGCGGTCGCCGCGGTCATCGACGAGGTCGTCGACCGGGCGCGGGCGGCCGGCCTGGTCTCGGTCCCCGGCGGAAGGATCTCCTGATGCGCGTACTGGCAGCGATGAGCGGCGGCGTCGACTCGGCGGTCGCCGCAGCCCGGGCGGTCGAGGCCGGTCACGAGGTGGTCGGAGTTCATCTGGCGTTGTCGACGGCTCCGGGTGCGCTGCGCACCGGTTCGCGCGGATGCTGCTCACGCGAGGACGCCTCCGACGCCCGCCGCGCCGCCGATGTCCTCGGAATCCCGTTCTACGTCTGGGATTTCGCCGACCGGTTCAAGGACGATGTGATCGACGAGTTCGTCGAGGCCTATGCGGCCGGACGCACCCCGAACCCGTGTCTGACATGCAACGAGAAGATCAAGTTCGCGGCCCTCGCCGACAAGGCGATGGCGCTCGGCTTCGACGCGCTGGCCACCGGTCACTACGCGCAGCTGACCGACGGCGAATTGCGACGAGCGGTCGACGCCGACAAGGACCAGTCGTATGTGCTGGCCGTGCTGACGCGTGATCAGCTGTCGCGGGCGATGTTCCCGATCGGTGACACCCCGAAGTCCGAGATCCGGGCCGAGGCGGCCCGGCGCGGCCTGGCCGTCGCGGACAAGCCGGACTCCCACGACATCTGCTTCATCCCGAGCGGAGACACCCGCGCGTTCCTCGGAGCCCGCATCGGTGTCCGGCCGGGCGCGATCGTGGACGCGACGTCGGGCGAGCGCCTCGCCGAGCACGACGGGGTCCACGGTTTCACCATCGGGCAGCGCAAGGGCCTGGGGGTCGAGGCGCCGGCCGCCGACGGCAAGCCCCGCTACGTCACCGAGATCGACCCGGATTCGGGAACGGTGACGGTCGGGACGGCAGCCGATCTGCAGGTCTGGCGCATCACCGCGACGCGCGCGGTCTGGACCTCCGGGGTCACTCCGGACGAACCATTCGACGCGATGGTGCAGGTACGAGCCCACGGCGGGCTCGCGCCGGTGCGCGCGACCGCCACCACGATCGACGGTGAGCCCGCCATCGACATCGCGCTGCAGGAGCCGCTCACCGGCGTCGCCCGCGGTCAGGCCGCGGTGCTGTACCTGCCCGATGCCCGACGCGGCGACCAGGTCGTCGGGTGCGGACGCATCGCCACCACCTCATCGCAGCCGACTGTCGTCGCATCTCGGTGACCGGAGCGGCACTGCCCACCGGAGTGGGCACCGGCGTGGGGTCGATGCCCGGCACCGACGCACGTGCGGCCGCCGCGGTGGTGAACGGGGAACTCGATCTCGCCCACCTCGTCGAACTGCCCGCGCGCGGTATCGGTGCGGATCTGATCGGCCGGATGGCGGCGATCCTCGTCGACTTGCCGATGGACACCGCGACATGGGGTTACCGGCTGGCGCAACGCCACTCCCGCCTGGCCCGACGCGCCGCGGACCTGCTTGCCGAGGACCTCGACGTCGTCGAGGAACTCTGGGAGACAGCGGGTTTCATCGGTACCGGCCGCACCTTCAAGGTTCAGGTGGCCGGCCCGTTCACCACCTCGGCATCTGTCGAGCTGACGAACGGGCAACGAGTCCTGAAAGACCACGGCGCCGTCCGCGACATCGTCGAGTCGACGGCGGAGGGTGTGCGCGAGCACGTCGCCGAGGTGGAACGCCGGCTCGGTGCGCGCGTGGTGGTCCAGCTCGACGAACCGATGGTCGGCCAGGTCATCGACGGCACGGTGAAGCCGCTGACCCGCTTCGACCCCATCCGGGCGATACCGGCGGTTGAGGTGGCTCGCGCACTCACCGAACTCGTCGACCACGTCGGCGTCCCGGTGGTCTTGCACGATTGCGGCACACCGCGGTGGGACCTCCTCGAACATCTTCCCGGGGTTGCGTATTCGATCGACATCACCACACCGTCGGCGACCGATCTCGACGGCATCGGGATGCTCGTCGACCGCGGCGGCGTCCTGCTCGCGGGTCGTGTGCCGTCGACAGCGCCCGATCGTCCGCTGGCCGCCGAACACGTGGCGACCGAACTCGCCGCGCTGACCGACCGCATCGGGCTGGACCGCAAAGTGTTGTCGGACAACGTGATCGTGACGCCGAGCTGTGGTCTGGCCGGGGCGTCGACGAAGTGGGCCAAGACGGCCTTGGCGATCACCGCAGAGGCCGGTCATCTGCTCGGCAGCGATCCCTCCGCGCTCTGAAAACCCCTGCGGGCCCGGCGTCGCGGACCTATTCTCGTCGGTATGCCGCACCCGATCATGTTCGACGACGCGGATCCCTATCTGGGCCGCATACGGGAGATCGCGCTCGCGCTGCCCGACGCGACCGAGGTCGTCGCGCACGGTCGCCCGACCTTCCGCTGCGGCAAGATGTTCGGCAACTACGGCGGTGGCGTCAAGGGCAGCAAGGTGCGTCACGATCAATCGATCCTGGTCCTCGCCGACGACTCCGAGCGGCCCGCGCTGCTGGACGATCCGCGGTTCTTCCTGCCCGCCTACCTCGGCCCGGCCGGCTGGGTGGGGCTGATCCTCGACGACGGGACCGACTGGGACGAGGTCGCCGAACTCCTCGACACGAGTTACCGCCAGATCGCACCGAAGCGGTCGGTGGCCAAGCTCGGTCCGTTGTGATGGTCGGCGCGGAAACTCCCGCGGCCCCGTCTCCGTCCCGCTGATCGGATCACATCAGCGGGAGGGAAGCAGTACCGCGCGAACGAGGCATCGGTTGACGAGCTGGGTCTGTCCCACCACTCCGATACCCTCGGAACGTGGCAGATACAACGGAGTCGGGTCAGCCGGTCACCGAGCAGTCGGGGCCGGAGGCGGACCTGCGTGAGGAGTGGACCGCGCTCGCCGAGGAGATCCGCGAGCACCAGTTCCGCTACTACGTGAAGGACGCGCCGGTCATCACCGACGGCGAGTTCGATCTGCTCCTCCGACGCCTGCAGGCGCTCGAGGACGCGCACCCCGAACTCGCGGCCGCCGACTCACCCACCAAGCTCGTCGGGGGCGGCTTCTCCACGGCGTTCTCCCCGGTGGACCACCTCGAGCGAATGATGTCGCTGGACAACGTCTTCGACCACGACGAGATGCGCGCGTGGGTCGACCGCGTGGTCGCCGACGCCGGCGCCCGGGCCGACTTCCTCTGCGAGCTCAAGATCGACGGCGTGGCCCTGGCGCTGGTCTACCGGAACGGGGTTCTCGAGCGAGGTGTCACCCGTGGCGACGGACGCACCGGGGAGGACGTCTCACTGAACGCGCGCACCATCGACGACATCCCGATGCGCCTGACCGAGTCCGCGGAGTACCCGATTCCCGAGGTCCTCGAGGTCCGTGGCGAGGTCTTCTTCCGGGTGGAGGACTTCGAGGCGCTCAACGCCTCGCTCGTGGCGGAGGGCAAGCCGCCGTTCGCGAATCCGCGCAACTCGGCCGCCGGCTCGCTGCGGCAGAAGAATCCGCAGGTCACGGCCCGTCGCAAGCTGCGGATGATCTGTCACGGGATCGGGCACACGGAGGGCTGGCGACCGGAGTCGTTGCACGACGCCTACCTGGCGCTCGGGGCCTGGGGTCTGCCGGTGTCGACCCACACCACCAAGGTGTCCGGCGCCGACGAGATCATCGACAAGATCGCCTACTGGGGCGAGCACCGCCACGACGTCGAGCACGAGATCGACGGCATCGTGGTCAAGGTCGACGACGTCACCGTGCAGCGTCGCCTCGGTTCCACCTCGCGGGCGCCGCGGTGGGCGATCGCCTACAAGTACCCGCCCGAGGAGGCCACCACCAAGCTGATCGGTATCAAGGTAAACGTCGGACGCACCGGCCGTGTCACGCCCTTCGCCGTCCTTGGACCGGTGCTAGTCGCCGGTTCGACGGTGTCCCGTGCCACCCTGCACAACGCTTCGGAGGTCAAGCGCAAGGACGTCCGGATCGGTGACACGGTCACCATCCGCAAGGCCGGCGAAGTGATCCCCGAGGTTCTCGGGCCCGTTGCCGATCTGCGTGACGGCACCGAGGTCGAGTTCGAGATGCCCAAGCAATGCCCGGCCTGCGAGACGCCGTTGCGGCCGGAGAAGGAGAGTGATGCCGACCTCCGCTGTCCGAACCATGAGTATTGTCCGGCTCAGTTGCGTGAGAGGCTTTTCCATCTGGCGGGGCGTACTGCATTCGACATTGAGGCGCTCGGGGAAGAGGGGGCATTCGCGTTGCTCTCGAGTGGGGTGCTCAGCAATGAGAGGGATCTGTTCTCCCTGACGGCCGAGGACCTTGCCCGCACCGATCTGTTCACTAACAGATCGGGGGCTTTGTCGGCCAACGGTGAACGCCTCCTTGGCAATCTCAAGAAGGCCAAGGACGCCGCGCTGTGGCGAGTACTTGTTGGTCTGTCGATCCGCCACGTGGGACCCACCGTCGCGCGCGCGCTGGCCACCGAGTTCGGCTCGCTGGAAGCCATCGAAACTGCGGACGTCGAGCGGCTCGCCGGCGTCCAAGGTCTCGGAATGACACGAGCCCAGTCGATCCACGACTGGTTCACCGTCGACTGGCATCGAGACATCGTCGAGAAGTGGCGCGCCGCAGGTGTTTCCATGGAGGACGAGCGCGACGAGTCGATCCCGCGGACCCTCGAGGGCAAGACGATCGTCGTGACGGGTTCGCTGGTGGACTTCTCCCGCGACGGGGCCAAGGAGGCGATCCTCCAGCGCGGCGGCAAGGCGTCTGGTTCGGTGTCGAAGAAGACCGACTACGTGGTGGTGGGGGATTCGCCGGGCACCAAGGCCGACAAGGCCGAACAGCTCGGCGTGCCGGTGCTCGACGAGGACGCGTTCAAGAAGTTGCTGGAGACCGGCAGCCCCGAGTGACCGTCGATCAGCCCAGAGCGGACTCGAACGCGCGGTAGGCACGCTGGTCGAAAAGGACGAAACGGACCTCCTCGATCGAGGTCTCCGGCAGAGTGGCACGCACCGTGTCGACCGCCTTGCGGGCGCCGTCGTCCATCGGCCAGCCGTACACGCCGGTCGAGATCGCCGGGAAGGCGATGGTGGTGGCACCGAGTTCGGTTGCGAGGCGCAGTGACTCGCGGTAGCAGGAGACGAGCAGGGATGAACGGTCCTCGTCGTAGGAGTGCACCGGTCCGACCGTGTGGATGACCCAACGTGCGTCGAGGTCTCCCGCGGTGGTGGCCACGGCCTCGCCGACGGGTAGTCCACGTTCGTAGGTGCCCGCCCGCAGCTTCTTGCACTCGGCGAGGATCGCCGGGCCGCCCCGCCGGTGGATCGCGCCGTCGACACCGCCGCCGCCCAGCAGTGTGGAGTTCGCGGCATTCACGATCGCATCGACCGACTGTGTCGTGATGTCGCCCTGTATCAACGTGATGGACGTCATCAGACCATGATGCCTCCGGATCGACCGGCGGTGGCTAACTCTCGGCGCGCAGCACGGTACTGACGATCCCGGCGAGATAACCGAGTCGGGCGACCTCCGACGGCCGGAAGTCCGGTCCGCCGATGCGTCCGAGCAGGATCGCCTTCGACTCCGAGCCCAGGGGAGCCGCCGCGAGACGGGTGTCCATGTCCTGCCAGGCACCGGGCACCCAGTCGCCGTCGGCGTCCAGCTCGACGGCTCTCTCGAGCGGTAGCCAGTCCGCCCTGGTCAGCGGGGTCTCCGGGGCGCCGGACGAGCCGAACAGCTGCAGCACGCCGCCGCTGGCGGGTGTGACCACCATCGCCCAGGAGACGCGCAGGACGCGGGGCGCGTTGTCCACCAGGATCTGCAACCGGTCACGTCCGGCAGTGGCCACCTGATCGACCAACTCGAGTTCACGATGGGTGTCCAGCACGCCCGAGTAGGGGCGGATCGAATCGACACGGACGCCGTTGACCTTCTCGGCGGCGGTGATCAGGCTGTCGGGCAGCGCCCCGGGCGCCACCTCGACGACGAGGTCGTCCACGGCGTAACCGTTGCCGCGCTCGACGACCTCGAGGGACAGGATGTCTGCGCCGACCGAGCCGAGCTGCACGGCGAGCACGCCGAGGCTGCCCGGCCGGTCTTCGAGATAGACCCGCAACAGGTAGGACACGTGCGACATTCTCGCACCCACGCGCGGGCGGCGCGCAGTGCACGGCTGCCAACCGGTGGCTGGGGGAAGCGGTCGTCGCGGGTTCCCATAGTCTGGAGACGTCGCCCAGACGCCGACACGACATCGGTCGACGACACGGCGGGGACGACGAGACCCGAACGAACAGTGATGGAAGGAAGGACGCTGCGGTGGCTGGCGAACCGAAGTCCATATCGCGCAACGAAGTCGCGCATCTGGCGCGTCTGTCGCGCCTGGCGTTGAGCGAGGACGAACTCGATGTCTACGCCGAGCAGCTGGACTCGATCCTGACCCACGTCGCGTCGGTGTCGGAAGTGGCCGCCGACGACGTGCCCGGCACGGCCCACCCGGCCGAACTGGCGAATGTGCTGCGCCCCGATGTCGTCGTCCCGGGGCTGACGACCGACGCCGCGCTGTCCGGTGCACCGGCCGTCGAGCAGGACCGTTTCGCGGTTCCGCAGATCCTGGGAGAAGAGCAGTGAGTCCCGATTCCAGCGCCGCCGCGCCGCGTCCCGACGGTGATCTGACCGGGTTGTCCGCCGCCGAACTCGCCACCCGGATCGGTGCCCGCGAGGTCAGCTCGGTGGAGGTCACCCAGGCCCACCTCGACCGTATCGCGGAGATCGACGACCAACTCGGCGCGTTCCTCCACGTCAGTGGCGCCGAAGCGCTGGTCGCCGCGAAGGCCGCCGACGACGCGATCGCCGCCGGGGACGCCCCGTCGGCCCTCGCGGGTGTACCGATCGCCCTCAAGGACGTCTTCACCACCACCGACGCACCCACCACGTGCGGCTCCAAGATTCTCGAGGGTTGGGTTCCGCCCTACGACGCCACGGTCACCGCACGCCTGCGCGCCGCGGGCATCCCGATCCTGGGCAAGACCAACATGGACGAGTTCGCGATGGGCAGCTCGACCGAGAACTCCGCCTACCAGCTCACCCGGAACCCCTGGGATCCCAGCAAGATCCCGGGTGGTTCGGGGGGTGGCAGCGCCGCCGCGCTGGCCTCGTACCAGGCCCCGCTGGCGATCGGTACCGACACCGGCGGCTCGATCCGCCAGCCGGCCGCGGTCACCGCGACGGTCGGCGTCAAGCCCACCTACGGCACGGTCTCGCGCTACGGGCTCGTGGCGTGCGCCTCGTCGCTCGACCAGGGCGGCCCGTGTGGCCGTACCGTCCTCGACACCGCGATGCTGCACGAGATCATCGCCGGGCACGACCCGCGGGACTCGACCTCGATCGATGTGCCGGTGCCCGACGTAGTCTCGGCGGCCCGCGAAGGGGCCGAGCGGGATCTCGCCGGCGTCCGGATCGGTGTCGTCACCGAACTGCAGGGCGAGGGCTACCAGTCCGGCGTGCTCGACTCCTTCCACCAGGCCGTCAAGCTCCTCGAGGAGCGCGGCGCCGAGGTGGTCGAGGTCAGCTGTCCGCACTTCACCTACGCGCTGGGCGCCTACTACCTGATCCTCCCGTCGGAGGTGTCGTCGAACCTCGCGCGGTTCGACGCGATGCGCTACGGACTGCGGGTCGGCGACGACGGTTCGCATTCGGCCGATGAGGTCATGGCTCTGTCCCGGGAGCAGGGATTCGGTCCAGAGGTCAAGCGCCGCATCATGATCGGGACCTACGCGTTGTCCTCGGGCTACTACGACGCCTACTACGGTCAGGCACAGAAGGTGCGCACCCTGATCGCGCGTGACTTCGCCACCGCCTTCGAGAAGGTCGATGTGCTCATCTCGCCGACGACGCCGACCACCGCGTTCCCGATCGGGGAGAAGGTCGACGACCCGCTCGCGATGTACCTGTTCGACCTGTGCACGCTGCCGGTGAACCTCGCCGGCATCGGATCGATGTCGGTGCCGTCGGGACTGTCGGTCGACGACGGCATGCCCGTCGGGCTGCAGATCATGGCGCCCGCCCTGGCCGACGACCGGCTGTACCGCGTGGGCGCGTCGTACGAAGCGGCTCGGGGGCCGATCGTCTGACGACCCGGGCGGCGTGCCGTCCTCGGTGCACGCCGCCGCGGGGTAGTCAGTTCCGCATCGGCTGCGGCGGTCCGGACTGTTCCGACCCGTACCGGTGGCCGACCCCGGCCGCACCGTCGAGTGCGCCGAGAAGGTCGATGCTCGTCTGTACGAAGCTGACCACGGGTAGCCACGGCGCCGACGGGACCCGCGGACCGCGGATGTCGGTGTCCTCAGTCGCACGGTGCGGCCACCACAGTCCGGCGGGTGACCAGCGCACGACGGGGTCGCTGCAATTGGCGAGAACCGTTCGCGAGGTGCGGGAATCCGGGGCGACGGTACCCGCGGGCGGCGCGACCAGCACGGTCTCGTCGAGCAGAGCGGGGCGCTCGTTCTCCAGCCATACCCGGGCGGCGTCGGCGCCCACGGCACCGAGACTCTGCCCGTAGAGGATCACCCGCGGACGTTCGCGGTCGGGAACACCGTCGAGAACGGTTGTCAGAGCCGACACCACCGCGATCGCCGAGTCCGCCGATCGGGAGCGGTCGGACACGAAGGCCTGCCACGACGGCACGTCGTCGTAGGGGAGTGCGAGAACCCGGATGTCGCCGGCGAACCGGCTCTCGAAACCGTCGACCGCTGCCGGGTCGATCCATCCCGATCCGGTCGGCACCGCGACCACGACCGCCCGCGTCGACAGTCCGCCCGAACGCGTCCACGTCCGCACGAGTTGTGCAGCGGCGCGGTCGAATCCATCGGTGCTCAGCTCCCCGCGGGCCAGGACGTCCGAATGCGTCGCCACCGTCGTCGACGACGCCGGCACCGGCTGTTCGTCGGCGCCGGCGTCGGCGGGTGCCAGCAGTCCCGCCGTGAGTGCAACTGCGCCGGCCGCGAGCAGAGCGCAGCTGCGCGGGACGGCGACGATCGCCAGGACGAGGACGGCGGGCGGGATCGTGGCCGCCGCCACCCATCCGGGCCCGACGGGTGCGACGTCGACCGCCGCACGGATGAGGTTCTGCCACCAGACCGCCACGCCGACCGCGCATCCGAGGATCACCAGGCAGGAGCCGAACACGACGCGCCGTGCCTGGTCGTCCGGCTGTCGCCGGCTGCGCCGGGCGACGATCATCCCGATGATCGCACCCAGCGCGCCGAATGCCGCTGTCACGATCGCGGTCGTCGTCGCGTCCCGGGGCAGAGTGCCCGGATAGACCGCCATGAGGTAACCGAGGGTCACCGCGACACTGATCGCGGGATGCGGCCACGATCGGAACGGGCCGTCACGCAGCCAACGGGCGTCTCGGTACTTCGTCATCGCCGCACCTCGCGCTCGTCGGGATCGACCAGGGCGCGCTCGACGGTCGTGTGGACCAAGGCCGACAACGACTCGCCCCGGGCCGGGGGACCGCCGTACTGCCGCCACGTGTTCCACGCCAACCCGATCCGAGCGCCATGCGTGGCAGTCGTGCAGGCAGCTGTCCGGCAGGAGGCGTACATCCGGTCGATCAGCATGCGGTCCAGCGCGATCCGGGCCCAGGCGCCGAGCGGTTTGCCGTTTCGCTGCGCCGCCCGCAACAGGTCGTAGCCGAGATCGTGGGTGCGGCACAGCGGGGTGAAGTGCGGTGGCAACGGAACCGGCGACGAGCAGTCCCCATCCGGGTCGATCGGGTATCCGTCGACGATCCGCGGGGAGTACCCCTGCGCCACGACGAAGGACGGCGGAAGGGACGCCAGTGCGGTGGCCGGGTGCGGTCCCACGAGGGCGACGACCACGGCCGCGTAGGGATTGGTCGCATCGGCCGCCGGCGCCGTCACCGCCGGGCTCGGTGCTGCGAGGAGCGGGCCTGCGACGGCGTGTGCGGTCGAGATCCACTGGCCGGTGACGAGTACGGCCAGGGTGAGCATCGCCGCCCACCACCGCGACCGTCGTCGGCGAGTGGTTGCGGAGAGATCGCGGTGCTGGTGTAAGTCGTTGTCCGACGGAAGCTCTCGGATGTTCTCTGATCCGGTCATGAGCATCGACGCTATGAGTCCGGATCCGGCCGGCACATCGCTCCGCGGGACCGGCCGCGGTCGTCCCCAGGCCGGTTCGTCGGCGCCGAAACGCTACGACGGTATCGGGTCGTCTCCCTCGGAAGTATGAGGTCTTCGAGCGGTCGGCGAGCCTAGGGTGAGGGCATGTTCGGATACCGCAAGAAGCTCCGCGCGGTGGGGGCGTCCTCACTCGAATGGGCCTCGACCGCCCCGGTGGCCCAGGACCCCGCGGTGCGCCACTACTTCTCGTCGCGCCTCAACTGGTTCTTCCTGTTCGTGGCGCTGGTCATGTACTCGGTCGCCTGGCCAACGCTGCCGATCACCCACTCGATGCCGGTGTTCGTGCTACCCGTGGTCGCTGCCTTCGCGGCCCTGCCGATCGCCCTCGCGTGGTCGGCCCCGTTGCAGGGGTGGGCGATCTCGGTGGTCTCTGCCCAACTCATCGGCATCGTCGTCCCGACCCGGGGCGGGTGGGAGCTGACGATCCAGGTCACCCACCTGATCGAACTGCTGGTCCTCACGTTCATGGCCTTCCTCAAGTGCCCGCTGCGATGGATTCCGGTGGTCTGGGTCTCGACGTCGATCGTCATCGCCTTCGCCGTGCAACCGACCGCGCGCGTCGGGTGGGTCTTCGGGATCTCGGTGCTCGCGGTCCTGGTCGCGTTGCTGCGCGGACTGATGGCTTCGCGACGGCAGTTGGCGGTGCGCACCGAGCAGACCGAGGCCGCCGAAGCCGAGGCGGCCGTACTCCAGGAGCGCGCGCGCATCGCCCGGGACCTGCACGATGTGGTCGCTCACCGGATGTCGATGGTGGTGGTGATGTCACAGACCGCCAGATATCGCCTGCCGGATGTGAGCCCTTCTGCCGCAGCGGAATTCGACGCCATCGCCGAGGCGGCACGTACGTCCCTCGACGAGGTCCGACAGTTGCTCGGGGTCCTGCGCGTCGAGGGTGCGGATGCTTCGGCGGCACCCAATCCCGGCCTGGCCGAACTCGATTCGCTGGTCACCGAGACACGCCGCGCGGGTGCCGAGGTCGTGCTGGACCTGGCCATCGACGCCGACGAGGTCGGTGAATCGGCCGCGCTGGTGATCTATCGGATCGTGCAGGAGTCGCTGGCCAATGCCACCCGGCATGCCCCCGGCGGGCGCGTGGACGTCGAGGTGACGCACGGGGAGGGCGATCTCGTCGACGTCGCCGTGGTCAACACGGCCGCGACCGCTGGACCATTGCAGATCGGCGGGAGCGGAGTGGGTATCCCCGGGATGATCGATCGCGCTCAGGCGGTGGGTGGTTCGCTGGTCGCCGCCCCCACATCGACCGGCGGGTTCGCGGTACGCGCTCGCATCCCGGCGACGCCGCGCCGGGACGTCGTCGTGCCCGAGCCGATCGTGACCTCCACGGGTTCCGGTGAGCCGTCGTCACGACGACGGTAGCGTGACGGCGTGCCGATCACCGTAGTCATCGCAGATGACCAGGCCATGGTGCGTCAGGGCTTTTCGGCGCTGCTCGCCGCGCAACCCGACCTCTCGGTCCTTGGCGATGCCGCCGACGGGGTCGAGGCCGTCGAGGTGTGTCGTCGGGTGCGTCCCGATGTCGTGCTGATGGATGTGCGGATGCCGCGCAAGGACGGACTGTGGGCCGCGGAGCAGATACTCGCGTCGTCTGCCGAACCACCCACGCGCGTGTTGATGCTGACGACCTTCGACATCGACGACTACGTGTACGAGGCGCTGCGCATAGGGGCATCGGGATTCTTGCTGAAGGATGCGCCCGCCGATGAGCTGGTGCGAGCGGTCCGCGTCGTGGCCGCGGGTGAGGCGTTGCTGGCACCGTCGATCACACGGCGGCTGATCACCGAGGTCACCGCCAGGCGCCGGCGGCCGGCGCGGGATCAGAAGCTCGACACGCTCACCCCGCGGGAGCGCGAGGTGCTCGACCTGGTGGCCGACGGCAAGTCCAACGCCGAGATCGGCGCGGACCTGTTCGTGACCGAGCAGACGGTGAAGACCCATGTGAGCAGTCTCCTGAACAAACTCCGGCTCCGGGATCGGGCGCAGGCCGTCGTGTTCGCCTACGAGAACGGCATCAAGTGATTTCGCGACCAGCGCCGGGCTCGCCGGGGCACTAGATTGGGGTTGCTCGGGCAGGTTGACCGATGACGACAGGGAGGGTGGTCTCACCAGTGGCCAAGAGGTTCGGCATTCTGACGTCCGGGGGAGACTGCCCCGGACTGAACGCGGTCATTCGCGGCGCAGTGCTCAAGGGTGAGACCGTGTACGGCCACGAGTTCGTCGGCTTCCGGGACGGCTGGGCCGGACTGGTCTACGGCGACATCGTCGAATTGAACCGGTCGACGGTCCGCGGCCTGTCGAACCAGGGCGGCACCATTCTCGGCACGAGCCGGTTCGGTCCCTACTCCGAACCCGACGGCGGTCCCGAGAACATCAAGAAGGTGCTGAAGAACCTCGAGATCGACGGCGTGATCGCGATCGGCGGCGAGGGCACGGCGGCGGCGTCGAAGCGGCTGTTCGACGACGGCATCAACATCGTCGGGGTTCCCAAGACCATCGACAACGACATCGCCGCCACCGACTACACCTTCGGGTTCAACACCGCGGTGGAGATCGCGACCGAGGCCATCGACCGCCTCCGCACCACCGGCAACTCGCACAAACGGTGCATGGTCCTCGAGGTCATGGGTCGCCACGCGGGCTGGATCGCCCTGCACTCCGGGATCGCGGGCGGCGCCCACGTCATCCTGATCCCGGAGAACCCCGAGAGTCTCGACCAGATCTGTGCCTGGGTCACCAGCGTCAAGTCGCGCGGGCGTTCGCCGATGGTCGTCGTCGCCGAGGGATTCAAGCTCCCGGAGATGAAGGAGGCGTACTCCACCAAAGGCCTCGACGGTTTCAACCGCCCCCGACTCGGTGGTGTGGCCGAGGTGCTCGCCCCGCTCATCGAGGAGCGGACCGGGATCGAGACCCGGGCCACCATCCTCGGCCACATCCAGCGCGGTGGCGTGCCGTCGGCCTACGACCGGGTGCTCGCGACCCGCATGGGGATGGCGACCGCCGACCTCGTCGCCGAGAAGGGCTGGGGGCAGATGGTCGCGCTTCACGGCACCGACATCGCCCGGATCACCTTCGACGAGGCACTCGGTGAACTGAAGACGGTGCCGTTGGATCAGTACAAGGAGATCCGGGTCATCTTCGGGTGAGATCGCGGCCGCGCGTCAGACGACGGGCGACACCGCCGACGCAACCGGTTCGCGAGGGATGATGATCCAGAGCGCCAGGTAGATCAGCACCTGGGGGCCGGGAAAGAGGATCGACAGAACGAACAGGACGCGGATGAGCGTCGGATCCCACCCCCAGCGCCGGGCGATGCCGCCGCAGACGCCGCCCAGCCACGAGTTCGTGCGCGAGCGCATCAGGCGGGGGCCGGTGCCGGCAGGTTGCGGGGTGGTCATCTCGTCCTCCTGTGTGGATTGTGGTCCGGCGTCGTTCGCCGGTGACATCCACGCTACGAGCGGGTCCGGCTCCCGGCATCGGTGATCACCCTGAACGTGCCCCTGGGATATCGCCGCATAAACTGGCCGCTATGACTTCCGCAGCCGTCGACCTGTTGGACTACGACGAGGTGCTCGCCGCATTCGATCCGGTGATGGGTCTCGAGGTGCACGTCGAGCTGGGCACCGCGACCAAGATGTTCTGCGGGTGCCCCACCGAGTTCGGCGCCGACCCGAACACCCAGGTGTGCCCGGTGTGCATCGGACTGCCGGGTTCGCTCCCGGTCGCCAACGCCAAGGCCATCGAGTCCGCGATCCGCATCGGCCTCGCGCTGAACTGCTCCATCCGGCCGTCGAGCGTCTTCGCGCGGAAGAACTACTTCTACCCGGATCAGCCGAAGAACTACCAGATCTCGCAGTACGACGAGCCGATCGCCTACGACGGTTTCCTCGACGTCGTGCTCGGCGACGGCACCACCTGGCGGGTCGAGATCGAGCGCGCCCACATGGAGGAGGACACCGGCAAGTCGCTGCACATCGGCGGCTCCACCGGCCGGATCCATGGGGCGAGTCATTCGCTGCTCGACTACAACCGCGCGGGCGTGCCGCTCGTCGAGATCGTGACGCGGCCCATCGAGGGCGCGGGGGAACGCGCACCCGAGGTCGCCCGGGCCTACGTGTCGGCACTGCGTGATCTGCTCAAGTCGCTGGACGTGTCGGACGTGCGCATGGACCAGGGCTCGATGCGCTGCGATGTGAACCTGTCGCTGAAGACCAAGGACGCCACCGAGTTCGGTACGCGCACCGAGACCAAGAACGTCAACTCGCTCAAGAGCGTCGAGGTGGCGGTTCGCTACGAGATGCGCCGTCAGGCCGCCATCCTGAAGGTCGGAGGCGAGATCGTCCAGGAGACGCGGCACTTCCACGAGACCGACGGCACCACGTCGGCCGGGCGCCGCAAGGAGACCGCCGAGGACTACCGCTACTTCCCGGAGCCGGATCTGCCTCCGGTGCAGCCGGATTCGGCGTGGATCGAGGAGTTGCGGGCGAACCTGCCCGAGCTGCCGTGGCTACGTCGCGCCCGCATCCAGGAGGACTGGGGAGTCTCCGACGAGGTCATGCGTGACCTCGTCAACGTCGGCGCGGTCGATCTCATCATCGCCACCGTCGATGCCGGGGCAGCACCCGAGGCGGCCCGTGGCTGGTGGGTGTCCTTCCTTGCGCAGCAGGCCAATTCTCGCGGAGTCGAACTCGCCGACCTGTCCATCACGCCGGCGCAGGTCGCCGAGATCATCGGGCTGGTCGACGAGGGCAAACTCACGACCAAACTGGCGCAGCAGGTCGCGACCGCCGTCCTCGACGGTGAGGGTGAGCCCGCCCAGATCGTCGCCGACCGCGGCCTCGAGGTGGTTCGGGACGACTCCGCGCTCCAGAAGGCCGTCGACGACGCGCTCGCCGCCAACCCCGACATCGCCGACAAGATCCGCGGCGGGAAGGTCCAGGCCGCCGGCAAGATCGTCGGAGACGTCATGAAAGCGACTCGCGGACAAGCAGACCCGGCCCGCGTCAAGGAACTGGTCATCGCGGCCTGTTCCTGAGGCGGGCACAGCCCCCCGCTCCCTGAGGAGCGAGCTTGCGAGCGTCACGAAGGGTCTTGGTGAGTTACGTCGCAGACCCTTCGTGACGGCCTCCGCAAGCTCCGGCCTCCTCAGGGAGCGGAGGTTCTTTCGTAGTCCACGACGGCGCGAGGCGTCCCGGTCACGTCCGGTCGTTGCCGCCGCCGGAGGGCAGGAAGCGGAACACGCGATCGTCGGTGGGCTTCGCTGAACCCACCTCCTTGTTGACGGTCGCCACCTGCAGGAGCCCGTTGGGGAGCGCGGCCATCCGGCCGAGGGCACCGTACCGCCGGTCGAGCACGACGGCCGGAGCGGTGATCGTCGGCTCCTCGCGAGTGGGCTCGTTGATGGCCTCGATGCGTTGGGTGCGCGTCGTCGAGACGAAGATGCTGCCGCCGGCGACCCCGCAACCCGCGATTTGCGGTCGGTCCGGCCAGGTCCACAGCACCTTGGGTCCGCCCTCTTCGAGCACCTGCACTCGATCCTCGGTGGCCGTCTGGTCGGCGACATAGACCGTCCCGGTGGAAGCGTTGGGACACAACGCCACCGACGACCCGAAGCCAGATGCGAGGATCGCCGGGCGCGGGCCGTCGCCAGAGGTGAACGAGGTCACCAGCAGTACCTTGCCGGCGAGGGACGACGGATCGTTTGCGGCCGCGGGATTCCCGGCATTGCCGGTGGCTACGACGAGTTCGGTCGGGGACCGGAAGTACATCGCGCCCATGTTCCCGGTGGCGCCCTTGGGGATGCCGGTCAGGATCGGCTTGGGCACGTCTCCCGGTGCCAGGCGGACGATGCGGTTGTCCGACGGGGTCGTGATGTAGGCGTAGATCAACCGGTCCTGAGGATAGGTGGGGGAGTAGGCGAAATCGATCAGACCGCCGTCACCGGACGCATCGACCGGCGTCTCTCCCAGGGTCCGGGCAGGCCCGTAGCGCTTGGTCGTGATGATCTTGCCGGTCGTGCGTTCGGCGACGACGGTGACCTCGCCCTGCTCGTCGCCGGGCACCACACCGCCGGTGGACGCGAGACACGTCGCGATCACCGCGGGGTCGGGGTCGACGCACGGGCCGGTCGGCGGCGGTTGCGTCTCGCGCGGGGTCTCCGGCGGCGGCGTCGGCTCGGGCTGGCCGCTCGGGCGGTTGTTGGGGCTGAACGCACCCGCCTCGCGTTGATTGTCCTGGGCGCTGAAGTCCGCGCAGCCGCCGACCAGCACCACGACGGCCGTCAGCACCGTCACCAGCACTCGCCACCGTGCCGTCGCCCGGCGGTCCGCCGACGCGGCTGAACTCGTCCGGGCATCGTCGCACGTGCCCGTCGGGCGCCCCTTCCACATGGCGTCCACAGTAATGGTGCTCCGGGTTGCGGTGCCCCGAGCGTGGTGCCCCGACTCACCCCGTCGGGGTCCGGTGACCGCAGTCCGCGAGCCTCTAGAGTCGGGCGTGTGAGCGAACGCGACACGTCGGGCACCAGCGAGCGCGACACACCGGCGACGAGCCCCTACGACGAACCGACCGGACAGATCCCGGTCCCGGGCGGCGCGACCGGCGCACCGGGCGCACCCGGCACGGGACCCGGGGCGGGCAGTTCGCGTCCCGACGCCGGCCCTCCGACGCCACCCGCGGTGACCGACCGCGACGACTTCTACAACCGGCACGCCCGGCGGTCGCCGGCCCCCTACTCCCGGGTGGACGATCTCGACGACCTCGATCCCGGCGACGTCGAGACCCGTTCGGTGGCCGCGGCTGCGCCTCCGACTCCTCGGCCCGGCCCGGCGCCGACGCGACCGGCCGCGACGGCAGCGGGGCCCGGCGTCGGAACGCCGGCACCGGCCGACGACGACTTCGAGACCGTGCAGTTCGCCGAACAGCCCGGCCCCGCGCGCGTGCAGACCGCCGACGACGCGGTCACCACCCCGGAGCCCGCCCTGCCGCCGGTCGGCACCGCGCGCTACGACTTCGTCGATGACGACGACGATCTGATCTCCCGTGCCCGAGCGCACGACGCCGCGTCCGACACCGAAGTGCTCGACGACGAGCCGCGCGGTCGACGTCGGTTCGGGCGGCGCCGAACCGACGACGACACCGACGATCGTCGCGGTGTCGCGGTCGACGACGACCTCGAGGACGCGCTCGCGAAATCGCGACGCGGCACCATCGACCTGGGGTTGTTGCTGTTGCGCGTCGCGCTCGGCGGCCTCGTCGGTGCGCATGGCCTGCAGAAACTCTTCGGGTTGTGGAACGGTCCGCGGCTGAGCGGCTTCGAGTCCATGCTCGTCGACGCCGGCTTCACCGCCGACTACGCCCAGATCCTCGCGATCGTCGGTGCACTGTCGGAGACGATCGGTGGACTGATGGTGATCCTCGGACTGCTGACCCCGATCGGGGCGTCGGCGATCCTCGGCACCATGCTCGTCGCCGCGGCCTACAAGATGTCGATGGCCGATGGCTTCTCGTTCTTCGCCGCCGCTGGCGGGGTCGAGTTCGAGCTCTTCCTCGCGGTGGCCGCGGCGGTCGTCATCCTGACCGGCCCGGGCCTGTACTCACTCGACTATCCGCGGGGTTGGGCGCGACGGCCGTTCGTCGGCTCGTTCCTCTGGCTCATCGTCGGCGTGGCCGCCGCCGTCGCCGTCTGGGTCCTGGCCAACGGGAGCAACCCGCTCATCTGAGTCGACACAGAACGCGGGGGACGTATCGGAATCCGATACGTCCCCCGCGCTCTGTGCTGAGTAGTCAGTCGACCTGACGCACCGCGCCGCGGTCGGCCGACGTCGCGAGCTTGGCGTACGCGCGCAGTGCGGTGGTCACCGTGCGCTGACGGTCCTTCGGCTGCCACGGCCGTTCGGAGGCCTCCATCTTGGCGCGGCGCTCGGCGAGCACCTCGTCGTCGACCAGGACCTCGAGGCGGCGGGTCTTGACGTCGATGAGGATCGGGTCGCCGTCCTCGACGAGTCCGATGGCACCACCCGACGCGGCTTCGGGGGACATGTGACCGACCGACAGGCCCGATGATCCGCCGGAGAACCGGCCGTCGGTGATGAGCGCGCACTTCTTGCCCATCCCGGTGCCCTTCATGAAGGCCGTCGGATGCAGCATCTCCTGCATGCCGGGGCCCCCCGCGGGACCCTCGTACCGCACGACGAGGACCTCACCGGCCTGGATGGTCTTGGAGAGGATGACCTGGACGGCGTCTTCCTGGCTCTCGACGACACGGGCCGGGCCCTCGAAGTGCCACAGGTCCTCGTCGATGCCCGCCGTCTTCAGGACAGCGCCGTCGGGGGCGAGGTTGCCGCGCAGCACGCACAGACCGCCCTCGACGGTGTAGGCGTGCTCGAGGTCGCGGATGCAACCGCCCGCGGCATCGGTGTCGAGCGAACTCCACCGGTTCGACGTCGAGAACGGAGTGGTGGTGCGGACGCCGCCCGGTGCGGCGTAGAAGAGTTCGACGGCCTCGTCGATCGCCTTGCCGCCGCGGATGTCCCAGTCGTCGAGCGCCTGGGCCATGGTCGGGGTGTGCACGGTTGACGCGGTGTCGTCGAGCAGGCCCGCGCGGCGCAGTTCCCCGAGGATCGCCGGGATTCCGCCGGCCCGGTGGACGTCCTCCATGTGGTAGTCCGAATTCGGCGAGACCTTCGACAGACACGGCACGTTGCGGCTGATCTCGTCGATGACCCCGAGGTCGAAATCGGCGACCTCTCCCTCCTGCGCGGCGGCGAGGATGTGCAGGACGGTGTTGGTCGAACCGCCCATCGCGACGTCGAGGGCCATCGCGTTGCGAAACGCGGTCGGCGTGGCGATGTTCCGCGGCAGCACCGATGCGTCGTCGTCGCGATACCAACGTGTCGCCGCATCGACGACGACCGTGCCGGCGCGCGCGAACAGGGCGCGGCGGGCCTCGTGGGTGGCAAGCGTCGAGCCGTTGCCTGGCAGTGCCAGTCCGAGAGCTTCGGTGAGGCAGTTCATCGAATTGGCCGTGAACATGCCCGAGCACGAACCGCACGTGGGGCACGCCGACCGCTCGACCTCGTCGAGTCCGGCGTCGTCGACAGCACTGTTCGCCGACGCCGAGATCGTGGTGATCAGGTCCGACGACGGATGTGCGACATCGCCGACGACGACTGCCTTGCCGGCTTCCATCGGCCCGCCGGAGACGAACACCGTCGGGATGTTCAGGCGCATCGCGGCGTTGAGCATGCCGGGAGTGATCTTGTCGCAGTTGGAGATACACACCAGCGCGTCCGCGGTGTGGGCGTTGACCATGTATTCGACCGAGTCGGCGATGATCTCGCGACTGGGCAGCGAGTAGAGCATACCGCCGTGACCCATCGCGATGCCGTCGTCGACGGCGATGGTGTGGAACTCCCGCGGCACGCCACCGGCGGCCCGCACGGCCTCGGCCACGATGTCGCCGACGTCCTTCAGGTGCACATGCCCCGGCACGAACTGGGTGTAGGAGTTGGCGATGGCCACGATCGGCTTGCCGAAGTCGTCGTCGGTCATCCCGGTGGCGCGCCACAGGGAGCGGGCGCCGGCGGCTTCGCGGCCGACGGTGGTGGTACGTGACCTCAGAGCAGGCATGGGTTCCTCGAATCGATCGTGTGGCTCAGGCGGGCCCGGCGCGATCGGACGTGCGGTGACGGACCGGCGCCGGACTCTTCGGCTCAACACCGCGACCCCGGGTGTGTTCCCACGGGCTGTGGCCGGGGCGAACTGTGTTGACGGGCGCCGCCTCGCTGAGGGTGGGCGTGAGGGAGCACCGAGAAGCAGGCTACTCCGCTGTGACGATGCGTAACAAAACCATTCGGGCGTGCGGGCCGGGCCGCGCCGGTGCCGTCCTCGGTCGGGGTCAGATCCCCAGCACCGTCTTGGCGATCGAGAAGTAGAGGAGAAGGCCGGTGGCGTCGCAGAACGTCGAGATGAACGGCGTGGAGAAAACCGCGGGATCGACGCGGATCGACTTCGCGATCAGCGGCATCACGCCGCCCACGGTCGCGGCCAGGGTGCACACCGACAGGATCGTCAGGCCGATCACCACACCGATCTCGAGGCCGTAGACGAGTGCGGCGACGGTGAACCCGGCGAGTCCGAGTAGCGCGCCCATGGTCAGTCCGACGCGGACCTCCTTGGCGGCGACGCGGGCGACGTCGCGCGGGGCGACCTCGTCGGTGGCGAGTGCGCGGGTCACGGTCGTCGCCGCCTGCGAACCGGTGTTCCCGCCGATCCCGGTGAGCAGCGGGATGAACAGTGCAAGCGCGACCCGCTGCTCGAGGGTGCCCTCGAAGATCTCCAGCACGTTGACGGTGAGGATCGCCGACACCGCGAGCACGAACAACCACACGATCCGGGCGCGCGTGATCGACAGGATGGACGAGAACAGGTACGGGTCGCGGAGGGGTTCACGCGCGCCCGCACGGGCCTCGTCGGTGTCCCGGGCCTGCTCGACGACGTCGACGGCGTCATCGATGGTCAGGACCCCGACCAGGCGGCCGTCGTTGTCGACGACGGGCATCGCGAGGATTCCGCGATCCACACACCGCTGTGCGGTGGCCTCGGCGTCATCCTCGGCATGAGCGAACATCGGCTTGTTCATCAGGTCGTGGACGGGTTCGGCCGGGTCGGCCAGGAGCAGGTCGCGCAGGCTGACCACACCGCACAGCGAGCGAGCGCCATCGAGGACGGGCACCGTGTAGATCGTCTCCGCGGCGTGTCCGCGTTCTCGCACGCGGGCCAACGCGTCGCCGGCCGGTTCGTCCTCTCGGGCGTGGACGAACTCAGGACTCATCCGACGCCCCACCGAACCGCGCGGGTAGCCGAGAACCACCGCGGTCATGTCGCGTTCGGCCGGGGTGAGCTGCTGGATCAGCGACTTGGCGACTCCGGCGGGCAACTCGTCCAGCAACTCGGCGCGATCGTCGGGGTCGAGGTGGTCGAAGGCGGCGGCCACGTCCGCGGTGCCCAGATCGTCGATGAGGCGGCGCTGGGAGCCGGCCGACAGATCGTCGAACACCTCCACCGCGAGGTCCTTGGCCAGCAGACGGAACGCGACGCCACGGGACTTGTGGGGGAGCCGGTCGAGCAGGGCGGCGATGTCGCCCGCGGGCATCGCGGACAGCGTCGTCCCGACGTCTGCGAGGCGACCTGCCGAGATCAGTTCGTCGAGTTCACCGGCGTCGAATGTTCGGGTGTGCTCCACGGCCGCACTCTATCGCCGGCAGGTGGAGGCCTCTGAGACCGAGCGGAGTCGGATCCGTGCCAGAAACGAGGAGACCGTGACTACTCGGCAGAGCGGGCCGCCTCGAAGGGGTCCGGAATGCGGCCACCACTGACGAGCGACAACGCGGGAAGATCACGGAAACCGATGGCGGGCAGACGAACTCGACTGCCATCCGTCAGGACCGCACGCACCGAACTCCACTTCGGGAACTGCAGTCCGGCGATGTCGGACCAGGCGATCTCGGTGGTCGAGAACATCCGCACCGAGGTGAGTCCGTTCTCGGTGACCACGGTCCGCAACCGGTGGATCCACAGCCAGACCAGGACCGGGACGATCAGGGCGAAGGCAAACCACAGGGAGGCGCCGACCAGGAGCACGACCACCAGAGCGGCCATCGGGACCGTGAAGTAGGCGGTCCGATTGATACGGAACGTCACCGGATAGTCGAATGCGACGTCGTCGTCGGCAGGGGTCGTGCTGGTCTTCGGGTCTACGGGGTCGGTGGAATCAGTCGGCACCGTTCCATTGTGCCAACCGGCCCCGAGGCCTCTCGCTGACGGGTTCGTCGCGCCGGACCGAAATCGAGGTGCGCAGACAACCGACTCGACCAGTGTTTTCCCAGATGGTGAGACGGTGTGGTCCGGAGTTTGACTCGGAACCGAACACAGTCCTACCGTGAACGCGTGATGCAGAACGGGATCCTCGTAGTAATCGGCTGGCGCGTCTTCGCCTGACCGGTCACCTCGCAGACCCCCAACCGGCATCGACGCGCCACCCTCGAACAGCGGAAGCTGTCGGGGGTTTTTTCATGCCAGGTACTTCCATCACCGATATCGGATTCCACAACCAAGATGAGGATCGTGCAGTGAGCGCACCAACAGCACGCACCGACGCCGGCCGCAACGAGCCGACGCGCAACGCAGGACTGCGGCAGCAGTCTCCGGCGGCGGGCAACCTCCGTGCGGTAACCCAGCACACCGTTGCTCCCGAGCGTGTCAGCGGCGCCCAGTCTGTGGTTCGTTCCCTCGAGGAGCTCGGTGTCGAGGTCGTCTTCGGCATTCCGGGTGGCGCGGTCCTGCCGGTCTACGACCCGCTGCTGGACTCGCAGAAGGTCCGCCACGTCCTCGTCCGTCACGAGCAGGGCGCAGGTCACGCCGCGACCGGGTACGCCCAGGTCGCCGGGCGGGCCGGCGTCATGATGGCCACGTCCGGTCCCGGTGCCACCAACCTGGTGACCCCGCTGGCCGACGCCCAGATGGACTCGGTGCCGGTCGTCGCGATCACCGGCCAGGTCGGTCGCGCGCTCATCGGCACCGATGCGTTCCAGGAAGCCGACATCTCGGGTATCACGATGCCCGTCACCAAGCACAACTTCCTGGTCAGCCGGGCGATCGACATCCCGAAGACCATCGCCGAGGCGTTCCACATCGCCGAGAGCGGTCGTCCCGGCGCGGTCCTGGTCGACATCCCCAAAGACATCTTGCAGGCCCAGACCACGTTCTCCTGGCCGCCGCAGATCGACCTGCCCGGCTACCGTCCGGTGACCAAGCCGCACGGCAAGCAGGTTCGTGAGGCGGCGCGCATGATCAACGCCGCGAAGTCGCCGGTGCTCTACGTCGGCGGCGGTGTCATCAAGGCGAACGCGTCGGCCGAGCTGCTGGAACTGGCCGAGCTGACCGGCATCCCGGTGGTCACCACGCTGATGGCACGCGGCGCGTTCCCCGACAGCCACCAGCTGCACCTGGGCATGCCCGGCATGCACGGCACGGTGGCGGCGGTCGCGGGCCTGCAGCGCAGCGACCTGCTGATCACCCTCGGAGCACGCTTCGACGACCGGGTCACCGGACAGTTGTCGTCGTTCGCGCCGAACGCCAAGGTCATCCATGCCGACATCGACCCCGCCGAGATCGGCAAGAACCGGCCCGTCGACGTGCCGATCGTCGGTGACTGCAAGGCGGTCATCGCCGAGCTCACCGAGGCGCTGCGTGAGGAGCGGGCGACCAGTGGCTCGACTCCCGACATCTCGCAGTGGTGGTCCTACCTCGACAACCTGCGTCGGACCTATCCGCTGAGCTACGACCGTCAGACCGACGGCTCGATGTCGCCGGAGTTCGTCATCCAGGCCCTCGGCAAGGCCGCCGGCCCGGACGCGGTGTACTGCGCAGGTGTTGGCCAGCACCAGATGTGGGCCGCACAGTTCATCTCCTACGAGAAGCCGCGCACCTGGCTCAACTCCGGTGGTCTGGGCACGATGGGCTACGCGGTGCCCGCCGCCATGGGCGCCAAGGCCGCCGACCCCGACGCCGAGGTCTGGGCGATCGACGGTGACGGCTGTTTCCAGATGACCAACCAGGAACTCGCCACCTGCGCGATCGAGGGCATCCCGATCAAGGTGGCGCTGATCAACAACGGCAACCTGGGCATGGTCCGTCAGTGGCAGACGCTGTTCTACGAAGAGCGTTACTCGAACACCGATCTGTCGACGCACTCGCGGATGATCCCGGACTTCGTCAAGCTCTCGGAGGCGCTGGGCTGCGTGGCCTTCCGCGTCGAGCGCGAGGAAGACGTCGACGAGGTGATCGCGAAGGCGCGGGAGATCAACGACCGCCCGGTGGTCATCGACTTCATCGTCGGCAAGGACGCCCAGGTGTGGCCGATGGTCGCCGCCGGCACCGGCAACGACGAGATCATGGCCGCCCGCGACATCCGGCCGCTGTTCGACGACGACGAGTCGGCGTCGGGTCCGGTGGAGATCCACCAGGCGATGGATGGCCATCAAACGGTCGACAACGCGCCGGCCGATCGCGCAAACCAGAAGGACGAGCAGTGAGCACCACCCATACCCTCAGTGTCCTGGTCGAAGACCGACCCGGCGTCCTCGCGCGGATCTCGGCGCTGTTCTCGAGGCGCGGATTCAACATCGAGTCACTCGCCGTGGGCCCCACCGAGCTCAAGGGCATCTCGCGGATGACCATCATGGTCTCGGTGGAGGACTTCCCCCTCGAGCAGGTCACCAAGCAGCTCAACAAGTTGATCAACGTGATCAAGATCGTCGAGCAGGACCCGGCGAGCTCGGTCTCGCGCGAGCTGATGATGGTCAAGGTGCGGTCGGATTCGACGGTGCGCACCGAGGTCATCGAGGTGGTGAACCTGTTCCGCGCCAAGGTGATCGACGTCTCGCCCGAGTCGCTGACGATCGAGGCCACCGGCACGTCGGAAAAACTCGAAGCACTTCTGCGGATGCTCGATCCGTATGGAATCCGGGAGATCGCGCAATCGGGCGCGGTGACCCTCGGTCGGGGACCGAAGAGCATGTCGGCCAACCGCTGACAGAGAATCCCGCTGTCGTCGCGCTCATCTGAGCATCGGCGAGGAGCGACAAGGGAATTACGAATCCCGACGGATTCCGAGAATCCGCCAGGGACACCACATATCGAAGGGAAACATAGTGGCCATCGAACTGTTCTACGACGACGACGCGGATCTGTCGATCATCCAGGGTCGCAAGGTCGCGGTGATCGGCTACGGCAGCCAGGGCCATGCGCATTCGCTGTCGCTGCGCGATTCCGGCGTCGACGTCGTGATCGGTCTGCGTGAGGGCTCCAAGTCGAAGGCCAAGGCCGAGGAGCAGGGCCTCAAGGTGCTCACCGCATCCGAGGCCGCCGCCTGGGCCGACGTCATCATGGTGCTGGCGCCCGACACCTCGCAGGCGAAGATCTTCACCGAGGACATCGAGCCGAACCTGCAGGACGGCAACGCGCTGTTCTTCGGCCACGGTCTCAACATCCACTTCGGCCTCATCAAGGCGCCGGAGAACGTGACCGTCGCGATGGTCGCCCCGAAGGGCCCCGGCCACCTCGTGCGCCGCCAGTTCGTCGACGGCAAGGGCGTTCCCGCGCTCATCGCCGTCCACCAGGACCCCAAGGGCGAGGGCCAGGCGCTTGCGCTGAGCTACGCCAGCGCCATCGGCGGTGGTCGTGCCGGAATCATCAAGACCACGTTCAAGGAAGAGACCGAGACCGACCTCTTCGGCGAGCAGGCCGTGCTGTGCGGCGGCACCGAGGAACTGGTCAAGACCGGCTTCGAGGTGATGGTCGAGGCGGGTTACGCCCCCGAGATGGCCTACTTCGAGGTGCTGCACGAGCTCAAGCTGATCGTCGACCTCATGTACGAGGGCGGCATCGCGCGCATGAACTACTCGGTCTCGGACACCGCCGAGTTCGGCGGTTACGTGTCGGGCCCGCGGGTCATCGACGCCGACACCAAGGAGCGCATGCGCGGCATCCTCACCGACATCCAGGACGGCACCTTCGTCAAGCGCCTCGTCGCCAACGTCGAGGGCGGCAACAAGGAGCTCGAGGGCCTGCGCAAGGAGAACGCCGAGCACCCGATCGAGGTCACCGGCAAGAAGCTGCGCGACCTGATGAGCTGGGTTGATCGTCCGATCACCGAGACCGCCTGAGTCGCAGCGGTATTGCGCTGAACGCAGCGCCGACAGCGGGTCCGCACCGATGTGGTGCGGGCCCGCGTGCGTCTCCGCAGACCCACCCCTTTTCGGCAAACCCACCGGGGTCGCGGGGTGAGGAAATACCGAAAATGGGTGGGTTCGGCTCGACGGGTTTAATGTCTGACTCGTGGACAGCCAAGGGATCGTTCTGCCGCCGCCGGTCTATGTCGGCGTTGACGGGGAGCGTGTTGCGACATATGTTCTCGAGCCGGCGGGGCACACCGACATCGATGTGGTGATGTGCCACGGGACTCCGTGGTCGGCGTACGTGTGGGCCGGCGTGGCGCAACAGATCGGCCTCGGTCGCCGGGTCTTCCTGTGGGACATGCCCGGATACGGGCAGTCGATGGTCAGGGACGCACCGGTGGATCTGGCGACCCAGATGTCGAGATTCGCTGTGCTGCAGTCACAGTGGGGTCTGACGCGGCCGCACGTGATCGCACACGACATCGGGGGCGCGGTGGCACTGGGTGCGCATCTGCTCCACGGTCGCGAGTACGCGTCGTTGTTCCTCTGGGACATCGTGACTCTGGATCCGTGGGGGTCGCCCTTCTTTCGACTGGTCGCCGACAACACCGAGGTCTTCGAGCAACTTCCCGACCCCTTGCACGCGGCGTTGGTGCGCGAGTACATCGCCGGTGCCGCGCGGCATCGGCTGACCGACGATGACCTCGACGCGCTGACTCGTCCGTGGCTCGGCGGGGCCGGCAAAGCTGGGTTCTATCGTCAGATCGCGGCCTTGCGGCCGGAGCACACGAGACCTGTCGCGGAACGCCTGTCGGAGGTCCGGTGCCCGACGCGAATCGGCTGGGGCGCCGACGATCCGTGGATTCCCGTCGAGCAGGCCACGCAGCTACGAGACCTCCTGCCCGACCGCCGCGACCCCGTGATCCTCGACGGTGTCGGACATCTCGCACCTCTGGAAGCGACGGCAGCGGTCACCCGGCAGATCGAGGACTGGCTCGGGGCGGTGACGTTACCGCGGTGACCTCACCGACGACGCCGCGGCTGCCGGAAGTTCTCCGGTAGCCGCGGCGGTGATCGTGATCGTCACATGGCGTGTGCCGCCAGACCCCGTTCCCGTACGTGGGCAGTCTCGAGTCCGGACCGCCGGGAGACGATGTCGACGAGTTCGTCGTAGGTGCGACACACCACCGCGGAACCGGTGGGGGCGCTGACCACCCATCCCGAGGGAATGGCCCGAACATGGTCGCGGCGCAGCAGCTCCGACATCCGCCGGGCCACGTCCGCACGCCGGCGAGGCCCGGACACGAACTCCGCGGCCCAATCCGGCGGTGCGCCTGCGCAACCTCCGCACATCAGGGCATCACGTCGCCGGAATTGGGGCCGAGTACCTGCCCGACGAACAGGTTGCCACCCGGATCGGAAGCGAGGAGCACGGCTGCCGGTGCGATCTCCTCGGGCCGGCCGAACCGTCCGAGGGGGAGTTCGGCGCGCTTGTCTCGCTTCCACCCGTCGTCGATGCCCTCGACCATGGGGGTGTCGATCGGACCGGGTGCGATGGCATTCACGAGCACGCCACGTCCCGCGGTCTCGAGCGAGATCGACTTCGTCATCGCGATCACGCCAGCCTTCGCCGCGGCGTAATGCGCCAGCGAGACACCGCCTTTGATGCCCAGCTGCGAGGCCACGTTGATGATGCGCCCGGCGCCCTGGGCCAACATCGGCCGCAGCGCCGTCCGATTGCACAAGAAGACGCTGGTGAGATCGATGTCGATGGTCTCACGCCACATCTCGGTGGACATGTCCACGGTCGGCGACTGGGTGAGGATGCCGTGCGAGCAGACGAGGATGTCGAGTCCACCGTCCTCGTCGACCATCCGCGCGACCAGCGCATCGACCTCGGGCTCGGATGTCGCATCCAGAACGACCCCGCGCCGGGCGCCGACCTCGTCGGCGACTGCGGTCACCCGATGATCGCGATCCGCAAGCGTCACAGTGGCGCCCTCGGCGAGATAGGCCGACGCGATCGCACGCCCGATTCCCGACGCCGCGCCGGTGACCAGAGCGCGCCGGCCCCGGAGAATTCCGGTCATGTCAGATCCTCTCTTTCAACCCGTTGTTCAGTCGCGCATAGCGGTGGTCAGTGCCCCGTCGACGACGATCGCCTGACCGCTGACATAGGAGGCCTGCGGACTCGAGAGGAAGGCGATCACCTCGGCTACCTCCCGTGGATGGCCGACCCGACCCCAGGGGATGTAACCCCCTGCCCGGTCCAAGCCCTCGGGGCCGAGCGAATTGACGGCGTCACTCGACTGCGGAGTCCGGATGAGGCCGGGGATGATGGCGTTCGCGCGGATGCCCCGGGGCCCGTATTCGACGGCGAGACTTCGAGCCAGACCGATGATCCCGGCTTTGGCCGTCGCGTAGTGGGCGTGGTTCTGCCACCCGTAGACACCGCCGGCGATCGACGAGATCACGGTCACCGATCCGCCTTCGGTCATGTGGCGGAGTCCGGCGCGAGCCGTCCGCATGACGCCATGCAGGTCGACGGCCATCATGTCGTGCCATTGTTCGTCGGTGATGGAATCGAACGAGGCCTCGCGGAGGATTCCCGCGTTCGCGACCGCGATGTCGAGACGTCCCCACGCCGACACGAGGTCCGCGGCGAAGGCGTCCACCGACTCGGTCGAGCGCACGTCGACCTCGACGATCCGCCCCTGTCCACCGGCGTCGCTGACGTCCCGCAGCGTCGTCTCCGGATCGTGCGGGTCGCCCGGGAATGTCCCGATCCCCACGCGCACGCCTCGTTCGGCCAGGCAGACCGCGGTGGCGGCGCCGATGCCCGAAGCGGCGCCGGTGATCATGGCGACGGCCGGGTCGGTCATGCCTGTGCTCCTGCCGTCGTCGTGGGGCCCGCGGGCACGCCGGCCTGCGGCGGCGTGTCGGCGACCTTGCGTGCGCCGAGCACGATCACCGCCGACGCGATGGCGCCGAGAGCACCGACCCAGAGCGCGGCGGTCGAGTAACCGACCGATGCCGCGGTGAGACCGGTCAGGATGAAGCCCGAGATGATCGCTCCGGGTTGCGACATCGCGCCGATGAAGGCACTTCCCGTTGCGCGACAATCGGTGTCGAAGCACTCCGCCTGGAAGAACATGATGGCGGCGTACGGGCCTAGGAGGAAGAACAGGCCCATCATGTAGGTCACGAGCACGAAGATCTGACTCGACGGTCCGAGCAGCATCGCGCCGAAGAACAGACCCGAGAGCAACCAGCCGACGGCAATGGTGTTGCGCCGCCCGAATCGGTCGCCGGCCCAGCCGTGCGCGAGGTAACCCGCGACCGCGACCAGATTCGACAGCACCACGAGGATGAGGGTGCTCGAGGCGTCGATCCCCTTACCCTTCTCCAGCACCGTGGTACCCAGGACCGAGAAGGTCTGGATCGCGAACCAGTTGAGCAGCCAGGCCAGGGACAACACGACCGTGTTGCGCAGGTGCTTGCCGGTGAAGATCCGTTTGAAGGGTGCCGAGGTCTGCTCGACCGTGGCGGTCGCGGCCGCGAGGGCCTCCGCCTCGTCGTGCTTTCCGGCCTTGCGGAGTTGCTTGACCGCGTGCTGCGCCTCGAATTGCGGGCTCTCCTTGAGGGTGCGGCACACGAGGGCGACGATGACCGCGGGAATGGTGGCCAGCAGGAACGCGATCCGCCAGGAGTCCGCGCCGAAGATGGCCGTCACGATGGCGACGAATCCGGCCGCGAGCAATGCGCCGGCCGGCCAACCGGTCTGGACCATCGAGTAGACGAACCCACGACGCTTCTTGATCTTCTCGTCCTCGGTCAGCTCGTAGAGCTCGTTGAGATACGTGGCGTTGACCGACTGCTCGGCGAGGCCGAGGCCACTGATCGCGCGGACACCGATCAGCGAGGTCGCGCCGAACGTCGCCGCCGTGGCCGCCGACGACGCCGCGGTACCGCCGACCGAGATGATCATGCCCTTGCGACGTCCGAGCTTGTCGACCATGGGACCTACGAGGAGGACCACGATCGCGGTGCCGACGCTCACCAGGGTGGAGACCAGGAGTGCGTGACTGGTCGACCAGCCGAACGACTCCTCGATCCGCGGGAGCAACGTGCCGAACAGGATGAAGTCGTACACCGCGATCGTCCAGGCGAAGAACGCGATTCCGGACGCGCGTCGGGTCTCCTTGCCGGTGACACGACGCAGCCCCGGGGGTGGGGTGGTGGATTGAGACATGGTTGTGCTCTCTTGCTCAGTGGGATGTGCGAAGCCGGCGCGTCATCGGGTCGGCATAGGGGAATGGGCGGTGCGGCAGTCGGCGGCCCGGAAGTCAGCGGCGCGGCGAGCGCTTCTTGAAGTCTTCGGCGATGGTGTCGAAATTCGCCCAACGGATACCGTCGTGCGAATTGATGTGCTCGATCAGGCGCTCGAGCATGAGCAACACCTGCGGCCGGCCGGAGACGTCCGGGTGGATGGTGAATGTGAAGACGGCGTAGTCGCTTTCGCGATAGACCCAGTCGAACTGGTCACGCCACATCTCCTCGATGTGTCGCGGATTGACGAATCCGTGGCTGTTCGGGCTGCCCTTGATGAACATCATCGGGGGGAGATCGTCGAGGTACCAGCTCGCCGGGATCTCGACCAGGTCGGTCTCCTCACCGCGGACGAGCGGTTTCATCCATTCCGCGGCCGGCTTGTCGTAATCGATCGGGGTCCATGAGTCACCCACCCGGACGTAGTACGGCTCGAAGTCACGATGCATCAGCGAGTGGTCGTAGGTGATCCCGCGCTCGACGAGCAACTCGTTGGTGACCTTGCTGAACTCCCACCATGGCGCGACGTATCCGGTGGGCCGCTTGCCGGTCCGAGTGCTGATCAGATCGATGCAGTGATCGAGGATCTCCGATTCCTGCTCACGTGTCATCGCGATCGGGTTCTCGTGACTGTATCCGTGCAAACCGATCTCGTGTCCCGCGGCGACGACCTGATCGAACTGTTCGGGGAATGTCTCGACGGAGTGCCCCGGCCAGAACCAGGTTGCCGGGAGATCGTATTTCGCGAGCAGGTTATTGAGGCGGGGGACGCCGACCTCACCCGCGAACACTCCGCGAGAAATGTCCCCAGGAGAGTTCTCGCCGCCGTATGAGCCGAGCCAGCCGCCGACCGCGTCGACGTCGATGCCGAAAGCTACGAAGATTTCCTTGGCCATTGTTTCAGTCCTCCTTGGTGTTCGGGAGTTCGTTGTCGTGGATGAGGGTCGTGTGGATGTCGGTAGAAACGTCGGAATTCGATGCCCGGTTCGGCGACACATCTGCATATGTCTCGATCAAGTGGGCGAGGGGCTGGTCGCGCGTCCGGCCGGTGGACAGCAACAGCGCCAACAGAATCCGTGCCTGCGTCGCAGGCAGGCCGGAGACGGGTGGGACGCCGACGCCGACCAGATCGGCACCGCCGCCGTTGCCGTAGACGCCGCGGACGGGTCCGGCCGGTACACGGGTGGACAGGACGAGCGCCAGGCCGTCATCGACGAGGTCGGCCGCGGCTTCGACGATCGCCGGGTTGCCGTTGCCGATACCGGTTCCCGCCAGCACGATTCCGGCGGCGCCGCAGGCCGCAGCCGCGCGCAGCAGCGCGTCGTCCGCACCGGGATAGACGTCGACGAGATCGACACGCGTGTCGTCGAATCCAGCATCTGGGCGTGGCAACGGGTCGGGTCGCGGCGCCGTGGGCCCGAAGCAGACCTGCCCATTCGTCACCTTCCCCGACGAGGGAGAGACGACGGAGCGGAATGCATCGAGTGCGGTCGTGTGGATCTTGCGTGCCCCCCGGGCGGGGATGATCTGTCCGGCGAAGACGATCATGACGCCACGGTCGCGGGCGGTCGGCGTCGCGGCGACGCGGACGGCGTCGGTGAGGTTGCCCGGACCGTCACCGTCGGCGTTGTCGCCGGCCCGTTGGGCACCCGTCAGGACGACGGGACGGGGATCGTCGTGGACGAGGTCGAGGAGGATCGCAGTTTCCTCCATGGTGTCGGTTCCGTGCGTGATCACCACGCCGTCGACCCGTTCCGTGGACCGGGTGAGAAGTGCGCCGACCGCGTCACTGATCTGCCGCAGATGTCCGAGTGTCAGCCGGTAGGAGCCCACCGTCATCAGATCGACCGTCTCGATCTCGATGTCGTCGAGGCCCGCCCGTTCGACGAGTTGCGCGGCGGTCTTGGTCGCCACGACCCCGGCGTCGGTGGCCTCGGAGGCAATGGTGCCGCCCGTGGCGACGATGGCGATCCGCGTCATCGGTTGCGGCTCGAAGGTGTGGTGAGGCCCCCGATGGCGGGAGCGATTCGGATGACTGTGACGTGCATGACGTGAAGTGAAGCACAACCCAAACGTTTGACGCAATCGTTTGTGTAACTTCCGCCAAACGTTTGTGTAAATCGCGACGTAACAGAAGTCGTTGGGTACGCTGTGGGCCATCGACGAGAGAGGGCCGGGTTGAGAAAGCCAGTACAGGGGACGGCGAGGGGGCCGCTGACACTCCGCATGATCGCCACCGAACTGGGGGTCAGCCCGTCAACCGTGTCCCGGGTGCTCAACACGCCCGGCGACGCCGCGCTCCGCTGGGGGTCCTCCGACACTGTCGCCCGGATACGCGCATTCGCCTCCGAACACGGCTATTCCCCGAACCCCCAGGCATCGAGCCTGCGGACCCGTCGCTCCGGACTGATAGGCGTACTCGTACCGCGGCTACAGGACTACGTACTCGCCACCATCTACGAGGGAGTCGAGGAGGCGGCCTACGAGTCGGGACTCTCGACCTTCGTCACCAACTCACTGGACAAGCCCGATAATCAACGCTCGCGGACCCGCATGATGATCGACCGCCGTGTCGATGGCCTGATCTACGGGGACGCTCATCTCGATCACCACTTCCTCGACGAGATCTATTCGGAGGGAGTCAAATTCGCGCTCGTGTCACGAACGGCGGGGGACTATCCCTCGGCGACGGTCGACGACGTCAAGGGCGGACGGCTGGTCGGTGGGCATCTGTACGACACCGGGCGGCGAGATGTCGCGGTCCTCGCCGGCTGGGAGTTCGCGTCCACCGCACGTGACCGCACCAACGGCATCGTGACCGCGTTCGCCGAACAGGGCGTCGACATCCCGGACGACCGTATCGTCTATTCGGGTTTCGACCCGGCCGGCGGTCGTGCCGCGGTCGAGCAGCTGCTGGAGACCGGGTCGGTGCCGGATGCCATCTTCGCGACGAACGACTTCGCTGCCATCGGAGCCTTCGGGGCCCTGCGCGATCGCGGGATTCGGGTACCCGATGACGTTGCACTCGTCGGTTACAACGACACGCCCATCGCAGCGGGTGGGGCCGTCCCACTGACCACGATCCGGTCGCCCATGCACGAGATGGGCAGACGAGCGGTTGGCTTGCTGCTCGAGGTCATCGGCGGCCGGACGCCCGAGTCGGTCGTGCTCGAGCCCGAGCTGATCATCCGATCGAGCAGCACCTCCGTGAGCGAGCAGGCGGGCGAGCCGTCATCCGTCGAGGCCTGACGGGCGAACACCACACGCAGCGGCGTCGCGTACGTCACCCCGGACACGACGACGCCCCGGAGGGAAACCATCCGGGGCGTCGGTGGGGGTGGGACCCAGAGTCGTCAGGCGACCCGGAATCCCTTGTACGCGTCGAGCGAAGCGATCCGCTTCAGGATCGGCTGGATGTTGGTGCCGGTCTCGGGGCCGAGGCAACCGAGGAAGTAGTAGGCGTTCACCATGCCCACCAGCCGGTCGCCGACGACCACGGGGCTACCGGAGTCACCTTCGATGACGCACATCTGGCTGACGTGCACGTCGCCGTCGGAGAACCAGGCGATGCCGCAGGTGTTGCCGGTGGTCCGGCCTTCTTTGCAGGCGATGGTCGGGAAGGCGAGCGGCGCCTGGTCGACCGAGCGGATCGTCACGCCGCGGACCGTGCGCAGCGGCACGACTCGCGAGGCGTCGAGTTCGATGATCGCCATGTCGAGATCCGGCGCGGTGTAGGTGATGGTGCCTGCCTGGCCGCGGTCCTGGAACGTCTCGGAGTAGACCTTCTGGCCGGGAGTGCCACAGTGTCCCGCGGTGACCCCGATGAGCTTGTTGGTCTTCGAGCGGCCGATGGTGGTCAGGGTGCAGGCCGCGGCCGAGTTGCCGCCCTTGAGCACCAGGATTCCGGACCCGCCTCCCATGAAGATCTTCGCCGGTGCGGCGACCGCGACGCCCCCTCCCCAGCCGGCCAGCACCGTCGCAGCCAAAACCGCCAACAGTACTGTCAGCTTCTTCGTCATCCGCACTCCACTTCTCGGGTCTACCAGTTCTTGATCACGGGCATCGCCGCCCGTCGGGAACTTCGCGATGGGCGGCAAGCACACCGTACCGGGCGCCCCACGCGCGCACGGCGGCGTGGGATCGAGCCGCGGTCGGTTTGCAACACTTCTGTGATGCGCCGCGCGAGTTTGCCGTAATGCGCGTCACACTCTACTCGTGCCGGGGGACAGGGCTCTCGTTTCGGGGTAGACCGCATGCTCGACGGCACCTACCACACCTTTAAGCTGTCGTACGGAGTCGTCACCGACACTCCATACCGACGTTCGTGAAACCGCACTCCCCGAACCTGGAGAAATGACTGTGAGCTCTGCTGGCCGCCCGGTTGTACTCATCGCCGACAAGCTGGCGCCGTCCACCGTGGAAGCACTCGGTGACGGTGTCGAGGTGCGATGGGTCGACGGCCCGGATCGTCCCAAGCTGCTCGAGGCGGTCGTCGACGCCGACGCCATCCTGGTCCGCTCCGCGACGACCGTGGATGCCGAGGTCCTCGACGCGGGCAAGAAGCTGAAGATCATCGCCCGGGCGGGTGTCGGTCTGGACAACGTCGACGTGCCTGCCGCGACCGAGCGCGGCGTCATGGTCGTCAACGCCCCGACCTCGAACATCCACACCGCGGCCGAGCATGCCGTCGCGCTGCTGATGGCCGCGTCGCGCCAGATCCCGGCCGCGGACGCCACCTTGCGCGAGAAGACCTGGAAGCGTTCGTCGTTCAACGGCGTCGAGATCTTCGACAAGACGGTCGGTGTCGTCGGACTCGGCCGCATCGGCCAGCTGGTGGCCGCGCGGCTGGCAGCCTTCGAAACCCACATCATCGCCTACGACCCCTACGTGTCGCCGGCTCGTGCGGCCCAGCTCGGGATCGAGCTGGTCAGCCTCGACGAACTCCTCGAGCGCGCCGACTTCATCACCGTCCACCTGCCGAAGACCCCGGAGACCCTCGGTCTCATCGGCGCCGAGCAGCTCGCCCGGACCAAGAAGGGCGTCGTCATCGTCAACGCGGCCCGCGGTGGTCTCATCGACGAGCAGGCACTGGCCGACGCGATCAACTCCGGTCAGGTCCGCGCGGCCGGCCTGGACGTCTTCGCCACCGAGCCCTGCACCGACTCGCCGCTCTTCGAGCTGCCGCAGGTCGTCGTGACGCCCCACCTCGGCGCATCGACCAGCGAGGCGCAGGATCGCGCGGGCACCGACGTCGCCAAGAGCGTCCGGCTGGCGCTGGCCGGTCACTTCGTCCCCGACGCCGTCAACATCACCGGGGGCGCCGTCGACGAAGAGGTCGCACCGTGGCTCGAGGTCGCTCGCAAGGCGGGCGTGCTCGTCGGGGCCATCAGCAAGGAGCCGCCGACCTCCATCGTCGTCGACGTACGGGGTGAACTCGCCGCGAACAACGTCGACGTGCTCGGCCTGTCCGCGCTGCGCGGCCTGTTCTCCGCAGTGCTCGACGAGCCGGTCACCTTCGTCAACGCCCCCGCGGTCGCCGAGGGACGCGGCGTGACCAGCGAGGTCACCACCGCGCCGGAGAGTCCCAACCACCGCAGCGTGGTCGACGTGAAGGCCGTGTTCGCCGACGGCTCGACCCACAATGTCTCGGGCACCCTGTCGGGTCCGCGCCTGGTGGAGAAGATCGTCAACATCAACGGCCGCAACTTCGACCTGCGTGCCGAAGGGCACAACCTCATCGTCAGCTACGCCGACCAGCCGGGTTCCCTCGGCAAGATCGGAACGCTGCTCGGGAACGCCGGCATCGACATCCTGGCGGCCGGTTTGTCGCAGGACGCCGAGGGCGGCGGCGCGACCATGATGCTGCGCGTGAGCAGCGTCCTCGACGACGAGGTCGTCGCCGCGATCGGTGACGCGGTCAGCGCAACCCTCATCGAACAGGTCGACCTCGCATGAAACTCGCAGTCATCGCCGGCGACGGCATCGGTCCCGAGGTCATCGGCGAGGCGCTGGGCGTCCTCGACTCGGTCGTACCGTCGGTGAGCACCACCGAGTTCGACCTCGGCGCACGCCGCTACCACCGCAACGGCGAGCTGCTCACCGAGGACGACCTCGAGTCGCTTCGTCGTCACGACGCGATCCTGTTGGGCGCCATCGGCGATCCGTCCGTGCCGTCGGGCGTGCTGGAGCGCGGTCTGCTCCTGACGATGCGATTCGCGCTCGACCACCACGTCAACCTGCGGCCGTCGCGCCGCTTCCCCGGTGTCTCCTCGCCCCTCGCGGGCGACCCCGACATCGACTTCGTGGTCGTGCGGGAGGGGACCGAGGGGCCCTACACCGGCAACGGTGGCGCGATCCGTGTCGGAACCCCGAACGAGGTCGCCACCGAGGTCAGCGTCAACACCCGGTTCGGTGTGGAACGCGTCGTGCGCAACGCATTTCAGCGTGCCCAGCAGCGTCGCAAGAAGCTGACGCTGGTCCACAAGACCAACGTGTTGACCTTCGCCGGGTCGATGTGGAGTCGCGCGGTCGAGGAGGTGGGCGCCGAGTTCCCCGACGTGACCACCGACTACTGCCACGTGGACGCGGCGACCATCTACCTGGTCACCGACCCCGGCCGCTTCGACGTGATCGTCACCGACAACCTGTTCGGCGACATCATCACCGACATCGCCGCCGCGGTGAGCGGTGGTATCGGGCTGGCCGCGTCGGGCAACATCGACGCCACCGGCGCCAACCCGTCGATGTTCGAGCCGGTGCACGGCTCGGCACCCGACATCGCCGGGCAGGGCAAGGCCGATCCGACGGCCGCGATCCTGTCGGTCGCGCTCCTGCTCCAGCATCTCGGCGACGACGACGCCGCGGCCCGGATCGAGAAGGCAGTCGCCGACGACCTCGCCGAGCGCAGCGGTACGTTCAGCACCTCCGAGATCGGTGCGCGTATCCGCGAACGGCTGTAGTTCGCAGGGATATTCACCAGCAAGGGACGAACCCGCCACCGATTCGGTGGCGGGTTCGTCCGTTGGTGGTGGGTTCAGGCGTCGACCAGCTCATCGGGTTCTCGCATCCGGTCGCGCGGGACCAGGGGCGTCGCGATAAGCGGTGCCAGGGCGGTCGCGGCGAAGGCGATCGGGAAACCGACGGTCGCGATGAGTGCTCCGAGAAGCGGTGTGGTCGCCGCGGTCACCAGATACTGGCCGGTGTTCTGTACGGCGAGTCCGCGGCCGCTCCATTCCGGTCCGACGTACTCGGCGATGGCGGTGAACGCCAAGCCGTTGTCGGCCACCGAGATGACGCTCGCCACCGCCATGAGCGCGGGCGCGAGTGGGCTGTCGAACCAGTCGGCGATCGCGAGCGCGGACATGGCGGCGACACCGGCCACCGCGATCACGCGGACCGGTCGCATCCGCGACATCCAGGCGTCCGACCACCGTCCGGCGACGATCCGGCCCAGTGCACCGATGATCTGGGTCACGGTGATCAGGGTTCCGGCGCCGGCCGGTGACCACCCGTGCGCGACGATCAGCCAGGTCGGTACGAAGGTCCACAGCATGGACTGGGGGATGACCAGCAGCATGCTGACGATGTGGATGCGTGCGAGGAAAGAGTTGTCGCGGTAGGGATTCGTGCGCGGGGGAGGGTTGCCGACCGTCGACGCGGGAGCCGGCCGACGCGGCGGATCGGTGATGCCGACGACCACCGCGACGAGTCCTGCAGCAGTCACCACGGCTGGGATCGCCAGTGCCGCAGCGGGTCCCGAACTCGCTGCGACAACCGGCATGGTGAGAGCGCAGACGCCGATCCCCAGCGGTTGTGCCATCTGCCGGATGCCCATCGCAGTCCCACGCTGGTGTGCGGGAAACCAGCCGACGACGATGCGGCCGCTGGCCCCGTTCGCCGCACCCGAGCCGAGACCACCCACGAAGAGCGCGGCACCCACGACGGCATAGGACGCATCGGCTGACGCGGCGACGGCCGCCCCGGTCGCGCCGGCGAGCGAGATCGACAGCGACAGCAATAGGATCCGTCGTTCGCCGTAGCGGTCCAACAGGATTCCCCACGGGATCGTCGCCGCCATCAGTCCGACCGTCGGGATCGCGGCAAGCGCCGAGGCCTGGGTGAGGGTGAGTCCGGCGTCGGTGTGCAGCGTGGGGATCAGGTAGGCGACACCGCTGACCACACAAGTCGTGGTGAGCGCGGCGAGCAGCGAGCACCCGAGGATGATCCACCTTCGGGCAGTGGTGATGTCGTCGACATCGGTCATGGTCTACTCACCTCGCTGTCTGTCCGGACTCGGAGAACCGGGGTTGGATATCTCAATATATGAAACAGTGTGACCACATTGTAAAACCGGCACCGACGTCCGCCAACTCGTCTCCCAACGTGTGGGATCGGCGGTGCGATAGGGTCTGGACATGCGCTTAGGTCGAATTGCGAGTCCTGACGGCGTGGCCTTCGTGTCCGTCGAGGGCGACGGAGACGACGCCGTCGTCAAGGAGATCGCCGAACATCCCTTCGGTACGCCGACGTTCACCGGCCGGTCGTGGAAGCTGGCGGATGTCCGGGTGCTGGCGCCGATCCTCGCCAGCAAGGTGATCTGCATCGGCAAGAACTACGCCGCACACGCGGCGGAGATGGGCGGCGAGGCGCCGGCCGACCCGGTGATCTTCCTCAAGCCCAACACCTCGATCATCGGCCCCGAGGTACCCATCGTGCGTCCGCCGTCGTCGCAACGGGTCGACTACGAGGGAGAGCTCGCGGCCGTCATCGGACGCCCGTGCAAGGACGTGAAGGCCGCGCAGGCCAAGGACGTGATCCTCGGATACACGGTCGCCAACGACGTGACCGCCCGCGACCACCAGCAGGCCGACGGTCAGTGGACCCGCGGCAAGGGGTACGACACCTTCTGTCCGCTCGGTCCGTGGATCGACACCGCGCTCGATCCGTCGGACGTCGAACTCGTGACGGAACTCGACGGCGAGGTCAAGCAGCGGACCCGGACGTCGCTGATGCTCCACGACGTCGGTGAGATCGTCGAGTGGATCTCGCGCGTGATGACCCTGCTGCCCGGCGACGTGATCCTCACGGGCACCCCGGAAGGGGTCGGGCCCATGGTGGCCGGTCAACGAATCTCGGTGACCGTCGACGGTATCGGTACGCTCTCCAACCCGGTGGTGGACAAGTGACAGCTCCCAGCACGGCCCGTGTCAACGGGATCGACATCTCCTACAGCCTCGCCGGGTCGGGCCCGCTCGTGGTCATGGTCATGGGAACCGGAAGTCCCGGCCGCGTCTGGAAGGCGCATCAGGAACCCGCGCTGGTGAAAGCCGGCTTCACCGTCGTGACGTTCGACAACCGCGGTGTCGCACCGTCGTCGGAGTGCGCCGAGGGTTTCACGCTCGACGACATGGTCGGCGACACCGCGGCTCTGATCGAACACCTCGGCCGCGGTCCGGCGATCGTGATCGGCACCTCGTTGGGTGCCCGGATCACCCAGGAGCTGGCGCTGGCCCGCCCCGACGTGGTCAAGGCGGCGGTGATGGTTGCGACGTACGGCCGCAACACCCCACTGCAGGAAGCGATCTCGGCCGGTGAGCGGGCCCTCTACGACAACAAGATCAAGCTGCCACCGGAGTACGAGGCCGCCATCACCGCGCATCTCAACCTGTCGCCGCACACGCTCGACGACGACCGCACCGCGCGAGACTGGCTCGACATCATCGGGTTCTCCCCGCAGACGATCACCCCGGGCGTCCGCGCACAGCTCGAACTCCACAACAAGGAGTCCAACCGTCTCGCGGCGTACCGCGGCATCACCCGGCCCGCGCTGGTCGTCGGATTCGCCGACGACCGGACCCTGCCGGCGAAGCTGGCGCGCGAAGTCGCCGAAGCCATTCCAGGCGCGGAGTACGTCGAGATCGAGCGGGCCGGTCATTTCGGTTATCTCGAACAGCCGGCCGAGGTGAACCGGGTCCTGGTGGAGTTCTGCGAGCGCCACCGGGCCTGACGGCGGGCGTGCGGGGGCGGCGGTCGGCTTCGATACGCTGAGCCTCATGACCAGTAGTGAGGCCGTTCGCGTCCGATTCTGTCCATCCCCGACCGGCACTCCCCACGTGGGACTCGTGCGGACCGCGCTCTTCAATTTCGCGCAGGCCCGGCACGACGGTGGCACCTTCGTCTTCCGCATCGAGGACACCGACTCGTCGCGAGACAGCGAAGAATCCTACGAGGCCATCCTCGACGCCTTGCGCTGGCTCGGTCTCGACTGGGACGAGGGGCCGGAGGTGGGCGGACCCTACGGTCCCTACCGGCAGTCCGAGCGGCGGGAACTCCATGCCGACGTCGTCGCCCGCCTTCTCGAGGCCGGCGAGGCCTACGAGGCGTTCTCGACCCCGGAAGAGGTGGAGGCCCGGCACCGCGCCGCCGGACGCGACCCCAAGCTCGGGTACGACAACTTCGATCGTGACCTGACGCCCGAGCAACGTGCGGCCTACCTCGCCGAAGGACGTAAACCCGTTGTCCGCCTGCGGATGCCGGACACCGACCTCACCTGGGACGACCTCGTGCGCGGCACGACGACGATCAAGGCGGGTACCGTTCCCGACTTCGCGCTGACCCGTGCGACCGGCGATCCGCTCTACACGCTGGTCAACCCGGTCGACGACGCGATGATGAAGATCACCCATGTGCTGCGCGGCGAGGATCTCCTGTCGTCGACTCCGCGGCAGCTCGCGCTGTACGACGCGCTGATCCGAATCGGCGTCGCCGACGCCGTGCCGGCCTTCGGGCACCTGCCCTTCGTGATGGGTGAGGGCAACAAGAAGCTCTCCAAGCGCGACCCCCAGTCGAACCTCTTCCACCATCGCGACCGCGGTTTCATCCCCGAGGGTCTGCTCAACTACCTCGCGCTGCTCGGCTGGGGTTACAAGAGCGATGTCGACGTCTTCAGCCTGGCCGAGATGATCGCGGCTTTCGATGTGCGACAGGTCAACTCGAACCCCGCACGGTTCGATCAGAAGAAGGCCGACGCCATCAACGCCGAGCACATCCGGATGCTCGAGGTCGCCGACTTCACGGGGCGGCTGCGGTCGTATCTCGTCGCGCAGGGCAAGCTCCCCGAGAGCGCCGACGACGAGACCTTCGCGGCTCTGGCCGAACTCGTGCAGACGCGTATCCAGGTCCTCGGCGACGCGTGGGACCTCATCTCCTTCGCCTACGTCTCCGACGACGAGTTCACGATCGACGAGAAGGCGGCGAGCAAGAACCTGGGCGCCGACGCGGTGCCGGTCCTGGACGCCACCATCGCCGCGGTCGAGTCGCTGGACTCCTTCATCACCGCCGCACTGCAGGACGCACTGAATGCTGCGCTGGTGGACGATCTGGGGCTCAAACCGCGCAAGGCGTTCGGTCCGGTACGCGTGGCGGTGACCGGCTCCCAGGTCAGTCCGCCGCTCTTCGAATCGATGGAGATCCTGGGTCGCGACAAGACGCTCGCGCGGCTGGCCTCGGCACGGGAGATCGCAGCCAAATAGTGCCGCTGAGCTGCACGTTTGTGGACTTGCGGTAACCCTTTGATACTCTCTTTCTCGGCAGTTTTCCGCAAGGAGAACCAAGCCAATGGGGTATGGTGTAATTGGCAACACAGCGGTTTCTGGTACCGCCATTCTAGGTTCGAGTCCTGGTACCCCAGCGGACAGAAAGAGATCGAGACCGTGCTAAGGTCTTGATCGCCGGAAGTTCCCATGGCCCCGTCGTCTAGCGGCCTAGGACGCCGCCCTCTCAAGGCGGTAGCGCGGGTTCGAATCCCGTCGGGGCTACGAGAAACACCCTTCCTCTGCGATGCAGGGGGAGGGTGTTTTTCATTGCGCGACAGACCATCTCGTCCGTGTTGCGATGATCACACCGAACCACGGACGAGGGTCGGAAGGTGTTGCGCCGGGACTGCGGTCAGAGAAATTCGGCGGTGGTGCCCGAGGCCGGCATCTCGGGGATGCTGAGCTTGCGGTGGTCCCAGGAACGGGTGCGGGACGGACGGATCCGGACGGCGACGCGCTTGTTCATCATCTGCTCGACGAATGGTCGCGATTCTTCGGTGTAGGGCGCTGTGTAGCGTTCCCAGACGCTGATGCCGACCTTCAGGCACGAGTCCGGGTCGTCGAGGATCTCGGCAGTGCCCTCGAAGGTGACGCCGCGCAGTGTGTCGTAGGTGTCACCGTCCTCGATCATCACCGAGCACCGGTTGTTGCGACGGATGTTGACCGCCTTCTGCGACTTGGATTTGGTCTCGAACCAGATCTCGCCGTCGATGATCCCGTACCACATCGCCACGAGGTGGATGCTCCCGTCCGCTCCGGTGGTGGCGAGGGTCGCGGTCCGGCTGCGCGCCACGAACTCCGCGATCTCGGCCTCGGACATGACGATCTGATTGCGTTGGTTGACTCCCATTCCCCGACGCTAGCCCACCGGCGGGTCCATCGGAACCGCTCCGGGTGCAACGGCTCTGGGTCAGGGACGTGCGGCCTGGAGGCGTTTGTGGATGGCGTCGGCGGCGGCGAGCAGATCGGCGGCCCAGCGTGCACCGGGTCGTCGGCCCATCCGGTCGATCGGCCCGGACACCGAGATCGCGGCGACCACGTCACCGTTGCCGTCGCGCACGGGAGCCGACACACTCGCGACTCCGGCGGCGCGTTCACCGGCACTCTGGGCCCACCCGCGCCGGCGGATCTCGTGCAGTGCGCGCTCGCTGAAGACGCTGTCCGGCACGAGCGCGCGCTGGGTGGCAGGGTCGGCCCAGGCGAGGAGGACTTTCGCCGCGGACCCTGCGCTCATGGGGAAGCGGGTGCCCACCGGCACGGTGTCACGCAGGCCGGTCGGTGGTTCCATCGCGGCGACGCAGACGCGTTCGGCACCTTCGCGGCGATAGACCTGAACCGATTCGCCGGTGATGTCGCGGAGCCGGGGGAGGACCATGAGAGCCGACTCGGTGACGGGATCGTGTGCCGAGGAGGCGAGTTCGCCGAGGACGGGGCCGGGCTGCCAACGGCCGGTGACATCCCTGGTCAGAAAGCGGTGCGTCTCGAGTCCCACGGCGAGTCGATGTGCCGTCGCCCGGGGCAGACCGGTGCGTTCGCAGAGTTCGGAGAGATTGCACGGCGCCTCGGCGATCGCGTGCAGCACCGCCACGGACTTGTCGAGCACTCCGATTCCGCTGCTGACCGCGGATGCGGTATCCTTTCCCATAGGACGATACTAGCTGTCCAAATAGTGAGATGCACGTTCGAAACACAGCCAGAACGTCAACACCGCGTGCAGAGTCCGAAGAACCCGAGCAGATAACGAGTGAAGCCATGAGCAACAGCCCAGCCCAGCCGCTGACTCTCGCCGAGAAGGTGTGGCGCGACCATGTCGTCGTCCCCGGTGACGTCGATGCGTCCGGCAACACCAATCCCGACCTGATCTACATCGATCTCCACCTCGTCCACGAGGTCACCAGCCCCCAGGCCTTCGAGGGTCTGCGCCTCGCCGGTCGTCCGGTCCGCCGACCGGATCTGACCATCGCGACCGAGGACCACAACGTCCCGACGGTGGACATCGACAAGCCCATCGCCGATCCCGTGTCGCGGACCCAGGTCGACACGCTGCGCAGCAACTGCGAGGAATTCGGCGTCCGCCTTCATCCCATGGGTGACGCCGAGCAGGGCATCGTCCACGTGGTCGGGCCGCAGTTGGGCCTGACCCAACCCGGCATGACCGTCGTGTGCGGTGACAGCCACACCTCGACGCACGGTGCCTTCGGAGCGATCGCGATGGGTATCGGTACCAGTGAGGTCGAGCACGTCCTGGCGACGCAGACCCTCTCGCTGCGCCCGTTCAAGACGATGGCGATCAATGTCGACGGCGAGCTCCCGCCCGGTGTGACGAGCAAGGACCTGATCCTCGCGATCATCGCGAAGATCGGCACCGGCGGCGGGCAGGGTTACGTGCTGGAGTACCGCGGGGAGGCGATCCGCAAGCTCTCCATGGAAGCGCGGATGACGGTGTGCAACATGTCGATCGAGGCAGGCGCCCGGGCGGGGATGATCGCACCCGATGAGGTCACCTACGAGTTCCTCAAGGGCCGCCCGCATGCCCCGTCGGGTGCCGATTGGGATGCTGCCGTTGCCTATTGGGACAGTCTGCGCACCGATCCCGGTGCCACCTTCGACGCCGAGGTGCACATCGACGCCGCCTCGCTGACCCCGTTCGTCACGTGGGGGACCAATCCGGGACAGGGTGCACCGCTCGGCGCCGCGGTACCCGACCCGGCGGAGTACGGCGACGAGGTCAAGGCGAGTGCCGCGGCCAAGGCGCTGGAGTACATGGGCCTCGAGCCCGGAACGCCGCTGCGCGACATCAAGGTCGACACGGTCTTCGTCGGCTCCTGCACCAACGGGCGGATCGAGGACCTGCGCGAGGTCGCCGGCATCCTCAAGGGGCGCAGGGTCGCGGACGGGATGCGGATGCTCATCGTGCCCGGTTCGATGCGGGTGCGTGCACAGGCCGAGGACGAAGGTCTCGGCGAGATCTTCCTCGCGGCCGGCGCCGAATGGCGGCAGGCCGGGTGCTCGATGTGCCTCGGCATGAACCCCGACCAGCTCGCCCCGGGGGAGCGGTGTGCGTCGACCTCCAACCGCAATTTCGAAGGGCGCCAGGGCAAGGGTGGCCGAACGCACCTCGTGTCTCCGGGAGTGGCAGCGGCCACCGCGCTGCGCGGCACCTTGTCCGCGCCCGCCGACCTGGACGCACAGCCGGCGCCCGCCGATCTCGGTTGAGTCACGGTCCGACCCATATCCCAGCCACATCATTCGAACAGGGGCTTTTTCCATGGAACCGTTCACCGAACACACCGGTATCGGTGTCCCGCTGCGTCGCAGCAACGTCGACACCGACCAGATCATCCCGGCCGTCTATCTGAAGCGGGTGACGCGCACCGGCTTTGAGGACGGACTGTTCGCCGGTTGGCGGACCGATCCCGACTTCATCCTCAACAACGAGCCCTGGAGCCGCGGGTCGGTCCTGGTCGCCGGTCCCGACTTCGGCACCGGGTCGTCGCGTGAGCACGCGGTCTGGGCGCTGTCCGATTTCGGCTTCCGCGTGGTGATCTCGTCGCGTTTCGCCGACATCTTCCGCGGCAACTCGGGCAAGGCGGGTCTGGTGGCCGCGCAGGTCGAGCAGCCCGACGTCGAACTGCTGTGGAAGCGCCTCGAGGAGAATCCTGGCCTCGAAGTGACGGTGAGCCTTGTCGATAAGACGGTCACCGCCGGAGACCTCGTGGTGCCGTTGGCAATTGATGACTACACGCGGTGGCGTCTGATGGAGGGTCTCGATGACATCGGACTCACGTTGCGCCAGGTAGAGGCGATTTCCGAGTACGAGTCGGCGCGTCCGGCATTCAAGCCGCGCACCCTCGCGGACTGATTCCGCACCGCCGCGGCGGGGTCATCTCGCCGCGGCGGCACCGTCGTGAGCTGCCATGCCATTTCGCAACACGGCGTCCTAATTGGCGTGGAAGATGGACGTTTTCAAATTCGACGTTTACCGTGTGTTGGTAGCTGGCCGAAACTCGGTCAGATCAGCTTGCGGAGGTACTCATGAACAAGGCGGAGCTCATTGATGAGCTGACCAAGAAGCTCGACGCGGATCGCAAGACTGCGACTGAAGCCGTCGAGCTCGTCGTCGACACGATCGTGCGCGCAGTCAACAAGGGCGAGAGCGTGACGATCACCGGCTTCGGCGTATTCGAGAAGCGGAAGCGCGCACCGCGCGTCGCCCGTAACCCGCGCACCGGCGAGACCGTCAAGGTCCGCGCGACCTCGGTGCCGGCGTTCCGTCCGGGCGCTCAGTTCAAAGCCGTTGTGGCGGGCAAGCAGAAGCTGTCCGCGACCGGTCCGGCTGTGAAGCGCGGAAGCGGGGCCACCACCACGGCAGCCAAGAAGGCTGCGCCGGCGAAGAAGACCGCCGCCAAGAAGACGACCGCCGCGGCCAAGAAGACCACCGCGGCCAAGAAGGCTCCGGCGAAGACCACGGCGGCCAAGAAGACCACCGCGGCCAAGAAGGCTCCGGCGAAGACCACGGCGGCCAAGAAGACCACCACTGCGGCGAAGAAGGCTCCGGCCAAGAAGGCGGCGCCGGCGAAGAAGGCCACCGCGGCGAAGAAGGCTCCGGCCAAGAAGACTGCCGCGAAGAAGACCGCGGCAAAGAAGACCACCCGTCGCTGACCTGCGGGACAACCGCAGTCGACGACCACAATTCAGCCCCCGGCGTACTTCCCCCGCCGGGGGCTGAATCGTGTTCGGGGTCAACCGGCGGAGGGGCGCGGGACTCAGGCTGTCGGGAGCGGCCCGGCGATGTGATCGGCCGCCACCAGCCGGCCGTCGAACAGGGACAGAACCCACACACTGCCCTTGCGGTTGGAGGCCTTGGGAAGCGGGATCGAGTCGCGCTCGGACCACCAATCCATGAGGGGCGGGATCACCTTGCCCTGACTGCAGACCGCCAGGGTCGACGTCGTGTCGGCGGCGAGTTCGAGGATCCGGCGTTGCGCCGCTGCCGGATTGGTCCGGTACGTCTCCTCCGACAGATCCGGCTCGCTGTGCAACTCGGCCCCGAGCCGGTCGCGTAGCGGTTCCAGGGTCTGCTCACATCGGACGCGATCGGCCGAGTGCACCCGGCTCGCCCCGAACGCGATCAGCAGTGGGGCGAGGGCGGCGGCTTGCGCCCGGCCGAGTTTGTCGAGGGGTCGCAACCGGTCGTCGCCCTTGTAGGTCGAGCGCCGGCCGGCCTTGGCGTGCCGTACCAACAGGAACGTGTGCAGGTCCGCGGGTAACCGCACGAACTCCTCGAGGATCGTGCGATCGAGCGGATAGCTCAACGTCTCCCGGGCCTCGCCGACGGAGAGCCACCGCAGCTCGTCGACCTCGTGCCCGGCGACGAACTCCCCGTCGAGCGCGCGCGCCGACCAGTAGCGCACATGCTTGCGGGTGCCGCCGAGGTCGTAGTGGACGTCGTCCAGGTGCCGGCCGAGAACGACGTGTTGGCCCGTCTCCTCGGCGATCTCGCGCACCGCCGTGTCGATGAGGGTCTCGCCCGGCTCGGCCTTTCCCTTGGGCAGCGTCCAGTCGTCGTACTTGGGGCGGTGGACGACCGCGATCTCGACATCGTCGTTCTCGGCGGCGTCGTCGTTCCCGGTCGAACCGGAGACACCCGGTCGCCAGACCACGCCACCGGCGGCCCACACCTCATTCGTCTTCTTCGCCATGTCGATGGTGATCGTAGAGGTCGAAGGTTACGTGACGGTGCCGGTCACGAACTGGTCTCCGGCCGACGACGATTGCGCCGCATCATCTGTCGTTGATGGTCGCGCACCTCCTCGCCCTCGGCGGGTGAGGCCACCCAGCTCCCGTCGGACTGCAGGACCCAGCAGCGGGTCCGCGGATCGAGGGCGGAGGCGAAGATGTCACCGAGTTCGCCGGCCAGACGCTCGTCACGGACGTTCACCATGACCTCCACACGCCGATCGAGATTGCGGTGCATCATGTCCGCGCTGCCGAACCAGTACTCGTTCTGCGCACCGAAATACAGGATTCGAGAGTGCTCGAGGAACTGCCCCAGGATCGACCGCACGTGGATGTTGTCGCTGTAACCCTCGACCCCGGGCCGCAGCGCACTGATGCCACGGACGACGACGTCGACGGGTACCCCGCTCTGCGAGGCCCGGTACAGCGCATCGATCACTTGCTCGTCGACCAGTGCATTCGCCTTGAGCTGGATTCTCGCGCGCGTGTCGCCGTCGCGGAACAGCTCGATCTCGCGATGGATCCGTTTGATGATGCCGGCCCGGATGCCGTGCGGCGCAACGAGGATGTTGCGGTACTCCTGCTTGCGGGAGTAACCGGTCAAGGTGTTGAACAGGTCGGTCAGATCGGCGCCGATGTCGGGGGCGGCGGTCAGCAGGCCCACGTCCTCGTAGAGCCGCGCGGTCTTCGGGTTGTAGTTGCCGGTCCCGATGTGGCAGTACCGCTTGATCGTCGAGCCCTCGCGACGCACCACCAGGCAGGTCTTGCAGTGGGTCTTCAAACCGACGAGGCCGTAGACGACGTGGACGCCGGCCTGTTCGAGTTTGCGGGCCCACTTGATGTTCGCCTGCTCGTCGAAGCGGGCCTTGATCTCCACCAGCGCGACGACCTGCTTCCCGGCCTCGGCGGCGTCGATGAGCGCGTTGACGATCGGAGAGTCGCCGGAGGTGCGGTACAGCGTCTGCTTGATGGCCAGGACCTGCGGGTCGGCCGCGGCCTGCTCGATGAACCGCTGCACGCTCGTCGAGAACGAGTCGTACGGATGGTGGACGAGTACGTCACCGTCGCGAAGGGTCGAGAACACGCTCTTGGGTGTCTCTCGCTCGCCGAACGCGGGGTGGGTGGCGGGGACGAACGGACGGTCCTTGAGGTGCGGGCGGTCGAGCGCGTAGATCTCGAAAAGTGATGACAGATCGAGGAGTCCGGGCACCTGGATGACGTCGGCGGGGTCCACCTCGAGCTCGCGTAGCAACAACTCGAGCATGTGCTCGCTCATGTCGTCGGCGACCTCGAGCCGCACCGGCGAGCCGAACCGACGGCGCGCGAGTTCTCGCTCGAGCGCCTGGAGCAGGTCCTCGTCGCGGTCCTCCTCGACCTCGAAGTCGGCGTTGCGGGTGATCCGGAAGACGTGATGCTCAACGATTTCCATACCGGGGAACAGGTTGCCCAGGTTGGCCGCGATCAGACTCTCCAACGGCAGGAACACCGCGCTCCGGGCGGCCTTGTCGTCGTCGGGGACCCGAGCGGGCGACAACCGGTCGACCCGGATGAAGCGGTTCACGTTGTCCGGTACCTTGACCCGCGCGAAGTGCTCGCCGCTCTCGTTGACGTCGCGGACCGTGACCGCGAGGTTCAGCGACAACCCGCTGATGTACGGGAACGGATGAGCGGGGTCGACCGCCAGGGGCGTCAGGACCGGGAACACCTCGTCCTGGAAATAGTCGGTCATCCGCGCCTGCTGCTCGGCGGTGAGCTGCGACCAGGACACCACGTAGATGTCGTTGTCGGCCAACGCCGGTCGGACCGAATCGAGGAAGACGCGCGCGTGCCGGTCGGCGACGGTCTGCGCGCGTCCGGCGATGCGCATGAGTTGTTCTCGGGGCGACAGGCCGTCGGCGGACCGGACCGACAGGCCGGTCTCGTCACGCCGCTTGAGTCCGGCCACCCGCACCATGAAGAACTCGTCGAGGTTCGAGGCGAAGATGGCGAGGAACTTCGCCCGATCGAGGAGCGGCAGGGAGGTGTCCTCGGCGAGTGCGAGCACCCGGGAGTTGAAGTCCAGCCAGCTCAATTCCCGGTTGAGGTAACGGTCCTCGGGCAGGTCGGCGGATTCGTCGGGCACCAGGGTGGCGGCCGGCGGGGCGTGCGGGATCGGTGTCGTGGTGACCGTGGCGGTCTGCGATACGTCATCGTCGGCGGGGCTCACCCCCCAATGATGACCCATCGCCGTCCCCGGCGTACACGCCCGCCAGTCGGACGCCTGTCGATTGCGGTCGGGGTCAGAGATGACGCAGCGCAGCGATGGTGTGCGGCCCGAGGCCGAGCTCGCGGGCGACGCCCAGGTCCGCCGCGGTGTCGACGTCGGTGCGCAGGTCGGCCCACTCCCGGCCGGCCGGGTCGAGTTCGACGGCGCCGGCGGCCCGGTGGGCGGCCGCCGAACCGGGACCGAAGCGGGGAGCGGGGACGCCGGTACCGGTGCCGTGCAGCAGCACCGTCCCGGATCCGTCCCGGTCGGTGACGAAGCTCGAGCGGTGTTCACCGGCGGCGCGCAACACGGCGGCGACGGACGTGCTCGTCGCCGCCGGCAGATCGGCCTGCACGTACATCAGGCCCGTCGACTCGGGCCACGCCTCGCGCGCCCAGCGCGCACCGTCGACGAACGCGGAGTTGAGACCGGCGTCCGCGGGTGCCCGGTGCGGCGACTCCCGCAGGCCGCGCATGCCCGAGCGCCGCGCCGCGGCGAGCACCTCGTCGTCGGGGCTGACGACGACGAGCCGAGAGATCCCGGCGCCGCGCAGGGCGTCGACGGTGTCGAGGAACATCGCCAGGACGAGGAAACCTCGGGCGACGGGGTCGTCACCCTCGAATGCGGTGGACAGCGTCGCCGCCAGTCGTGACTTCGCGCGGTGCAGATTCTTGACCGCCAGCACGGCCGCGACCGACGTCGCGACGGGCTCGTTGCCCCCCGCGTCGACGACCGTGGAGTCGGCGCCCGCGCCGACGGTGCTGTGTTCCATGCCGACCATCATGATGCACCGACCCCTGGTCGGTGACATTCCGGGTCGGCCATACCCGGCAGGGCACTAGGGTGAGCAGGGTCGGCCGTCCGGCCGGCGCCGGCGGTGGGAATACGGAATTGGGCTTGCCCGGTGGGAGGTTGCGGTGCGCGCAGCGGTGATGGGTGCGGGTTCCTGGGGAACCTCGGTGGCGAAGGTGCTGGTCGATGCCGGTACCGACACCGTGATCTGGGCGCGGCGACCCGAACTCGCCGAGGCGATCAACACCGAGCACGTCAACGCCGACTATCTACCCGGCATCGCGCTGCCCGCCGCGCTCACCGCGACGAGTTCGGCGGTCGATGCCCTGCTCGGCGCCGACGTCGTCGTCTGCGGTGTCCCGTCGCAGTCGTTGCGCCCCAACCTGACGCAGTGGACTCCCTACATCGGGTCGGATGCGTCGCTGGTGTCGCTCGCCAAGGGCATCGAATCCAACACCCTGCTACGGATGAGTGAGGTCATCGCCGAGGTGACCGGTGTCGCCGACGACCGGATCGCGGTGCTGACCGGGCCGAACCTGGCACGCGAGATCGCGGAGGGTCAACCGGCGGCGACCGTGATCGCCTGTGCCGACGAGGCGCGGGCGGTGACGCTGCAGAGCGCGTTCAGTACGCGATACTTCCGGCCGTACACCAACACCGACGTCGTCGGATGTGAGATCGGCGGCTCCGCGAAGAACGTCATCGCGCTGGCCTGCGGGATGGCCAGCGGCATCGGGTTCGGTCAGAACACCCTGGCGACGATCATCACTCGTGGGCTCGCCGAGACGATCCGGCTGGGCGTCGCGGTGGGCGCGCAGATCGAGACGCTGGCGGGTCTGGCGGGGATCGGGGATCTCGTCGCGACGTGTTCGTCGCCGTTGTCGCGCAACCGCACGTTCGGCGCGCGGCTGGGGGAGGGCGCCACCATGGCGCAGGCTCAGGAGGCCACCAACGGGCAGGTCGCCGAGGGCGTCAAGTCGTGCTCGTCGGTGCGTGCACTGGCCGAACGACACCAGGTGCCGATGCCGCTCACCGACGCGGTCCACCAGGTCTGTCACGACGGCATGTCGGTGGCCGACGCGGTCAATTCGCTGCTGGGCCGCAGCACCAAGCCGGAGATCTACCGGGACTGAGCGCCCGCCGCCGATCAGCCGAAGTCGAGCGGTCCCCGTTCAAGGGTGCGGTCGATCAGTCCCGAGATGTCGGTGATGGGTCCGTTGCCGGCGTTCGTCGGAATCCACATCGCGACATAGGGCCGGTGGTCGACGCACACATAGGCCTGGCCCGAGCCGTCGACCGTGTCCGTGATGAACCACTGGACCCCGGCCTGGCCGGCGGCATGGATCTCCTGGAGATTGCTGGTGGGAGACAGCTCGGCAGGTCGGGTCACCCCACACCGAAGTGTCATGTCGTCGCCCGGGCCGGTCGACGGCCACGTCGCGCGGTCGCCGGAGACCTCTTTGGTGCCGAAACCCTCGAAGGTGTCCGGTGCTTCGGTGAGCAAGCGGGTGCACTCCGCGGCGACCGGGCCGACGGAGTCGTAGGACTCGATCGGGGTCACCGGATCGGGGCGCATCGCGGCGAACACGATGAAGCCGGCGAGCACCATCACGGGAATGGCTACCAGGGTCGCGACGAGTGCGGGGCTGAGACGTCCGCCGCCGCCATACCGCGCGGAGTCCTCGGCGGATTCGCCGTCGACGGGATCCTGCTGGGTGTCATCCGAACCTGCTGACGTCACCCCACAACAGTAGGAGTCGGTCTGCCGAACCCGCGCACGGGGACCCGTCACGATCACCCGTCGTCGGCGGCCGGCCGACGCCCCTCAGCGCGTCGTGGGGACCACCGGGCAGGTCAGGGTGCGGGTGATCCCGTCCACCTTCTGGATCTGCGGAACCACGTTCTCGGTCAGGTGGGTGGCATCGGACGCGTCGACCCGGACGATCACGTCGTACGGCCCACTGACCTCTTCGGACGAGGCGACCCCGGCGATCTCGGCGATGGTCGCAGCTGCGAGGGCGGCCCTGCCGACCTCGGTCTGGATCAGTATGTATGCCTGAACCACGGACATCCTCTCCGTCTGTGTCGTACCCGCGCCACATCGTATGAGGCACATCGTCGACACGGGCTGTCGTACCGGCGGCTCGGCGCATGCGCGGTCGTCGGGCAGTGCACGACTGCCGCGGGCGGCCGGACTGTTGCGGATCGCTCCCGCCCGGCGGCCCCATACACTGTGGCACACATTGTCACCGACAACCCTGTGCGCGCGCGACCGGAAGAGGAAAGGCCCCGACGAGTGACCTTCGACGAGACAGGTCGGCAGGACCGCGCGATCGACCGGACCGACACGGTCGGGGCGATCGGTGAGCGTGCCGTGATCGCCGCGTTGACCGCGTCCGCGACCTCCGGTGAGCCCGCCGACGACATCGTGATCGGATCCGGTGACGACGCAGCCGTTCTCGACATCGGCGGATCGGCGGTGATCAGCACCGACACCGTCGTCGAGGGGCGCCACTTCCGATTCGACTGGTCGACGCCGGAGCAGGTCGGCGCCCGCGCGGTGGTGCAGAGTGCCGCCGACGTCGCCGCGATGGGCGGCCGCACAACGGGTCTCGTCGTGTCCATCGCGTGTCCGTCGGACACGCCCGTCGGCGTCGTCCTCGACCTCAACGACGGCGTGGTCCGCGCGGCACACGGACAGGGGGCCCGGGTGCTGGGCGGCGACCTCGTCGCGGCCGGTCAGGTGGTGGTGAGTGTCACCGCGGTCGGCGCGCTCGAGGGTCGGCCCCCCGTCTCGCTGGGCGGTGCCCGGCCTGGTGACGTCCTCGCGGTGAGCGGTCCGCTGGGGGCCAGCGCCGCGGGACTCGCGGTGCTGTCCGATCCGCGTCCGGTGGTCACCCATTGGTCGGAACTGGTTGCACTGCACCGAGTTCCGAACCCCGACCTCACCCAGGGGCCGGTCGCCGCGGCGGCAGGTGCGCACGCCATGACCGACATCTCCGACGGCCTGGTCGAGGAACTGCTCACCATGTCGAGGGCTGCCCAGGTCGCCATGACCGTGCATGGCGACGCCGTACCGCGGCGCCCGGATCTGGCTGCCGCGGCAAGCGAACTCGGGGCGGACGTCGACCGCTGGGTACTGGCCGGCGGCGAGGACCATCACCTGCTCGCGGCGTTCGGCGGGCCCACGGTGCCGCCAGGGTGGACCGTCATCGGCTCGGTGGGGGAGAAATCCTCGTCGGCGCCCGAGGTCTGGGTCGACGACCGCCGGGTCGGCGGGCCCGGCGGTCTCGAACTGCACGGGTGGCAGTCCTTCGCCGACCCGACTGGTGACTGAGGTCCCCGGGGCGCACCATTAGAGTCGCCTCATGGCGATTTACGCACTCGACGACCGAGAACCGGTCCTGGGACAGGACACCTACGTGCACCCGGACGCGGTGGTGATCGGCGCGGTCACCCTGGGCGACGGTGTCTCGGTGTGGCCGGGCGCGGTACTCCGCGGCGACTACGGGACCATCACCGTCGGCGCCCGCAGCAACATCCAGGACGGCACCGTCATCCACTGCACGGTTCTCGACCCGACCGTGATCGGCGAACGGTGCGTCGTCGGACACAACGCGCACATCGAGGGCGCGACGATCGGAAACGACTGCCTCATCGCCTCGGGATCGGTGGTCCTGAACGGGTCCACGGTCGGCGACGGCGCGATCGTCGGAGCCGGCGCGGTGGTCCCGTTCAAGTTCGACGTTCCCTCGCGACGGATGGCGCTCGGTGTACCGGCCCGGCTCCGCGACGGCTACGAGGTACCGGAGGGGCACACCGAACTCAACTGCGAGATGTACTTCCAGAACGCGCAGCACTATCGCACCGCCCTGAAACGACTGGACTGACGACCGCCCACGACGGAGGCAATCGAGTGACCGCACCACCCAAACCCCTTGCCGAACTGATCGACCCGGGCTGGGCGCAGGCGCTCGCCCCGGTCGAGCCGCTCATCACCGAGATGGGCCGGTTCCTGCGCACCGAGATCGCCGAGGGGCGGCGCTATCTGCCTGCGGGACAACATGTCCTGCGGGCATTCACGCGCCCCCTCGACGACGTGCGCGTGCTGATCGTCGGGCAGGATCCATACCCGACGCCCGGACACGCCGTCGGACTGAGCTTCTCGGTGGCGCCCGACGTGCGCCCGATCCCGCGTTCCCTGGCGAACATCTACACCGAGTACTGCGCCGATCTCGGTTACCCCATGCCGACCACCGGGGATCTCACGCCGTGGGCGGACAACGGTGTGCTCCTGCTGAATCGCGTGCTCACGGTGGCCCCCGGCGAGCCGGCCTCTCACCGGGGGAAGGGCTGGGAAGAGGTGACCGAGTGCGCGATCAAGGCGCTTGCCGCCCGCGACGAGCCGCTCGTCGCGATCCTGTGGGGCAGGGACGCCGCGGGACTGGAGAAGTGGCTGCCCGACGTCCCGACCATCGTGTCGGCGCATCCGTCACCGTTGTCGGCCTCGCGCGGGTTCTTCGGATCCCGACCCTTCAGCCGGGCCAACGAGGAACTGATGGACCTCGGCGCCGAGCCGGTGGAGTGGCGTCTGCCGTGACCCTTCGCTCGCGCCTCAAGGATCTCCTTCGCTCCCTGAGGAGCGCCCGGAGCTTGCGGAGGGCGCGTCACGAAGGGTCCTGGCGACCGAGGTTGCGAAGACCCGTTGCGAAGACCCTTCGTGACGCTCGCAAGCTCGCTCCTCAGGGAGCGGACAGGGGCTCGCAAGCTCCCTGATCAGAGGGCAGTACTGAGGTGCGAGGAGCGTTGGCGACGAGCCACGAAGGGTCGCGCCTCAGCGGCCCCGGGTGAAGTCCGGCGCGCGCTTGCCGACGAAGGCGTCGACTCCCTCGATGCCCTCGGGCAGTCCGGACCGTTCGGAGATGGAGCGGGCTTCGAGGGCGAGGTGCTCGACCAGCGTGGTGTCGGCGGCGACGGCCAGCAGACGCTTGGTCATCGCGTCGGCGTCACGGGGACCCGACGCGATGGCCTCGGCGGCCGTGCGCGCGGCGGACTCGACCTCGTCGTCGGCGACGATCTCCGACAGCAGCCCCCACTGCTGGGCCTCGTCGGCGCTGATGATGCGGTCGGTCAGGATGATCTGGCGTGCCCGGGCAGCGCCGACGGCGCGGGGGAGGGTCCAGGTGAGACCCCCGTCGGGGGTGAGACCGATACCGCGGTAGGCGGGCCGCAACCGGGTCGACGGACCACCGACGGCGACGTCGGCGTGCAACACCAGCGACATGCCCGCGCCGGCGGCCCAGCCCTTCGCGGCGACGACGACGGGGCGGTCCGCCTCGTACAGGGCGCCGACGAGCTGATGGAAGTTGTCGGCGATCTCGCGCAGATAGGTCGGGCGGTCGTCCGCACCGGCGAAGGCGCGGACGTTGCCGCCGGCGCAGAAGTTCTTGCCCATTCCGATGAGCAGGACCGCCCCCACGTCACGCTGTCCACGCGCGACCTCGCGCAGTGCCTGGGCTCCCGCGGCGAGGGCAGTGTCGTCGAGCGAGTTGCCCGCGCCCGCCGTCGAGACCGCGATGGTGAGGACGCCGTTGCTTTCGTGCACCAGAGCATCGGTGTCGTCTACGGCAGCGGGGGCGGTGGGGTTCGATGAGGCCATGCGCGAAACCCTATCGCGCACACACCAAAGACCCGATGCCGGGGAGCTTGCGCTCATGGCATCGGGTCTCGTGCTCTCGGACTCCCACCCGCGGACGGGCGAGGAGGTCAGACAGCTGCGGTCTTGCCGGCCTTCAGGCAGGAGGTGCAGACGTTCTTGCGCTTGCGGTTGCCGGGGGCGACCTCCACGCGAACGGACTGGATGTTCGGGTTCCAGCGGCGGTTGGTACGGCGGTGCGAGTGAGACACCGACTTGCCGAAGCCCGGGCCCTTGCCGCAAATATCGCAGACGGCAGCCATCGTCGAACTCCCTTGGTAGATGATCATGGTCTGGTGTTCAGCCGCTCGGATCGATCGGCACCACCGGTGGGTGTGCGCGCTCGAGGCGAAAGGCAACCCTGCAAGGATAACCAGGTCGTGGGGGCGTGACCAAATCCGAGCCGATCCGCCACCCGGTCCCGCTCGGTCGCGCCGCACGGTCGGACACCCCGAGTAACCTTGCCCACAACCTCACCAGCCGGTCACGTTGCGCGCGAGAGCACAGTACGTCGCGCGCCGCGTCTGCGAGAAAGAGCCACCGTGTGATCGCCCGCACCGTCAACCCGCAGTTGCTGCGCGATTGGGCCCGAGTTTCGGTCGAACAGCTCGAGTCGCTGCGCGGCGAGATCAACGACCTCAACGTGTTCCCGATCCCCGATTCGGACACCGGGAGCAACATGCTCTTCACGATGCGGGCCGCGGCCGAGGCGGTCGAGAAGACGCCGCCCGACGCGTCGCTGCCCGAGGTCGCCCGCGCGATGGCCGACGGCGCGGTGGCGCAGGCGCGGGGCAACTCGGGGATCATCCTCTCGCAGGTGCTGGTCGGACTCGCGGACGGTGCGGAGATCCTGGGCGACACCGACGCCCTGACCTTCGCCGAGCTGTCGACGCTGGGTCTGCGTCTCGGTTCGCTCGCGGCGACCCGTGCGGTGAGCGAACCGCGCGAGGGCACGGTCCTCACGCTGGTGCGGGTCGCCGCCGAATCGGCCGCGGCGCACGAGCACGAGTCCCCGGCCGACCAGGTGCGCGCCGTCGCCGACGACTGCGCCGAAGCGCTCGAACGCACCCCGGAACAGCTGTCGGTGCTCGCGAACGCGGGCGTGGTGGACGCGGGCGGGCGTGGCTTCCTCGCGATCGTGGACGCCATGGTCAAGGTCATCACCGGCGTCTCGCACCGCCGCCGGCGTTACCGGGGCATCCTCACCGACAGCACCACGCTCGGTCACGGACCGGACGACAGCTGCCTCGACGGGAGCGACCAGGACTTTGAGGTCATGTACCTCCTCGACGGCGCGGCCGGCGAGCAGATCGCCGAACTGCGCGAACGTCTGGACGAACTCGGCGACGCGGTGGTGATCGTCGGTGACAGTTCCAGCGGTGAGGGCGAACGCTTCTCGGTACACGTCCACACCTGCCACCCGGGTGCGGCGGTCGAGGCCGGCGCGGGCATCGGGCAGCTCTCGGATGTCCGGATCACTTGCTTCGCCCTCGATGCCATTCGGGCACAGGCGGATTCGGCTGAGCCGCCGCCTCGGCACAAACGGGCCGTGGTGGTCGTCGTGTTCGGTGACGGTGCGGCCGAACTGTTCGGCGAGGCCGGTGCGGTCGTGCTGCGCGCCGACGACGGACTCTCCGCCCACGAGCTGGGCCGCGCGATCCGCGACACCGACAGCGCGCACGTCGTCGTGATGGCCAACGGCGCATTGACATCGCAGGATCTCGTCACGGTCGCCACCGAGGTGCGGTCCACCCAGCGTTCGGTCCTGATGCTGCCGACGTCGTCGATGACCCAGTGCCTCGCCGCTCTCGCCGTGCACGATCCGAGCGAGGTCCCCGACGTCGACGCCTACGCGATGGCCGAGGCCGCCGCCGGGGCACGCTGGGGATCGCTGCAGTCCGCGACCACGAGGATGATGACGCTGGCGGGGATGAGCGAGGTCGGTGACGTGCTGGGGCTGATCGGCGACGACGTGCTCGTCGTGGCGCCGGATCAGACGTCGGCGTGCACCGCCCTCGTCGACCTCATGCTCTCCACCGGAGGCGAGCTGGTCACGGTGCTCGCCGGGGTCGAGGTCGACGAGGCCGCCCTCGAGGCCGTCGCGGAGCAGATGCGGCGCAGCTACCCCGGCATCGAGTTGGCGGTGTACCGCACCGGACAACGCACCGATCTCGTCCAGGTGGGTGTGGAGTGACCGAACTGGCACTGTCGGATTCGCTGTCCGACGTCCTGGGGACCAAGCCCGCCGAACAGCTCGCCACAGTCGGCGTGCACACGGTCGGGGAGCTGTTGCGGTACACGCCCCGCCGCTACATCCGGCGCGGCCACGTGGTCGACCAGGAGCGTCCCGAACCGGGTGAGTGGCTGACGATCGTCGGACGGATCACCAAGTCCGATCTCATCAAGATGAGGAGCCGCAAAGGGTCGTTCCTCAAGGTGAAGGTCACCGACGACAACGACGTCTACGAGGCCAGTTTCTTCAACGCCCACCGCCTCAAGGGGCTGTTCCGACCCGGTGCACGGGTGATGATGGCCGGCGCGGTCAAATACTTCCGCGATCAGATCCAGTTGTCGCATCCGGAATGGATGATCCTTCCCGACGGCGACCCGGAGATCGAGGACGTCGTCGGTTCCAAGATGCTGACCGAGATGTACGCGATCGAGGAGCAGATCACCGGAGAGCGCGGCGATCACCCGCTGGTCACCATGTTCGACCGCGACATCCTGCCGATGTACCCGGCCAACAAGAACATTCAGACCTGGGACATCCTCGGCGCGGTCCGTCGGATCCTGAGTGAGAGCGCGCCGATTCCCGACGCACTCACCGAAGCCGAACGCCGCGCGCGGGGTCTCGTCAGCACCGACGAGGCGATCCGCAAGATCCACCTGCCCGATGCCGAGGACGACGTGAAGGTCGCCGCCCATCGGCTCAAGTTCGATGAGGCGCTGGCCATCCAGACCGTGCTGGCGCAGCGCCGGCTGGCGGGGCGGAGCGAGTCGGCGCCACCGTGTCCACGCGTGCCCGGTGGTCTCGAGGACAAGTTGCGTGACCGACTCCCGTTCACCCTGACCGACGGTCAGGTCGAGGTGGGGGAGGAGCTCGCCGAGGATCTGGCCCGCGCGCAGCCGATGTCGCGGCTGTTACAGGGCGAGGTCGGGTCCGGGAAGACACTCGTGTCGTTGCTGGCAATGCTGCGGGTCGTCGACAACGGGTACCAGTGTGCCATCCTGGCCCCGACGGAAGTGCTTGCCGCACAGCACTACCGGACGATGAAGACGATGCTGGGCGACCTCGCCGAGGCGGGCGAACTGACCGCGGCCGACGGCGCGACGCGCCTCGCGCTGCTGACGGGTTCGATGAAGACCAAGGGCCGGCGCGAGACGCTCCTCGACGTGGTGACGGGCCAGGCCGGGATCGTGATCGGGACCCACGCGCTCCTCGAGGACAAGGTCGAGTTCTTCGACCTAGGACTCGTCGTGATCGACGAACAGCACCGCTTCGGCGTGGAGCAGCGAGATGTGTTGCGCGGCAAGGGCCGCAACGGACGGATACCGCATTTCCTCGTGATGACCGCGACGCCGATCCCGCGGACCGTCGCCATGACCGCCTTCGGCGACCTCGAGACCTCGGTCCTCCGGGAGCTGCCGCGCGGCCGGCAGCCGATCACCACGTCGGTGGTGCCCACCGGGAAATCCTCATGGGTCGACCGGGTGTGGTCGCGCGCCAACGAGGAGATCGACGCCGGCCGTCAGGTCTACGTCGTGTGTTCCCGCATCGGCGACGGGCCCGAACCCGAGCCCGACGACAACGAGGAGAAGGGCCCGCGGACGACCTCGGTCCTCGAGCAGTACGAGGCCCTCGTCGCCGGCCCGTTCGCGCACCGACGCGTGGAGCTCCTGCACGGCCGCCTACCCGCCGACGAGAAGAACGCCGTCATGGATGCTTTCGGTCGGGGCGAGGTGGACGTGCTGGTGTCCACCACCGTCATCGAGGTGGGTGTCGACGTGCCCAATGCGACCACGATGGTCATCGTCGACGCCGATCGGTTCGGCGTGAGCCAGCTGCATCAGTTGCGCGGTCGTGTGGGACGCGGGCGGCATGCGGGCCTATGCCTGCTGATGACGAATGCCCGGGACGGCTCGCCGTCGATGGACCGCCTCCGCGCCGTGGCCGGTTCGAACGACGGATTCGAGCTCGCGCGAGTCGATCTCGAGCAACGGCGGGAGGGTGATCTGCTCGGGTCCCTACAGTCGGGCGTCAACACGTCGTTGCGGTTCCTGTCCCTGCTCGAGGACGTCGAGGTCATCGAGGACGCCCGCGAACTCGCGGAAGACGTGGTGAGCGAGGACATCACGCTGCTCGAACACCGGCCGCTCGCCGACCTCGTCGACGGTATCCTCGTGCCGAACAAGATCGCCTACCTCGACAAGTCCTGACCGCTCGGCCTGAGGCCAGTTGTCGCGCATCGATGCGCCTGGCGCACCAGGTGGCTTCGACTCGGCGCCTCGACCTCGACGCGCTCCTTCGTCGCCTGCTCGGCCCGGCGGCTTCGCTCGGTGCCGGCTCGACCAGCGGAAGTGGTGCCACGTTCTGCGACACCGGTACCGGCCGATCGACACACGGAACCAGAAGGTGACCGCGTGCGTCTGAGAATGCATGGTGATGCGTTCGCCGACGCTGCGACGACTCCGCATGCGGATCCGATGGATGCGCTGGACGCCGCGGGACTCGCCGTCCTGGTCGCCACGGCAGTGGGCGGTGCTCGTCGCCGCCGTCGTCACGGCGGTGATGGTCGCCGTCGGCGTCGACGCCTTTCGGGCCGGTCCCGACACCGACCCGAGGATTCGGACGATGGCGGGGCAGGCGGCGTCGTCGCTCGCCTCGATCCCGATCAGTGCGGGTCGTACCGACCGACCGGATTACGACCGATCCGCGTTCGGCGCCGCCTGGTCGGACGCCGCGTCCGTACCCGGAGGCGGCAACGGATGCGACACCCGTAACGACGTGCTCGCCCGAGATCTGCGCGACATCCGAGCCGGGCCGACGTCGAGTTGTCCACGTGCCGTGCTGGCGGGCGAACTGCGGAGCCCGTACACCGGCGATTTCATCGTCTTCCGGCGCGATCGGAGCGCGTCTACGGTGCAGATCGACCACATCGTCCCGCTGTCGTATGCCTGGGACATGGGTGCCTGGTCGTGGACACCGGCGAAGAGGCTGGACTTCGCGAACGACCCCGCCAATCTCGTTGCCGTCGACGGATATTCGAACCAGGACAAGAGTGACTCGGAACCGGCGCGCTGGATGCCACCGGCGCGGGGCTTTTGGTGCCAGTACGCGATCCAGTTCGTGATCGTCACGGAGGCTTACGGATTGACGATCGACGAGCCGTCCCGACGAGTCCTGACGGAGGCGCTGCGGTGTGGGTGACGCCGCGGCGCCGATGACAGGGTGGAGCGGACTCCGGCGGCCCCGGGGATCACGGCGAAAACGTCGGCGGGCCGCCGGCCGGACGTTTGACCTGCGCGAAGGTCTCGGTGCCGGCGAGGGTCACGAGTGCGGAGAAGAGCGCCTCCGCGTCGGCCCCGGTCGGGATGTCGGAGAGGACGGGACCGAAGAAATGGTTGCCGTCGATCCCGATGATGGGGCTGCCGCCCGCCTCACCCAGAGCATCCTGACCGCGTTGATGGGACGCGCGCAGGGCGTCGTCGAGCGACTCGTCGTCCATGGCCTCGGTCAGGCCGGCGGGGAGGCCGGTGTCGACGAGGATTTCCGACACCGCCGCGGGAGTCATCTCGTCGCCCAGGTGGTGGAGCCGTCGGCCGATCGCCGAGTACAGGGGCTCGAGCACGTCGGCCCCGGACTCGGCGACGGCCGCCATCAACACACGTCCGAGACGCCGCGAGGTGTCGAGTTGCTGCCTCTGCTCGTCGGAATCCGGCTCCTGGTCCTCGTTCAGGATGGCCAGACTCATCACGTGCCAGTCGACGGAGGCGTCGTGTGCCTGAGCCCGGTCGATGAGCCATCGCGATGCCGCCCAGGCGAAGGGGCACACGGGGTCGAAGTGGAAATCGAAGTGGGTCATGAGAACTCCGGTGGTCTCGGACGAATGTGCAAGGGGATTCAGGACTGTGCGGTCAGGGAATCGATCGCGGCACGCAACTTCCCCGCGGCATCACGTGCGACCGGTTCGAGGTCGGGTTCGCCCGAGACCTGAACCATGAGGTCGGGATTCATCGCCTCGACGAGCGTGTGGTCGGGGTTGCCCGGGTCGGCGCGGACGACGACGTTGCACGGCAACAACAACCCGATCTGCCGCTGGACGCCCAGCGCCCGGTGCGCCAGCGGTGGATTGCATGCGCCGAGTATCAGGTACGGCTCCATGTCCTCGTCGAGTTTCGTCTTGAGCGTCGCCTGGACGTCGATTTCGGTGAGAACGCCGAATCCCTGGTCGGCGAGCGCGGCTCTGGTCCGTTCGACCGCCTCCGCGAAGGGGTGCGGCAGCGTGGTGGTCAGTGCGAGTGACATCGTGTGTCCTTTCGTGTCGGCCCTCGAGGGGCGTGTACCCGATTCGGGTGAGGTCAATGCGAGAAGCTGATCGACGGGAGAATCCGGCGCAACCAGGATGGTGTCCACCACGCCGCCCGGCCGGTGATGCGTAGCAGCGCCGGCAGGAGGGTGAGCCGGATCAGGACGGCGTCGAGCAGGACCGCCACACCCAGGATGATCCCCATCTCCTTCGGAGGGAGTGGTTCGGCCAGGGCGAAGGTGAAGAAGACGGCGACCATGACCGCAGCTGCGGCGAAGATGATCCGCCCGGAGTGGGCCATGCCGTCGACCTGCGCGGTCGATGGATCCCCGGACCGTTCGTGGTGTTCCTTGGCGGTGGCGAGGAGGAACACGGTGTAGTCCATCGCGATCGCGAAGATCATGGCGAAGAAGAACACCGGGGCCCAGCCGTCGAGAAATCCCTGAGGTGTGAAGCCCAGCAGGTCTGACAGGTGCCCGTCCTGGAAGATCAGCTTCGCGACGCCGAACGCCGCTGCGGTGGACAACAGGCTCACCACAGTGCCGATGAGTGCGATCAGCGGTGCTTGGAGTGACGCCAGCAGCAGGAGGAAACCGAGGACGAGAATGACGGCGACGACCAGCGGGAAGTAGTCGTTCAAAGCCTGCTGCAGGTCGAGGTTCTCGGTGGGCTCGCCGCCGACCAGAGCGCCGTCGGGCAATGCGTCACGCAGGTCGTCGACGATCGTGGCCATCTGGCGGGCGGACGGATCGACGGCCGGAAGAGCCTGCATGAGAACGAAGCCCGAGTCGTCCGCGGCCGGCGTCGCGGGAGTGACCATGGTGATCCCCGGGGACTGTGCCGCGACCTCGGCGGCCCGCTGCGCCTCGTCGGCGGGTGCGACGATCTGCAGCATCCCCGGTGCGCCCTCGCCCATCTGCGACTGCACCAGTTCATAGCCCTGGCGGACGGGGGCATCGGCCGGGACGACACCGATGGAGGGCATCGCGACCTTCAACCCGACGACCGGGATCGCGAGCGCGACGAGAACGACCAGGGAGCCGATGGCGACAGCCCACGGATGGCGCTGCAGGAAGCCGCCCCAGCGTGCGAACACCGGCGAACGGTGTTGCTGGCGGCGCGCGTACGGCAGCGAGAGGGCATTGATCCGGCCACCCAGGGCGCCCAGCGCGGCGGGCAGGAGAGTGAGGGTCGCCGCGAGGACGAAGGCCACCGCGAGCATGATTCCCACCGCCATCGTGCGTACCGCCGGTGCCGGAACCAGCAGAACGGCCGACAGGCTCACCAGAACCGTGATGCCGGACAGCAACACCGCCTTGCCTGCGGTGTCCATCGTCTGCGCCACCGCCGCGCGCATGTCGTCGCCCTGCTCCCGGACCGAGTCGCGGAACCGCGACACCAGGAACAGTGCGTAGTCGATGCCCAGAGCCAGCGCGAACATCATCGCGAAGTTCATGGCCCACACCGAGATCGGGGTGACCTGGTTCAACAACACCAGACCGCCCGCGGATGCGACGAGACCGGCGATGGTCAGCAACAGTGGCAGACCGGCCGCGACGAGCGACCCGAAGGCGAGCACCATGATCGTCAGCGTGACCGGCCACGAGAACAGCTCGGCCTTGATCATCGCGTCGTGATTGGCCTTGTTGAAGTCGCTCCACAGGGCCGAGGCACCCGTCGGGTACACCTCGATCCCGTTCCCGGACAGGGCGATCAACGCGCCCTTGTGCTCATCGACAGCACGCACCATCTCGTCGGTGTCGGCGGCCGCGCCCACGATGACGATCCCGGTGTGGCCGTCCGGGCTGATCGACACGCCGGGCTGTGGTGGGACGACCTGCGCGAACCGGCTGTCCGCGCCGGCCAGTGCCGCGATCTCGCCGACCACCTCTCGAACCGCGGGACCGTCGACCATGTCGCGCTCGGAGTGGACGACCACCTGCACCGCGGCCGACGAGTTTCCGCCGAAATGTTGCTGGGCCAGCTCGCGGACCTGCACGGACTCCGACCCGTCGGCCTGCCAGCCCGCGCCCGCGAGTGCGGAGAACACCGACGGTGCCGCGGCCCCCAGGACGAGAAGCACGAGTAGCCACACGCCGAACACCCAGCGGGCGTGCGCGGCCATGGCCGCACCCCACCGGCCGAGGACCCCGGCCGAGGGGCCCGCGGGGTCGGAGGTGGTCGCCTCGTCGTCGGACAGGGCGGTGATCGGCGCCATGGTTTTCCTTTCTCATATACCCCTAGGGGTATCCATCTGGCGGCCAACATACCCAAGGGGGTATCTTGGCGTCAAGAATCCAGCACCAACCGCACGTCGGTGGTGCACGACAGCGAGGAGGCCTCGATGGCCGATGACGTGAGGCCCCACCCGGCCGTCGGCGACGACGCGATGAGTGCCGTCCTCAACCGGTTACGCCGAGCTCAGGGGCAACTCGCCGGTGTGATCGCGATGATCGAGGCGGGGCGCGACTGCAAGGACGTCGTCACCCAGCTCGCCGCGGTGTCCCGCGCGCTCGACCGCGCCGGCTTCAAGATCGTGGCCTCGGGAATGCGGCAGTGCATCGAGACCGTTGACGGTGAGCAACCGCCGTTGACCGAGGCAGAGCTGGAGAAACTCTTCCTCACACTCGCCTGAGGCGCCGACCGTGGATCTCGTTGGGGACTCCGAACCTGCGGCGTTACTCTGAGAACGGCACTTTCCGGGCGGTCGCGCCCGGAACCACCGAAGTCGAGGATGTTGATGAGCGCACCCACCGCAGAGCAGTCCGTCGCCGAAGGCGGCTCCGGCGCCGAGAAGTCCGGCTCCGAGAAGTCCGGCGCCGAGAAGTCCGGGGCCGAGAAGTCCGACACGGAGAAGGTCGTTCTCGGGCTTGCCCGTGCCGCCAAGTCGGCGTCCCGTTCGCTGAGCGGTCTGACGACCGCGGGCAAGAACGAGGTCCTGCTCGCCGCGGCCGACGCCATCGAGGCGGCCACCGACACCATCCTCGCCGCGAACGCGGAGGACATCGCGCGTGCCGAGGCGGCCGACATCGAGGTGAGCCTGCTCGACCGGCTGCGGCTCGACGCCTCGCGCGTGGCCGGTATCGCCAACGGTCTGCGGCAGGTCGCCGTGCTCCCCGACCCGATCGGTGAGGTGGTTGCGGGGAAGACCCTCCCCAACGGGCTGCAGCTGCGCCAGCTGCGCGTGCCCCTGGGGGTCGTGGGCATCGTGTACGAAGCGCGCCCCAACGTCACCGTCGATGCGTTCGGGATCTCCTTCAAGTCCGGGAACGCGGTGCTGCTGCGTGGCTCGTCGTCGGCCGCGTCGTCGAACGCCGAACTCGTGCGCGTGCTGCGGGAGACCCTGTCGGCCAAGGGGGTCAGCGCGGATGCGGTGTCGCTGCTGCCCAGCGACGATCGGTCCAGCGTGACCGCGCTCATCCGGGCGCGCGGACTCGTGGACGTGGTCATCCCCCGTGGCGGCGCGGGCCTCATCGAGGCCGTGGTGTCGAATGCGACGGTCCCGACGATCGAGACCGGCGTAGGCAACTGCCACGTCTACGTCCACGCACTCGCCGACCTCGATGTCGCGGCGCGTGTCATCCTCAACTCCAAGACCCGCCGGCCGAGTGTCTGCAACACCGCGGAGACCGTGCTCATCGACGAGGCCGTCGCGGCCGACGCGCTGCCGCGGATCACCTCGGTGCTGCAGACCCAGGGCGTGGTCATCCACGGCGACGAGCCGGGTATGGAGCCGGCCACCGAGGACGACTGGTCCATGGAATACCTGTCGATGGACATCGCGATGAAGGTGGTCGACGGGCTCGACGCCGCGGTCGCCCACATCGACACCTACGGAACCGGCCACACGGAGGCGATCATCACCACCGACCTGGCGGCCGCCGACGAGTTCACCCGGCGCGTGGATGCCGCCGCCGTCATGGTCAACGCATCGACCGCCTTCACCGACGGCGAGCAGTTCGGATTCGGCGCCGAGATCGGCATCTCCACCCAGAAGCTCCATGCCCGCGGCCCGATGGGCCTGCCGGAACTGACCTCGACCAAATGGGTGGTCTGGGGCAACGGGCACGTGCGGCCCGCCTGATGAGCGCGCCGACCCCGGACGCGGGGACCACGGGATACACCGGCTCGGGCCCGGCCGTCGTGCCGTCGTTCGAGGGTGTCGACGACGTCGTCGGTCGCTTGCGCGCGACGGGTTACCTCGCCGACGACGCCACCGCGACCTCGACCTTCCTGGCCGACCGTCTCGGCAAGCCCTTGCTGGTCGAGGGACCCGCGGGTGTCGGCAAGACCGAACTCGCCCGGTCCATCGCGGCGGCCACTGATGCCGAACTCATCCGCCTGCAGTGCTACGAGGGCATCGACGAGGCCCGCGCGCTGTACGAGTGGAATCACGCCAAGCAGATCCTGCACATCCAGGCGACGGGGGACCGCGCGTGGGATGAGGCCAAGGCCGACATCTTCTCCGATGAGTTCCTCCTGCCGCGGCCACTGCTCAAGGCGATCTCGCGCGAGGGTGCCACCGTGCTCCTCATCGACGAGGTCGACAAGGCCGACGTCGACATGGAGGGTCTGCTGCTGGAAGTGCTCAGCGATTTCGCGATCACCATCCCGGAGATGGGAACCGTTGCCGCTCAGCGTCGTCCGATCGTCCTGCTGACATCGAACGCGACCCGTGAACTGTCCGAGGCGCTCAAGCGTCGTTGTCTGTACCTCTACATCGACTTCCCGGATGCCGAGCGCGAGAAGGAGATCCTCGCGTCGCGGGTGCCGAACCTGTCGGATTCGCTGAGCGCCGAGCTGGTGCGGATCGTCGGTGTCCTGCGCACACTCGACATCCGCAAGAAGCCGTCGGTGGCCGAAACGATCGACTGGGCGAACACGCTGTTGGCACTGGGAGCCGGGGAGAAGGCCACGGCGAAGAGCGGTGGCGGATTCGACGACGGACTCATCGCACGGACTCTCGGTGTCGTGCTGAAGCACCGGCCGGACCTCAAGACGGCTCTCGAAGAACTCAAGCTGGGCTGATGACGGCTCCGCTCGTCGCGCACCTCACCGATTTCGTCGACGAGTTGCGTCGTCGCGGGATCGTGGTCGGGCCGTCGGCGCTGATCGATGCGGCGAGTGCGATGGAGGTCCTCGATCTCCTCGAACGCCCCCGTCTGCGCGAGGGGCTCGCGACGACACTGCTCGTCGATCACGCCCATCGCGGTGTGTTCGACCGGGTCTTCGACCTGTGGTTCCCGCTCGGCGCCGGAATGCGCACCGTGACCGAGGATCTCCCGCGCACCCCCGACGGCGAGCTCGATGTCGAGGCGGTCCGGGACGCGCTGGCGGAGATGCTGGCCGATGACGCGTCGGCGAACGACGGCCGGCTCGACCAGGCCATCGCGATGATCGTCGACGAGTTGGGGCGGTACGGATCGACTCGGGGCGAGGCGTTCTCGGCCTATCAGGCCATCACCGCGGTGAGTCCGCAGACACTGATCGCGAAGATCGCGGCGGCCATGGCCGGTGGTGGCGACGGGGACGGCGGGCGGGCCGGTACGGAACCGCTCTACCGGCAGGCGGCGCGTCAGAAGGCCAACGATCTGCGTGCGGCGATCGAGCGAGAGACCCAGCGGCGCATGGCCGACCGCAACGGCCGCGAGAAGGTCGGCGCCTACGCGGTGCCCCCGCTACCGGAGAACGTCAACTTCCTGTCGGCGGGTGCCAAAGAGCAGGTGGAGATCCGCAAGACCATCGAACCGCTGGCCAGATTGCTGGCCGCGAAGCTCGAGACGAGGCGACGGCGCGCTCACCGCGGCGCGGTCGACGTCCGGAAGACGCTGCGCGCCTCGATGTCCACCGGTGGGGTGCCCATCGAACTCAGTCACCGCAAGCCCCGACCGGGGCGGCCCGAACTCATCATCATCTGCGACGTCTCGGGGTCGGTGGCCGGGTTCAGTCAGTTCACGTTGCGCTTGGTGTATGCACTGCGGCAACAGTTCTCGAAGGTGCGGGTGTTCGCGTTCGTCGACACCGTCGACGAGGTGACCGATTACTTCGACCACGGCGAAGAGGATTTCGGTGCGGCGATGCACCACATGATCTCCACCGCGCGGATCTCCACCCGCGACGGTCACTCGGACTACGGCAACATGCTGGCCGGGTTCGTCGCCGACTACGGCGATACGCTGACCCACCGGGGTGCGTTGCTGATCCTGGGGGACGGGCGGAACAACTATCACGATCCGCACGCCGACGCGCTCGCCGAACTGGTGGAACGGGCCCGCCACGCCTACTGGCTCAACCCGGAGGCCAAGCAGCACTGGGGCACGGGCGACTCGGTCGCGACCGATTACGCGGACGTGATCGACATGTTCGAATGCCGGAACGCCACCCAACTGGGCACGGTCATCGCCGACCTCCTGCCGATCTGACCAGCGCTGCCGATTCGCATCAGTGCTCGACGCGTAGACTGACCGTCCATGTCACCCGACCGCCCGCGTGCGCGCCGTATCGGCGTGATGGGCGGCACGTTCGACCCGATCCACAACGGGCACCTCGTCGCGGCCAGCGAGGTCGCCCACCGGTTCTCGCTGGACGAGGTGATCTTCGTCCCGACCGGCCGGCCCTGGCAGAAGATGGGCGAGGCGACGACGGTGAGCCCGCCGGAGGACCGCTACCTCATGACGGTCATCGCGACCGCGTCGAATCCGCAGTTCAGCGTCAGTCGCGTCGACATCGACCGCGACGGGGACACCTACACCGTGGACACCCTCCGCGACCTGCGGGCGCTGCTCCCGGACGCTCAGCTCTACTTCATCACCGGCGCCGATGCGCTGGAATCGATCCTGTCGTGGCAGGACTGGGAGGAACTTTTCGGACTCGCCCGCTTCGTCGGCGTGAGCCGGCCGGGTTACGAGCTCGATGCCACACATCTGGCGCACCACCTCGAAGCCATGCCGTCCGACACCCTCCACCTCCTCGAGATCCCGGCGCTGGCCATCTCGTCCACCGAGTGCCGGACGCGCGCGTCATTGGGACGGCCCGTCTGGTACCTCGTGCCCGACGGCGTCGTGCAGTACATCGCCAAACGGAAGCTGTATCGTGCGCCTCGGGCGTCGTCGCCCGGTGTCTCCGCCCCGGCGCTTCCCGGGGCCAACCGCCCCGAGAGGCTTCCGCCCGAGGACTCGCCGCCTGGACGGTTCCCGCCCGGGGAACTGCAGAGCGATGCCGATGGGTCGGACCGGACGGTGGGCGAACAGGCCGTGACCGAATGAGAGGACAAGTGTGACTGCGTCAGCTGAAGCGCTGGAGATGGCCAAGGTGGCCGCCCTGGCCGCGGCCGAGAAGCTCGCCCACGAGGTGACGGTGATCGACGTCTCGGAGCAGTTGGTGATCACCGACGCCTTCGTGATCGCCTCCGCCGACAACGAGCGTCAGGTGAACTCGATCGTCGACGAGGTCGAGGAGAAGCTGCGGGAGGCCGGCCACAAGCCGCTGCGGCGCGAAGGCACGCGCGAAGGTCGTTGGGCACTGCTCGATTACGCCGACATCGTGGTGCACATCCAGCACACCGACGAGCGACGCTTCTACGCGCTGGAGAGTCTGTGGAAGGACTGCCCGGTGGTCGAGGTGGACGGGCTGTCGTGAGTGGCGGTCCCGACTCACACGACACCGCCGTCGAACGTCTCACCCCGGTGGTGCGGCGCCTGATCCTGTTGCGGCACGGGCAGACCGAGTACAACGCGGCGAGTCGGATGCAGGGCCAGATCGACACCGACCTGTCCGAACTCGGTGTCCGGCAAGCTGGTTCGGCGGCGGTCGAGCTCGCCAAGCGGCAACCGGTGGTCATCTGGTCGTCGGATCTGCGGCGGGCCCGCGACACCGCCGAGGCGCTCGCGCAACGAACCGGTCTGCCGGTGACCACCGACGTCCGCCTGCGGGAGACACATCTCGGTGAGTGGCAGGGTCTGACGCACCTCGACGTCGATGCCGCGATGCCGGGCGCGCGCGCCGTCTGGCGCGATGACGCGACCTGGACGCCGCCGGGTGGGGAGAGCCGCGTCGACGTCGCCCGACGCTCCACCCCCCTGGTCGACGAGTTGATCGAGCTGCTGCCGGAGTGGGGCGTCGGCGACAACCCGGAGGCGCCGGTGGTGCTGGTGGCCCACGGAGGAGTGATCGCGGCGATGACCGCGGCGCTGCTCGGGCTGCCGGTCGAGAACTGGCCCGTCTTCGGGGGGCTCGCGAACACGAGTTGGGTGCAGCTGTCGGGGCACGGCATGCCCGGCGAACTGCCGCGGTGGCGTCTGGACGTGTGGAATGCGTCCGCCGAGGACTCCGACCCGGCGGTGCAGTGAGCGACGTCCGCCGATGACCGAGGCTGCCGGACCCGGTCCATCCGCTGCCGATGCGCGGGAGCGATGTGTGCTGGTGTTGTCCGACTCGCTCGCGTACTACGGTCCGCAGGGCGGTCTGCCCGCGGATGACCCTCGGATCTGGCCGATGCTCGTGGGCGCTGCGACGCGCTCGGAGGTGCGGCTGTTCGGCCGGATCGGGTGGACGAGCCGGGACGTCTGGTGGGCCCTCACCCAGGACCCGAACATCTGGGCCACCGTGCCCCGCGCCGACGTCGTCGTGCTGGCATTCGGAGGGATGGACACGCTGCCGTCGCCGCTTCCGACGGCCTTTCGGGAGCAGATCCGCTACATCCGGCCGAACGGTTTGCGGCAGCGAATACGCGCGGCCTATGCGTGGATACAACCGCGGGGGTCGCACCTCGGTTGGCCGCTCGCGCTGCCGCCGCACGTCACGATCGAGTACCTGGAGAAGATCCGGGCGGCGCTCACGCAACTGCGTCCGGACCTCCCGATCGTCGTGTGCCTGCCGCCCACTCACCGCAGCCCGTATTACGGCAACGTCCATTCCGGGCGAATCCCGACGACCGCGGCGATGTCGCGATGGGCGTCGAGCCACGGCCTACCGTGTGTCGACTTCTACCCGGTCACCCGGGACGCCTTCGACGACGACACCGCCGAGATGAATCCCGACGGAATCCATTGGGGTTTCTCGTGCCATCGGGGCATCGCCGACCTGGTCGCCCCGGTCGTCGACGCCGTCCGGCGGCGTGCGAATCGCGACGCCGGGGGCCCGACCCCGACGCCCGTGGAGGCCCGGCGCGTGAACCCGTTAACGTAGACGCGTGCCTGTCGTCGTCGTCACAGACTCCTCGTCCCGACTGCCGCGGTCGGTGACCGAGTACTACGGGATTCGGCAGGTCCCACTGCACCTCGCCGTCGGCGACGAGGACTACCGGGAAGGTGTCGACGACATCCCGGCCGACATCGTGACGACGCCGGGCGTGACCACCTCCGGCGCCAACCCCAACGACCTCTCCGAACACTTCGAGTCCGCGCTCGAGGCGAGTCAGGGTGCCGGCGTCGTCGCCGTTCACATGTCGCGCCGGCTGTCGGGGACCTGGAGTTCGGCGCGAATGGCCGCGGAGAAGTTCTCCGGGCAGGTTCGCGTCGTCGATTCCCGATCTGTCGGTCTCGCAGTCGGTTTCACCGCCGTCGCGGCCGCCCAGGCCGCCGCCGGGGGAGCCGACAGGGACCGCGTGTACGAGTCCGCCATCCGACAGGCAGCGACCGTCGACTCGCTGCTGTGTGTGCAGCAACTCGACAATCTGCGCAACAGCGGCCGGATCAGCGCCGCGGGCAAGCTCTTCGGCTCGGCGCTGTCCATCAAACCGATCCTGCACATGGTCGACGGGACCCTGACGCTGAAGGAACGTCATCGCACGTTCTCCAAGGCGCTGGACAAGATGGTCGACGCCGCCGCCGACTCCGCGGGCGGCCGCGCGGTCACGGTCGGCATCCAGCACTGTCAGAGCCCGGACGTCGCCGAGGAACTGCGCGCGGCCGTCCACGCCAAGCTGCGGGTGGTGACCTCCGAGCTGACCGTCGATCTCGGTCCCATCCTCGGCACCCACGTCGGCCCCGGCGCGGTGGGCGTCGTGATCGCCGCGCACCTCGAACCGATCGAAGGTCTCGGCGAGTCCTAGCGGTCCGGCCCGCCGGACTCGGCGTCATCCACAGCTCGCGCTGACCGTCCACAGATCGCGGGCTCCGCGGCTCGCGTGCGGAGCAGCGGCGGCTGTGCGACCTAGCGTGTGGCGTCATGAGCGCATCAGGACGGCGGAACCCGCTGGACCGGCTGGCGCCGGTGGCCGATCTGCCGGGCCGACGGGACGGTACGGCAGGCATCGACCCCGAGTCGCCGCCGCTCGCGCCGGACATCGACGACCCGCTCGGCCCCGTCGAGGAACCCGAGCATCCCGGGTGGGGGATCGGCGGGATGCCGACGTGGCTCGACACGCCGCCGCGAACCCAGCGTCGGCGGTCGGACGCCGACGGCGGCGACGGTGCCGAGGATGACGATGACTTCGACGACGATCCCATCCCTCGACGGCGCTTCGCGGTCGCGCCGCCGGCAGCTCTCGCGCTGATCGCGGTCGGTGTCGTCGTCTGTGCCGTCGCGGCCTTCGGACTGTTCCGCGGGTCGGAGTCGGCGCCGGTCGTGGATTTCGGTGCGGTGGCCGGCACCTCGTCGATGTCGAACCCGTCGACGCCGCCGGCCGTGCCGACCGAATCGATCCCGGCGCAGATGGTGGTCAGTGTCGTCGGTTTGGTGCACACGCCGGGTCTGGTGCAACTCACGCCCGGGGCGCGGGTCGCCGACGCGATCGACCGGGCCGGAGGCGCGCGCAAGAACGCGGATCTGCTGTCGCTGAACCTCGCGCAGGTCCTCCGGGACGGCGATCAGATCCTCGTCGGCTACGCGGGCGGGCAGGGCGAGATGTCGCTGCGCAGCGCCGTCGTCGGGGCTTCCGGCACTCCGCCCGCACCCGCGGGTGCACCCCCGGCAGATCCAGGTGCCCCCGCCGGCGGTTCGGGTGGTCCGCCGACCACCGGCGGACTCGTGAACCTCAACACCGCCACCGAGGCCGACCTCGACGAGTTGCCCGGGGTGGGGCCGGTGACCGCGAAGGCCATCCTGTCGTGGCGGGAACGCAACGGGCGCTTCAGCTCCGTGGACCAGCTCGCCGAGGTCGACGGGATCGGTCCGGCACGCCTGGCCAGACTGCGCGATCTCGTGACGGTCTGACGGGTGGACTACCGCCTGCTGGTACCGGCGATGGCGGTGTGGTCGGTGACGGCGTTCGGGCTGGTGATGCCGCCCGCGTACACGCTCGGGCTGGCGATCTGTTCGGGCGCGGTGGCCTCGGTCGGCACGCTGGTCTGTGCCGGCGGCCGGTTCGGATGGGACGCGGTCGGTTTGATCATCGTCGTGGCCGGACTCGCGGCGGTGTGCGCGACCTCGTTGGCGATCCGGCAGGAGGTCCGCGCCGACCACCCGCTGGCCGCGTCGACCAAGAAGTCGACGGTCGTGCTGACCGTGCGTGGTGATCCGGTGGTCGTCGGGCCGTCGTCGGCCGGACGCGTCCGTCTGCGCGTCGACGTGGAACAGGTTGGTTCGCATCGTGTTCCGACGGCTTCTGCCGACGTGATGGGCGATCTCGGGGAGTGGTCGGGACTGTTGCCCGGGCAACGGGTGGTCACGGTCGCGCGGGTGCGGCCCCCGCCCGAGCACTCGCTTCTGGTGGCGACCCTGACTGCGCAGCAGCCCCGGATCGTCGGCGCGCCGCCCGCTCACCAGCAGGTGGCCGGCGCGATCCGGGAGCGGTTGCAGGTGTTGGCCGCGCGGGCGCTCGACGAGGATGCGGCCGGACTCCTGCCCGGCCTCGTGCTCGGTGACGAGAGCTCCCTCGACGACGGCCTGCGGGACGATTTCCGCGACGCCGGCCTGAGCCATCTGACCGCGGTGAGCGGCAGCAATTTCGCGATCGTGTGCGGGGCAGCGCTTCTCGTGGTTCGCAGTGTGGGTGTGCCACCGCGGGCGGCCGCGGTCGTCGGGCTGGTGGTGATCCTGGCATTCGTGGTGCTCGTCCGGCCGTCGCCTAGTGTCGTGCGTGCCGCGTTGATGGGAGCGGTGGGTGTGTTGGCGCTCTTCGCCTCTCGTCGAGCGCAGGCGTTCCCGGCGCTCGGTGCGGCGGTCGTCGGCGGACTCCTGTGGTGGCCCGAACTGGCGCTGCAACCGGGGTTCGCCTTGTCGGTCGCTGCCACCGCCGCCATCGTGCTGTGGGCCCCGCGACTCCGTGACCGGTTGCGCGAGTGGCGTTGTCCGCCCGGTGTCGCCGAGGTGATCGCGATGGCGGTCACCGCGCAGGTGGTGACGGCGCCGATCGTGGTCGTGGTGACCGGCACGTTCTCGGTGGTGGGAATCGTCGCGAACCTGCTGGTCGCCCCGGTGGTCGCGGTGATCAGCGTGGTCGGCACCCTCGCCGCACTCATCGGCGCGATCGGTCCGCCCGACGGACCCGGCGCGTTCGTCGGGGAGCTGCTGGTGCGTGCCCTCGCGCCCGAGCTGTGGTGGATGGTCGCGTGCGCGCGCACCCTCGGCGGAGTGGGCTGGGCGAGTGTGGAGGTGTGGTCGCCGTTCGGATGAGGCTTGCGACGCTCCGTCGTGTCGCGTGGCCGACCGCCGGCGTCGGGCGCTGCGACCGTGTCGGCACCGTCTGGCACCATTGTCGCCGTGACCGATCGCCTGCACCTGCTGCTCGGAGACGACGACTTCCTCACCGGCCGGGTGATCTCGGCCGTGGTCGACGCCGCGTCGAAAGCAGCGGGCACCCCGGTGCCGGTGACCCGGGTACGTGCCGGCGACGTGAGCGAACACGAACTCGCGGAGCTGCTCAGTCCGTCGCTGTTCGCCGAAGAGCGGATCGTTGTCGTCGAGGCCGCCGCCGACGCGGGCAAGGAGCCGGCCGCGCTCATCGCCGCGACCGCGTCGTCGCTGCCCGAGGGCATCACGCTGATGGTGATCCATCACGGCGGGGGCCGGGCGAAGTCGATGGTCCCCGCCTTGAAGAAGGCCGGGGCCGTCGAACACGAGACGACCGCCCCGAAGTGGCCGTCGGAGCGGATGACGTTCGTGCGCAACGAGTTCCGTTCGCTGGGCGTGAAGGTCGGCGCCGATGTCGTCGAGCAGGTTGTCGAGGGCGTCGGATCGGAACTGCGCGAGCTGGCCGCCGCGTGCGCGCAACTCGTGGCCGACACCGGCGGCAAGGTCGATCGCGACACCGTGCGCCTGTACTACCAGGGCCGTCCCGAGGTGACCGGATTCGAGGTGGCCGACCGGGCGGTGACGGGCGACCGTGCCGGAGCACTGGAATCCCTGGCCTGGGCACTGCACCACGGCGTGCCGCGGGTGCTGCTGGCCGACGCCCTCGCCGAGGCCGTCCACGCCATCGCGCGCATCCGGCCCATGGGGTCGATCAACCACTTCGATGCGGCCCGCGAACTCGGCATGCCGCCCAACCGGGTCAAGAACGTGCAGGCGAAGGCCAAGGCGTGGGATGCGGAATCGATCGCGCGGGCGGTCGGCGTGGTCGCCGCGCTCAACGCGGACGTGAAGGGGCAGGCCGCCGACCCCGATTACAGCCTCACCCACGCCGTCGCCACGGTCGCCGAGCTCCGGCCGGACGGGCGCCGGCGGAGCTGACGCCACGCGGCCGGGTCTTCAGTCGGCCGTCGGACGGGAGTGGCTTCGACTCGGCGCCTCGCTCCGCTCGGGGCCGGCTCAACCAGCGGTGGAACGCCAGACAGAAACGTCGATCACCCCGGCAACCGCGTGGATGCTGCCGGGGTGAGCGAGGTATGCAGATGTGGCGACGGATCAACCGTCGGACCGACCGGGGTCGGTGTCAGATCAGAGCTTGTTGACCGCGAGGGCGATGGCCGACTTCTTGTTGGCGGCCTGGTTGGCGTGGATGACGCCCTTGCTGGCAGCCTTGTCGAGCTTGCGGCTGGCGGTCTGGCCGAGCTCGGCGGCCTTCGCCTTGTCGCCGGACTCGACAGCCTCACGGAAGCTGCGGATGGCGGTACGAAGGGCCGACTTCACCGACTGGTTGCGCTGACGGTTCGCTTCGTTGGTGCGATTGCGCTTGATCTGAGACTTGATGTTTGCCACGCGTGTTACCTCTGTCGTTGCTGGTGGATATGTCTGTCTGTTCGGGTCGGGCGGTCGGCCCTGGGGCTGAACTCGCACCGGGCGGTGTCGGCGCGTGAAGCATCTCCACGGCGTCACCGCAACAGCGCACAACATTACCAGCCGGGGTCAGCCCGCCAAAATCCATGCGTCGGGAACGACGGGCCGCCGCGTCGGCCAATAAGAATCATCGTGAACTTATGTCTACGGTGGACCCATCATGTCCGTCGTTTACGTACACATCGGCCTTCCCAAAACCGGGACCACACACCTCCAGGATCGCCTCTGGCGAAACCGCGACCTGGCGTTGCAATCCTCCGGGCTGCTGTACCCGGGCAACGTGATCTCCGATCACTTCCACGCCGCGGTGCATCTGCAGCCGGAGCGCTACCTCGACTGGGTCGATCCCGCCTTCGCCGGCACCTGGCCGACGCTCCTCGGTCAGATCCGGGCCTGGCCGCAGATCTCGCTACTGTCGCACGAGCTGTACAGCACCGCGACCGTCGACCAGATCGAACGGTTGATGGCCGACCTGTCCTTCGCCGACGAGGTCCACGTGATCGCGACCGTCCGCGACCTCGGCCGCCAACTCCCGTCCGTGTGGCAGGAGAACGTGAAGAACCAGCGCCGCGCGTCGTTCGACGAGTTCGTGGATTCGGTGGCCTTCGCTTCCGAGGGGCGCCGGACCGGCGGTCCCGTCGTCGTCAGTACCCCCGCTGACGATGCCCCGGCCGACGAGGTCGACGAGGAGCCGTTCTGGGAGTTCCAGGACTACGTCGGCATCCTGGAACGGTGGTCGCGCGTCGTCGGACCCGAGCGCGTCCACATCGTCACGGTGCCGCCCCGCGGGGCTGCGTCGGGCGACACGCTCTGGGATCGGTTCCTGCGCGCGATGAACATCGATCCGGTCCCGCTGCGGATCCCGGTCCCCAGCCTGAACAGCTCGCTGTCCGCGCCGCAGGCCGAGTTCCTGCGCGGCCTCAACCGCCGCCTGCAGCCGGACGTCATCGAGTGGCGCCGATACGAGCGGATCATCAAGGGGCAGGTGATCGGGGAGATCCTGTTCGAGGCGCCGTCCGGCCCGCCGCAGGGACTCTCGGACAAGAGCCGGGGGTGGGCGGCGGGGGAGTCCCGGCGAATGGTCGCGGCGGTCCGCGACGCCGGCTACGACGTCGTCGGTGACCTCGACGATCTGGTGGTGTCGCCCGAACACGACGCCGGCGACGTACCGCCGCCGTCGGACGGCGAGGTGCTCGACGTCGCGCTCGACACGATCGCGGCGATGGTGCTCGCGGCGCCCTTGCCCAAGGTCGGACCCCGTGCGCGGACGCGGGCGGCGAATGTGGTGCGCAGGGTCAAGCGGCGGGTGATCGCTGCGCGCCGATCATCCTGATCGGTGGCCCCGGAACGGCGGTGCGGCTTCGTCGATGACACGGCCGGTCGACGTCCTGCCGATTTCGGCATTCTGTAGCACCATGGCAGTTTATGACCCCCGCATCGACAAGTGCGCCAGCCAAGAAGGCGGCGCGTAAGTCCGCAGCCGCGAAAGCGGCGTCGTCCGCCTCGTCGGGACGGACGGCCTCCGCCAAGTCCGGTTCGACCAAGGGTTCCGGTTCCGGTTCCGGCAGCCGGTCGGCGAAGGGCGCGGGCGACGCAACCACCGGGGAGAACTTCACCGGCAACTTCGGCGGGTACGCAAAAGGCCCGTACGGCAAGGCATATGACGAGATGTTCGATGCCGCCGGCGAGGTGCGGACACCGTACCGCGGTATCTACAAGGCCATGGCCGACGAGGATCAGTCCGACCTCGTGGAGGCCCGTGTGGAGGCCCTCGGGCGTGCCTATCTCGACCAGGGTGTGACGTTCTCGCTGTCCGGCAAGGAACGCCCCTTCCCGTTGGATGTTGTGCCACGGGTGATCTCGGCGGCGGAGTGGAACAAGCTCGAGGCGGGTATCACCCAGCGCGTACAGGCGCTGGAACTCTTCCTCGACGACATCTACGGCGAGCAGGAGATCCTGCGCGACGGGGTATTGCCCAAGCGACTCGTCCACTCCTGTGAGCACTTTCATCGACAGGCGGCAAACATCCGGCCGCCCAACGGTGTTCGCATCCACGTCGCGGGTATCGACCTGATCCGCGACGAGAACGGCGACTTCCGGGTCCTCGAGGACAATCTGCGGTCGCCGTCGGGCGTCTCCTATGTGCTCGAGAACCGGCGCGCGATGGCCCGCGTCTTCCCGGATCTGTTCTCGAAACACAAGGTGCGTGCGGTCGCCGACTATCCGAGCCACCTCCTGCGCGCACTGCGGGCGTCGGCGGCGTTCAACGAGGCCGACCCGAACATCGTCGTGCTCACCCCGGGCGTGGCCAACTCCGCCTACTTCGAGCACTCGCTCCTCGCACGCCTGATGGGCGTCGAGCTGGTCGAGGGCCGTGACCTGTTCTGCCGCGACAACGTCGTGTACATGCGCACGACCGAGGGGGAGCAGCGGGTCGATGTCATCTATCGCCGCATCGACGACGACTTCCTGGATCCCATGCAGTTCCGCCCCGATTCGATGCTCGGCGTGGCGGGGCTGCTGAACGCCGCACGCGCGGGCAACGTGGTGATCTCCAGTGCGGTCGGCAACGGCGTCGGCGACGACAAGTTGATCTACACCTACGTCCCGGAGATCATCCAGTACTACCTCGGCGAGAAGCCGAGTCTCCAGAACGTGGACACGCTGCGCTGCTGGCTCCCCGACGAGTGCGAGGAGGTACTCGACCGCATCGACGAACTCGTCGTGAAACCCGTTGAGGGATCGGGCGGTTACGGCATCGTCTTCGGCCCCGACGCGACCGGCGCCGAATTGGACGCACTGGCACGCAAGGTCCGCAACGATCCGCGCGGGTGGATCGCGCAGCCGGTCGTGCAGCTGTCGACGGTACCGACGAAGATCGGTGACGACATCCGACCGCGCCATGTTGACCTGCGTCCGTTCGCGGTCAACGACGGTGAGTCCGTGTGGGTCCTGCCCGGCGGCCTGACCCGGGTGGCGCTGCCGGAGGGATCGCTCGTCGTCAACTCGAGCCAGGGCGGCGGTTCCAAGGACACCTGGGTGCTGGCCTCGCGTACCTCCGAGGGGGACCGGGAGTTGTCGGGTGCGAAGGTCGTGACGACGAGCGGAGTCGCCGCCGCCCGGCCGGCGGAGAGCGCCCCCGACCCGGTGCACACGCAGACTCAACAGCAACAGCAGGGTTCGATGACGCAGCAGATGGGTTCCATGACGCAGCAGATGGGTGGCATGACGCCGCAACCGAATCCGACGACCGCGTCCGGCGACATGACCCAGCAGCAGAGCGGTGATGTCCGATGATGCTGGCGCGGAACGCCGAATCGCTCTACTGGATCGGCAGATACGTCGAGCGCGCCGACGACATGGCGCGCATCCTCGATGTCGCGATCCACCAGATCCTCGAGGACACCACGGTCGACGTCGACCGGCAGGCACGCCTGATCATCCAGGTGCTCGGACTCACCGCGCCGGAGGACGACGACGAGCTCGACGTCTGGTCGCTGACCGAACGCGTCGCCTACGACGCCGACGCGGTGGGGTCGATCGTCGACCTGATCCGGGCGGCGCGGGAAAACGCCCGGGGCGCAAGGGAAGTCACGTCCAGCGAGTTGTGGGAATGCCTGAACACCACCTACAACGGACTCGACGGCGCCGAGCGGCGCTCGCGTCGCCTCGGTCCCCACGAGTTCCTGTCGTACGTGAAGAACCGGGCGGCGATGTTCGCGGGCCTCGCCGACGCCACGCTCAGCCACGACGACGGCTACCGGTATCTGCTGCTGGGTCGGTCGGTGGAGCGGGTCGACATGACCATCCGGATGTTGCTGTCCCGCGCCGGAGATCGGACGACGTCGCCGGCCTGGGTGAACGTCCTCGTGTCCGCCGGCGGGCACGACACCTTCCTGCGCACCTACCGCGGTGTGTTGGACGCGGAGAACATCGTCGAGTTCATGCTTCTCGACCGGCTGTTCCCACGGTCGATCTTCCACGCCCTCAGCGTCGCCGAGCGCAATCTGGGCCAGCTCGAGAGTGGGCCGAGCCGCGTCGGGGCCCAGGCCGAGGCGCAGTTGCTGCTGGGCCGCGCGCGCAGTTCGCTCGAGTTCCTCGAGCCCGGGAAGTTGCTCGACGATCTGCAGGACCGGCTCGTCGACCTGCAGGACACCTGCCGAGCGGTCAACGAGGCGGTCACGAAGCAGTATTTCCATGTGTCGCCTTATGTCTCGTGGGCCGACGCCCGCGTCAGCGACGGGCATGTCATCGAGGAGAGTGAGCTGTGAGCTGGCGTCTGCGTGTTGTCCATTCCACGGGTTTCGCCTACCACAGTCCGGTCACCTCGTCGTACAACGAAGCCCGGCTCACCCCGCGCAGCGACGCCCGCCAGAACGTGATCGTCAACCGGGTCGAGACCGTCCCGGCGACGAGGTCCTACCGGTACACCGACTACTGGGGTACCGCGGTCACCGCCTTCGATCTGCACGCGCCGCACAACGAACTCGAGGTCTCGGGGCTGTCGGTCGTCGAAACCGAGGCCGGACAACGCCCCGACGAAGAGGATCAGGTGTCGTGGGACGACATCAACGGCGAGGCGATCAAGGACCGCTACGACGAGATGCTGTCCTACACGGAGTTCGTCGCCCGTAACAGGCAGTTGCTCTCGACCGCGAAGAAGGTCACCAAGGGACTGACGCCCCAGGAGGCTGTCGAGGCCGTGTGCCGCTTCATCTACACCGAGATGGAATACGTCCCAGGGACGACGGGTGTGCACACCACGGCTGTCGACGCGTGGACCGATCGCAAGGGCGTGTGTCAGGACTACGCGCATCTCACCCTGCTGATGCTCCGCGGGCTCGGCATCCCCGCCCGGTACGTGTCGGGTTATCTCCATCCCGAACCCGACGCCGAGATCGACAAGACGGTGCAGGGTCAGAGTCACGCCTGGATCGAGGCGTGGACGGGCGGCTGGTGGGGATACGACCCGACCAACGACACCCCGATCACCGAGCAGCATGTGTCGGTGGGTGTGGGTCGTGACTACGCCGATGTGTCGCCGCTGAAGGGCATCTACACCGGCGGCGGCGCGACCGACCTCGACGTCATCGTCGAGATCACCCGGCTCGCCTAGGGTTTCGTCCTCCGGGTCACCGCCAGCCGTAGTGCCGGCGGAGTTGCTGCGCAACGGCGTCGAACGTCGTGCGGTCGAGGATCGCGCCTTCCCGGCGGATGCCGTCGTCGTCGACGACGAGTACACGGTCGAGGCACACGAAGCTCGGCCGGCCCTGGGAATCCCATGCGCCCGACCCGACGGGAAGCCAGTTGCCGTCATCCCGGTGGTCCTTGCTCGACAGCATGAGCCCGAGCACGGTGTCGGACCGGTCGGCCCGGGCGTCCCGGCCGACGACCAGGACCGGCCGGTCCTTACCCTGGTTCGGGTCGTCCTCGTAGGCGACCCAGGTCCACACGATCTCGCCGGGGTCGGCGTCGCCGTCGAGGTCGGGGGAGTAGCTGATGGTGCGGGCGAGATCGGTTGTCGGCCGAAGTGCGGGCCGGGCGTCGCGACTGGTCACCGTCAGGAGTCCTCTCCGGAGATGCGGGGTAGCAGGAAGTCCTCGACCGCGTCCGCGGTGAGGGCTGCGGTGGGTTTTCTCTTCGGGTTGAGGTCGTGTCCGACCTGCTCGAGTTCGACGATGTGTGTCGGCGCGTCGATGAGGCCGATCGCGCGGGTCATTTCGTCGGTGGTGCCGAACGGGTCGGTGCTCCCGTGGACCACGAGGGTGGGGACGGTGATCGACGGCAGGTGTTCGGTGCGTAGTCGGTCGGGCTTGCCCGGCGGATGCAGCGGATACGACGTCAGCAGCAGGCCGTCGGCCAGAGCTGTTCCGTCCTCGGCGACGGCCATCGAGGACTGTCGCCCGCCATAGGAGTGGCCACCGACGATCAGCGGCCCGTCGGACTCGGCGCGCAGCGTCGCGCACGCGGCACGGATGCCGTCCCGGTCGGCGGCGGCGGTGGACGGGCTGGGCGGGCCCTTGGGCCGGCGCCGTCGATACGGCAGGTCGATCCGGGCGACGACGAACCCGCGGTCGCACAGTTCCTCGGCCAGGGCACGCAGGATCACGGCGTCGCGGTTGCCACCTGCGCCGTGGGCGAGGACGAGCGTGGCACGTGCCGGGATCCCCGGGCGGTGTACCTCGGCGGCGACGTCGTCGGACTCGATGGTGGTGACGGTGGACGCGGACACGGCTGCCACCGTAGCGCCTCCCGGGTGTTCGCGGACCCCGCGGCGACGTGGCCCGACGCGCCGCCGGCGCCGCTCATGAGAAACTGGAGCACATCCCGTATCCGTACCCGTTCGCTACCGAAGTTCTCGTTCGAGGAGTAGTTCCATTCCCACCTTCGCCGACACCACCTTCACCGATCCGGCACGTATCCGGAACTTCTGCATCATCGCCCACATCGACCACGGCAAGTCGACGCTGGCAGACCGGATGCTGCAGCTCACCGGCGTCGTCGAAGAGCGGCAGATGCGGGCGCAGTACCTCGATCGGATGGACATCGAGCGCGAGCGCGGCATCACCATCAAGGCGCAGAACGTGCGCCTGCCGTGGACGGTGAAGTCGGCGGAGGGTGACGAGGACTACGTCCTGCACCTCATCGACACCCCCGGGCACGTCGACTTCACCTACGAGGTGTCCCGCGCTCTGGAGGCGTGCGAGGGAGCTGTCCTGCTCGTCGACGCCGCGCAGGGCATCGAGGCCCAGACCCTCGCCAACCTGTATCTGGCGATGGAGAACGACCTCACCATCATCCCGGTGCTGAACAAGATCGACCTGCCCGCGGCCGACCCCGAGCGCTACGCTGCCGAACTCGCGCACATCGTGGGCTGCGAGCCGGAGGACGTGCTGCGTGTGTCGGGCAAGACCGGCGTCGGGGTCACCGAGCTGCTCGACGAGGTCATCCGGAAGGTGCCGGCTCCGGTGGGCGACCCCGACGCCCCGGCGCGCGCGATGATCTTCGACTCGGTGTACGACACCTATCGCGGCGTGGTCACCTACGTCCGTGTCGTCGACGGCAAGATCGTGCCGCGGGAGAAGATCCTGATGATGTCGACCGGCACCACGCACGAGCTGCTCGAGGTGGGCATCGTGTCCCCGGAGCCGAAGCCGACCAAGGGTCTGGGCGTCGGCGAGGTCGGCTACCTCATCACCGGCGTGAAAGACGTCCGCCAGTCGAAGGTCGGCGACACCGTCACCACCGCCCGCCGGGGTGCCGAGCAGGCGCTGACGGGGTACCGCGAGCCGCGCCCGATGGTCTACTCGGGGCTGTACCCGCTCGACGGCTCCGACTACCCGGTCCTGCGTGAGGCGCTCGAGAAGCTGCAGCTCAACGACGCCGCCCTGACCTTCGAGCCGGAGACCTCGGTCGCGCTCGGCTTCGGGTTCCGCTGCGGCTTCCTCGGCCTGCTGCACATGGAGATCACCCGCGAGCGTCTCGAGCGCGAATTCAACCTCGACCTGATCTCGACCGCCCCCAACGTCGTCTACCGGGTGGTGATGGAAGACGGTTCGGAGCATGTGGTGACCAACCCGTCGGACTGGCCGGAAGGCAAGACCCGGCACATCTACGAACCCATCGTCAAGACCACCGTGATCGCGCCGAGCGAATTCATCGGCGCGATCATGGAGCTGTGTCAGTCCCGTCGAGGTGAGCTCGGCGGTATGGACTATCTGTCGGAGACGCGCGTGGAACTGCGGTACACGCTGCCCATGGCCGAGATCATCTTCGACTTCTTCGACGCCTTGAAGTCGCGGACGCGTGGCTACGCCAGTCTCGACTACGAGGAGGCGGGCGAGCAGGAAGCCGATCTGGTGAAGGTCGACATCCTGCTGCAGGGCGAGGCCGTCGACGCGTTCAGTGCGATCGTCCACAAGGACGCGGCGTATGCCTACGGCAATCGGATGGCGATAAAGCTCAAGGAGCTCATCCCGCGTCAGCAGTTCGAGGTTCCGGTGCAGGCCGCCGTCGGCTCGAAGATCATTGCGCGAGAGAACATCCGAGCCATCCGCAAGGACGTGCTCGCGAAGTGCTACGGCGGCGACATCAGCCGTAAGCGCAAACTGCTCGAGAAGCAGAAAGAGGGCAAGAAGCGGATGAAGACCATCGGCCGCGTCGAGGTCCCGCAAGAGGCCTTCGTGGCCGCGCTCTCCACCGACGCGGTGGGTGACAAGCCGAAGGGGAAGTGATGGGCGACGGGCAGACCGGGAGCGGGGAGACGATGACCGCAGCACAGGGCACCAATCCGGTACTGGCGCAAAGCGGCCTGCCCTACGACCTCCCCGACTTCGCGTCGATCGCCGACGACGACTTCCTGCCGGCGTTCACCGAGGCCATGGCGTCGCATGTGGCCGAGGTGGAGGCGATCGCGGCCGACCCCGCGGCGCCCACCTTCGCCAACACGATCGAAGCCCTGGAGTTGTCGGGGCGCGACCTGGCCCGGGCGTCGGGGATCTTCTTCAACCTCGTCGGGCCCGACACGAACCCCAGACGCAACGAGATCTCCCAGGAGCTGTCGACGCTCCTGACCGATCACACGAACACGATTGCGATGAATCCGGTTCTCTTCGAACGGATCTCCGACCTCCACTCGCGCGCCGACGAACTCGATCTCACCGAAGCTCAGCGCCGGTTGCTCGACAAGCGGTACCGGGAATCGGTCCGCGCCGGAGCCGGACTCGACCCCGACGCGCAGCGTGAGATGCGCGAGATCGCCTCCCGCCTGGCCTATCTCACGACGACGTTCTCCCAGAAGATCCTCGACGACACCAACGACTCGGCGGTGCTGGTCGACGACGCGGCCGAACTCGAGGGTCTGTCCGCCGGACAGATCGCCGCCGCCCGCCGCGCCGCCGGCGAGGCCGGGCACGACAGCGGATACCTCCTCACGCTCGAGCTCCCGACGAGCCAGTCGGTGCTCGCCGAATTGACGAATGCCGATGTGCGCCGGCGGGTGTTCGACGCGTCGGTGGGGCGGTGCGCCCGAGGCAACGAACACGACACCCGGGAACTGGTCCTCGAGATCGTCCGCCTGCGGGCACGCCGAGCAGAGATGCTCGGCTACCGGGACCACGCCGAATACGTGATCGCCGAGCAGACGGCGCCGGACCCGGGTGCCGTCGACGACATGCTGCGCGAGCTCAACTCCTCGGCCATGCGTGCCGGTGGCCGCGAACTCACCCGGCTCACCGAGTTCGCGGGTGACGCGCCGATCGGCCCCGCCGATCTCACCTTCTGGCTCGATCGGGAGAAGCGGTCGCACTCGGCGGTGCCGCTCGACGACTTCGCGAACTATTGCGAACTGGACGCGGTGCTGACCAGGGGTGTCTTCTTCGCCGCGAACAAGCTGTACGGCCTCAGCTTTCGGGAGATCACCGATCTCCCGCTGTACCACCCGGATGTGCGCGCCTGGGAGGTACGCGACGACGCGGGCGTCGGTATCGGACTCTTCCTCGGCGACTTCTTCGCCCGGCCGTCGAAACGCGGCGGGGCGTGGATGAACAACATCGTCGACCAGTCGTCGGTCCTGCACACCCAGCCGATCATCGTGAACGTGCTGAACCTGACCAAATCCGATGCCGGACAACCGTGTCTGCTCACGATGGATCAGCTCACCACGCTCTTCCACGAGTTCGGGCACGCCCTGCACGGGTTGCTGTCGTCGGTCGACTACCCGTCGCAATCCGGGACATCGGTACCGCGGGACTTCGTCGAGTTCCCGTCGCAGGTGAACGAGATGTGGGCGCTGCACCCGGACGTGCTGGCGAACTACGCCCGGCATCACGAGACCGGAGAGCCGATCCCGGCCGAGCTCGCCGATGCGGCGCGGGAGTCGGCGGGAGCCGAGTCCGCGCACGGCACCATCGAATACCTCGCCGCATCCTCACTGGACCTGGCCTGGCACCGGTTGTCGGTGGCGGAGGCCGAGGCGGTGGCCGACGTCGAGGCCTTCGAGGCGCGGGCGCTCACCGACGCGGGACTGCACACCGAGCTGATCCCGCCGCGCTACCGGAGCTCGTACTTCAACCACATCTTCGGTGGCGGCTACTCTGCCGGCTACTACAGCTACATCTGGTCGGAGGTGCTCGACGCCGAGACCGAGCAGTGGTTCCTCGCCGAGGGCGGGTTGCGTCGCGAGAACGGCCGCCGGTTCGCCGACGCCACTCTCTCCCGCGGCGACAGCGTGGATCCGCTTGTCGCACACCAGGGCCTGATCGGTCGCCGGCCGCGCATCGAACCGCTGTTGCGGCGCCGGGGGCTCGCGGCCTGATCGGGTCGCGGTCATGACGACGACGCGCACCCCGCGCCGGGACCTGTCGGCGTTCGCGGTGCTGAGCATCGTGACCGCGATCGTCGTGATCGGTCTCAAACTGATCGCGTGGCGGATCACCGGCTCGGTCGGTCTGCTCTCCGACGCGCTGGAGTCCACCGTCAACCTCGTTGCGGCGATCGGTGCGTTCGTCGCGCTGCGGGTGGCGGCGAAGCCGCCGGACCGGAGCCACAACTTCGGGCACACCAAGGCCGAGTACCTCTCAGCGGTGTTCGAGGGGGTGATGATCGTCGTCGCGGCGGTCGTCATCGTCGCGACGGCCGTCGACCGCCTGCTCCACCCGGAGGAACTGGACGAAGTCGGCATGGGACTGGCGATCTCGGTGGGCGCGACGGTGGTCAACGCGGTCGTCGGCTGGGTGCTCATCCGCGCCGGTCGACGTCATCGGTCGCTGACCCTCGAAGCCGACGGGCGGCATCTCATGACCGACGTGTGGACGACGGCCGGCGTGGTGGTCGGTGTGTTCCTGGTCGCCGTGACCGGCTGGCTGCCGCTCGACCCGCTGATCGCCATCACGGTGGCTGCCAACATCCTCGTCGTGGGCGGACGGCTGGTCTGGCGATCCGGTGCGGGACTGATGGACTCGGCGCTGCCCGACGACCTGCGCGCCGCGATCGACGCCGTCCTCGCGCGTCACCGCGCCGACCGGATCGACTTCCACGACGTCCGCACGCGGGAGGCCGGCCATGAACGGTTCGTCCAGTTGCACATGCTCGTCCCCGGTGACTGGTCGGTGCAGCGCGCGCACGACCTGGCCGAGACGATCGAGGACGAACTCCGCGCCGCGGTCGACGATCTCACCGTGACCCTGCACGTCGAACCGATCAACGACCCACGCGCCTACGAGGACTGGCGGTTGGACTGAGTCGTCGTCGTCGCGTCAGTGGTTCGCCGGTTGGAAGGTGGCCTGGTGGGCGGCTTCCTCGGCGCGGATCACATGCATGACCGCGTTGATGAGGGCGAGGTGGGTGAACGCCTGCGGGAAGTTGCCGAGATGCTGTCCGGTCTTGGCGTCGATCTCCTCGGCGTACAGCTTGAGCGGGCTCGAGTAGGACAGCAGTCGTTCGCACAGCGTCTTCGCCCGTGGCAGTTCGCCGATCTCGACGAGGGCCGACACCAGCCAGAACGAGCAGATGGTGAACGTACCCTCTTCGCCGCTGAGGCCGTCGTCGGTCTCCTCGACCCGGTAGCGGAGCACCAGTTCGTTCTCGGTGAGTTCGTCGGCGATCGCGAGAACCGTTGCGCGCACCCGGTGGTCGTCCGGCGGCAGGAATCGCAGCAGCGGGACGAGTAGTAACGAGGCATCGAGCGCGTCGTCGCCGTAACGCTGGGTGAACACCCCGCGCTCGTTGACCCCGTGCGCCAGGACGTCGGCCCTGATCTCCTCCGCGATCGCCGCCCACTCGCGCGCGTGGGCCCGCTCGCCGTGCATCGTCGCGAGGCGTGACCCGCGGTCGAGCGCGACCCAGCACATCACCTTCGACGACGTGAAATGCTGCGGCTCCCCACGCACCTCCCAGATGCCGCGGTCGGGGTCCTTCCAGTGCTTGATCGCTTCTTCGACCTGGGCCTTCAGCACGGGCCACAGCGTCTCCGGCACCGCTTCGTGCGACTTGATGTTGAGGTACACCGAGTCGAGCATCGTGCCCCAGATGTCGTGCTGTGCCTGGTTGTACGCGCCGTTGCCGATGCGGACCGGCCGGGCGCCGTCGTAGCCGGAGAGATGGGTCAGCTCTTCCTCTTCCAAGGTGCGTTCGCCGCCGACGCCGTACATCACCTGCAGCGGATGACGTTCCCCGTTGGTGATGCCCGAGACATCGGCGATGAAGGAGAAGAAGTCGTCGGCCTCCCGGTCGAGACCGAGCGTGTACAGACCCCACAGGGCGAAGGTGGAGTCGCGCACCCACGCATAGCGGTAGTCCCAGTTGCGTTCGCCCTGAGGCGTTTCCGGCAGCGACGTGGTCGCGGCGGCGAGCAGCGCACCGGTCGGGGAGTAGGTGAGTCCCTTCAGCGTGAGGGCCGAACGCTGCAGGTGTGAGCGCCACGGATGATCGGGGAAGCTGCCGATGTTGATCCATTGCCGCCACGACTCGCTTGTCGCCCACATCTTCTGGGCGGCTTCCTCGAAGTTCTGCGGCGCCGGCTGCCGGGACCAGCTGAGTGCGACGAAGCGGTTGTCGCCTTCGACGAGCCGGGTACGTGCCCGCGCTTCGCGACCTTCCAGACCGAGCCGGAGGTCCGTGGTGAGTTTCAGGGTGGGCGTGTCGGCATCGGTGTCCTTGGCGGTCGCGATCGCCTCGCCGTAGGCCGGGCCCGAGTACTCCCACTTCGTCGTCCCGCGGTGGTAGTCGAAGGCGGGTTCGCAACTCATGTGCAGTTCGACGGTGCCGGACACGCAGCGCACGGTGCGCAGCAGGATGTGCTCGGCGTCCCAGTCGGTGGGCGTCCGGCGGTGCGTCTTCGAGCGACGTTCGTTGTCGTGCCACGGACCCATGACCAGTGCGTCACGGACGATGATCCAACCGGTGTCGGTCTGCCAGGTGGTCTCGACCATCAGGCTGCCGGGCAGGTATCGCCGATCCACCGGGACGTTCACGCCGTAGGGCGCCAGTCGGAAGTGGCCGGCACTACGGTCGAGGATGGCACCGAAAACGCTCGGAGAGTCGGGCCGGGGTATGCACATCCACTCGACGGAGCCGTTGCGCGCGATGAGACAGTTGGTCTCGGTGTCGGACAGGAACGCATAGTCGCCGATCGGCGGGAAGGCGCTCGTGTGCGACGGAGCCGGGGGAGCCGCCGGGGAGACGTCGGCGTCGGCCGCGGTCCCGGATGCCCGCGGCGGCACGGTCGGCAGGGACGTTACGGTGGAGTCATCTGCGACAGACATGGGTTCCATCATTACGACGGGTTCTCGCCGACGCCACTCGGCTCCCGCGAGCGAGACAGTGGCGGTGATCACGGACTCGGAGTGACGCAGATGCCGCGGACGGATATACGGCTCCCCGCGGGAACGAATGCACGGATGACGGGGTGATGAGGTGTCGGCGTTCTTCGACTGGTGGGACAGCGTGGAGGAGTGGCTCACGGGCCTGTCCTTCGTGCCCCAGTTGCTGGTGACCGTCGCCGTCGTGATCCCGGTGGCGATCCTCATCGCCTACGTGCTGAGTCTGCTGGTCGACGCCGCCGCCACGCTGGTCGACCGACGCCGCTTCGCCGACGACGACGGGACCGGATTGTGAAGAAGATACTGCGTTCGCCCGTCACCTTCGCGCTGCTGGCGCTGCTGGTCCTGGTCATCATCGCCTGGCTTGTCACGGGCTGAGCGTCCCAAGCTGGTCGTCGCCGGTTGATCGGTGGGTTCGGCGACCCTTCGTGACGGCCCTCCGCAGGCTCCGGGCCTCCTCAGGGAGCGGGTGGTGTTCCGGCCCATGCGCAGTATGACGAACTCGCTGCGCCTGAAGGCGCGCCACTTCACTGCTCCCTGAGGAGCGAGCTTGCGAGCGTCACGAAGGGTCTTCGCAACCCCGGTCGCCAGGCCCTTCGTGACGCGCCCTCCGCAAGCTCCGGGCGCTCCTCAGGGAGCAATGGCTATGTCGTTCTTCCGGATCAGGGAGCGGGAGGAGCGGACGGTTCAGTGTCCGGCGGGGACAGCTCGTTGATCCGCCGCCGCGCGGTAGAGCGACCCGATCGCCTCGATGACGTCCGGATGGGTGCCGAGGGGACCGGCGACGAGGGTGTCGTCGACCAGGGCGTCGAGGGCCGACTCGACCCGCTCGGTGAGCAGTCCGGCCGACAGGAAGTACGGACTCACCGCGATACGTCGGGCACCGCCGGCGCGGAGTCGGCGCACGGCCGAGACGACGGCGCGATCGTGCGGCCCCAGCTTGGTCGCGAAGACCACCTCGACCGGACGGTGGAGCCGCGTCGACAGTTCGATCGCCCGTAGGCGCACCGAGCGATCGGCGGCCGGGTCGGAGGACCCGACCGCGGACAGGATCACCCCGTCGCGCGGGCCGAGGCCGGCCTCGACCAGACGGTCCGCCAGTGCCCCGGCCAACGATCGGGTGCCCATGACGTCGGTCTGCCGGGCGGTCGGACGTCGCGACGCGATGATCGACGGTAGGTCGATCTTGTGGTGGTACCCCGCCGACAGCAGCATCGGTACGACGACGGGACCGTGGTGCGGCGAATCCGACCCGCCCAGCTGTCCGAGAACGTCGCCCACGAGTGGCTCGTCGAGGTCGAGATAGGAGAGCACCACCTCGACACCGGGCAGGCTCGACGCGACGGCGTCACGCACGCGGCGCGCGGTCGCGCCGAAACGCGGATCGCGACTGCCGTGTGCGGCGAGGACGAGAGTCGGTGTCACACCAACTCTTTGAGATGGAGCGGCGCCAAGGCGTCGCCCACGAGGCCCGCGGCCAGCGTGTTCCCGCCCTGCGGGTCGATGAGCAGGAAGCTGCCCGACTCCCGGTTGACCTGGTAGTCGTCGGCTGGGATCGGCTCGGCGGTCTGCACCGAGATCCGCACGATCTGGTTGAGTTCCACCGATTCCGGTGCCTCCACCAGGGCGAGGTTCTGCTCGTCGAACAGCGCGTCGAGGGCGCCGACGATCGCCTGGGTGGTCTTGGTGCCGTGCTTGAGGAGCAGGCGAGCGCCCGGGCGCAGCGGCTTCTCGGCGAGCCAGCAGACCGTTGCGCTGAACTGCTGCAACGGTTCCGGGGCGTCGGCGGCGGTGGCGATGAGGTCACCGCGCGAGATGTCGACGTCGTCTGCCAGCAGGATCGTGACACTGCGTCCGGTGTGCGCGGTGGGCAATTCGCCGTCGGCGGTGTCGATCTGGCTGACGGTGGTCCGCTGCCCCGACGGCAGGACGACCACCTCGTCGCCGACGGAGACCCGGCCGGCGGCGATCTGACCCGCGTAACCGCGGTAGTCGGGGTGTTCCGGCGTGCGGGGACGGATGACGTACTGGACCGGGAACCGCAGGCCGACGTCGTTGCGCTCCACCAGATTGGGCACGGTCTCGAGATGCTCGATGAGTGTCGGCCCGTCGTAGAAGGAGGTGGTCTCCGAGCGGTGGGCCACGTTGTCGCCGTGCAGCGCCGACACCGGGATCGCGGTGACCTGCTCGTCGGACCAGCCCAGCGATCGGGTGAGTTCGGCGAATTCGGCGGAGATCTCGGCGAACACCGACGCCTGGTCGGTGACGAGGTCGATCTTGTTGACCGCGAGCACCAGCTGGGGCACTCCGAGAAGGGCCATCACCGCGGCGTGGCGGCGGGTCTGGGCGACGACGCCGGTGCGGGCGTCGACGAGCAGGATCACCAGTTGCGCAGTCGACGCACCCGACACCGTGTTGCGGGTGTACTGGACGTGCCCGGGGGTGTCGGCGAGCACGAACGAGCGCGCGGGAGTGGCGAAGTAGCGGTAGGCGACATCGATGGTGATGCCCTGTTCGCGCTCGGCCCGCAGCCCGTCGACGAGCAGCGACAGGTCCGGGGTGTCGAGACCGCGGTCCACCGACGCCTTCGTGACCGCGTCGATCTGGTCGGCCAGAACGGATTTCGTGTCGTACAGCAGGCGGCCCACGAGCGTGGACTTACCGTCGTCGACGCTGCCCGCGGTCGCGATGCGGAGGAGATCAGGAGCGTGCTTCATCAGAAATATCCTTCGCGCTTACGGTCTTCCATGGCGGCCTCGGAGACCCGGTCGTCGCCACGGGTGGCGCCACGCTCGGTCAGCCGCGACGCGGCGACCTCGGCGAGCACGGCCTCGTTGTCCGTGGCGTCGGAGAGGACCGCGCCGGTCGAGGAGCCGTCGCCGACGGTGCGGTAGCGCACCGAGAGTCGCTGCACCTCTTCGCCTTCGCGGGGACCGCCCCAGACTCCCGAGGTCATCCACATGCCGTCGCGCTGGTAGACCTCGCGCTCGTGGGCGTAGTAGATCGACGGGAGGAGCACCTGCTCGCGAGCGATGTAGCGCCAGATGTCGAGCTCGGTCCAGTTCGACAGCGGGAACACCCGCACGTGCTCACCCGGGGCGTGGCGGCCGTTGTAGAGGTTCCACAGCTCGGGGCGCTGTCGCTTCGGGTCCCACTGGCCGAAGGCGTTGCGCAGCGAGAAGATCCGCTCCTTGGCGCGGGACCGCTCCTCGTCGCGGCGACCGCCGCCGAACACCGCGTCGAAACGGTTCTCGGTGATGGCATCGAGCAGGGGGATGGTCTGCAGCGGGTTGCGGACCCCGTCGGGGCGCTCGGTGAGCCGGCCGTCGGCGAGGTAGTCCTCCACCTTGGCCACGTGCAGCCGCAGGTTGTGCCGTTCCACGACCTGGTCACGGAACTCGAGGACCTCGGGCAGGTTGTGCCCGGTGTCGACGTGCAGCAGCGAGAAGGGCAGTGGCGCAGGCCAGAACGCCTTGAGCGCGACGTGCAGGAGCACGGTGGAGTCCTTGCCGCCGGAGAACAGGATCACCGGCCGCTCGAACTCGCCCGCGACCTCGCGGAAGATGTGGATCGCCTCGGACTCCAGGGCGTCGAGTGTGGTGAACTCGTCAGCCTCCGCGGCGGCGGCGCCGCTCGTCTGGGCAGCGGCGACGCCGGGCGTCGCCGGAACGGACGGTGTTTCGGTCACGGTCATGCGTGCAGCCCACATTCTGTCTTGGCGCGACCGGCCCAGCGGCCGCTGCGCGGATCGGATCCGGGTTCGGGTTTGGCGGTGCACGGTGCGCACCCGATGGAGGGGTATCCCTCGTCGACGAGCGGATTCACCAGCACGCCGTTGGTGTCGATGTAGTCCTGCATCGTCTCGTCGGACCAGGCCGCGATCGGATTGATCTTGACCAGTCCGAAGCCCTCGTCGAAGGAGATGAGCGGGGCGTTGGCCCGAGTCGGTGCCTCCACACGACGGATGCCCGTGATCCACGCGTCGTACCCGGCGAGCCCGGCCTTGAGCGGCACGACCTTCCGCAGTCGGCAGCATTCGCCCGGGTCGCGCGCGAAGAGGTTGCGCCCCAACAGCTCGTCCTGCTCGGCGACGCTGTGCTCGGGGGTCAGGTTCACCATCTCCACGCCGTACACCTGCTCGACGGCGTCACGGGTGCCGATGGTCTCGGCGAAGTGGTACCCGGTGTCGAGGAAGAGCACCTTGACCGGGTCTCCGTCGAGGAGCTCACGGTCGATGTTCTTCACCGCGAGGTCGACCAGGGCCGCGTCCTGCATGTTCGACGCGACGACGAAGTTGGTGCCGAAGGTCTGCGCGGTCCAGCGGATCAATTCCTCCGGGGTGGCGTCGGAACCGAGGTCCGCAGCGCCCTTCTCGGCGATGTCCCGCAGCTGGTCCTCGCTGAAGCGCCGGCCCGTACGGGTGGTGGTCTCGATGGTCATCGCAGCGCCTCCTCATCGGCACGAACGGCCCACTGCGCGAACCGTTCACCCTCTTCGCGCTGGTCGACGAAGTTGCGGACCACGCGTTCGATGTAGTCGCCCAGTTCGGTGCCCAGCACCTTGTGCTGGCGCAACTTGCGACCGAAACCCGAGTCCAGGCCCAGGCTGCCGCCGAGGTGGACCTGGAAGCCGTCGGTCTGGTTGCCGTCGGCGTCCTCGACGAGCTGTCCCTTGAAGCCGATGTCGGCGATCTGCGACCGTCCGCAGGAGTTGGGGCAGCCGTTGATGTTCACCGTGATCGGCACGTCGAGCTTCGCGTTGATGTCGGCCAGCCGCTCGTCCAGTTCCGGGGCGAGGACCTGCGAGCGCTTGCGGGTCTCGGTGAACGACAGCTTGCAGAACTCGATGCCGCTGCACGCCAACAGGTTACGGCGCCACCGGGTCGGCCGGCCGTGTAGGCCGAGTGGCTTGAGCTCGTCGATCAGCCACTCGACCTTGTCGTCGGGGACGTCGAGGACGATCAGCTTCTGGTACGGGGTGAAGCGCACACGGTCGGAACCGGCCGCGGCGACCGCCTCGGCGGTCTTGGTCAGGATCGTGCCCGAGACGCGTCCGGCGATGGGGGAGAAGCCGATCGCGTTGAGGCCGTTGCTCAGCTTCTGCACACCGATGTGGTCGATCGGGCGCTCGGGCTTCTCCGGCGCCGGGCCGTCGATCAGCTTGCGACCCAGGTATTCGTCCTCGAGCACCTGGCGGAACTTCTCGATGCCCCAGTCCTTGATGAGGAATTTCAGCCGCGCCTTGGCGCGCAGACGCCGGTACCCGTAGTCGCGGAAGATCGAGACCACGGCCTCCCAGACGTCGGGTACTTCGTCGAGCGGCACCCAGGCGCCGACGCGCTGGGCGAGCATCGGGTTGGTGGACAGTCCGCCGCCGACCCAGAGGTCGAGTCCGGGGCCGTGCTCGGGGTGCACGACGCCGACGAACGCGACGTCGTTGATCTCGTGGACCACGTCCTGCTGGCCCGAGATCGCGGTCTTGAACTTGCGCGGCAGGTTCGAGTACTTCGGGTCGCCGATGTAGCGGCGGACGATCTCGTCGATGGCCGGGGTGGGGTCGAGGATCTCGTCGAGGGACTCGCCGGCGAGCGGGGAACCCAGCACGACGCGGGGGCAGTCGCCGCAGGCCTCGGTGGTCTGGAGCCCCACACCCTCGAGGCGCTCCCAGATCGTCGGGACGTCCTCGATGCGGATCCAGTGGTACTGGACGTTCTCGCGGTCGGAGAGGTCTGCGGTGTCGCGGGCGAACTCGGTGGAGATCTCACCGAGGGTGCGCAGCTGAGCGACGTTGAGCGCACCGCCGTCGCAGCGCACCCGCATCATGAAGTGACTGTCCTCGAGGATGTCGATGTTCTCGTCGCCGGTCCAGGTGCCGTCGTAACCCTCGGCGCGCTGGGTGTAGAGACCCCACCAGCGCATCCGGCCGCGCAGGTCCTGTTTGTCGATCGAGTCGAAACCCTGCTTGGAATAGATGTTCTCGATGCGCGCACGCACGTTGAGCGGGTTGTCGTCCTTCTTGACCTGCTCGTTGGGGTTCAGCGGCTCGCGATAACCGAGCTTCCACTGACCCTCGGCGCGGCGCTTGGTCGGACGGGCCTTGCGGGCCGGGCGCGCGGGCTTCGCGGCGGCCGGCTCGGCAGCGGCAGCGTCGTTCGGTGCACCCGGACCGGAAGCGGCGGGGGCGTCGGTGGTGGACGTCATGAACTCTCCTGTGCCGGCGCACAGGGCCGGCGTTCGTTGCACGAGTTACGGGCTGAAACGTGCCGGCATCCCCGGGAATCGGGGACGAATCGGGGCCGAGACGTCGCTAGATGCGACAGAAAGCGCTGTTGACGCGCTTGAGATCAATGTGGCGGCGAGCTGCGAGCCACACCCCGGGGAAAATCACGCGGTCCATAGTGCCACGCTCCCTATCGGCTCGTCTACTTGGGGTTATTTTCCATCACGATGATGGAAACCGGGCCGGGCTCCACCCTGCCTGCGCCGCACAACGCCGTCGAGGACCGCGCTGTTCCCGATCGGGGCGACGATTTCCTCCCACGTCGCCGCGATCGGCATCATGGAACGGTGAACGTCGACACCACCACCATCGCAGCCGACCTGGTCGCCGCTGCGTGCCGCGACGTCGACGCGGACGTGCCTCTCGCGCTGTACCTGCACGTCCCGTTCTGCGCGACCCGGTGTGGGTACTGCGACTTCAACACCTACACGGCGGGCGAACTCGGTTCGTCGTCGTCGCCGGAATCGTGGCAGCACGCGGTCGCCCGCGAACTCGACGCGGCGTCGCGGATGCTGACCCCGGCGCGGCCGGTCTCGACGATCTTCGTCGGCGGCGGCACCCCGTCGCTCCTCGGAGGTGCCGGTCTCACGCGCCTCCTCGACGCGGTGCGGGCGAACTTCGACCTGGCCGACGACGTCGAGATCACCACCGAGTCGAATCCGGAGTCGACCTCGCCGGAGTTCTTCGATGACCTCCGGTCCGCCGGTTTCACCCGCATCTCGCTCGGCATGCAGTCGGCCGCCGCACACGTGCTCAGGCTGCTCGATCGCACACACACCCCGGGTCGGGCGGTTGCGGCCGCCAGGGAGGCACGAGCGGCCGGTTTCGAGCACGTCAACCTCGACCTGATCTACGGCACGCCCGGCGAGACGGATGCCGACCTGCACGCCACCGTCGACGCGGTGCTCGACGCCGGGGTCGACCACGTGTCGGCCTACGCGCTGATCGTCGAGGACGGCACCGCACTCGCCCGCCGCATCCGGCGCGGGGAGATGCCCGCACCCGACGACGACGTCCTCGCCGACCGCTATCAGATCCTCGATCGTCGTCTGCGTGCGGACGGACTCGACTGGTACGAGGTGTCGAACTGGGCGCGCGGCGAGAAGTCGGTGTGTCGTCACAACATCGCCTATTGGCACAGCCACGACTGGTGGGGCATCGGTCCGGGGGCGCATTCCCACGTCGCCGGCGTGCGCTGGCTGAACGCCAAACACCCCGCACGCTACGCGAAGTCGCTGGCGGACGGGGTCCTGCCGATCGCGTCGGCGGAGCAGCTGACCGCCGAGGACCAACACCTCGAGGCCATCATGCTGACCACCCGGTGCCGCAGCGGACTGCCGCGCGATCTCCTCGACGACGCCGAGACGGCGCATGCCGAACAGCTCCGGGCCGACGGACTGCTCACCGCGGCCGACGACGCCTATGTGCTCACCGACGCGGGTCGGTTGCTGGCCGACGGCGTGATCCGCCGCGTGCTCTGGGGCTGATGCGGGTTCCGGTGCCCGTTTACCAGCGCTGATCGGGGCGAGGCGGACTCGTCCAGCCCGTCGATCGGGCACCGCGCCGATGCGCACCGGGGCCGTCGGGTGTGGTCGGGGGCCGACGCGCCGGGATCTCGGCGGTGTCCTCGAGTTGATCGTCGAGGGGTTTGGCCGCGTCGGACAGGTCCAGGGCGTCGAGGTCGAGGGTGCGCGCGTGGATGATGTGCCGGTTTCGCAGCGCCGACCGCACCGCGCGATGCAGTCCGTCCTCCAGGTAGAGCTCGCCCTCCCACCGCACGACGTGGGCGAACAGGTCGCCGTAGAAGGTGGAGTCCTCGCTGAGGAGCTTGTCCAGGGCGAGGACCTTGGTGATCGGCGTCAGCTGGTCGAGCCGGAGTTGCCGCGGCGGGATCTTGGCCCAGCCGCGCGTCGACAGCCCGTGGTCGGGATAGGGCTTGCCCTCCCGCACCCCCTTGAAGATCATGCGAACTCCTCCGACGCCCGTGCCTCGACGATTGCTGATCTGCGACGACGCGTCGACGGTCAGTGCGCGACACCACGCCGTGGCACGGTGATCGCGATCCCATTTCGTACTATGGAACGCACCCAACTGTATGGCAGGGACCCGAGTCAGGAGGTGTGCCGCGTGTCTACCACCGATGATCGTCGCTTCGAGATCTTGCGTGCGATCGTGACCGACTACGTCGACACGCAGGAACCGATCGGTTCGAAGGCGCTCGTGGAGCGACACCAGCTGGGGGTGTCGAGTGCCACCGTCCGCAACGACATGGCGGTCCTGGAGGCCGAGGGATACATTACCCAGCCGCACACCAGCTCCGGCCGGGTGCCCACCGACAAGGGCTACCGGATGTTCGTCGACCGGATCAGCGAGATCAAGCCGCTGTCGGCCGCCGAGCGCCGCGCGATCCTCTCGGTGCTCGACTCCGGCGTCGACCTCGACGACGTGCTCCGGCGCTCGGTGCGGCTCCTCGCCCAGCTGACGAGACAGGTCGCGGTCATCCAGTACCCGGTCCTGTCGGCGGCGACCGTGCGTCACCTCGAGGTCGTCACCCTGTCTCCGTCGCGCCTGCTGCTGGTCGTCATCGTCGACAACGGCCGGGTCGAACAGCGGATGGTGGCGCTGAGCGAAGACCACGATGAGGACGAGATCGCCCGGTTGCGCGATCTGTTCTCGGCCGCGCTGCACGGCAAACGGCTCGAAGCCGCGTCGGCCGCGGTCGCCGAGCTCGCCAACTCCGCGCCCGAGGATCTGCGCGGTGCGGTCCTCAACATCGCCACCGTGCTGGTGGAGACCCTCGTCGAACGCGGTGACGACCGGCTGGTGCTGGGCGGCACGTCGAACCTCGCGCGGTCGGCGGCCGACTTCACCCCCGTCGTCGGCGGGATGGACACCGTTCTCGAGGCGCTCGAGGAGCAGGTGGTGGTGCTCAAGATCTTGGCGACGACCCAGGACATGGGCCAGGTCACGGTGCAGATCGGCGAGGAGACCCGGACTGAGAACCTGCGTGGGACCTCGGTCGTGTCGACAGGGTACGGTGCTTCGGGAACCGTGTTCGGCGGCGTCGGTGTGCTCGGCCCCACACGGATGGACTATCCGGGAACCATCGCCTCGGTGGCAGCCGTTGCCAAGTACATCGGCGAGGTGCTCGCCGAACGATGATCGCTGTTTTTCCATGATCGCTGTCGGGCATACCGCAGCGTCGACGGCGGCCGCTCGCGACACCGAGCCGGGACGACGGTGGGGACGGCCGGTCCACCCGCGCGTCGCGCGATCGTGAGAGCACCCGCCGCCAGGCACCAACTGAGACCGAAGGATCACTACAACCGTGGCACGTGACTACTACGCAATCCTGGGAGTGGCGAAGGGCGCCAGTGATCAGGAGCTCAAGCGCGCCTACCGCAAGAAGGCGCGGGAGCTGCACCCCGACGTCAACCCGGGCAAAGAAGACGAGTTCAAAGAGGTCAGCACCGCCTATGAGGTGTTGACCGATCCGGAGAAGCGTCGCATCGTCGACGCCGGCGGCGATCCGCTGGCCGGCGCCGGTGCGGGCGGCTTCGGCGGTTTCGGTGGTGGTGGCGGCTTCGGGGACGTCTTCGAGGCGTTCTTCGGCAACGGCGGTGCCTTCGGCGGCGGTGGCGGGGGCTTCGGCTCGGGCCGCGGACCCAAGTCCCGTGTCCAGCCGGGTGAGCCGGCGCTGGTGAACGTGACCCTGGATCTCGCCGAGTGCGCCAAGGGTGTCGCCAAGGAGATCACCGTCGACACCGCGATCCTCTGCGACGTGTGTACCGGCTCGGGCACCAACGGCGACAGCAAGCCGGTCACCTGCGACATCTGTAAGGGCGCCGGGGAGATCCAGTCGGTGCAGCGCTCCTTCCTCGGGCAGGTCATGACCGTGCGCGAGTGCCCGACCTGCCACGGCGTCGGCGAAGTCATCCCCGACCCCTGCCACAAGTGCGGCGGCGACGGACGCTACCGCTCGCGACGCACGATGACCGTGCGCATCCCCGCCGGGATCGAGAACGGCATGCGTGTCCGCCTCACCGGTCAGGGTGAGGTGGGTCTCGGCGGCGGCCCCGCCGGCGATCTGTACGTCGAGGTCGCCGAACGGCCGCACGAGGTGTTCCTGCGCGACAAGGACGACCTGCACTGCACCGTCAAGGTCCCGATGGCCGACGCCGCGCTCGGTGCCGAGTTCGAGGTGGAGACGATTCTCGGCGACCCGGTCACCGTGACGGTCGCGCCTGGCACGCAGCCGGGCCAGATCGTGAAGCTGCGCGGGCAGGGCATGCCGCACGTCAGTTCCGGTGTGCGCGGCACCATGCACGTCCACCTCGACGTCGTCGTACCGACCAGACTCGATGCGGCGCAGACCGAAGCACTGAAGAAGTACCGCAAGATCGCCGCCGACGAGATCGAGGTCGTCAACACCTCGGCGGCCGCGGCGCCCGGCGGTCTCTTCTCGCGGCTGCGCAACGCGTTCGCCGGGAAGTAGGCACCTGTTGTCCGCGGCGGCGATCTCCCGGCGGATGTGCGCGTTCGGGACGGCGGGTGCGCGGTGAGTCCACCGCTGTTCTGGGCGGACTCCGTGCCCGCGCCCGGCGCTGACCTCATCCTGAGCGGCGCCGAGGGTCGTCACGCGGTCACCGTCGCCCGGCTGGGCGTCGGCGAACGGATCCTCGTCGGCGACGGCGCCGGCTCGGTCGGCGGTTGCGAGATCCGGGAGATCACCGCCAAGGACACATTGGTGGCGACCGTCCACGACCTCGCGTTCGAGGCTCGCCCGACCCCGCAGGTGACCGTGGTACAGGCGCTCCCCAAGTCGGAGCGGTCCGAGCTCGCGGTCGACCTCGCCACCGAGGCCGGCGCCGACGTCATCGTGCCGTGGCAGGCGCTGCGGTGCGTGTCGCGGTGGACGGGGAAGGCGGACAAGGGCGTCGCCAAATGGCGGGCCGCGGCCTCGGCAGCCGCCAAACAGAGCCGTCGACCATGGATTCCGGAGATCACCGACCTCGCGACCACCATCGACGTCCGGGCCCGCTGCGCGGACGTCGTGGCGCGGGGAGGGGTCGTCGCCGTCCTGCACGAGGAAGCCGCGCAACCCCTGGCCCGGCTACCCCTCGCCGAGGCCACCGAGATCCTGCTCGTGGTCGGGCCCGAGGGCGGACTCGACGCCGGCGAGGTCGCCGACCTGACCGCGCTCGGTGCGCACTCGGTCGTGCTCGGCCCCGAGGTGTTGCGTACGTCGACGGCCGCCGCAGTGGCCCTCGGCGCGATCGGGGTGCTCACCCGCCGGTGGGGCCGATGAGTGTCGTCGGACGCCGTCCGGTGCGTCGGACCAAAGTCGAATACGGCTCTGCGCCTTCCCAATTCGGGCACCTGTACGTGCCCTCCGAGGGGCTCGGCGCCGCGGCGCCGGCGCGGCTCGTGGTGCTCGTCCACGGCGGGTCCTGGTCCGTCGAGTTCGGGTCGACGACGCAGACCGCGATCGCTCGGATGCTCGCCGAGCGCGGGGCGGCGGTGTGGAACATCGAGTACCGCCGGGTGGGCGAAGAGGGCGGCGGATGGCCGAACACCGGCCGGGATGTCCTCGACGCGCTCGGTGCCCTGGACGGTCCCGTTCGTGACCTGCTCCCGCCCGACGCGGTCGACTTCGCCTCGACCGCGGTCGTCGGGCATTCCGCGGGCGGTCAGCTCGCGGTCTGGGCCGTCGGTCAGCTCGGTGCCCGGACCGCCACGGCCACCATCACCACCGTGATCGCCCAGGCGGCCGTGCTCGACACCGTCGGCGCAGCGGACCGGGAGTCGGTGCGGGCGTTCATGGGCCGGCCGTTCAGCGAGTCGCCGCGCCGCTACTCCGATGCCTCACCATTGCTGGCGCCGGTGGTCGACGCCCACGTCGTCGCGATCCACGGCGACGCCGATGATCTGATCCCGGTCGAGTCCAGCCGACGGTACGTCGACGCCGCGATCGCACGCGGACAGTCCGCCGAACTCATCGTCGTCCCCGGTGAGGGGCACGACGCCTTCGTCGACCCGCGCAGCGTCGGCACGCGACAGACGATCCGCGTGCTCGGGATCTGACGGAAATATTGCCTGCTGATCGGCTGTTGCACCGCGATACACTGACCACACCCCTGCCGCCGCGACACGCGTCGTCCGGGGGCGCCGCATCCAGAACCGACCATCCATCCGGACCAGGACACCAGGAGTGATTTCATACGTGAGTGACGACAACCCCGACCAGAGCGGGCAATCCAGCCGTACGCAGCCGCGCCGGTCTGGGGTCACATCCACTGTCGAAGTCTCTCCCGGAGTCGTGTTCGGGCTGCTCGGCGCGAGTGACGTCAACCTGCGTACCCTCGAGCAGCTCCTGCCCGCCGACATCCACGTCCGCGGCAACCAGGTGACGCTGACCGGTGAGCCCGCCGAGGTAGCCGCGTCCGAGCGCGTCATCGCCGAACTCGTCGACCTCGTCGGCCGCGGGACCCCGCTGACACCGGATCTCGTCCGGCACAGCGTCTCGATGCTGTCCGACGGCACCGAGGAATCGCCCGCCGATGTGCTGTCGCTGGACATCCTGTCGCGGCGCGGCAAGACGATCCGGCCCAAGACGCTCAACCAGAAGCACTATGTCGACGCGATCGACAACCACACCATCGTGTTCGGTCTGGGTCCGGCCGGTACCGGCAAGACCTACCTGGCGATGGCCAAGGCCGTGCAGGCGCTGCAGTCGAAGTCGGTCAACCGCATCATCCTGACGCGGCCGGCGGTCGAGGCCGGCGAACGCCTCGGCTTCCTGCCGGGCACGCTGAGCGAGAAGATCGACCCGTACCTGCGCCCGCTGTACGACGCGTTGCACGACATGATGGACCCTGACGCGATCCCGAAGCTGATGGCGGCCGGGGTCATCGAGGTCGCGCCGCTGGCCTACATGCGCGGGCGCACCCTCAACGACGCGTTCATCATCCTCGACGAGGCGCAGAACACCACGAGCGAGCAGATGAAGATGTTCCTCACGCGCCTCGGTTTCGGTTCCAAGGTCGTCGTCACCGGTGACGTCACGCAGGTGGACCTGCCCGGCGGCGCCCGAAGCGGACTCCTCGCCGCGTCGGAGATCCTCGAGGGCATCGACGACATCCACTTCGCCCGCCTCACCAGCCAGGACGTGGTCCGGCACCGCCTGGTCGCCGACATCGTCGACGCCTACGGGCGGGCCGAGGAGGCGCAGCGGGGTCTGCCCAACACGGCCATCGGCGGCAATCGCGCCGCACGCCGGGCAGCGGCGCAGGGCCGTCGCTCATGAGCATCGAACTGGCCAACGAATCCGGGGTCGAGGTCCCGGCCGAGTTGATCATCGACGCCGCGCGTTTCGCGGTCACCGCGATGGACGTGAACCCGGCCGCATTGCTGTCGGTGCTGTGCGTCGACGAGGACACCATGGCCGACATGCACGTCCAGTGGATGGACCTGCCCGGTCCGACCGATGTCATGAGTTTTCCGATGGACGAACTGGTGCCCGGCGGCCGGCCGGATGCGACCGACCCGGGCCCGGCGATCCTCGGGGACATCGTGCTGTGCCCGGACTTCGCCCGGAAACAGGCGCGCGAGGCGAAGCGGTCCTTCGAACACGAGCTCGCCATGCTGACCATCCACGGAGTGCTCCACCTGCTCGGCTACGACCATGCCGAGCCGGAGGAGGAGCGCGAGATGTTCGGACTGCAGAACCGCATCCTCGACGCGTTCTACGCCGAACGTCACCGTCGCGCCCAGGAGCAACGACAGACCGACCGCGATTCCCGGCTGCTGTCCAACATCGGGTTCACCGGAGCCGAGGGCGATTCACCGACCCCCGGTGCGCCGGCGCGGTCCGAGGAGGACCGAGGGTGACCTCCGACTACTGGTTCATCGTGGCGGCAGTCGTGTTGATCGTGGTGGGCGGCGTCTTCGCGGCCGTCGACACCGCGGTGTCGACGGTGTCGAACGCCCGGGTCGACGACATGGTCCGGGAAGGGCGCGCCGGTGCGCGCCGCCTGGCGGGCATCCTCGAGGCGCGTGCGACCTATGTCGGCCTCGTGGTGCTGCTCCGAGTCGTGTGCGAGACCGCGGCCGTCGCGCTTGTCGCGGTCGCCGCGACGCAGCTGATCGGCGTCGGCGGGGGACTGGCGGTGGCCATCGCCGCCATGACGGTCGTCTCGTACGTCGCCGTCGGAGTCGGCCCCCGCACGCTCGGCCGGCAGCACGCGTACACGATCGCGTTGTCGTCGTCGTACCTGTTGTTCGCGCTCGGCGTGCTGCTCAAACCGCTGACCCGGCTGCTGATCCTGATCGGCAACGCCCTCACCCCGGGTCGCGGGTTCCGCAACGGTCCGTTCGCCACCGAGGTCGAGTTGCGCGAGGTCGTCGACCTGGCCGAGGCCTCGGGCGTCGTCGCGGCCGACGAGCGCCGGATGATCCAGTCGGTCTTCGACCTCGGCGACACCAGTGCCCGCGAGGTGATGGTCCCGCGCCCGGAGATGGTGTGGATCGAAGCCGACAAGACCGCGCTGCAGGCCACGAATCTCGCGACGCGGTCCGGACATTCGCGGATCCCGGTGATCGGGGAGAACACCGACGACGTCCTGGGCATCGTGTACCTCAAGGATCTGGTGGCGCGCACGGTCGCCCAGCGGATCGACCCCACGACCCTCCGCGTGGTCGACGTGATGCGCGAGGCCGAGTTCATCCCCGACTCCAAGCCACTGGACCGGGTCCTCGCCGACATGCAGCGCGAGCGCAACCACATGGCGATGCTCGTCGACGAGTACGGCGGCATCGCCGGGCTGGTGACCATCGAGGACGTGCTGGAGGAGATCGTCGGCGAGATCACCGACGAGTACGACATCGACGAACTCGCACCTGTCGAAGACCTCGGCGACGGGTCGTACCGGGTGTCGGCACGACTGCCGGTGGAGGATCTCGGCGAGCTGTTCGGTGTCGAGATCGCCGAGGAAGAGGTCGAGACGGTCGGCGGACTCGTCGGTCTGGAACTGGGGCGCGTGCCACTGCCCGGCGCCCGGGTCGAGTCGCACGGGCTGCAGCTGGTGGCCGAGGGTGGTCCCAATCGCCAAGGGCGCCAACGCATCATCACGGTGCTGGTCACCCGGGTCCCCGACCCGGACGAGGATTCCCGACGGGCCGAGCACGGTGGGCAGTCGAGTCGATCGCAGGGACGTGCCGATCGCACCACGGGGAACGCGCACGACGACGACCAGGACACGGACACCGCCGGCCAGGAGCGCGCAGGCGAGTCGAGAGCAAGGATGAACCAGTGACCGAGACCCTCTCCGACGAGGATCGCAAGCTCGTGGTGCTCGCTCGAGGTGCGCTGGCTCGCGCCGAGTCGCCCTCGGGCGCGGCGGTCCGGGACGGCGACGGTCGCACCTACGCCGGGGCCGACGTGCGGACCCGCTCGCTGACCCTCACCGGACTCCAGGTCGCGGTGGCGTCGGCGATCTCGAGCGGCGCCCGCTCCTTCGAGGCAGCGGTCGTCGTCAACGGTGACGCCGACGACCCGGGCCTGGACACCCTGCACGAGCTGAGCCCGGGGGCGTACGCGGTTCTCACCGACACCGCGGGTCGCCCTCAGCAGCGGGTGGGGCGCGCGGATGCCTGAGTTCCGTTCGGGCTTCGTCTGTTTCGTGGGCCGGCCCAACACCGGCAAGTCCACGCTCACCAATGCCCTGGTCGGGGAGAAGATCGCGATCACCTCGAATCGTCCGCAGACCACCCGCCACACCATCCGCGGGATCGTCAACCGGCCCGACGCACAGCTGATCCTCGTCGACACCCCGGGCCTGCACCGACCGCGCACCCTGCTGGGTCAGCGCCTGAACGACCTCGTCCGCGACACCTACTCCGAGGTCGACGTGATCGGAGTCTGCATACCGGCCGACGAGGCCATCGGTCCGGGTGACCGGTGGATCATCTCCCAGGTCCGCGAGATGGCGCCGCGCACGACGATCGTCGGGGTGGTCACCAAGATCGACCGGGTCGGTCCGGAGCAGGTGGCCAAACAGCTGCTCGCGCTGTCGGAGGTACTCGGGCCGGACTCGGAAGTGGTTCCGGTGTCGGCGAAGTCGGGCAAGCAGCTCGACGTGCTGTCCGACGTGCTCGTGAGCCTCATGGAGGAAGGCCCCGCGTTCTACCCGGACGGCGAACTCACCGACGAACCCGAACAGGTGCTGATGGCGGAGTTCATCCGCGAGGCCGCGCTCGAGGGGGTGCACGACGAGTTACCGCACTCGCTGGCCGTCGTCATCGAGGAGGTCATCGATCGTGAGGACCGCGACCCCGACCTACCGCCGATGGTCGACGTCCACGCCGTGCTGTTCGTCGAACGCGACAGCCAGAAGGGCATCATCATCGGCCGCAAGGGCGCGCGTCTGAAAGAGGTCGGTACAGTTGCCCGCGCACAGATCGAGCGGCTGCTGGGCACCAAGGTGTACCTGGATCTGCACGTGAAGGTCGCCAAGGACTGGCAACGCGACCCCAAGCAGTTGCGTCGATTGGGTTTTTAGCAACGCAGAACTGCCGGCTTCGCCGCCGACGGAGGCCGCCTGCGGGGAGGTACGCCGATGGGAACGCACGAATCGCCGCAACAGCCGGGGGACGATTCCGGCCGCGGAGCGCATGAGGCGCCCGACACCGACCAGCCGACCGGTCGCACGATCGCCGGCGTCCTCAGATCGCCGCGTTTCTGGCTCGCCCCACTCGCGTTGGTCGCGGTGATGTTCTCGCTGATGGCCGCGCTGTACATGGCCGCGGTCGTCGACCCGCAACGCCACCTCCACGACTTCCCCGTCGCCCTGGTGCAGGAGGACGCGGGCGGTGAGGTGCAGAACGCCGACGGACAGTCCACGCCGCAGAACTTCGGCGATCAGGTCGCCGAGGGCATCATCTCCTCGGCGGCGCAGAACGGGATCGTGGTGACCCGCACGGATCGCTCGACCGCGCTGTCCGAACTCAACAGCGGCAAGGTGTACGGCGTCATCGTCGTCGGGTCCAATTTCACGAATCGGGCTGTCGCACTGGGCCGGTCGACGGTCCTCACCGCCGAACCGGCGAAACCGACCATCGACATCTTCATCAACCGGGGCTCAGGGGCGTTCGCGTCGTCGATCACCACCACCCTCGCCGACCAGGTGCGTACGCGCGTCAACGAGCAGGTGGGCGCGCAGCTGACCGAACAGGTCCGCACCCAGCTCGATCGCAACGACATCACCTTCACCGGGGCGGCGCAGCTCGCGCTCGCAACCCCGGTGGCCGTCGAGGTGTCCGAGCCGACCCCGCTTCCCGAGGGTGCGGGCAACGGATTGTCGGCGTTCTATCTGACCCTGCTGCTCGTCCTCGCCGGCTTCACCGGGGCGATGATGGTCAGCATCGTGGTCGACGGGATGCTCGGCCAGACCCCCATCGAGTACGGGCCGTTCTATCAGCTGCGCGAGCGGCTCGCGATCAGCCGGTGGGCGACGCTCGCGGCGAAGTGGACGATCATGTTCCTGGTCGCGGTGGTGCTCTCGACCCTGTTCATCGCCGTCGGCGCGATGGTCGGGACGTCGATCCCGAACGGCTTCGTGCTCTGGATGCTCTCGGTGCTGGGCATCTTCGCCGTCGGCGTGAGCGCGAGCGCGATGATGGCGGTGTTCGGCAACCCCGGTCTGCTGTTCAATCTGCTCTTCTTCGTGGTGTTCGGCCTGCCGTCGTCGGGCGGGACGCTCCCGCTGGAGGCGAGTCCGCGCCTCTTCGAGTGGATCGCCGCGATCGAGCCGATGCACGTGATCTACCTCGGTGTGCGTGCGGTCCTGTACTTCGACGCCGACCTGTCGGCGGGGTTGGGCCGGTCGATCATCCAGTGCTTCATCGGCTTGCTCGTCGGCGTGCTCCTCGGTCTGCTCGGCACTAAGTTCTACGACCGCAGGGGCTGGCACCGATATCCGGGTGGGATGACGCTGCCGCCGAAGCTGGACAAGATCGTCAACGCCGGCTGACGCGGGCGGCGCCGCCTCGCCCCGGCCGTTCACCTGGGTCTGACACGGTGGCCGGATGGGTACCCCCGTCGTCATGTCGATCCCCGAATTGTCCTCGGCCCTGCACGAACTGCGCGACGACCTCGACCGCGCCGAGGAGCAGGCCGAATCGCTCATCGCCGCGGTCGCCGACCAGCACCGGGACAGCGCCCGCAACCTGGTGCATTACGTCACGGTGCGACGCCGCGATCTGCGTCCGCTGCAGGAGTCGATGTCCGCGCACGGACTGTCGAGTCTCGGCCGGATGGAGTCGATCGTCTATTCGTGGATCGAGACGGTCATCGAGACGGTGGACGCCCTGGCCGAGGGGCGCACCCGGCATCCGATCTGGGGTGACCTCGCGGGTGGGGTGCGGACCCTGACGCGCAATCGCGACCGGCTCCTCGGGCGGGTGCATCCCGGCGGTGGCGATGACGCCACCGCCGACGGACCCGATGACGAGCACGGCGAGCGGGCCACCCGTGTGATGGTCACGATGCCGACCCAGGCCGCCGACGACCCCGACCTCGTCCGTGCCATGGGTGCCGCCGGGATGGACGTCGCGCGGGTGAACTGCGCACACGACGGCCCGGCCGAATGGGCGCGGATGATCGAGTCGGTGCGTGCTCTACCCGGCCGGGTGCGGGTGGCCATGGATCTCGCCGGTCCGAAGTTGCGCACCGGCCCACTCGAACCGGGACCTAAGGTGATCAAGGTCAAACCGGTCCGCGCTGACGATGGCACCGTCGAACGGCGGTCGCGGGTGCGGCTCAGTGCCGCACCGTTCGATCCCGGCGCACGCCTGCCCGAGGGCATCGACGGGGTCATCCCGGTCCGCGCTCTCGCCGACGTCGCGCAGGGAGACCGCTTGCGCCTACGGGACGCTCGTGGTCGCCGACGGCGACTCGAGGTGGTCGCGGTGTCCGAGGCGGGGATCGACGTCGAATGCGATCGCACCGTCTACTACGAGACGGGTACGACGATCGGGTTGTCGGGCTCTGCCGACGCCGCCCCGATCGTCGTCGACGATCTGCCCGAGAAGCGTCAGCATCTGCTCGTGCGCACCGGTGACGAGATCCGGCTACAGCGCGACCTCACGCCGACACCGGCGACCCGGACCGGGCCGCATCGGATCGGATGTGAGCTCGGGGACGCCTTCGACGACGTCGAGGCGGGCCATCGGGTGTTGTTCGACGACGGCAAGATCGCCGGGCGAGTGCGGGAGAAGCTCGACGACGAGATCGTGGTCGACGTCGAGCGTGCCGCGCCGGGCGGGACGAAACTTCGCGCCGAGAAGGGCATCAACCTCCCGGACACGACACTGCACATCCCGGCGCTCACCGCGTCGGACCGCTATGACCTAGAGTTCGTCGCGGCACATGCCGACATGGTGAACTGCTCGTTCGTCCGGTCGCCGGAGGACGTGGCCGACCTCATCGACGAACTGAACCGTCGCGGTGCGTCCGATGTGGGCATCGTGCTGAAGATCGAGACCCGGGCGGCGTTCGAGTCGCTCCCGCAGATGCTGCTCGAGGCGATGCGCTGGGACGCGGTCGGGGTCATGATCGCTCGCGGCGACCTGGCCGTCGAGGTCGGGTTCGGCCGGCTCGCCGAAGTGCAGGAGGAGATCCTCTGGCTGTGCGAGGCCGCGCATGTCCCCGTCATCTGGGCGACACAGGTGCTCGACGGACTGGCCAAGAAGGGCGTGCCGTCCCGGGCCGAGGTCACCGACGCCGCGATGAGCCGGCGTGCGGAGGGCGTGATGCTGAACAAGGGGCCCTACATCGTCGAGGCCATCGAGGCGTTGACGTCGATCCTCGATCGGATGGGTGGTCACGTCGAGAAGAAGCGCTCGCTGCTGCGGCCGCTGACCTCGTTCGACATCGATCCGGGGTAGGCCGGCGGGCATGTCGGGACACGTCGTGTCGGTACCCGATGGGAGAATGTCCCGGTGAGGTTCTACCGGGATGAGGCCGTCGTGCTGCGCCAGCACAAGCTGGGCGAAGCCGACCGCATCATCACGCTGCTCACCGCCGAACACGGTCTCGTGCGCGCGGTCGCGAAGGGCGTGCGGCGGACGCGGTCGAAGTTCGGCGCCCGGCTCGAACCCTTCGCCCACATCGACGTACATCTGTATCCCGGCCGCAGCCTCGACGTGGTCACCCAGGTACACAGCCTGCACGCCTTCGCCGACGCCATCGTCGCCGACTACGGGCGCTACACCACGGCCTGTGCGGTCCTCGAGACCGCGGAACGACTCGCGGGTGAGGAACGAGCGCCTACTCGTCAGTTGCACCGGCTGACGGTCGGGGCGCTGGCCGCGCTGGCCGACGACCGCCGGCCGCGTGAGCTGATCCTCGACGCCTACCTGCTGCGCGCGATGTACAGCGCGGGCTGGATGCCGGCGCTCGAGGAGTGCGCGCGGTGCGCGACACCCGGCCCCCACCGCGCTTTCCACGTCGCCGCCGGCGGCGCCGTCTGTCTGCCGTGCCGGCCACCCGGATCGGCGACCCCCTCGCCCGGCGTGCTCGACCTCATGGAGGCCCTGTTCCGCGGTCGGTGGGATGAGGTCGTCGACGCCACGCCGTCGCTGCGTCGACAGGCCAGCGGACTCACCGCCGCGCATCTGCAGTGGCATCTGGAACGCCAGCTCCGAACCCTGCCGCTGATCGAACGCACCGCCCCTCATAGGCTGATGGAGACGGGTGTGGACACGGGCGTGAGGAGGGTCGACGATGGCGTTGCGGCCGGGTAGTTCGGCGAAGGGACGCAAGGTCGCGAGCCCCCGGACGGATGTCCGTCCCCCCGATCCGCATCCGAGCGGTGCCCGGCCCCCGGCGATCCCCGCGGAGTTCGTGCCCAAGCACGTGGCGCTGGTGATGGACGGGAACGGGCGCTGGGCCACCGATCGCGGGCTCCCGCGCACCGAGGGGCACAAGCGCGGTGAGGCCGTGTTGATGGACACCGTCTGCGGCTGTATCGAATTGGGGGTCGGCTGGCTCTCCGCCTATGCGTTCTCCACCGAGAACTGGTCGCGCAGCCCCGACGAGGTGAAGTTCCTCATGGGCTTCAACCGCGACGTCATCCGCCGTCGACGCGATGAGATGCACGAGATGGGCGTCCGGGTGCGCTGGGCCGGACGCCGACCCCGGTTGTGGCGCAGCGTGATCCGGGAACTCGAGATCGCCGAGGAGATGACCCGGGACAACACCGTCATGACGCTCACGATGTGCGTGAATTACGGCGGTCGTGCCGAGATCGCCGACGCCGCACGGGAGATCGCACGGCGCGCCGCGCGAGGCGAGATCGATCCTGAGCGGATCTCGGAGTCGACGTTCGCGCGGTACCTCGACGAGCCGGACATGCCCGACGTCGACCTGTTCCTGCGTCCGTCGGGGGAGCAGCGGATCTCGAACTTCCTGCTGTGGCAGTCCGCGTACGCGGAGATGGTCTACCAGGAGAAACTCTTCCCGGACTTCGACCGTCGGGACCTGTGGGCCGCCTGCCTCGAATACGCTTCGCGCGACCGGCGTTTCGGCGGGGTGAAGCCGTCGTGAGCGAGGCCGCCGAGTTGCTCGACCGGACCGCGGCGATCGTCGCCGAACTCGGGCCTGTCGACCGTCCTGATGCCGATTCGCTGGTGGTGCAGGTCGGTCCGACCCGCGCGTCGATCCGCGTACTCACGCTTGCCGACGGCCTCGACGTGCTGGCCTTGACGCAGATGGTCGCGATGGACCTGCCCAACACCCCGACACTCCGGGATGACGTCGAGGCGTGCGCCGCCCAGCTCAGCTTCGGCAGCCTCCGACGCTCCGATCTCGCCGGGGTCACCACAGATGTGTTGCAGTACTACACGTTTCCGGCTTCACATCTCGAGGACATCCCGCTGCTGACGGTCTTGCACATCGTGCTCGCCGCCGGTGTCGACGCCGCCGAACGGCTGGTGGGCCCGACCCCCGCTCCCTGAGGAGCGCTCGGAGCTTGCGGAGGGCGCGGCCACCCCCTGCTCCCTGAGGAGCGCTCGGAGCTTGCGGAGGGCGCGGCCACCCCCTGCTCCCTGAGGAGCGCTCGGAGCTTGCGGAGGGCGCGTCACGAAGGGTCTGCCACGCGTCTCACCAGGACCCTTCGTGACGCTCGCAAGCTCGCTCCTCAGGGGGCGGAGGGGCTCGGAAGCTCGCTCCTCAGGGGGCGGAGGGGCTCGCGAGCTCGCTCCTCAGGGAACAGTGGGTGTGCGGTTCTTTCGGATTAGAGACCGCTGAAAGCTCAGTCGTTCTCGGCGGTCCGGCAGTCCCCGCAGCGCCCGAAGACCTCGACGGTGTGGTTGATGTCGGTGAAGCCGTGCTGGGCGGCGATCTTCGCGGCCCAGCGTTCGACCGGTTCGGCCTGGACCTCGACGGTGGTGCCGCACTCCCGGCACACGAGATGGTGGTGGTGTCCCGACGAGCAGTGGCGGTATCGGGTCTCACCGGAACCGTCCCACAGGACATCGATCTGGCCGGCCTGACTCAGCGCCTGCAGATTGCGGTACACCGTCGTCAGGCCGATGGATTCGCCCCGGGCCTTGAGGATCTCGTGCAGTTCCTGCGCGGAGCAGAAGTCCTCGGTGCCGGCCAGGGCGTCGGCGATCGCAGCGCGTTGGCGCGTCGACCGGATGCCGGTGACCGGCTGCGGGCCCGATGCGACGCCACTCATTCGTTCACCACCCGGGACGCATCGGACGGCACGGCGCGGCCGTCGGTGGTCTCGTTCGCGTGGATCAGCGCATCGCCGACGATGTGCGCGACGTGGTCGTCGAGGAGTTCGTAGGTGATCTCACGACCGTTGCGCTGGCCCCGCACCACACCGGCGTCCTTGAGCACGCGCAGGTGCTGGCTGACCAGTGGCTGACTCAAGCCCAGGTGCCCGACGAGTTCGTGGACGCACTGCACCCGCTCCCGCAGGGACAGGACGATGGCGACGCGAGTGGGGGAGGCGAGGGCGCGCAGGAGGTCGGCGGCGGCTTCCCGCGCCGCGGCATCGGCCGCTTCGATCGGTCCGGGCCCGTCCAACGGTTGCGTCGACATCACGCTCCTCCTCGCCTGGCTCGCGCCAATGATCCGGCCATTCTATCGGAAATGGTTTTCAATCCGTGCCACCGGTGTCGCCGCTGGTCAGCCCTCGTCTGCACGTCGGCGCTCGGCCGGCGGCGGGACCCCGTCCGCACCCGCGGTCGACAACGCGTAGGTCGCGACCGCAGACGCGACCGCAGCCGAGTTGACGGCCAGCAGGTCGGTGTTCAGGTTGTCGAGGGTGTCGCGCGCGGTGTGATAGTCGGGGTCGAAGGGTTCTCCGGCCCGGCCGCCCCACATTTCCGCCTGCGCTTCGTTCTTCTCGGTTTCCGCGCCGGTGAACACCCCGCCGGAGGGGATGCCCACCGCGATGAACGGGCCGTAGTCGGAACGGCCGTCGAAGTCGTCGGGGGCGAGGGGGATGCCGCGATCGGCGTAGAACTTCTCGAAGGTCCGCTCGATGCCCCCGGAGCCGTCCGGGCCGGGGCCGGCTCCCTGACGCTCGGAGTCGTCGCCGTCGTAGGTGAAGTACCCGCCGTTGGGTGAGGCGAGCATGTCGAAGTTCAGGTAGAGGGCCACCGCCGTACGTGCGGCCGGGTCGAGTCCCCGGACGTACTCGGTGGAACCCACGAGCCCGTCCTCCTCCGCGCCCCAGAACGCGAATCGCACGCGGTGCGGGACCCGCGGCGACGACCCGAGTCGCAGAGCCGTCTCGAGCACGGCCGCGGAGCCGCTGGCGTTGTCGTTCATGCCGGGTCCCTCGGCGACACTGTCGAGGTGTGCGCCGGCCATGACGACGTCGTCGCCGGTGCCCGTCCGGGTCTCGGCGATCAGGTTTCGCGTGGTGATGCCGGTGGTCTTCGCCTCGACCGCAAGCGCGACCGATCGCGCCGACCGCACCCGATCGGCGTCGTCGCCCGCGATGCCGAGGACCGGGATCCCCGGCCGGTCGTCCGGCCCCAGGGTGGCGCCGGTGAGCGGGCCGGGTTCGTTGTTGACCATGACGACCCCGACCGCGCCGGCCGCCTCCGCGTTCCGTGCCTTGTCGGCGAAGGTGCAGGTACCTCGGGTGATGACGGCGATCGCACCACGCGTCGTGGCCGGAAAGTCGGTGCTCGCGCAGCCGAGGCCGTTGACGGCGACCGGGGCCCCGGTGACCGGGGTGTCGCCGGTTCCGGCCGAATACTCGACGACGCGGGTGGCGACCTTCAGGCCGTCGGCGGTGAGGCTGACCGGACCGGCTTCGAAGCGCTCGTACTCGACGGGCGGCGTCGTCACGTCGAAGCCCGCCGTGCGGAGGAGCCCGGCGACGTAGTCGAGCGAGGCGTCGTACCCGGGTGTGCCGGCCGCGCGGTTGCCGCCGTGGTTGGCGGCGATCTGGGCCAGTGCGCGAACGTGCGCCATCACGTTGTCGAGGGTGACGGCCTTGGCCAGCGCGGCCGGGGTGACCTCGTCGATCGGTGGCTCGGGAGAGGGCGTCGACACCGGCGCCGACGAGGGTCGCTGGGGCTCGGCGGCCTGCTCGGCCGCGCACCCCACGGCCAGTGCGAGTGTCAGTGCGAGGCCGGCCGAGGCGAGGACCGGCCGACGGCCACGGGCTGATGGGGGGACGCCGACGCGTCGTCGTATGCGAACGATCACCCTGCCACTCTCGCAGTTCCCGTCCGTGCATGTGGGTCCGACGGGTGCACCGTTGCCGGTGGTTTCGGGAAACGGCACATGTGCTCGGTAGTCTGTACGGGTTGCCGCCCGCATCTGGTGGATGCACGTCGAGCACCGAGCGTCAGCACGACCGTCCCAGCCGAACACCTCAACCCGTGGAGAGCAGTTAACCGTGGCCGCCCAGTCCAATGTGGAATCCGTCGTCAACCTCGCCAAGCGCCGGGGCCTGGTGTACCAGTGCGGTGAGATCTACGGCGGCACCAAATCGGCGTGGGACTACGGCCCGCTCGGCGTCGAACTCAAGGAGAACATCAAGCGGCAGTGGTGGCGCACGATGGTCATCAGCCGCGAGGACGTCGTCGGCCTCGACTCGTCGGTCATCCTGCCGCGTCAGGTCTGGGAGGCCTCGGGCCACGTCGAGGTGTTCACCGACCCGCTGGTCGAGTCGCTGCACACCCACAAGCGCTACCGCGCCGATCATCTCATCGAGGCCTACGAGGCCAAGCACGGGCATCCGCCGGCCAACGGTCTGGCCGACATCAACGACCCGGAGACCGGGCAGCCCGGCAACTGGACCGAACCCAAAGCCTTCAGCGGTCTGATGAAGACGTTCCTCGGGCCCGTCGACGACGAAGAGGGTCTGCACTACCTGCGTCCCGAGACCGCGCAGGGTATCTTCGTGAACTTCAAGAACGTGATGACCACCGCGCGCAAGAAGCCGCCGTTCGGCATCGCGCAGATCGGCAAGAGCTTCCGCAACGAGATCACGCCGGGCAACTTCATCTTCCGCACCCGCGAGTTCGAGCAGATGGAGATGGAGTTCTTCGTCAAGCCGGGCGAGGACGAGGAATGGCACCAGTACTGGATCGACCAGCGCTTCGACTGGTACGTCAACCTGGGCATCGATCCGGAGAACCTGCGGCTCTACGACCACCCGAAAGAGAAGTTGTCGCACTACTCCAAGCGGACCGTGGACGTTGAGTACAAGTTCGGCTTCACCGGCAACCCGTGGGGTGAGCTCGAGGGTGTCGCCAACCGGACGGACTACGACCTGTCCACGCACAGCAAGCACTCGGGGGAGGACCTGTCGTTCTTCGACCAGGCGTCGGGTGAGCGCTACACACCGTTCGTCATCGAACCGGCGGCCGGCCTGACCCGCTCGCTGATGGCCTTCCTGTGCGACGCCTACACCGAGGAGGAGGTGCCGAACGCGAAGGGCGGCACCGACACTCGCACCGTGCTGCGGCTCGACCGCCGGCTGGCCCCGATCAAGGTCGCGGTGCTGCCGCTCTCGCGCAACGAGAAGCTCTCGCCGAAGGCCCGCGACCTCGCCGCCGAACTCCGCAAGCACTGGAACGTCGAGTTCGACGACGCACAGGGCATCGGCAAGCGGTACCGCCGGCAGGACGAGATCGGCACGCCGTTCTGCGTGACGGTCGACTTCGACACCCTCGACGACCATGCCGTCACGGTGCGCGAACGGGACACCATGAGCCAAGAGCGGGTCGCGCTCGACAAGGTCGCCGAGTATCTCGGCGGCAAGCTGCTCGGCGCCTGATCCTGCTCCCGGTCGCGCGGACCGGGTGCTCGCGATTCCGCCTGACCTGCGGATGTCTGTCACAATCGATGACGAGTTGTCGCGTGGAGTAGGGCATGGGGTCCGTCGTGCGCGCGACGAGAGAGTGAGTGGAGTCGTGTCTGTCAGCGGGAAAGTCGTTCATTACGACGCGAATCGGGGATTCGGGTTCTTGGCGCCGGAATCGGGCGGCGCCGATGTGTTCCTCCACATCAACGACATCGACATCGACGAGAACTCGTTGAAACCCGGTGCCAAGGTGTCCTTCGACATCGAGGAGACCGACCGCGGTTCCAAGGCCGTCAACGTCGCGGTGACCGAGGCGGCGCCGGCCGACGACACCGCCGGCGCACGGGCGCACCGCCGCGACGAGCACCACGGCCGCGACCGTGACCGGGGCGACCGCGGACGTCACGACGACCGCGGCAGCCGTCGTCCGCGCGGCGGGGGCGGCTCGCTGGATGCTGCCGCGTTCACCGAAGAGCTCACCGAGCTGCTCCTCGACGCCGACGGCGCCCTCACGGCTCGTCAGATCGTGGCGATCCGGCAGCGGGTCACCGACTTCGCCGTCGCCCGGGGCTGGGTGCTTGACTAGCACCCGACAGGGTCCCGAGACGGTCGGGCATGTGCTCCCGACGGTGGCAACCTACGGCGACGAGGCCGTCGAGCGGTTCGTGCCCGAGGGCGCCAAGGTCGCGAGCCTGCCCGGCACCCGGACCGACCATCGAAGCGACTTCGCGCGGGACCGTGCGCGGGTCCTGCACTCGGCCGCCCTGCGCAGGCTGGCCGACAAGACGCAGGTCGTCGGTCCGCGGGAGGGTGACACGCCCCGTACCCGGCTCACGCATTCGCTCGAGGTCGGGCAGATCGGCCGGGGGATCGCCATCGGTCTCGGCGCCGAGCCCGACCTCGTCGAACTCGCCGGACTCGCCCACGACATCGGGCATCCGCCCTACGGACACAACGGCGAACGCGCGCTCGACGAGGTGGCGGCGGAGCACGGTGGTTTCGAGGGCAACGCCCAGAACCTGCGCATCCTGACGCGGCTCGAACCCAAGCTGCTCGATGCCGACGGGCGCAGCGCCGGCCTCAACCTCACCCGCGCGTCGTTGGACGCGACCCTGAAGTATCCGTGGACCCGGCGCACACCCGGAGGCAAGTTCGGGGCCTACGACGACGATGCCGCCATGCTGGCGTGGATTCGTCGGGACGCGCCCGGGACCCGACAGTGCGTGGAAGCGCAGATCATGGACTGGTCCGACGACGTGGCGTACTCCGTGCACGACCTCGAGGACGGCGTCATCGGTGGCCGGATCGACCTGCGCACCCTCGGCGATCCGCAGGACCAGCGCGCGCTCGCCGACATCGGCGCCAAGGAATTCCCGGGTCTCGATCCCGCGGCCCTCGTCGACGCCGCCGCCCGCCTGCACCGCATGGACATCGTGCGGTCGGTGGGTGTCTTCGACGGCACGCTCGATTCCTACGTCGCGCTCAAGAGGTTGACCAGTGAGTTCATCGGCCGCTTCGCGTCGGCCGCGATCACCGGCACCCGCGAGGTGGTCGGCGGCCGGCCGGTCTCGCGCTACGACGCCGACCTCGAGGTGCCGGAACTCATCGCCGCCGAGGTGTCGATGCTCAAGACCCTGGCACTGCGCTTCATCTTCTCCAACGAGCGGCACAAGGCGACGCAGCGTCGTCAGCGGGAACGCATCCACCGGGTGGCGAACTGGTTCGCCGAGGCGGCGCCCGGGGGCCTGGACCCGATCTTCGTGCCGTGGTGGAACGCCGCGTCCGACGATGCCGCCCGCATGCGCGTCATCGTCGACCAGATCGCATCCATGACCGAAGGCCGGCTCGAGCGCACGGACAAGCACAATTCGGGGGCCCAGGCGCATCTGGGGTAGGCCGGGCGTGGTCGACGAAGCACCCGGCCGGGCGGCCTCACCGGCGTCACTACACTGGTCGCGTGGCAGGCCGAATTCCCGATCGCGACATCACGGCGATCCGTGAGCAGACGAGGATCGAGGACATCGTCGGCGACTACGTCGCCCTGCGTCGCGCCGGTGCTGACAGCCTCAAGGGTCTGTGCCCCTTCCACGACGAGAAGTCGCCGTCGTTCCACGTCCGTCCCAACCACGGCCACTTCCACTGCTTCGGCTGCGGCGAAGGCGGCGACGTGTACAGCTTCCTGCAGAAGCAGGAGCACATCAGCTTCGTCGAGGCGGTCGAGCAGCTCGCCGACCGGATCGGCTACCAGATCAACTACGAGGGCGGCGGTACCGCCATCAAGCGGGACCGCGGCACCCGCGCGCGACTGGTGGCCGCCAACGCCGCCGCGGCCAAGTTCTACGCGGCCGCGCTGCAGTCACCCGAGGCGCAGCCGGCGCGCGACTACCTGAAGGAACGCGACTTCGACGCGGTGGCGGCCGTCCAATTCGGTTGCGGTTACGCACCTGCCGGCTGGGACACGATGACCAAGGCGCTGCTGTCGCAGGGCTTCGAGTTCAGCGAACTCGAGGCCGCCGGCCTGTCCAAACAGGGACGCAAGGGGCCGATCGACCGCTTCCATCGCCGTCTCTTGTGGCCGATCCGCAACCTCGGCGGGGACATCATCGGTTTCGGCGCCCGCAAACTGTTCGACGACGACAACCTCGGCAAGTACATGAACACGCCGGAGACCATGCTGTACAAGAAGTCTCAGGTGCTGTTCGGTCTCGACCACGCGAAGAAGAGCATCGCCAAGGGGCATCAGGTGGTGGTCGTCGAGGGCTACACCGACGTCATGGCGATGCATCTGGCCGGCGTCACCACCGCGGTCGCCTCGTGTGGCACCGCCTTCGGTGAGGACCACCTCGCCCTCATCCGGCGGCTGATGATGGACGACTCGTACTTCCGCGGCGAGGTGATCTACACCTTCGACGGTGACGATGCCGGTAAAGCGGCGGCTCTCAAAGCATTCGAGGGCGAGCAGTCCATCTCGGGGCAGACCTTCGTGGCGATCGCGCCCGACGGCATGGACCCCTGCGAACTCCGGCAGGAGAAGGGCGACGCCGCCGTCCGTGACCTGGTCGCGCGTCGAGTGCCGATGTTCGAGTTCGCGATCAAGGCCCTCCTCGCCGGCCACGACCTCGACACCGCGGAGGGCCGCGTCCACGCGTTGCGCGACACCGTCCCGGTGGTCGCCCGGATCAAGGACATCGCGCTGCGTGACGAGTACGCCCGCCAGCTGGCCGGTTGGGTCGGTTGGGAAGAGGTCTCCCAGGTTCTCGGCAGAGTGCGCGAAGAAGGCGCCAGAATTCGAAAGGCGCAGGGCGTCAGCAACTCCGGCAGTCGGGGGAGCGGTCGCGGTGCTCGCAACCGGCCGGAGGCGGAGGCCGCGCCGACGTCGGCCCGCCCCCAGCCCAACGACCCGCGCCTGTGGCCGCAGCGGGAAGCGCTGAAGGCCGCGCTGCAGTATCCGGCTATCGCCGGCACCGTCTTCGACTCGCTGCCCGTCGAGTGCTTCAACGAGCCGGCCTACGCCATCATCCGGCAGGCGATGACCGGCCTCGGGGGCACGTCGGCCGGGCTGGGTGGCGCGGCCTGGGTCGACGCCGTGCGCAATGCCGTCGACGACCCGGTCATCGACCCGCTGGTGACCGAACTGGCGGTCGAGTCGATGCCGGTCGACGAGGACAACATCGCTCGCTACATCACGAGCGTGCTCGCCAGGCTGCAAGAGGTGTGGGTCGGTTCCCAGATCGCCGACATCAAGTCGCGTCTACGCCGGATGGCACCCAGCGACGACCCGGACGGGTACAACGCGGTCTTCGGCGATCTCGTCGCCCTCGAGGCCTACCGTCGGAGCCTGCTGGAGCAGGCGGTCGACCCCATCGTCGACGCGGGCTGAGTCCTGCGGGTCGCGCCGGCTCCGTGGGTTGAGCCGCGTCGCAGCCCCCGCCGGACCGATGAGTTCCCGTCGTGGCGCCGGTCTATCTGTCGACACCGCTACGAAGGGCACTGATCATGGCGACAACGATCTATTCGGCGACGGCGTCTCTCGACGGATTCATCGCGGGCCCGGGCGGCGACATGTCGTGGCTGACCCGGTTCTTCGACGTCCCCGCCGAGGGACAGAACCGGGCAGCCGACGACGCGGCCGACCGGTTGATGCGTGGTACCGGCGCGGTGTTGGTCGGCAATCGGTCGTTTCGCGGCGACGATCCCAACCGGGGAACGGACCGCGAAGGTGCGTTCGGCGGTGAATACGACGGTCCCGCCGTCGTTCTCACGCACAACCCGCCGGCGGACCCCGTCGACGGCGTCACGTTCGTCTCGGATCTGCACGAGGCGGTCGACCTCGCCGCCCGGACGGCCGGCGACGGCTACGTCACCGTCATCGGCGCCGACGTCGCGCGACAGATGATCGATCACGGGCTGCTCGACGAGGTGCTCGTGTTCTTCGTCCCGGTGTTCCTGGGGGCGGGTGTCCGGTTGTTCGACCGTCCCGAGGGCGGCGAGGTCAGACTCGCGCCGATCCGCGGCGAGACCGAGTACTGGTGTCGCGTCGAGCGGTGAGCCGGTGTGACCGGTGACCGCTTGTCGAGACGAGCACGGCTTGAACAGTCGGAGACAGTTCGTGATCCACGGCTGCGGGGCGCACCGGACGATGCCTGACCTGGGTGCGTGGATGCGAATGATGAGCGCCGTCAGGTCACCGAGGTGCAGCACCGCCTGATCGGTATGTACTCCGACCGGAAGCCCGGAGAGGTCGCCGCGGCCGTCGAGGCCGCCTACCGGCACTTCGACGGAACCGATGTGCGCGACTTCGTGCCACTGCTGGTCGAGCGTCGCGCCAACGACGCACTCAGCGGGTCCTCGGTCATGGCCGATTCCGCAGAGGTGCCGCCCGCCCTGGGTGGGTGACGTCGACGAACCGGCGGTATTCGTCAGGTCGCTCGCGAGCGGGGAGTGCGGGGCTCGAACCTGCGACCTACGGATTATGAGTGGCGAACCGTCCGTGATGGATAGCGATGACAGGTGATGGGTAGTCAAGGTCAGCGCAGGCCAGCGGCCATGATCATCACCACCTGTTGCTGTCGTGTGACGGACAGTTATGGGAAGTTCGTGTCCACGGTGTGACCAGCGGCCGTGCCAAGATCAACGGATAGCGGATACAGGCGCGGAGGATCTCGACCAGCTCGCTCACTATGACCCATCGAGGGCTCATATCCCTCCCGAGATTCGCGCTGAAATCCGCCGCGCCGCGGTCGAGGCGGCGAAAAGGATGCGCCTGACCACTCACATAACCCGATCTCCAGGCAGTGGAGACGGACGTTTCCTGCCGCAGTACCGTGAGATCCTGGCCGAGCGGCAAGGCGGTGACGACCAAGCCCACAATCGCGGTCACGGTTGACTATCCCGCGACCTTCGTCTGGGGACCCTGAGCCGCACATCACTCCCGACTTGAGGTAACGCCGGCAAACTCGGTGTGCGATTCTGTCGGTGTGACCGTCACCAACGTGCTGCACCGCGACGTCTACCTCTACAACGAGGTCGATCGTCTCACCGGGCTGCGCGCAGGCACCGCCCGTCGGTGGATCAACGGCTACTCGCGCAACGGTCGGGACTACGCACCAATCTTGCGAGAGCAGCGGCGTGACACCGAATGGGTGACGTGGGGAGAGTTCGTCGAGACACGCATACTGGCTGAGTACCGAGACCAGAAGGCGGTCAAGACTACTCGGCTGAGGGCCGCGGTCGACGCCTTGCGGCAAGAGTTCCAGATCGACTACCCGCTGGCCCGGTACCGACCATACATCGACATCCGCCCCCAACACATCGAACTCGACCTGAAGCTGTCCTCGGAGGAGGGTCGTTTGATCATCGAGACCGGCCAGATGATCCTGACCGACGGGCGGCCGCTCATCGAGCGTGCGCAGCTCGCGGAGGACGAATCCGGGGAGAAGTTCGCCGAACAGATCAGCAGCGATCTGACCTATCCCGGAATCGTGCTACATCCCGGACGATTCGGGGGACAACCCACCTTCGAAGGGCGCCGTGTGTCCGTCGAGACCATCGCCGGGATTGTCGCCTACGGGGAGCCAGTCGAAGATGTAGCGGCAACCTACGGACTTAGCATCGTGCAGGTGAGGTCGGCCAGCGAGTACGCCGCGAAGTATCGGCTGGCTGCCTGATTCCAGCACAGACTGGACCTCCTGCCGATCATGCCTGCGCGCTCACTGAACGACGTGGTGTTCGTCTTCGACGAGAACCTGATGGGGCTGGCGAAGGGGCTCACTCAGCTCCGGAACGATGCCGCAGTGTTCGGAGACATCACTCTCGATCGAGTCATCCCTTGTGGAACACTCGATGCCGACTGGATCGCGGAGGCCGGCGGCCGCGGGTGGATTGTGATCACGAACGATCGCAGGCTCCGCACCCGCCCACTGGAGGCCCCCGCCGCGATCGCTCACGAACTCACGGTGGTGCACCTTCACGGCGCGGTCGGCTCGCAGCGTCCATGGCAGCAAGCCGAGCGGCTGCTCGTGCACTGGCAGAAGGTTGAGCTTCAGGTCTCTACGACGCCTCGTGGTCCCTGGTGGCTGTCGCTGGAATCGAAACGTGTTCGCACGCTGCCGTTCCAACCAGGACTAGCAAGGTAGACCTCGTGACCATGCCCCAAGCCCAGACTTTCGTGTTATGCACCCCGAACAGCCCGGAGTGCTCCACGAAGTCTTCGGGCGCCGTACCTCGTCGGCCGGTGGTAGCGCGTTGTCCCGATTGATCCGGGAGTCCGACTCGGGAGTGAGGCCGAGCTTGGTGGCGAGATTCGCGTAGTGCTTGCGCGTCTTGAGCAGGAATTCGGTGGCGGTGCGTACTTCGCCGTTGCCGCGGCTACGGAGGCCGCGGCTCCACTGGTGCACGTCAGCCGCGAGCTGACCAGGAAACTAACTCGTCGCAAGGCGAAGGTGACCAATCGGTGACCATCGCCGTCTCCCGAGACGACGAAGGCGACCCGCTCGGCAGCGAATCTACTGGTCAAGATGGTGGGGAGTGCGGGGCTCGAACCCGCGACCTACGGATTATGAGTCCGCGGCTCTAACCGACTGAGCTAACTCCCCGCGCCTGTACAGGCCTGCGGGAGGACAATACCGCACCGCCGGAGACGGACGACACACGTGTGCGCGCAAAACCGTCGACTGTCGACGCCGCTAGACTGGCCGCACGATCGGGTACGAGTGTGGCGGGAGTGGAACAGGTGACGCTGGCGGACGGGCCTGGGGGTGATCTCCCGGAGTCCCTGGTGGATGTCGCCGCACGCCGGCTCCGCGACGCGATCCTGAGCGGCGCGCTCGAACCGGGCCAGAAGATCGTCGAAGAGACATTGTGCGCGGACCTCGGTATCAGCCGCGCCCCGGTTCGTGAGGCGCTGCGGCTCCTGGCGCAGCAGGGTCTCGTCGAACATCAACCGCGGCGCGGGGTCCGGGTGACCGAATGGTCGCCGACCGACATTCTGCAACTGTTCGAGATCCGCCAGGTGCTCGAACGCCACGCCGTCGAAACCGCTCTGCCGCTGGCGGATCCCGACCGTCAGCTCGCGCCGGTGCGGGCGGCGATCGACGCGATGCGTCGTGCGGGTGACGATCTCGAACGCGATGACGCTCATCGCCGGTTCCATGCCGCGGTGGTCGCGCTGGCCGGAAACCGTCAGCTCGACGTGACCCTGGCGCCGATCCTGCTCAAACTGCAGTTGCCGATGGCGGTCAACCTGCGTTCGGAGACAGCCGATCACCATGGCCCGGCGGACGGATTCACCCGCCATCAGGCGATTCTGGACGCTCTCGAACGCAACGACACCGAGGCGGTCGTCGCCGCGCTCGGTGACCATGGACACCTGCACTACCTGGGATTGGTGTCCGCGGCCGGCGAATCCACCGTGCACCAGCACGATCCCGCTCGCTGACCCCGCTCGGGTTCACGCGCTAACACAATCGACACACAGCCGTTCCGCAGACGCCATCATTCTGTCGACAATCGACGTTATGACGAAAGTTGCCGGGCCGACGACGGGTCCCACGGTCGCCGAGATCCTCGACTCGCATCTGCACGGCAGCGGGTCGCCGACGCGGACCGCGCGAGCCGTCCTCGACGCCATCGAGGCCCGGGGAGACGACGGCACCTGGCTGTCCACGGTGCCTCGCGATGAGCTCCTCGCTGCCGCCGCGGACCTCGAGGACCGTTCCGACACACGCGATCTCCCGCTGTACGGGGTTCCGTTCGGGGTGAAGGACTCCATCGATGTCGCGGGGGTGCCGACCACACTGTCGTGTCCGGCGTACGCCTATGTCCCGGACACGACCGCGCCCGTGGTGCAGCGACTGCTCGATGCGGGTGCCCTCTACGTCGGCAAGACAAATCTCGACCAGTTCGCCACCGGACTCAACGGGACCCGGACGCCCTTCACCATCCCACGCGGCGTCTTCGGCAACGGGATGATCTCCGGCGGTTCGAGTTCCGGCTCGGCGCTGGCGGTGGCGCGCGGTGACGTGCCGTTCGCCGTCGCGACCGACACGGCCGGTTCCGGGCGCGTGCCGGCGGCGCTGAACGGGATCGTCGGCTACAAGCCGTCCCGCGGACTGATCAGCACGGTCGGCCTCGTGCCCGCCTGCAAGTCGCTGGACTGCATCACCGCGATGACCTCGACCATCGACGACATGGACCGGGTCATGGACGTGATGATCGGCCGCGACGACGCCGATCCCTGGTCCCGCGACCCCGGCCCTCGTCACTCCGGTGACACTCTCACCATCGGCCTGCCGGCGCCGGACGAGCTGGAGTTCTTCGGCGACGAGGCCATGCGCGAGGCCCACCTCTCGTTCCGCGCGCGCCTGTCGCACCTGGCCGTGCCCGGCGGCGTCGAGATCGTCGATGTGTCGCTGACCCCGTTCCTCGCCGCGGGCGAGCTGCTCTACTCGGGTCCCTGGGTGGCCGAGCGACTCGTCGAATTCGCCCGGTTCCTGGCCGAGCGGCCCGACGACATCCATCCGGTGGTCCGGGACATACTGCGCAGCGGTGAGAAGTACTCCGCCGTGGACGCCTTCTCGGCGCTGCAGCGGCTACAGGAGTTGCGCGCCGAGGTCGGCCGGTTGTGGCAGCAGATGGACGTCCTCGTGGTCCCCACGATCGGCCGTACGTTCACCGTCGACGAGGTCCTGGCCGAACCGATCGCCGTCAACACGATGCTCGGCCATTACACCCACTTCGGTAATCTGCTGGACCTCACCGGCGTCGCCATCCCGCAGGGTCTGACCGCCGACGGCCGGCCGCACAGCGCGATGCTGCTCGGCAACGCCCTCACCGATGACGCCGTCCTGCACCTGGCGGCCGCATTACTCGACGAGCCGCGTTCCCGCCCGGCGATCCCCGACCGGTCGTCACGCACCTCGACCGCCACCGTTTCCCACCCCTGAATTCTCGACGAGACCGTCCCGAAGGAACCCCATGTCCGACACCGTCACCCTCGACGCTCAACCCGGCCCCATCGAGCTCGACCTCGCCCACACGGCGCTGATCATCATCGACATGCAGCGAGACTTCCTGCTGCCCGGGGGTTTCGGCGAGACACTCGGCAACGACGTCGCCCAGTTGCAGCGCGTCGTCGCGCCGCTGGCCGGTCTGCTCGACGCCGCGCGCACGGCCGGGATGCTCGTCATCCACACCAGGGAAGGGCATCTGCCTGATCTGTCGGACTGTCCGCCCGCCAAGCTCAATCGTGGGCTCCCGTCGAAGCGGATCGGTGATCCGGGTGCCTACGGCCGCATCCTCATCCGCGGCGAGTACGGCCACGACATCGTCGACGAACTCGCCCCGCTCGCCACCGAGGTCGTCATCGACAAGCCCGGCAAGGGCGCGTTCTACGCGACCGAGTTGTCGACGGTGCTCGCCGACAACGACATCACGCAGCTGCTCGTCACCGGGGTGACCACCGAGGTCTGCGTACACACGACCACCCGCGAGGCCAATGACCGCGGATTCGAATGCGTCGTCGTATCCGATTGTGTCGGTTCGTATTTTCCCGAGTTCCAACGCGTCGGGCTCGAGATGATCGCGGCCCAGGGCGGCATCTTCGGCTGGACGGCACCGAGTGCGGACGTCATCGCGCTGCTGCCCACAAGCGCCGACGACGTCATCAGCCCGGCGTGAGTCACGCGACGACACCAGTCCCTGTTCGTTCCCGAGACACCGGCGTCTCGAACTCCAACCCGACCATCCGGAGGAAGTCATGAGCGCCACCACCGATCCCGCCCCCGCCGCCGACCCGCCGTCAGCCCCGCAGCAGTTCAAGGTCGCCTGGTGGACGCGGGGGGACACCAACGCGTTCTTCGGTCTCGGGTTCAACATCCTGGTCAACGTGCTGACGTTGACCGGCCTGATGATCGGGGTGATCGGCCTCAGCGCGGTGAATGTCCTGGGTACGGTACTGCCCGCCCTGGGGGTGGCCCTGATCCTGGGCAACCTGTACTACACGTTCCTGGCCCGTCGCCTCGCCGCGCGTGAGGGACGCGACGATGTGACCGCGCTGCCCTACGGCCCGAGCGTGCCGCACATGTTCATCGTGGTGTTCGTCGTGATGCTGCCGGTGTATCTGAGCACCGACAACGCGATCCAGGCCTGGCAGGCGGGTCTGGCGTGGGCGTTCATGATCGGCGTCATCGTGATGATCGGTGCGTTCGTCGGGCCCTACGTCCGCAAGCTCACTCCGCGGGCGGCGATGCTGGGAACCCTCGCGGGCATCTCGATCACCTTCATCTCGATGAGACCGGCCGGGCAGATGTGGGAGGCGGCGTGGATCGGTCTCCCCGTGCTCGCGATCATCCTGATCGGGTTCTTCACCGACGTGAAGCTGCCGGGCAACATCCCGGTCGGCCTGGCCGCGCTGTTCGTCGGCACGGCCATCGGCTGGGCCGGCGGGTACATGTCGGTGCCCGACCTCACCTCCGCGGTGGAGAACATCGCGATCGGCATCCCGGACCAACGAATCGACCTGCTGCTCAACGGACTCGGTGATCTGGCACCGCTGCTCGGCACGGCGATCCCGCTCGGCGTCTACAACTTCACCGAGGCGATGAGCAACGTGGAGAGCGCCGCGGCGGCGGGGGACAACTACAACCTGCGCAGCGTCCTGTTGGCCGACGGTGCCGGAGCGTGCATCGGAGCGGCGTTCGGGTCGCCGTTCCCGCCCGCGGTCTACATCGGGCATCCGGGCTGGAAGGACGCGGGCGGCCGCGCGAGCTACTCGCTCGCCAGCGGCGTCGCGATCGGGTTGCTGTGTTTCCTGGGCATGTTCGGGGTGCTGAACGCGCTGCTGCCGGTCCCGGCGATCGTCCCGATCCTGCTGTTCATCGGTCTGCTCATCGGTGCCCAGGCCTTCCAGGCGGTGCCGCGCCTGCACGCGGTCGCGGTGGTGGCCGCGTTGCTGCCGAACCTCGCCGAGTGGGGGCGCGGTCTGATCGACAACGCGCTGTCGGCGGCCGGCACGACTGCGAGCGAGGTGGGCATGGAAGCGCTCGGCGGCGCCGGGGTCATCTACGAGGGCCTCAAGACGCTGGGCGAGGGCGCGGTGCTCGTCGGCCTCGTCCTCGGCACCATCGTCACGTTCATCCTGGAGAAGAAGTTCCACTACGCCGCGATAGCCGCGTCGGTCGGCGCCGTGCTGTCGTTCATCGGCTTGATTCACGCCCCGGAGGTGTCGTGGGCGGCGGCCCCGGCTGTCGCGCTCGGCTACCTGCTGTTCGCGGTCGTGTGCCTGGCGCACTGGTTCCTGCCAGGAGCCCGCACACCCGTCGTGGTCGACGAGTCCGACGTGGTCGCCGGGCACTGATCCGACAGCCCGGGCGGTCGGATCGGTACGCACCCGACCCGACCGCCCGATGTGCGCTGACCGCGCGTTTTGTCGTCCGGCGCGACCATGCGCTAGAGTCTGACCTCGGTTCTGATGACGCATCACAGGGTGCCGAACAGGGCCGGAGCAATCCCCCATAGCTCAATTGGCAGAGCATTCGACTGTTAATCGAACGGTTACTGGTTCGAGTCCAGTTGGGGGAGCAGAAAAGCCCGTCACCTGCAACAGCAGGCGGCGGGCTTCTCCTTTCGACCCCGTGTGCGTTTTGTGGCCGGTCGGCGAGGGTAGCCGCCCCGCATGCGAACAGAGCCATCGTTCCAGTCTGTCTTGGTGATCGCCGATCCCGGTACAACAGAGGCGATCGGCAAACGTCTGTCCGAGTCCTTGTCGACAGACAGCGATAACACCGAGGGTCGGCACGTCTCGACCCGAAGTCACGCGTACCCGATCGAGGAGCACACCGATTTCGCCGATGTGGTCGGCACGATCGATCCCGATTCCGCGAGCGAAGACATCGTCATCTACCTCACCGACTTGGCGCGCCGATCGGGTACGACCCCGCTCATAGCCGAGATCCATCGCTCGAAAGGGCTCGGGGTCATCTCGATTCCGGCGATGGGGGCAGCGTTTGTCGAACGACGGACAAGGGATCTGGCACGAATGGTCGTTGCCGAGGTGTCCATCGAGTCGGATGAACCGGCGACGAACGAGCGGATTCATCGAGTGCAGGACGACGACGTCGTGCACTATCTCGCGCCGTCCAGATTGTCGCGCCTACGGCTTCTCGCGGGCATGGTCTACGCCAATCGGCCCTGGCGGGTGGTCGCCGGTATGTCGAAGGTGATGATGGCCGCCTTCGCCACCGGCGCAGTGAGTCTCGCGTACGGGACCATGTGGCAGCTGTCCGACATGATGGGCCCGTGGCGACTGACGGTGGCCACGATTCTGTCCATTGCCGCGCTGATCGCTTGGCTGATCATCGAGCACAAACTCTGGGAACGGCCGTCGTCGCCGGAAGAACGCGAGCGCGCGTTGCTCTACAACATGTCCACCGTCGTCACGTTGACGATCGGGGTCATCGTCTTCTACGTCGTCGTGTTCTTCCTCTTGCTCCTGACGGCGTGGTGGACGATACCGCCGGACATGGTCACCGACCAGGTCGGTCATCCGATGGACTTCTGGACTCTGGTGGTGATGGCCTGGCTGGTGGCCTCGGTGGCCACATTGGGCGGCGCGCTCGGTTCAGGCATGGAGGATGACGACGCCGTGCGGGCGGCGACGTATGGGGCTCGGCAACGACGGCGTTTCGAGCGGGACGACGATGGCAATCGGCGCTCGGGAAAGAGCAAGAGCCGGTGACAACGGAAAGCCCATCACGCTGCGTGAGCAGGTGATGGGCTTTCCTGTACCGGATGGACGACCCTACTCCCGGGGGTAGTCCTCGGGATCGATCTCGACCTCGGCGGCCTGTTCGGCGGCGTCGGCATCGTCGGCTTCGAACGGCACGCTGGGGCCCACACCTTCGGCGGGGTCGGGCACTGCCGTCTGGGCCTGCTCGAGTGCATCGGCCTCGTCGGCCTCGACCGGCAGGTCGGCTTCCGGTGACGTCATCGGGACGCTCCTCTCGTCGTCGAACTCCTACGTCTCCACGTGTACCCGACGAGAGTGGTTTCAGTCGCCGCCGCGTCGCTCGTCGTAGTCGGCCTGGGCGTCGCGGACGGCCGGCATGTTGTCCTGCACGAGTTCGATCAGGCCACTCAACTGGTCGGCGACCTGCCTGCCGAGCGGGGTGAGGTGGTACTCGACCTTCGGCGGGATGGCTTCGAGGACGGTGCGCACGATCATGCCGTCGCGTTCGAGGCTCTGCAGGGTCTGCGAGAGCATCCGTTCGCTCACGCCGTCGACGCGTCGCCGCAGGGCGCTGAATCGATAGTTGCTCTCTCCCAGAGCGATCAGCACGAGGCTGCCCCACCGTCCGGTGACGGTCTGCAGTGTCGTCCGGGACGAGCAGTCCCGGGCGAAGACGTCCGCCTCGAGGGACTCGTCGCTGATCTCGGTCACGTGCTCAACGGTAGCCGAATGAACGAGACCTCGCTAACAGTTCGTATTGCACTAACGAATAGTAAGTGCATACTGGGACTCGTCCAACCGACAGAGATGAGGAATCAGATGACCACAGCAGTGACCGGCGCGACGGGACAGCTCGGCGGACTCGTGATCGACGAATTACTCGCGCGGGGCGTCGCCGCCGCCGACGTGGTGGCGATCGTCCGCGACGAGTCGAAGGCCTCGAAGCTTGTGTCGCAAGGCGTTTCGGTCCGTGTCGCCGACTACGACGATCCGGCATCACTTGTCGACGCCCTCGTCGGCGTCGACAAGTTGCTGCTGGTCTCGGGTTCCGAGGTCGGGCAACGTGTTGCCCAGCACACCAACGTGATCGAGGCGGCGGAGGCCAACTCCGTCGAACTGATCGCGTACACCAGCCTGCTCCACGCCGACACGAGCGGTCTGAGTCTGGCTCCCGAGCACGTCGCCACCGAAGCCCTACTGAACGAGTCGTCGGTTCCCGCCGTGATCCTGCGCAACGGCTGGTACTGGGAGAACTACCTGGCCGCCATCCCGCAGGCGGCGTCGACCGGAACGCTCCTGGGCGCCGCGGGTGAGGGGGAACTCGCTGCGGCCGCTCGCGCCGACTACGCGGCTGCGGCCGCAGCGGTCCTCACCGCCGACACCGACCAGGCCGGCAAGATCTACGAGTTGGGTGGTGACGAGCGGCTGACGTACGGCGAATTCGCGCGAGCGATCGGTGAGGCCTCGGGTGCGTCCGTCCAGTACCGCGACCTCTCCGAAGCCGACTACCAGGCCGCTCTCGTCAGCGCGGGTCTGCCGGAACCGGTCGCCGCGATGCTGGCCGGCGCAGATGCCGGGATCAGCCGCGGTGAGCTGGACACCGACTCCGGCGACCTCCAGTCGCTCATCGGCCGGTCGTCGACCCCCGTCGCGGAGGTCATCGCGCAGGCGCTCGCCTGATCCGGCGTCGCCCGATCGGCGTCCGGCGTGCTCCGCGCTGAGTCGCATCGATGAGTTTGGCTGCGACACCGAGTCCGTCCGCATAGATTGCTCGTGCCGGGCGACAAGGAAGCGGAACCATGCCACAGCTACTCAGAGTCCAGAACTTCTCGATCTCGCAGGACGGGGTCGGGGCGGGGGAGAACCAGACGTTCGAGCGTCCCTTCGGTGATCGCGTCGAACCCTGGGACCTGATGTCGTGGGCGGGTGCCACCGCGAGCTGGCCCAACCGGACCGACCCGGGTGGCACCCGCGGCCTCGACGACTATTTCACCCGCGACTTCGCCCACAACATCGGCGCGGAGATCATGGGCCGCAACAAGTTCGGTTATCAGCGCGGACCGTGGACCGACCATGAGTGGCAGGGGTGGTGGGGTGACGAACCGCCGTTCCACACTCCCGTCTTCGTGCTGACGCACCATGTTCGGCCGTCGTTCACGCTGAGCGACACCACGTTTCACTTCCTCGACGCCACCCCGGCCGAGGCCGCCGACCAGGCGAAGGCCGCGGCGGACGGCAAGGACGTACGTATCGGCGGCGGCGTGAGCACAGTTCGGGAGTTCCTCGACGCCGACCTCATCGACACCCTCCACATCGCCGTCGCACCCGTCACGATCGGCGCCGGGCTCACACTCTGGGAGTCGCCCGAGGAGCTCGAGGACCGGTACCACCACGAGTCCGTCCCGAGCACCAGCGGCGTGACGCACCATTTGTTCTGGCGCAAGTAGCGCAATGGCGGTGGAATGACACCGAGAACTCGCGTAGTTGTAGGGACCATGACGGAACTCGCCAGCAAGGCCACCACTCTGCTCGAACTCCACCAGCCCGGTAACCCGGTCATTCTGCCCACGGTGTGGGACGCCTGGTCGGCGAACCTCGCGATCTCCGCCGGGTTCACCGCCCTCACCGTCGGCAGTCACCCGGTGTCGGACTCGATCGGCAAGCCCGACAACGAAGGGATCACGTTCGAGGAACTGACCACTCGCATCCGGCAGATCACCGCGGCGGTCGACGTCCCGATCTCCGTCGACATCGAGTCCGGCTACGGGGAGGACCCGAAGACGCTCATCGAGGGCCTGATCGCCGCGGGTGCCGTCGGTCTGAACATCGAGGACACCGTGCACAGCGAGGGCGGACGCCTTCGCGAGGCGCAGGAGCACGCCGATCTCGTGGGCGCACTGCGGGCGGCGTCCGACGCCACCGATGTCCACGTGGTGATCAACGCGCGCACCGACCTGTTCGTCAAGCAGGTCGGCGACGAATCCGACCGCCTCGACCGCGCGATCGAGCGACTGAAGCTGGCTGCCGACTCAGGCGCAGACGTGCTGTACCCGGTCGGTTTCCACGACGACGCCGCGCAGAAGCGGCTCACCAGCGAACTGCCGTTGCCGGTCAACGCGATCGGCCATCCGACCAAGAACACCAAAGCGGCACTGGCCGAACTCGGTGTCGCCCGGGTCAGTTTCGGACCGATCTTCCAGATGGTGCTCGCCGAACGCGCTGCCGAGGTTCTCGAACCCTGGAAGTAGACACACCGTTCTCCTCCGGGTCGTCGAACCCGGAGGAGACTGTCGGTGGTCCGGACTACCGTCGGGCCATGGCACTGACGAAATCCGAACGAGAAGCGTTCCTGTCCGAACCCCATGTCGCGGCGCTGTCGGTCGAAGCCGAGCCCGGCCGGGCGCCGCTCACGGTCCCGGTGTGGTACCAGTACGAGCCGGGCGGTCGCCCCTGGCTGCTCACCGGAACCGAATCGCGCAAGTTGCAGCTCATCCGAACCGCCGGGCGGTTCACGCTCATGGTCGACGAGGTGTCGCCGCGGCTGATGTACGTGGCCGTGTCGGGGGATGCGGTCGACATGGTGCCGGGCACCCGCGGCGACCTGCAGGAGATGGCGGCGCGCTACCTCCCGCCCCAGGCCGTCGACCCCTATGTGGAGATGGCCGAGAAAGACCACGGTCCCCAGACCAAGCTGTTCCTCGAACCGAAACAGTGGGTGTCCCTGGACCTCGGTGCTCTGACCGACGGGCAGTGATCCGGCAGCGAGACGAACCGGTCGGGAACGTCTCGCTACATTGAACGCATGCCGAAGTCGCGTTCCACGTCCGACCAGCCCGATTCCGGGGCCGCCGCTTCTGGTGCCGCGGCGTCCGGCGCGGAGTCCGAAAAGTCCGTCGACGAGGTTTCACACCAGGCGAAGCCGCCGGGCGGCGAGCAGGTCACCCCTCTCGACGGCAACGAATTCCTGCAGGCCAATCGCAGCAACCGCGACAGGTACCGCGCCGAGGCCGAGGCGAAGGCGGCGAAAGCAGCCCGCAAGGCCGAACGCCGACGCACTGACGAGCCCGCGGGCGCCGACGAGCCCGCCGACACCGACGAGCCGGCCGACACCGGTACCGCTGCATCCGACTCCGCAGACCAGGACCCCGGTTCGGATCGCACCCCCCGCAAGCTCGATCCCGTCACGGCGCGTCGGAGTGGTTCCCGCCGGTGGACCGGTTGGACCTCGAAGGTCGGCAGCCGACCGTGGGCGGTGATCGCGCTGATCGCGGCGGTCGTCGTCCTCGCGGCGTCGACGGCGGTGCTCGCCGTGGCGTACGTGGATGCCGATGAACGCGCCGAGTCGAGCGCGTCGGCCGGCACGACGACGTCCCTCCTCGAGACCGCCCGGCGGTACGCGGCCGAGATCTCGACCTACAACTCAGCGGACTACGCAGACCTCGACCGACGCATCCGGGAGATCTCCACGCCCGCGTTCACCCAGACCTACATCGAGTCCTCGCAGGACGCCCGCCGCGGATCCGCCGAGGCCGAATCGGTGTCGACGGCGACGGCCGACAATGCGGGCCTCATGTCCGTCGACGACGGCAAGGCCGTTGTGCTGGTCACCCTGGACCAGACCCTGAAATCGCCGCAGACCGCCCAGGAGTTCCCCGAGGGATTCCCGTACCAGTCGCGGGTCAAGGTCACCCTCGTGGAGCAGGACGGTCGCTGGCTGATGGACGACTTCGCGGTGCTGTGACACTCTGCTCCCTGATCTGAAAGAAGCGAGCCCCATCGCTCCCCTGAGGAGCGCCCGGAGCTTGCGGAGGGCGCGGCCACCCCGCTCCCTGAGGAGCGCTCGGAGCTTGCGGAGGGCGGGCCACCCCCCCGCTCCCTGAGGAGCGCCCGGAGCTTGCGGAGGGCGCGTCACGAAGGGTCTGCCACGCATCTCACCAGGACCCTTCGTGACGCTCGCAAGCTCGCTCCTCAGGGAGCGGGGGTGACGCTCGCAAGCTCGCTCCTCAGGGAGCGGGGGTGACGCTCGCAAGCTCGCTCCTCAGGGAGCGGGGGTGACGCTCGCAAGCTCGCTCCTCAGGGAGCGGGGGCGACGCTCGCAAGCTCGCTCCTCAGGGAGCGGGGGCGACGCTCGCAAGCTCGCTCCTCAGGGAGCGGGGATCGGCGTGCTTGCCGGTCATCAGATAGTCAGCCCTGCAACAGAATCCGCATCGCCAGTGCGTCGATCCGGTCGGGGGAGGGCGGTAGGGACTGACGCGACAGGTCGGTGACCACGTTCAGGGAAGCGTGTACGAGGAAGCGTGCCTGCGAGAGCGACAGCTCGTCGCGGACGCGGGTGAGCCAGGTGGCGAACTCGTCCACGGTGATCCGCTGCTGGTTGCGTAGTTCCTCGCGTGCCTCGGGGGTCGTGTGCCCGATCTCGGTCTCGTAGATCGCAATGAGATCGGTTGCGCTGGAGGACAACCGGATGTACGAGGCGACCATTGCGACGATCGCCTCGCGGGGTGTGGTCGACGCCGCCAGCGCGTCGGAGATGGTCGACGTGACCCGGTCGGTCGCGCGCCAGAACGAGGCCTCGAGAATGGCGACCTTGCTGGGGAAGTGGCGGTACACGCCTGATGCCGGCAGGTCGGCCGCGTGTGCGATGTCCTCGATCGTCACGTCACGGAACCCTCGGGCGGCGAACAGCTCGATCGCCTCGGTCAGGATGACCTCGCGCTTGGCGGCCGGGGCGAGTCCGGTCACCGACGGCGGTTCGAGGTCGGTCGGCTCGGGCAGCTCGACGTCGAGCAGGCCGATCGCGGCGGCCGACATCAACGCCGTCGCCTCGCGGGCCGGCAACGAGGCGCGATGCGTCGTGGGACTCGCCGCGACGCTGATCATCGCGGCGGCAACGAGATTGGCGTCGAGATCGGTCAGCGACGGGCGCAGCCGGCGGGCGGCGGCACGCACACGACGATGCTGGTGGACGACGACATCGCGGACGATCGCGGCGTCGGCGGGCTCGAGGTAGCGCGACTCCCACCGGTACAGCCCACCGCGGCGACGATTGTCGAACGAGGTGGCGGTGATCGCCTCGAGGAGTGCGGGCAACTCCTCGGGCGACCCCTCCGGGACGGTGTCGAGAACGTCGCGCAGGCCGGTCGCGAGCTCGGCGGTGGTCTCGGCGAACAATGCGTACTTGTTCGGGAAATGCCGGTACAGCGCCGGGGTGGAGATGCCGACGGCGTCGGCGATGTCGTCGAGCCGCACCGCGTGGTATCCGCCGTCGCTGAAGGCCTTCGCCGCGGCGTCGACGATCATGCGTCGCCGGTCGGCGGGACGACGACGCCGGGCGCCGGTGTCCGGGCGCGACGTCTGCGGGCGGGCGGTCATGACGACAGAGCCTATCCGGAGACCGCGTTCTCGTGACAGATTTCGACTTGGACCGGCAAAACTGCAGGAAAGACCAGATTGCAGGTCTGATAAGTTAACCCAGATTCTCGTGATCTGCGTCGCATTGTGGTAGTAATCTAAGCGATGGCACAGATGCGGGGGGCTGTGTCTACCGATAAGCCGGCCTGGAGTGGGGAGAGCAGTGAGCGAAGAGATCACGCGCGGCGGAGTCATCACATCGGTGGACGACTCCGGGATCGGGCGCCTGACGATTTCTCGTCCGGAACGGATGAACGCCCTCGACGGCGGGGCCCATCAGGCAATCGAGGACACGTTGGCGGAGTGGTCGACTCGCGACGACGTCCGCGTGATCGTGATCGACGGCGCGGGCGGCAGTTTCAGTGCGGGCGCCGATGTCCGGGGCTTCGCCGAACAGTCGACCGCGGGCGGTGCCTCCGGGTTCACTCCGACGCAGGCGCGTCAGATCATCTCCGGAGGTTCTGATCTCATCCGGGCCGTGCGTTCGGTCCCGGTCCCGGTGATCGCCTCGGTCGACGGTGCGGCCGCCGGGATCGGTGCGTCGCTCGCACTCGGTGCTGACCTCATCTACACGACGGCCAGGTCGTATTTCCTGCTCGCGTTCGTCAATATCGGTCTGATGCCCGACGGCGCCGCCTCGATGTCGTTCGCCACGGCCGTCGGCCGCGTGCGAGCCAACGAGCTGGCGCTGCTCGGTGAGAAGCTGCGTGCCGCAGAGGCTCTCGACGCCGGACTCGTCAACGGCGTTGTCGAGGACCGTGCCGCGCTCGACGAGGTGGTCGGCAAGGTCGCCGGCAAGCTCGCCGGCACGAGCGCCGCGGCGCTCCGGCTCACGAAGGCCGCGCTCGACGCGCACACGATGTCCGGTTTCGAGGCCGCGATCGAACGAGAACTCGACGGCCAGACCGAACTGCTCCAGTCCCCGGAGTTCCAGGCGGCCATCACCGCGTTCGCCGGCGCCTCCAAGTGAGCATCACGACACGCCGGAATTGCTGTACCGCAACCGTTCCCGACCCCATCACCACCAGAGAGACAACGAGGAGACCGATCGTATGACCGCGACCGTCGACACCTTCAGCGACCTGGCCACCGAGCCGCTGCGTTCGCGCCGCAACCACTGGAACAACCAGATCCGCCGCCACGCCTTCATGACCCCGGACAAGCCGGCGCTGAAGTTCCTGGGCAACATCACCACCTGGAAGGAACTCGACGAGCGCAGCCGCGCCTTCGCGGCCGCACTGAGCCGCCGCGGCGTGCAGTTCGGCGATCGTGTGCTGATCGTCCTGCTCAACCGCTCGGAGTACGTCGAAGCGGTTCTGGGCGCGAACCTGATCGGGGCCATCCCCGTGCCGGTGAACATCCGGATGAGTCCGGCCGAGGTCGCGTTCCTCGTCAACGACAGCGGCGCGAAGGTGATCGTCACCGAGACCCTGCTCGCCCCGCTGGCCGACGCCGCGGCCGCCTCCACCGGAGCGATCGAGCACACCATCGTGGTCGGCGGTTCGGACAAGGACAACCACCTCGACTACGAGGCGCTCGTCGCGGAGGATTCGTCGGATCTCGAGGAGATCGACGTTCCCGAGGAGACCGTCGCGCTGATCATGTACACCTCGGGCACGACCGGAAAGCCCAAGGGCGCCATGCTCACCCACACGAACATGCAGGCGCAGGCGGTCACCTGTCTGCAGGCTCTGCAGACCCGTTCCGACGACATCGGCTCGTGTGTCGCTCCGATGTTCCACATCGCCGGCCTCGGCGCGATGGCGCCACTGTTCTACATGGGCGCGCTGTCGGTGATCCACCCGCTCGGTGCATTCGACCCCGACGACATGCTCGACACCATCGAGCGCGAGGGCACCACCTCGATCTTCCTGGTGCCCGCGCAGTGGCAGGCCGTCTGCGCCGCGCAGCAGGCCAAGCCGCGTGATCTCAAACTGCGGGTGATCAGCTGGGGTGCGGCCCCGGCGTCGGACACCGTCCTGAACGCGATGAACGAGACCTTCCCGGAGGCGCTCAACGTCGCCGTCTTCGGACAGAGCGAGATGTCGCCGATCACCTGCGTGCTCGAGGGCAAGGACGCCCTGCGCAAGATCGGCTCCATCGGCAAGGTCGTCCCGGCCGTGACCGCGCGCATCGTCGACCCCGAGGGGAACGACGTGGCGCAGGGTGAGGTCGGGGAGATCGTCTACCGCGGCCCGAACATGATGAAGGGGTACTGGCAGAACGAGCAGGGCACCGCCGACGCCTTCGCCGGCGGCTGGTTCCACTCCGGTGACCTGGTTCGTGCCGATGAGGAGGGCTTCCTCTACGTCGTCGACCGCGCCAAGGACATGATCATCTCCGGTGGTGAGAACATTTACTGTGCCGAGGTCGAGAACGTCCTGTTCGGTCATCCGAGCATCACCGAGGCGGCGATCATCGGTCGCGCACACGAGAAGTGGGGTGAGGTGCCGGTCGCGGTGGTCGTGCTCGCCGAAGGCGTCGAGGACCTGACGCTCGCCGACCTCGAGCCGTACCTCAACGAGAACCTCGCGCGGTTCAAGCATCCGAAGGACATCGTCATCGTCGACGAGTTGCCGCGCAACGCCGGTGGCAAGGTCGTCAAGCCGACCCTGCGCCAGAGCTACGGCAGCAAGGACGCCGGCCTGGCCGACTGAGGCCGTCGCCTGATCCGCACCCCTACGACCTGGGCGCGAGTACTCGCGCCCAGGTTGTCGTGGTCTCGTCTGTCCCGGTGACGCCGGACTTCGGCGCGGGCAAGAACACGCACTAGAACACGTTCCAATTTTGTGGTTGAGTGACTACTGTCACGTCATGGCGGCGACCGTCGGAGTGAGTAGATCCTCCCGGTGTCAGACGCCGCCGGGTTCGAACGGAGGAGTTCAGTGAAGACAAAAGGTGCACTGCTGCGGGAGCACAACAAGCCGTGGGCGATCGAGGACATCGAGATCGGCGATCCCAAGGCCCACGAGATCAAGATCAAGATGGAAGCCGCCGGCATGTGCCACTCCGATCATCACCTGATGACCGGCGGCATCCCGATGGCCGGGTTCCCGATCCTCGGTGGCCACGAGGGTGCGGGCGTCGTGGCCGAGGTCGGTGAGGGAGTCACCGACTTCGAGGTCGGTGACCACGTCGTGCTGTCGTTCATCCCGTCGTGCGGCAAGTGTCCGTCGTGTCAGGCGGGAATGGCCAACCTGTGCGACTTCGGCGCCATGCTGCTGCAAGGCGAGGCGGTGTCGGACAACACCTTCCGTATCCAGACCGCCGCCGGTGAGAACGTCTATCCGATGACTCTGCTGGGCACCTTCGCGCCGTACATGGTCGTGCACGAGGCATCGGCGGTGAAGATCGAGAAGGACATCCCGTTCGAGGTCGCGGCCCTCTGCGGTTGTGGCATCCCCACGGGTTACGGCTCGTCGACCCGAAGCGGCGACGTGCGCCCGGGGGAAGACGTCGCGATCGTGGGTGTCGGCGGCGTCGGTACCGCGGCCCTGCAGGGCGCGGTGATCTCCGGTGCCCGCAACCTGTTCGCCATCGACCCGGTGGAGTGGAAGCGGGAGCAGGCGCTCAAGTTCGGGGCCACCGCAGCCTTTGCAACGGTCGAAGAGGCGGCCATGGCGATCGCGGACACCACTCACGGCGGTATGTGCCAGAAGGTGATCGTCACGGTCGGCGAGGTCCACGGCAAGGACGTCGACCTGTGGATGGGCATCACCGCCAAGGGCGGCACCTGCGTCCTGACCGGTATGGGCAACATGCTCGAGAGCGATGTCAACCTCAATCTCGCCATGCTGACCCTGCTCCAGAAGAACCTGCAGGGTTCGATCTTCGGCGGTGCCAACCCGAAGCTCGACATCCCGCAGCTGCTGTCGATGTACAAGATCGGCAAGCTCAACATCGCCGACATGATCACCCGGCAGTACCGTCTGGACCAGATCAATGAGGGCTACCAGGACATGTTGGACGGCAAGAACATTCGCGGAGTCATCCGCTACACCGAAGAGGACTGGTGATCTGAACCCGAGACTCCGTGGCGGTCGAGGCCGGTTCGCGGCCGCCACGGCTGTTTGTCCGTGTCACGGGGCGGACTGGGTCCGGTGCCACGCGGTCGCGCACACCCTCAAGAGGAAGTCGTCGACGCCGGTCGGCGCGCCTTCGTACGCCCCCGTCGCCGCCACCTGGCCGTCGCGAATGAGATTGCGCACGAATCCGTCCCGGGTATCGACGCCGTAGACATCGTGCTTGCCGGGACGTGGGTAGAGACTGAAGCCGAACGGTATGTGGGGGATGACGCCCACTCGTGTCGCCACCGCCGGTGCCTTGGGTAGGCGCTGGTCCGCGGGCGTTGAGTGCGTCCGATAGTGTTCCTCCATGCTCCGCGTGATCGCGTCGATCGAATCCTGTTCCGACGCGACAGCTTTCGCAACCTGGTGGTTCCAGGCGAGGGTGTCGGCGATCTCGGCCACCGACAGCACACGCCGGAAGTCGGGAAACTCAACGCCGTTGGTCGTCGCCAGCAATGCGCGATGTTCTGGGGACAGCGGTCTCGAGATCTGGGCCTCGAGACGGTCCAATTCCGCTGGCGACGCGCCGGTTCGACGCCGCGGGCCGGGCAACGACACGCGGGCGGAGAGTTCGCTGATGCGATCGAGGATCTCCGCGGCCGAGGGTGGGTCTTGCCGGATGTCTCGTCCGCCCCATGCCTCGGACCACTCGCCCAGTTCGGTCTGCTCGACATGGTCGCGATCATGGACGAGGTCCGACGCTAGGCGCGTGAACAGGTCCGGCGAGACACCTGACTCGTCGCCGAGGCTGAAGACGTTTCCCGCTCTTCGGCCACGCCGGTCCTCGGTGAACATGTACACGTGCCCGGCATAGCCGTTGTCGTCGTGGATCACCGGTACGCAGTCGTCCCAGCTGTCCTCGACACCCAGCGATTCGGCAAAGCCCCCCGAACTGTCATGAGTGAAGACCTCCAGTGTCTCCATGCTGTGCTGCCAGATCAGGCCGTCGTCGATGTCGTCGGTGCCGACGATGTGGTGGAACAGTGACAAGTGATCCCACCCGTTGCAGACCGACAGGAGCATTCGATGATCCGGATGTAGTTGCCTGCCCAGACGCTGTTCGGCGGAACGGATCTCCCCGTCGGATGCGCCCGGCCGTGGCGTGGTCACCTCATACCAATCAGTCACCTCCGCATACCGGCGCGCCAACCCGTGGAATTCGGCGAGCAAGTGTTGCCACTGTTCACGCGTTGCCATCGTTCTCCTCGGAAGCAGGGCTCAGATCCCGGGATTCTACTGATGATGTGTGCTCTGCTGGGTCACAACGGTGGGCCGGCCCGGGCATGTGGTGGTGTGTCGCGGCGGTAACGTGACGCTGTGTGAGTGCACTGCAGAGTTTGACGGAATGGCCCGTCGACCACGTGTCGGCGGCGATCATCACCCGCGACGGGGTCGCCGACCAGTTCGGCGACCCCTGTCGCGTCTATGAACTGGCCTCGGTCACCAAACCCCTCGTCGCGTATGCCGTCCTTGTCGCGGTGGAGGAAGGTGCCGTCGAACTCGACGACCCGGCCGGTCCGCCGGGGTCGACCCTCGCCCACCTGCTCTCGCATGCGTCAGGTCTGGCCTATGACACCCGCGAGATCGAGGCGCAGCCCGGCGAGCAGCGGATCTACTCGAGTTCGGGATTCGAGGTGGCTGCCGAGGTCGTGGCCGAGGCGACCGGCATCGAGTTCGGGCGCTACCTCGCCGAGGCCGTGTGCGCGCCGCTCGGACTGTCGTCGACGACGCTTCACGGGTCCGCCGGTCACGCCGCACGCTCGAGCGCAGCAGATCTGGCGGCGTTCGCGCAGGAATTGCTGAATCCCCGCCTCCTGGCGGCGGAGACGTTCCGGACGCTCACGTCGGTGCGGTTTCCCGGACTCGACGGATTCGTGCCCGGCTACGGCAAGCACCGTCCCAACGACTGGGGGATCGGCTTCGAGATCAGGTCCGAGAAGAGTCCGCACTGGACGGGAACCACGAACTCGCCCCAGACCTTCGGCCACTTCGGTCAGGCCGGGACGTTCCTCTGGGTCGACCCGGTACTCGACGCGGCCTGCGTCGTGCTGACGGATCGACCCTTCGGGCCCTGGGCGAAGCCGCTGTGGAGCGAGTTCAACGATCGTATCGTTGATGAACTCTCGTCACAGAACTGAATTTTTCTCGCACGAGAAACTAGCGCAACACGTGCATCATGGGGCACACTTGTTTCCAAGAGTGTGATATCCGCTGTCGCGAGGTGTGTTGGGGAAGACGTTCCTCGTCGACAACGGAGGTGAACAAGGTGCGCAATCTGAACCAGTTTGCGGACATGACAACAGGAGTGGTCTACATCCACTCGGCGCCGGTGGCGCTGTGCCCGCATGTGGAGTGGGCTCTGTCGTCGACCCTGAATGCGCGCGCCAACCTGAAGTGGTCGGCCCAGGATGCCGAGCCGGGCATGCAGCGTGCCACTGTCGACTGGGCGGGTCCGGTCGGCACCGCGGCGCGTCTGGTGACCGCGCTGCGCGAGTGGTCGGCACTGCGCTTCGAGGTGACCGAGAACCCCAGCGAGGGTGTCGACGGTGAACGCTTCTGCTACGTCCCGGGGCTCGGCCTCTGGCGCGGCTCCACGAGCGCCAACGGCGACGTCATCATCGGCGAGAACCAGTTGCGTTCGATGATCGAATCGCAGCCCGACAGCGCCGGACTCGCCGGTGAACTCGAAGGCGCGCTCGGGACCGCGTGGGACAACGCGCTCGAGCAGTACCGCATGGGCGGCGCCGGTGCCGAGGTCACCTGGTTGCAGCAGCGGGTGGGATAGACCCTTCGAGACGCTTCCTCCGCAAGCTCCGGATGCTCCTCAGGGAGCGGGGACGCTTCCTCCGCAAGCTCCGGATGCTCCTCAGGGAGCGGGGACGCTTCCTCCGCAAGCTCCGGATGCTCCTCAGGGAGCGGGGACGCTTCCTCCGCAAGCTCCGGAAGCTCCTCAGGGAGTGGGGGACGCTTCCTCCGCAAGCTCCGGAAGCTCCTCAGGGAGCGGGGGACGCTTCCTCCGCAAGCTCCGGAAGCTCCTGTGGATGTGGAATGAGAAAGTGCCCCGGTCCTCGTGGACCGGGGCACTTTCGTCGTCTGTGCAATGCGTCAGAGCGGGATGTTCTTGTGGCGGCCGCGGCGCGCGGGTGCCGCGGCGAGCGCCTCGGCGATGATGCTGCGAGTGTGCGCCGGGTCGATGATCTCGTCGACCACGCCGATGGACTGCGCGCGGCCGACACCGCCGGCGATCGCCTCGTGCTCGGCGGCGAGGCGGTCGTGCAGGGCCTCACGCTCGTCGTCGGGCGCTGCGGCGAGAGCCTTCTTGTGCAGGATGCCCACCGCGGCCTTCGCGCCCATCACGGCGACCTCGGAGCCCGGCCAGGCGAACACCGCGGTGGCGCCGAGCGCACGCGAGTTCATCGCGATGTAGGCGCCGCCGTAGATCTTCCGGGTCACCAGCGTGACCCGGGGGACCGAGGCCTCGGCGAACGCGTGCAAGAGCTTCGCGCCGCGGCGGACGACGCCGTTCCACTCCTGGCCGACGCCGGGCAGGTAACCCGGCACGTCGGTGATGACGATGAGCGGGATGCCGAAGGCGTCGCAGAGGCGGACGAAACGCGATGCCTTCTCCGCGCTCTCGGAGTTGAGGCAGCCGCCCATCCGCAACGGGTTGTTCGCGATGATCCCGACGCTGCGTCCGGACAACCGGCCGAAGCCGACGACGATGTTCGGCGCCCATTTGGCTTGCAGCTCTTCGAAACTCGAGATCTGGGTCTCACCGTCGGCCGCGACACCGGAGTCGAGCAGCTGCTCGACGACCGGGTGGACGTCGTAGGCGCGCCGATTCGACTCCGGCAGCAGGGCCTTGAGGTCGGTGTCGCCCGCCCGGGCGTGTTCGCGGTCGAAATGTCCCTGCTGGGTGAACGTCGACACCAGACGCCGGGCACGCCACAGCGCGTCGGGCTCGGAGTCGGCGACGATGTGACAGACACCGGACTTCTTGCCGTGGGTCGTAGGGCCGCCCAGCGACTCCATGTCCACTTCTTCGCCGGTGACGCTCTTGACGACGTCCGGGCCGGTCACGAAGACCCGGCCGGCCGGCGCCATGATCACGACGTCGGTCAGCGCCGGGCCGTAGGCGGCGCCGCCGGCGGCGAAGCCGACGACCACCGAGATCTGCGGGATGTAGCCCGAGGCACGCACCATCGCCTCGAAGACCTGACCCACCGCGTGCAACGCCTCGACACCCTCGGCGAGGCGGGCGCCACCCGAGTGCCAGATGCCGATGACCGGCGCCTGTTCGGTGATGGCGGTGTCGATGGCGTTGACGATGTGCGCACACCCCACGACACCCATGGCGCCGCCCATGACGGTGCCGTCGGTGCAGTAGGAGACCGTACGGACCCCGTGCACCAGACCGACGGCGGCCTGGACGCCCGACTTGTCGCGCGGATGGAGCAGCGACATCGTGCCTTCGTCGAAGAAGTTGGTGAGCCGCAACAGCGGGTCGCGCGGATCGGCGGCTTCTTCGCGGCCGGCAACGGGAGCCAAGGTCGTCATCGATGTCTCCTGGGTGTCGGGGGTGTGGCGGTGATGCTCAGTAGCGACCGAAGGCGAGCGCCACGTTGTGCCCACCGAAACCGAACGAGTTGTTGATCGCGTAATCGATCTGCCCGTAGCGGGGTTCACCGTGCACGACGTCGATGTCGCATTCCGGGTCCAGGTTCTCGAGGTTGAGGGTCGGCGGGATGACGCCTTCCTCGACGCTCTTGATCGTCAGGACCGACTCGAGCGCGCCGACCGCACCGATGGAGTGTCCGAGCGCGGACTTCGGCGCGTACACCGCCGCGTGCTGTCCGATGGCGGCGAGGATGCCCGCGGCCTCGGCGGTGTCGCCGATGGGGGTCGACGTCGCGTGCGCGTTGATGTGGGTGATGTCGGAGCGCTGCAGACCAGCGGTCTGCAGGGCCCGGGTCATGGCCCGCGCGTTGCCCTGACCACTCGGGTCGGGGGCGACGAGGTGGAATCCGTCGGAGGTGATGCCGGTACCGAGCAGGCGGGCGTGGATATGTGCACCGCGTGCGCGGGCGTGTTCCTCGCGTTCGAGGATCAGCATCGCCGAACCCTCGCCGAACACGAAACCGTCGCGATCCTTGTCGAACGGTCGCGACGCCGCTGCGGGGTCCTCGTTACGGGTGCTCATCGCCCGCATCATCGAGAACGCGGCGATCGGCACCGCGTCGATGTGACCCTCGACGCCGCCGGTGACGACCATGTCGGCGTCACCCATGACGAGGTGCCGCCAGGCGTGCGCGATGGCCTCGGCGCCCGACGAACAGGCCGAGACGGGGGTGATCACGCCGGCGCGTGCGCCGACGTTGAGTCCCGCGACGGCCGCCGGTCCGTTCGGCATCGCCATCGAGACGGCGAGCGGGGACACCTTGCGGTAGTTGCCGGTGCCCTCCATGGCCTGGACCGCGTCGACCATCGCGTCGGCGCCACCCTGACCGGTGCCGATGACGACCGCGAGGCGGTCCTTGTCGACGTCGGGTTCGCCGGCCTGCGCCCAGAGGCGCTTGCTCATCACGTGGGAGATGCGCTCGACGTAGGCCATCCGCCGGGATTCGATGCGCGTGACCTCCTCGGCGGGATCCTGGAGGAGACGACCACCGATGCGCACCGGGAGGTTGTACTTGGTGATGAAGTCGTCGGTCAGCTCACGGATGCCCGATTCGCCGGCCAGCAGGTTCTTCCAGGTCGAGTCGAGATCCCCACCCAACGAGGTGGTGGCCACCATGGAGGTGACCACCACACTCGGGAAGTTCCCACCCAGCGTGGAGTACTCGCGGAGGGAAGAGGGGGTCATCAGGCCTCGTCTGCCTCGACCTGCGCCTTGATGGCAGCTGCGGCCTCGGGGTTCTCGCTCTCGAGCTTCTGGATGTAGGCGACCGCGTCGCCGACCGTGCGCAGGCCGGCCAGATCCTCGTCGGGGATCTTGACGCCGTACTTGTCCTCGGTCTGGACCGCGATCTCGACCATGGACAGCGAGTCGATGTCGAGGTCGTCGACGAACGACTTCTCGAGGGTCACCTCGGACGGCTCGATGCCGGTGACTTCCTCGATGATCTCGGCGATGCCGGCAATGAGTTGTTCCTGGGTGGCAGCCACTGTGTGGTTCCCTTTCGTCTTCCTACGTGGATGTGAGATTTCCGGAGCGCAGCACGGACGGAGAAGTCCGCGCGCTTGGACACGCCGACATCGAAGCCGACGTTCCGGGGGTCGCGGACCAGCCGCGACCGCTATCCAAGTTCGGTGATCTTCGCGATATCGCCGGGCTCCTTGAGCGCCAGCGCGGGGGTGCCCTTGAGTTCGCGCTTCGCGATGCCCACGAGCGTTCCCGCCGGGGGCAGTTCCACCAGGGCGTGGGCCGAGTGGTCTCGCAGGTACGCCGAGCACAGATCCCAGCGGACCGGCCTGGTCACCTGCCCCACCAGCTTGGCCAGCGCGTCTGCTCCGTTCGTCACCGGTTGTCCGTCGGAGTTCGACAGCAGGGTCCGGGTGGGATCGGCGGGCGTGATGCGGGCGGCGGCTGCGGCGACCGCGTCCTGCGCCGGGGCCATGAAGTGCGTGTGGAACGCACCGGCGACCGCGAGCTTGCGGATCCGGGCCTTCTCCGGCGGCGAGGCGATGAGCTCGTCGATCTGCGCGACGGCGCCGGCGGCGACGATCTGCCCGGCGGCGTTGCGGTTGGCGGGGACGAGATCGAGTTCGTCGAGGCGTGCGAGGACGGCCGCCTCGTCGCCCCCGAGGACCGCGGCCATGGTCGTGGGCTGCAGGGCACACGCCTTCGCCATCTCCGAGCCGCGCAGCGCGGCCAGCGTGACGGCCTCGTCGGCCGAGATGACACCGGTGATCGCGGCGGCGGCGAGTTCGCCGACCGAGTGGCCGGCGACCACGGCGTCGGCGGGCAGTTCACCGTGCTTCCGCACCTCGTCGTAGGCCAGCAGTGCGGCGACGACGACGAGCGGCTGGGTCACGGCGGTGTCGGTGATCTCCTCCGCCGTGGCGGTGGTGCCGAGGCGTTCGAGGTCCAGACGGGTCTGTTTGGACCAGGTGGCGATCTGGTCACGCGCGCCCGGCAATTCGAGCCACGGCGTGAGCATGCCGGGTGTCTGAGATCCCTGTCCGGGAGCAAGCATCGAAAGCACGTGACCAGAGAACACCCTTTACCCACGGGATGTGGGTGTGGAGAAGCATGAAGCTTGTCGCGGGCTTTTGTGGGGTTCCCACAAAGGAGACCTAGAGGTCACCTGGTTCGTCATCAGTCTGAGATTTGTTACCGAACCGTGTTCTTAAGGCTCCTATCAGCAGAAACGGTGAATCGGACATGAAACCCGTGTGACTCATGTGGCAGATGTTGGCGATTTGTGCCGGAAGTGTGTCAGTCGACCCACCGTCGACGCGATCCTCAGAACGTAGGCGTCGCGCGGGTTAGTTGGGTCACGTCCTGTGATTTCCGAAATCTTCTTCAGTCGGTAGCGAACCGTATTTGGATGGATGTACAGAATTCGGGCACAGGACTCGACCGAGCCTCCGGAGTCGAGGTAGGCCTCGAGAGTGGTGGTCAGCGTCGCACCGCCCTCGGCGAGCGGCTGGACGAGGGATTCGACCAAAGCGGTCATCGCTGACTCGTCGCCGTTGAGCGCGCGCTCGGGTAGCAGCTCGAGACTGTGGACCGGCCGCGGTGCGCTCGGCCAGCCGGCCACCGCCTCGATCCCGGCCATGGCCTCGGTGGCACTCGAGTGCGCGCTGCCGAGGTTCGGCATGGTGGGACCGATCACCACCGGACCGTCGGCGAAGTGGGAGAGCAGTGCGCCGACGAACTTCTCGGTCGGACGGGCGGGACCGCTCACGATGGCCACCAGCACCGAACCCTGCACCACCGACAGGGCCGACCGGTCGAAGGACTTGGCCGTGTTGTGGATCGCCAGTGGCACCGACACGTTCTGTTCCGGCGGCGGCGTCCCGACTATCACGGTGGCCGGGGCGTCCGAGTCCCAGTTGAGCGCCGCTGCGCGAGAGAGCAATTGCGGCCCGGTGTCGCCGCGGACCACTGCGTCGACGACGAGGGCCTCGAGCCGGGAGTCCCACGCGCCGCGTGATTCCGCGGCCGAGGCGTAGATCGCTGCCGCGGCGAAACCGATCTCGCGTCCGTAGCGCAGCACCGACTCGGTCAGCGCGCGGAGCTGGGCATCGTTGCGGGCGAGGAGCGGCAGCCACTTCTCGAAGAACTCCATGGCCACGCGGACCATCTCGACGGTCTGCAGCAGCGTGATGCGGCGGGCGAGATCCTGCGGGACCACCTGGAAGGCCTGGACCGTGAACTTCACGTTGCCCTCGGGGTCCTGGATCCACTCGACGAAGTTGACCACCGCGGTCTGCACGACGAGTTGCACACTCGCGCGCTGCGCGGCGTCGAGGTCGGAGAAATAGGGCAGCTGGTCCTGCATCGAATGGACCGCCTCGGTGGCGAGTCGGCCGCTGTACTGCTTGACCCGCCGGAGAAGCGTGTCCGGCAGCGCGTCGTGCACGGTGGCCGGGGCCGGTACGTGCGCGCCCCGCTCACCGAACACGTCAGCCGGCGGCTGCTTCCTGTTCACGCGCGCATCGGACACGACCTCAATCTAGCCCCTCGGCCGGAGTGGGTTCCCCGGCCGAGGGCGAGTGGAGGCCGTGTCCGTCGGCGCGACCGGTCAGGCGACTCCCGGATCGCTGGTCTGCTCGGGTGCGGCCGAGACGTCGTCGATCCGGTACTTGTCGGCGGCCTGCTTGGCCACCGACATCTCGATGTTGCCGTCCCGGGCGAGCGCGACGAGCACCGCGACGACGATGGACTCGGCGTCGACGTTGAAGAACCGTCGCGCCGCCGGACGCGTGTCGGAGAACCCGAACCCGTCCGTGCCCAGCGTGAGGTAGGTGCCCGGGAGGTATGCCCGGATCTGCTCCTGCACTCCGCGCATGTAGTCGCTGACACCGACGAACGGGCCGGCGGCGTCGGCGAGCAGCTCGGTCAGGTACGCCGGCGCCGGCTCGGCGGCCGGATCACGCAGTACCTCGCGGTCGGCGCGGATCCCGTCCCGGGCGAGCTCGCTCCACGACGTGACCGAGTAGACGTCGGCGCCGACGTTCCATTCCTCGGCGAGCATGTCGGCGGCGCGCAGTGCGTCGGGCATGGTCACACCGGACACGAGGATGTTGGCCGGGTGTTCCTTGCCCTCCGGCGCCTTCTGGAACCGGTACGCACCCTTGACGATGCCGGTCGGGTCGAGTCCCTCGGGCTTCGCCGGCTGACTGATCGGCTCGTTGTAGACGGTCAGGTAGTAGAAGACGTTCTCCGGGTCCTCGCCGAACATGCGCTCCATGCCGCTCTCGACGATGTGGCCGAGTTCGTAGGCGAAGGCCGGATCGTAGGAGACGACGGCGGGGTTGGTCGCGGCGAGCAGCGGCGAATGCCCGTCGGCGTGCTGCAGGCCCTCACCGGTCAGCGTGGTGCGGCCCGCGGTCGCGCCGATGATGAAACCGCGCGCCATCTGGTCGGCGGCGGCCCAGAAGCTGTCACCGGTGCGCTGGAAGCCGAACATCGAATAGAAGATGTACAGCGGGATCATCGGCTCGTCGTGGGTCGAGTACGACGTGCCGACCGCGGCGAAGCTGGCTGCCGACCCGGCCTCGTTGATGCCCTCGTGCAGGATCTGACCCTCCGGGCTCTCCTTGTAGGCGAGCATCAGCTCGGCGTCGACGGAGGTGTAGAGCTGTCCGTTGCGGTTGTAGATCTTGAGGGTCGGGAACCATGAGTCCATACCGAAGGTCCGCGCCTCGTCCGGGATGATCGGCACGATCCGCTTGCCGACCTCCTTGTCGCGCAACAGATCCTTGAAGACGCGCACGAGCGCCATGGTGGTCGCGACCTGCTGCTTGCCCGAGCCCTTCGCGGTGGCCTTCAGTGCCGAACTCATGTCGGCCTTCAGCACCTTCGCCTTGGTGCGGCGGCTCGGCAGGAAGCCGCCGAGGGTCTTGCGCCGGTCGAGCATGTACTGCAGCTCCGGCGAGTCCTTGCCGGGGTGGTAATACGGCGGCAGGTACGGGTCCTTCTCGAGCTGCTCGTCGGTGATCGGGATGCGAGTGCTGTCGCGGAAGGCCTTGAGGTCGTCGAGCGTCAGCTTCTTCATCTGGTGCGTCGCGTTGCGGCCCTCGAAGTGCTTGCCCAGCGTGTAGCCCTTGATGGTGTGGGCCAGGATGACGGTCGGCTGTCCCTTGTGGGTCATCGCCGCGGCGTAGGCGGCGTGGATCTTGCGGTAGTCGTGGCCGCCGCGCTTCAGATTCCAGATGTCGCCGTCGGAGAGGTCCTTGACGAGTTCCTTGGTGCGCGGGTCGCGGTTGAAGAAGTGCTCGCGGACGAATGCGCCGTCGTTGGCCTTGTAGGTCTGGAAGTCGCCGTCGGGGGTGGTGTTCATCAGGTTGACCAGCGCGCCGTCCCGGTCGGCGTGCAGCAACGAGTCCCACTCGCGGCCCCAGATGACCTTGATGACGTTCCAGCCCGCACCGCGGAAGAACGACTCGAGCTCCTGGATGATCTTGCCGTTGCCCCGCACTGGGCCGTCGAGACGCTGCAGGTTGCAGTTGATGACGAAGGTCAGGTTGTCGAGGCCCTCGGTGGCCGCGAAGCTGGCGAAGCCGCGCGATTCCGGCTCGTCCATCTCGCCGTCGCCGAGGAAGGCCCACACGTGCTGGTCGGAGGTGTCCTTGATGCCGCGGTCGTGCAGGTAGTGGTTGAACCGCGCCTGATAGACGGCGTTCATGGGGCCGATGCCCATCGACACCGTCGGGAACTCCCAGAAGTCCGGCATCAGTCGCGGGTGCGGATACGACGGCAGGCCGCCGCCCTCGCCGGAGTGGCTGTGCTCCTGCCGGAACCCGTCCATGCGGGCCTCGTCGATGCGGCCCTCGAGGTAGGCGCGGGCATAGATTCCCGGGGAGGCGTGGCCCTGGATGAAGATGTGGTCGCCGCCGCCGGAGTGGTCCTTGCCGCGGAAGAAGTGGTTGAAGCCGACCTCGTACAGCGATGCCGACGAGGCGTAGGTGGAGATGTGGCCGCCCACGCCGACGCCCGGGCGCTGTGCGCGGTGCACCATGATCGCGGCGTTCCACCGGATCATCTGGCGGAATCGGCGTTCGACATCCTCGTCGCCGGGGAACCAGGGTTCGGCCTCGGTGGGGATGGTGTTGACGTAGTCGGTGGAGGTGAGCGCGGGGATCGACACACGCTTCTCGCCGGCGCGTTCGAGCAGACGCAACATCAGGTACCGGGCACGACCGGGGCCCGCGGCGTCGAGGAGGGCGTCGAACGAGTCGAGCCACTCGTCGGTCTCGTCGGGGTCGATGTCGGGCAGATAGGACGCGACTCCTTCACGGATGACCCGGACTCGTTGTCCGGCGGCACGTCCGTTCGAGCTGGGGCCGGTGTTCCCGGCGGCGCCCGGCGAGACGTCCTGTGTCGCTTGGTCCATCTGGTTGGTCACGGTGATGCCTACTCCCTCTGACAGGCCGAACTCGGGGTGGTGGTCCGACCGCATGGCGTCGGCACCGCACTCCGATGTGGTGCGGCGCCTACCCTCATCGTGCCCCATGTGGGGTGGCTTGGCACCGGGTGGATCCGTGTCGCGTGTCCCGATCGCCGCGATGCGGTAGCGTCCAGAAACGGTTACTGACCAGTAGGGGGAGTGGATGCCGGATCGAGGAGGCGCGGCCGATGGGCGGCGCCGGGGTCGTGCAGTCCGGTCGGCGACCGCGGCCACGATCGCACTCGGCGCGGCGCTGTCGGGGGCATGCGCGTCGACCGTCGATGGCGCGGGGGCGCCGGCGCCCGGCGAGGTGGCGGTCTACCGCTCCGAACTGTCCGCCTCGGCGGCCGCCGAGGTGCGTGCCGACGGTGTCGAACTCTGCCGCGAGTCGATGGCGTCGATGGTCGTCATGGTCCGCGGGTTCAACGCCTTCGTCGCCCGGCTGAATGCGGCGCAGACGTACGCCGGGGTCGGGGATCTCGACGAGAAGGCACGTGCCAGTCTGATCGCCGGTGCCGACGGGATTCGCCCCAAGATCACCGAGACGTCGCCACCGGCCGTCTCCACGCCGGCGCGGGCGTTCCTCGCGTCGACCGCGCGCCTCGAGAATGCGATCAGCCGCGAACTGCGTGCCGGCCTGAACCCGGTGTCGAGCGAGTGGTCACGCTCGAAACAGCGACTGCTCGATGTGTGCGGTACCTACACGCCGCTCCCGGCCACGTCCTCGGCCACACCTCGACCGTCGGTTCCCGCCACGACGTCGGCCGAGCGACCCGGGGGTTGATGGCGCCGTCCGCCTCGCGCCGCCGGGTACGGTTTGTTCCGCCCCGCTGTGGGTAACGATCGGGCGGGTCGGTCACGGGACCGGTGCGAAACGCCCGAAATCCCTGACGGCGTTCGGCTTGCAATGTGAGGCTCTAGGCTGTTGCCTATGCTGACAGGCGAACGGCGTGCGGGAGCGCACGCGGATTCGCCACAGACGACGCACAGAACGATCCACGAATCTTCAGGAGGTCACGCGCGGTGGTAGCCGCCACAGACGGTAGCAACGCCCAGAAACTGGGCTTGACCGCAGGCTTGGTCGTGCAGGAACTCGGCTGGGACGAGGACACCGACGACGAACTGCGCGCTGACATCGAGGACGCGATCGACGCCGAGATGGTCGACGAGGATGCCGATGACGTCGTCGACGTCGTGGTCCTCTGGTGGCGCGACGGCGACGGCGACCTCGTCGACGCCCTCATGGATGCGATCGGTCCGCTCGCCGAAGACGGTTTCGTGTGGGTGTTGTCGCCGAAGACCGGCAAGTCCGGCTACGTCGATCCGAGTGAGATCGCCGAGGCGGCCCCGACCGCGGGACTCACCCAGACGTCGGCCATCAGCCTCGGTGACTGGTCGGCGGCCCGACTGGTCCAGCCCAAGGCCCGCGCGGGCAAGAAAGCATGAGCGGTGCTCTGCCTTCTGCGCCCCTGACCGTCGGTGACCGGGCCCCGGATTTCGCCCTGCGCGACCAGAACAATCAGCTGGTGTCGCTGTCGACCCTGCGAGCCGACCGCAACGTGCTCGTCGTGTTCTTCCCGCTCGCGTTCACCGGTACCTGCCAGGGCGAGCTCGGCTACATCCGTGACCAGCAGCCCCGTTTCGACAACGGCGACGTGACCACGGTGACCATCTCGGTCGGACCCTCTCCCACGCACAAGGTGTGGTCCGCCGCGCAGGGTTTCCTGTTCCCGCTGCTCTCCGACTTCTGGCCGCACGGCGACACCGCGCGCGCCTACGGGGTGTTCAACGAGGACCGCGGCTACGCGAACCGCGGGACCTTTCTCGTCGATCGGGACGGCACGATCGTCTTCGCCGACATGGTCGGTCCCGGCGAGGTGCGCGAGAACGCCGTCTGGGACAAGGCACTCGGCGTCATCGGCTGAGTCGGCGCTTCTCCGCATCCCGCGCCATCGAGTCGAGTCGGTGCCATACGGAGTCCATACCCGGTCGCCGCTCGGGTTCGAGATCCAGCATCCGGTCGAGCAGTTCGGGCAGATCATCGGGTAGGGCGCGGTTCGCCGGGAATCCGGAGTCGCGCGTCGTGGCCGACGTCGCGCGACGCAGAGTGCGAAGGCGTCGGACGCCCCGTTCGGACCACGGCGGGACCGCGCCGTATGGTCGTCGCCCCGTCAACGCCTCGAAGAGGGTGACGCCCAGGGCGAAGACATCGGCCGCCGGGGTCAGGGCGACGTCGACGGCCTGCTCGGGCGGCAGGTAACCGCGCGTGCCCGAGCCGTCACCATGCTCCCCCGGACGGCCGAGCAGCCCGAGATCGATGAGGATCGCCTGCCCGCCGTGCACGATGATGTTCGAGGGCTTTACATCCAGGTGAATCCAGCTGTGGCAGTGCAGGTATCGCAGCGCGGATGACATCTGCACGCCGAGCTGCACCACGTCGTCGACACTCAACGGACCGTTCTCGATCACAGCATCCAGGGTGGCGCCGGGGATCGTCTGCATGGTGAAACCGAGCAGCCCCGACTCGTCCCGGGGGAGCATGCCGTAGCCGCGCACGAGATGCGGGTGGGCGAGTTCGGCGAGCGCGCGTCCCTCCCGACGGACGGACTCCGCGACCTCCTCGTCGTGGCGTCGACGCCGTCGGATGACCTTGAGGATGCATCGTGTGCGACGGTCGGTGTCGAACGCGTCCCAGGTGACGGTGCGCTTGCCGACGGCCAACGGGGCAAGTGGTTCGACACCGGGGAAACGCGGGGGCCGGTCATCGGAGCCGTTGCGCTGCAACAGGTCTGACAGAGCCCTCATCGGACGTCACGCGCCGATGTGATCAGTCGGGTGCCGGTGGATTCGACGGCGGGCAGCTCGATCACCCGATCGACGTGGTCGAGGACGACCGGGTCGTGGGTCAGGATCAACACACTCCGATCCCGGTGCTCGGTCAGTGAGCGCATCAGGCGATGGGCGCCCGCCGGGTCGAGTCCGGTGGTCGGCTCGTCGAGGATGAGCAATCCGCCGCCGTGGAGAAGTCCGCGTGCCACGTTGAGCCGTTGCCGTTGTCCGCCGGACAGGGTGCGGCCCCGCTGTCCGATGCGGGTGTCGTACCCGTCCGGGAGCCGGGTGATGAAGTCGTGGGCGTCGGCGCGTCGAGCGGCCGCGACGATCTCCGCACGGGTGGCGCAGGGTTCGCCGAAGGCGATGTTCTCGGCGACGGTCGCGTCGGACAGCAACATCTCCTGGGCGACGACGGCGACCGAGGCGCGGATCGACTCGCGCGTCACGAGAGCGAGATCGTTGTCGCCCAGTCGAACCGACCCCGCATGCGGTTGCAGGGAACCGTCGAGCAGGCGGGTCAACGTCGTCTTGCCCGCCCCGCTGCCGCCGACCACCGCGACGCGTTCACCGGGTTCGATCGTGAGGTCGAGGTCGCGCACGGCATCGACGTCTCGGCCGGGGTAGCGCGCGTGGACGTTTCGGAGCGCGACGCCCGCGGCCTCGGCCGGAAGTGCGACGGCGCGGGGCGGATCGGTCATGGTGGGCTCGTCGAGCAGTTCCTGTACCCGCTCGATGCCGGCGGTCGCGGCGAACAGCGAGGGCAGGAGGTTGCCGAGGTCGCGCACCGGGCGATAACAGCTCCCCAGGAGAGCCAGGAACGCGAGGACTTCGCCCAGGGTCATCCGCTGGGTGGCCAGCGCCCAGACGCCGAGCCCGATGACCACGAGGACGCCGAGGAGTTCGAACAGGCCCACCATCGGCAGGAACACCGCACGGACCCGGCTGGCGACCAGTTCGGCGTCCATGATGGCAACATTCTGGCGCTCGTAGCGCGCGATCGCCGTCGACTCCTGGTTGTACCCCTGCACGAGGGCGGCGTTGGCGAGATGTTCCTCGGTGATCGCGCTGAGGGACCCGGCCCGACGCCGCCGTTCGCGTGATGCGGACTTGGTGTAGTCGGCGAATTGGGTTGCGGCCCAGAAGAACAGCGGTACGACGACCATCGCCGCCAGGGCGAGGAGGAGATCCATCCAGAGGAGAGCGGCCGCATAGATGATCAGGGTCGCCAGCTGGCGGAAGCCCCAGGTCAGGTGGCGGACCATGAACGACTCGACCGTGCCGATGTCGGAGGTGAGGCGGCTCATCACATCGCCGAGCCGCAGGTGGTCGAGTCGGTGGGCGGGCAGTGCCAACACGTGCGCGAACGCGTCGCGCCGCAACGTGGTGAGGAATTTCTGGGAGATCCAGGTACCCAGATAGTCGTCGGCGCCGTCGACCACCGCGGCCAGCAGGTTGAGCCCGACGTAGATCGCCGCGATGTAGGGGAAGGGGCCGAGGTCCGCGGGCACCAGCACGTCGTCGACGAGACGCTCGAACAGCGCGATCTCGGCGACGGCGATCACGGCGGGGATCACCGACAGCGTGAGGCTGAGCAGGAGCCACCACCGGAGCGTGCGCAACCGCGGCCAGAATGTGCGGAAGATCTGCAGGACGGTCAGGGTCGCGGAGTGCTGGACGAGGGGCTGATCGTCGGCGCGGGGTCGTAACAGCGCGAAGAACGGTGACGGCGAGGGCATGACGGAGGCGTCCATCCGGATTCGTGGTGGTGGTCGTGTCGCGGTTGCGAGAGTGGGCGGGGCGGGTGGCCCGATCTGCGTCGGGGAACAGATCGGGCCGCACCGCCTAATCGGTGGTGGTGACCGGCGGGCGACGACGCGGACGGCGGGGCGCGCGTCGGCGGTTGTCCGTGGACGTGTCGTGGGGACGGCATGCGCCGGGAACTGCCGGCGCAAGGGCGCAGAGGATGTTGGAGTGCGACATGAGAAGACCTTTCGTCGGGTGTCGTGATCGTTCCGCCGGCGGTCCCGAGCGGAACGGTTCTCACTGTCACGGACCCCGATGAGGTCTCCGTGAGTCGCACATGAAGAATCCTTCATCGTCGCCGACGGGTGCCGTCCCCTGCGGCGAGTGGCATCGTGGAGTGGAAAAGCGGTTGCCGCCGAGCGGATTCGACGGTGTGATGGGTGAGCCCGTCGACGCGGGCGCACACGAGAGGAAGAACTCCATGCCGACCAAGGTGTCGCCCAAGGTGCTGAACTATGCATCGCACGTGGACGACAACACCCTGACCCAAGCGGCCGAGACCGCCCGGTTGCCGTTCGTGCACCCGCACATCGCCCTCATGCCCGACGCACACTTCGGGAAGGGCTCCGCGGTGGGCACCGTCATCCCGACGACCGGCGCGGTGATTCCCGCGGCCGTCGGCGTCGACATCGGTTGCGGCATGATCGCGGTGCAGACGCGCCTGCGCGCCGCGGACATCGACGGGATGGACCTCGGGCGACTGCGAACGACTGTCGAGGACGCGATCCCGCTGTCGCCCGGCAACTACAACCGCGGTCTGGACCGGTTCGGGTTCACCCGGCCACGCATCGATGCCCTCGCCGAACAGGCCACGAAAGACGGTGTCGACCTGTCACATTCGCCGAAGTGGCGGGAGCAGCTGGGCTCACTCGGCGGTGGCAACCACTTCATCGAGCTGTGCCTCGACGAGGGCGACGTGGTGTGGCTGTTCCTGCACTCGGGTTCGCGGGGCGTCGGCAACAAGATCGCGCAAAAGCACATCAAGATCGCTCAGCGGTTGTGCCGCCAGTGGTGGATCAAGTTGCCGAACGCCGATCTCGCGTACCTGCCGCAGGGGACCCCGGAACTCACCGCCTACCTGCGGGATCTGTCCTGGGCGCAGCGGTTCGCGTTCGAGAACCGCGCCGAGATGATGGACCGCTTCGTCGAGGTGTTCGGGAAGTGGTTCGCAGACAACGCCTCCGGTGGCGTCGTCGAGGAAACGGAATCCCTGGAGATGGACCGGATCAACTGCCACCACAACTACACCGTGCGGGAGACGCACGCGGGCCAGGACGTCTGGCTCACCCGGAAGGGTGCGATCGACGCCCATGAGGGCGTACGGGGCGTCATCCCGGGTTCGATGGGTACACGGTCGTATGTGGTGCGCGGCAAGGGGAATCCCGCGGGCCTGTGCTCGGCGCCGCACGGTGCCGGCCGGCGGTTCTCGCGGAGCGAGGCGCGGAGGCGGTTCACCGCCGACGATCTCGCCGCCCGGATGGCGGGGATCGAGTACCGTCACGGCGAGCAGTGGGTCGACGAGATCCCGGACGCGTACAAGGACATCGATCAGGTCATGGCCGACGCCGTCGATCTGGTGGACATCGAGCACACCCTGCGACAGATCCTCAACGTCAAGGGGACGTGACCGACCGTTCCTGACCCACAACAGGACGAATCCCGAAGGTGCTGAGCACCTTCGGGATTCGCCCTGTCACCGCCGGCGGGGAGGTTCGGCTGCCGGCGACGATGATCACTTGCCGGTCAGCTTGTCCTTGATGTTCGACGCGGCGTCCTTCACGTTCTCCACGCCGTCTTTGACGGCGGCGGAGAGCTGATCGCCCTTGCCCTCGCTCTTGAGCTGGTCGTCACCGGTCACATCGCCGGTGGCCTCCTTGGCCTTACCCGAGAGGTCCTCGGCCTTGTTGCCGACCTTGTCGCTGAATCCCATCGTGTCTTTCCTTTCATTCTTCATCGGACGACTGCCCCGGACGAGGCGGTCTGTCGGTCTGTGTCGAGCCACCGGTCGAGGTCACCTGTCGAGGTCACCTGTCGAGGTGGATGAGAGCCTGGACGTGGACTCCGGACTCTCCGAGCGCGGTACTGATGGCGGCGACGGTCTCCGCGACGGGCGCGGTGACCTCGTCGAAGCTCCGGTTCGGCGTCGCCGACACCTCGAGTCGGATGATGCTGCGCGACCGGTCGTCGATCGCTCTCGCGGTCACCTTCTGGAACAGCGGGTTCCCGGCCAGTTCCGTCGCTGCCGCGTTCGCGATCAGTTTCGGTGCGACGGTGAGCGCTCCGGTCTGATCGGAACCGTCGAGCAGGGCGTCGTCCACTGCGCGGGGCCGTACGTTGGTGGCCAGCAACAACAGGCCCCAGCCGATCGCGATCACGGTGACGCCGGCCAATACCCAGACCCACCAGGACGCCTGGGTGGCGTCGAGAGCGGCACGCTCGTCGAGACGGTCGACCCACCCGGCCACCGGTTGGGCGTCGACCCGCGAGGCCACGGCCGCGGCGCCGACCGCGATGAGCAGCAGTGCCACGAGTCCGACCGACAGCCGATGTGCGGTTGCGGGAAGACGATTCATCGGGCGCTCCTCGCTCCTCGATCGCGTACGCGCACCACAACCCGCGGTGACGAGGCGAGATCCGCCGCCACGGCGGCGACCGTGCCGTCGATGAGGGCGCGGTCGGCGACCTGCCTCCGCACTCCGACGGTGCACGTCACCTTCCGTCGCGTCACCACGGTGTCGGCGTCGAGTACGCCGGGCAGGTCGGACATGGCGGCGCTGCAGCGTCGGGCGACGTCCCCGGGGCGGGTCCACATCCCCTCGCCACCGCCGAGTTCGAGGTGGGTCTGGCGACGAGGCTTGACCGCGATCCACAGCAGGACGAGGCCTACGAAGATCAACCCGATCGCGGCGGGCCACATCCAGTTCTGCCACTGCAGTTCTGCGACCCACTCGGCGGCGGTGACCGACCACGGACGACCATCCAGCCAGCTCGCGTCGACGGCGATGTCGCGTACGGCTGCCGCGCCGAGCGCGAGGAGGATGAGCCCCAACGCTGCACCGGCGACCGCGGCGCCCGGGAGGGCTGCGGGCGGGAAGACGTTCTGGGCGTCGGTGTTCCGTAGGGTCGCGGCAGGAGCGGTACCCGATTCGGGTGCGGTCTGCGTCATCGTCGTACCCCCGTGTCGATGCTGATGGTCGGAGTGAATGCGTCGGAGTTGTCCGACGTCGGGTCGTCGGGGCGCGGATCGTTGTCGTGAACGTGGTCGTCGGCGTCGTCGTATTCGGGCTCGTCGAAGACCGGCGGCAGGTCCACGTAACCCTTCTGCAGGCGCCGGATCGCTTGTCGTGGCTCGAACTTGGACACCGTCACGTCGACGCGAAGCGGGACGATCCCGGCGAGTCGCTCGACCTCGGCGGCGACGTGATCGCGTGCGCTGCGGGACACCTCGGCGACCGCGCACGGCCATTCGAGGGCGAGGGAGAGGGTGATCCTGGCGCCGCCCGCATGAACGGCCGCGTCGGGGAAGTTCCGCTCACCGACTCCCAGTACCGACCCGACGCCACCGCGATGGCGGACGATCCCCGGGATGTCGAGAGCCGCTCGGGCCGCGATCTTCTCGATCACGCGATCGGCGACGGTGAGCTTGCCGGGCGGCGAGTCACCCGCGGTCGGGTGAGCATCCCGGGCGGGCCCGCCGGATTCGTGCTCAGCCACGACCCCGGCTCCGCAGGAGTGCGCCCAGATCGATGGTGCCGTCCCGGTTGAGTCCCAGCACGAGTCCCGCGGCGCCGAGCACGATGGCCAGCAGGAAACCGGCCAGCCCGCCGGCGACGGCGGCCAGAGCGAGGAGCAGGCCGACGAACAGGCCCACGATCGCGTTGTTCATTGCGCTTCACCATCTTTCGAAGTCGGCTTCGAGCTGACGCTGATGTCTGCCACGGTCACCGTGACGAGTCTCGCGGCGAGCTCCTCGGTGACATCGCGTACCCGCGCGGCGGTGCCGCGGAGGTCGTACGCGGCGTCGACGACGATGTGGACCTCGCCGTGGTCGTCGGCGAGGGACACGCCCGGGACCCGACGCCCGGGGAGATACGTGGTGATCTCCCCGAACAGGCCGCTGTGCAGGTCACGGACGCCCGGTACGGCGAGGACGGCGGTGGCGAGGCGTTCCGCCAGTGGGGCCCCGTCGTCGGTCCGCGCCGCCGGGAGGTCCGACGTCATCACTGGACCCGCGGGGTGGTGTTCGACTCCTGCTCGTCGTCGCCGAACGCGATGTCGTGCACGGTGATGTTGACCTCGGTGACCTCGAGACCTGTCATCTGCTCGATCGCAGTGACCACATTGCGTCGAATGGCCGCTGCGAGTTGGTGTATCGCGACTCCGTACTCGGCCACGATCGAGACGTCCACGGCGGCCTGACGCTCGCCGACCTCGACCTCGATGCCCTGGGTGGTGCTCACCGTCGTGCCCGGCAGGACGTCGCGGACCCGGCCGACCACGCGCTCGGTGGTGCCGCCCAGGTCGTGAACACCGTCGATCTCGCGAGCGGCGATGCCGGCGACCTTGGCGACCACGATGTCGGCGATGGAGGTGCGTCCCCGGTCGCCCGACGGATCACGGCGGGCGAGGGCACGGCCCGCGGCGCCGTCGGTGCGCGTCGCGTCGACGGTGGCGTCGTCCTCGGTGGCGTCCTTGGTGGTGGTGGTGGCGCTTGCGGACATGTCGAACTCCTTCGGTCGTCGTGTCTTCTTCGTAGACGGACCGCGTTCGGATGATGCGCTATCGCAAAGGCTGTTCACGATCCGTCTGTAAGGTCAGTCGGGACGGACGGGGGGAGTTGCACGCATGAATATCGGTGATTCAGCTCACAGGCAGCCGCTCGACCTGTCTGCGCTGGACCTTTCGGGGCTCGGTGATGACGAACTCGCCGGCGCGGCCGCCGTCGGCGACACCGAGGCGTTCGACGTGCTCGTCCGGCGCGTGACCCCGGGTCTGCTGCGATACATGCTGCGGATGGTCGACGGTCAGCAGACCGCCGAGGACCTCACGCAGGAGACCTTGCTCGACGCGTGGAAGGGGCTGCCCGACTTCGCATTCCGGAGCAGCTTCCGCACCTGGATGTTCGCCATCGCGCACCGCAAGGCGGTGGACTACCACCGCCGCCGACGCGACGTCCCGTTCGACGACGAGCGGTTCGCCGAACTCGAGGCCGCCGGACCGCTGCCCTCCGACCTGGCCGAACGGAGTCTGCTCATGGATGCGCTGCGCGCCGAATTGGACAACCTCCCCGCAAACTCGCGCGCCGCGTGGTGGCTGAGGGAAGTCGAGGGGCTTACGCTCGAGGAAATCGGACAGGTGTTGCGCATCACCACGGGATCGGTGCGCGGTCATCTCCAACGGAGCCGGAAGTTCCTGTTGACCCGTTTGGCGCCGTGGAACCCTGGTAAACCGAGAATCACACCGACGGAGACCGTCGACGACGCGGAGGGAGGCGAGGTCGGTGCCTGACAAGCACGGACGCGACTTCGAGGCCACCGACGTCGCCGACGCCTGGCTCGTCGAGGCGACACAGCAGATCGCCGCCGACGAACCCATCGGTGACGTCGATCGGCTGATCACCTCGATCTCGGGCAGCCTGCAACGGATTCGGCGGCCGGCTCGAACCCTGGCGACCGACGAACTGCGCGTCAACACGAGTGACCGCGTGGTCAAACAACTCATCGCCGTGCGCACCAGGCGCGAACTCGGCCGCCTGACGGTCTTCGTGTCGGTCGACGGCGCCGGTGACACCGTCGACGGTGTGCGCGTCGGCCTGATCGCCCGTTACGCCGACGACCTGCCCGCTCTCTCCGACGAGGTACGCGACATCGTCGACCAGGTGCTGCTCGACACCCTCGGGGCCGAGAGCAGCGCCGCCGCCCGACGCAACATCTCCGTGCGGTGGCAGGACGTGTACACGCGAGAGTGGTTGAGCCGGTAGCGGTCTCATAGCTCGATGCCGCGCTGGGCGCGGCTTGGGGGCAGGAAATCGGTAAGTGCGCGCAAAGGGATTCGAACCCCTGACCGCTGGTGTGTAAGACCAGAGCTCTACCGCTGAGCTATACGCGCGGGCCGCGCTGACGAACGTGGCGCTGCGCACACGAATTTAGTCGCTCCGATGCCGGTCGCTCAAACCGGGTCTGACCGGGATTACCACGCTCCCTGAGGAGGGAGCTTGCGAGCCCCGCCCTGCTCCCTGAGGAGCGAGCTTGCGAGCGTCGCCCTGCTCCCTGAGGAGCGAGCTTGCGAGCGTCACGAAGGGTCTTGGTCAGTCGGGTTGCGAAGACCCTTCGTGACGCGCCCTCCGCAAGCTCCGGGCGCTCCTCAGGGAGCAGGGGCAGATCGCTCTTCCGGGTCAGGGAGCGGAGGGGTGTCGATGCCGCCGGAGGCGAGTTGAGGTCTGGCGGTCAGGCGAAGACGGGTGGAAGGGCCAGGACCATGACCGCGCCCCAGATCACGTGGGTGATCGCGGGTGCGAGGACGCCGGCGGTACTGCGCCGCAGGATGGCGCAGACAGTACCGAGGACCGCTCCGGCGAAGCCGAGCATCACGTTGCCGCTGGCCATGGTGACCAGTACGTAGATCACCGTCGACACGAGGATCGGATTGTGCGGGCGGGCCGCCGAATAGACCGAGCCGCGGAAGAACAACTCTTCGGCGAGGCCGTTGAGCATCGTGATCGCGGTGACCACGGCGAGGCTGCCGAAGTCGGCGAATGCCAGCACCTGGTTCGCGAGGTCGCTGACGCCGGGGATCATCCGTGCCACCAGGCCGCCGACCACGAACGCGCCGCCCACGGCCAGGCCGACGCCGACGCCGAGTCCGATCGCGCCGATCCGGTCGGGCGGGCGCGAGGGGGTGGGGCTGAAGGCGCCGAGGCGCAGCGGTCCGGAGACGAACGCACCGACGATCCACACCGCCGCCAGACCGATGGTCAGCGGGTAGAACGCGGCGTCACCCGGCTCCACGCGCAGGGAGATGCCGAGAACCACCGCACCGATGACGAGGAAGACGCCGACCAGCCAGCGTCGTCGAATGTAGTGGGCGCCGGGATCGGGGTCGCGGTCCGCGGCGACGGAGTCGTACAGGTCGCGCGCCAGTGAGGTCACCAGCACATCACCACCTAGTTCGATCGGTCAGGAAATCGGTCGATCAATGGTCACCGGTCACGACGCTACATCGGCGCGACCCGGTCGGAGGACTCCGACGACCTTCGTGGCCACTCCGAGGGACGTACCGATCGTCTCGACGACGCTGCGCTTGACCCGCAGCCAGTCGCCGCCGGCCCATGCCGGGTCGGTGTCGGCGAGGTGGTGGAGATCGTCGAGGTCGCACACCGAGCGGGGATACGGCGACCGCACGGATGCGTGAACGGCCTCGCGCATCGGTGTCAGACCGCCCGCCGGCGGCGGGACGAGATCGCGGATGCGGTGCTCGGACGCCGTCATCGGGTGGTCGAGGGAGGTGACGAGCTCCTCGGTGAGCGACGCCGGTACCGGCACGAGCATGCCGCCGACGCGCCCGGCCAGCCGGGTCGAGATCCCGAAGACCGGCAACCGCAACCTCGGCATCCGGATCGCCGACACGTACTCGTGCAGGATCGAGATGTAGCGCGCGCTGTCGGGGCCGGAGATGTCGTAGTTCCCGGCGGGTAGGACCGACGAGTCGCACGCCGCGGCCAGGTAGTGGACCGCGTCGCGGATGGAGATGGGATCCATCTCGTTGGTGATCCAGTCGGGTTCGGGGATCACCGGAAGTCGGTCGGCCATGTAGCGAATGATCTCGAACGACGTCGAACCCGCGCCGATGACCACTGCGGCGCGCAGCCACACCAGTTCGGGTCCGCCGTCGACCACCAGTCCGTCGGCGACGTCGGCGCGGCTCTGCAGGTGGGTGGACAGTTTGTCGTCCGACGGCACGAAACCGCCGAGATAGATGATCCGTCCCACTCCGGCGTCGCGCGCGGCTTCGGCGACGTTGCGTGCGGCGTCGCGGTCGCCGTTCGCGAAATCGGCCTGGCCGATGGCGTGAACGAGGTAGTAGATCGCGTCGATCTGCCCGGCATCCGACATCGCCTTCTGGACCGACGCCGGGTCGTCGGCGTCCATGGTCACCATGCTCACCTGGTCCGACCAGCCGAACTTGGCCAGCTTCCGGGTATCCCGCGAGGTGACGGCCACGTCGTGTCCCTGCTTGAGCAGTGCGCACACCAATCGGGAACCGACGTACCCCGTGGCGCCAGTGATGAGAAGTCGCATGACACCGACGGTAGAGAAAATCGGCGGAGTCGGTCGGCTCGGGAGCGCCCATGTGACAGACGCGGTGCCGATGTCACGGTCGGGTAACGGCGCCGGTGACGGTCACGGTTGCGCGACGACCGCCCGTCGGTACCGTTCGGCGACCCGGTGGTGGTACTCCGCGGCGGCCGCCAACTCGGCCCGGAGTTCAACCGGTTCGATCACGGTGAAATCTGCGCCGAAGGCGTACAGCCAGCGAGCGATCTCGGCGAGCGACGTGCTGTACAGCGTGATCTCGCAACTGTGCTCGTCGCCGGACTCGAGTGCACCCCACGACTCGTGGACCATCGCCGACACCTCGTCGAGCGAGGCATGGATACGCACCCGCGCCGTCGCCCGCCGGTAGACGGACCCGAGACCGCGCAGAACGAACGCCGCCGCCCCTCCCTCGGGTGGTTCGCGCGGGGTGAAACGCGGTCCGGTCGGCACCTTCGGTTCCATCCGGTCGACGCGGAACGACCGCCAGGCGCCGCGTTGGATGTCGAAACCGACCAGGTACCAACGGTTCCCGTTGCGGACGAGTCGATAGGGTTCGATCTCGCGTCGGCTCTCCTCCCCGTCGTTGCGCCGATAGTCGAACCGTAGCCGCTCGTTCCGATGGCATGCGGTCGCGATCTCGGTGAGCCGGTCGGCGGACACCGCGCTCGCCGGCGCGGTACGGGGCACGGCCTCGATCCGCAGGGCGTCGAGTCGGTGGCGCAGCCTCGACGGCATGACCTGCCTCAGCTTCGCGAGCGCGCCCGCCGAGGCCTCCGCCATGTCGGCGACGGCGCCGGTCGTCACCGCGTCGAGACCCAGCGCGACCGCGAGGACTTCCTGGTCGTCGAGCAGCAGCGGCGGCATCTCCGCGCCGGCGCCCAGTCGGTAGCCACCGCGCGAGCCGACGTTGGCGTCCACCGGATAGCCCAGTTCGCGCAGTTTGTCGATGTCGCGCCGCACGGTGCGGGTGGTGATGTCGAGGCGTTCGGCGAGTTCGGGGCCCGACCACTCGCGTCGCGTCTGCAGTAGCGACAGCAGCGCCAGTAACCGCGCGGAGGTTTCCAACATGTGCTCATCCTGCCCGACGATGCGGACAGGTCCGGTCCTTGTTCGTCGCGTCGTCCCTGTAGGGGCGCGGTCAGCAGGTGATCTGCGATTCCGGGTCGGTGGTGTAGTCGAGCCAGCGGCCGTATGCAAGGCCGCCGATCTGGTTGCGCATCGTGCAGATGTCCTCGAGAGTGCGGCCCGCGACGTAGTAGACCGCATAGATCGGAGTGCCGTCATCGCTCACCTGCTTCAGCGACGGACACGACTGATCGGTGCGCAAGTAGCTCGCACCCGGGTGCTGGTTCAAATAGGACTGCACCTCGCCGGGGTAGTTCCCGGGTGCGGTCGCGTTGGCGACCACGACGATCCCCGTGCCGTCGCACGCCGGCCGGGTCATCGGCACGGTGAGACCGAGATCGCCGGGGACGATTGCGGGTTGAGGACTCGCCGACGGCCGGGGTGCCGGACCCGGCTGCGACGCGGGGCCCGGTTGCGAAGTCGGTTCGGGAAGGGGTGTCGGTTCGGCCGACGTCGGCGTCGTCGGCGGGGGCGCCGCCTCGGTGGTCGTGGACAGCGCGGATGTGTTGGCGGCTGTGTTCGCCGGGGTGTCCCGCTCGGTCGTGATAATCGCCCAGGCGACGACGCCGGCGCAGATCAGCAGCACGACCGACGTCGCGACGACGATGGGAACCAGAGGTGACCGGCGGCGGGGCGGTGTGGTCCAGACCGCGGCCCGGGTGGCGTCCCACGGCCCGGCTGGAGCGGCGGGTGTCGATGCCGACGGGGTGGCGGGCACGACGGTGGGGGGTCCGGCCGGGACGATCGTCGGCGCGCCACCGAGAGGCTCTGACTCCAAGGCGGCGCCGGCGTCGGCGACCAGCGCTGCCGCCGAGAGCTGGCGCTGCGACGGATCTTTCGCCATCCCGCGGGCGATGACGTGGTCGACGGCGGCACCGAGGCGCGGCGGCGGGGCGGTGAGATGGGCGGCGATCAACCGCTCGATGGTGGTCGCCGACGCGAACGGGTGCACTCCGGCCAGACATTCGAACAGCACGCACGCCAGCGCGTAGATGTCGGCGGGCGGCCCGACGGCATCGTCGCCGAACCGCTCCGGCGCCATGTAGCCGAAGGAACCGACCGCGGTGCCGGTGCTCGTGAACCGTGTGTCGGTGTCCGCCTGTGCGAGACCGAAGTCCACGAGGTACGCGAAGTCGCGATCGTCGACGAGGATGTTGTCGGGTTTGACGTCCCGATGGACCAGGCCGGATCGATGAGCAGCATCCAGGGCGTCACCGATCTGGCCGACGATCCGCAGCGCGCGTTCGGCCGGGAGGGGTCCGTCCTGCTGGAGCAGGGTGCGGAGGTCGCGGCCGTCGACCAGGCGCATGTCGATGAACAGGCGCCCGTCGATCTCTCCCCAGTCATGGATCGGGATGACGTGTGGATCGTTGAGGCGGGCGGCGACGCGCGACTCGCGGTGGAACCGGTCACGGAAGGCCGGGTCGTCGGCGACCTGAGGGCTGAGCAGTTTCAGGGCGACGACCCGGTCCTTGCGGGTGTCGGTCGCGCGGTACACCTCGCCCATTCCGCCCCGGCCGATCAACCCGTCGATGAGGTACGGACCGAGCCGGTCGCCGGCGCGCAGGGATGCAGACACGCAGACAAGCGTAGGGTGCCCGGGTCGTTCGCCGGGGCCGACACCGCGCAGTGTCCTCCGTTCGGCGGGTCCCGGGATCCGCCGAACGGTCCCCGATACGGTTGAACCGAGTGACCCGCCGGCGACCTGATCGCCGACACAGACCCGAGGAGAAACGATGGCGACGACGATCCTGCCGATCGACGAGGTGACCGAGGCCCTGATCGCGCAGTGGCGCGTGATCGGCGAACTGGCCCGCGCGCTCGACGACGACGCGTGGTCGGCCCCGTCGGTTCTGCCCGGCTGGACCAATGCCGACATCGTCGCCCACATCGTCGGGACCGAGAGCATGCTCGACGGCCGCGACGTCGAGGCCACCCGAACGGTCAGCGCGCTCGACCACGTTCGTAACCCGATCGGCGAACTGAACGAGAAGTGGGTCGACCATTACCGCCCGAAGCCGCGTGCCGAGGTGGTCGCCGCCCTCGACGAGATCATCGGCGTCCGGACCGAGGCGCTGAAATCCATGTCGCAGAACGACTTCGATGCCGAGGCGATGACGCCCGCCGGGCCGGACACGTACGGGCGATTCATGCGGATTCGGATCTTCGACTGTTGGGTGCACGAGATCGACCTGCGTGACGGCACCGATCGTTCCGCCGTGGCAGAGCCGGGCCCGGCGTCGTTCGCACTCGACGAGATCGGCGCGTCGTTGCCCTTCGTCGTCGGGAAGCGAGCCGATGCACCGAAGGGCAGCATTGTCCTCTTCGACATCACCGGGGTGTCTCCGCGAACCGTGCGAATCGCCGTCGCGGACCGGGCAGGTGTCGTCGACGAGTTCGACGGCGGCGACGACGCCGCCGACGTGCGTATCCGGCTGGATGCGACGAATCTCGCGCGGTACGCCGGTGGCCGACGGGATGCCGATCCGTCTGCGGTGGATTTGCATGGCGATCAGGCTCTCGGACAAGCGATCCTGAGCCGGATGAACTACGTGATCTAGTCGGGTGGCCCTTTGCGGCTCGTGCTGATCCGGTTGCGGTTTGTATCGCTTTGCGGGACAAGTCGCAACCGGATCAGGCGGCCGAACGGCTCAACGCATTTTTCACCGTGGTCACCACCTGATCACTGCGTTCGACGATGTCGGCCCAGGTGAAGTTCAGGACGGTCCAGCCCGCGGCGATGAGCGCATTGCGCTTTGTCCGATCTCGCTGAAACGTCGTGACATCGCGGTGGTAGGCGAATCCGTCGATTTCGACAGCCAGCTTCTCCCGGGTGAAGGCCACGTCGATGACATATCCCTCGGCGCCCACGTTCGGTGTCCAGCTCACTATGCCCGACTCGCGAAACAACGTGGCCACGATTCGCTCCGCCTCCGATCGCGCGCCGTCGCCGAGAAGTCGCAAGTGCTGAGTGATGGCCGGAGAACCATGCCGCCCGGGGTGGCGCGAGTGTGCGGCCTGCAGGTCGGCGAGATTCACCGTGCCGGAGAGAAGAGCCGAATCGAGGACAGCGATTCCGAGTTCGGCGGAGGCGTCGAGGACGGTGAGTGCCGCTGCGGTGACCCTGAGGTCGGCGTGCGTGGTGACGTCGGCGTCGGTCAAGCGGCGGTGCCGGACCACCGCAGTCGCCGACGAGCGCGTATGCGCTCCGTGAGAACCGGTGAACACCAGGTGTTTTCGGGGTTCTTTCGGGTGGAGGCCCAGCCACCAAGCGGCGGCAACCCCACCCAACGCGGCGTTCGAGCTCACGGAGAGCACCGCGATCCGTGCCTGTGCGCGCGCCGATCGGTGATGACCGGCCACGAGGTAGACCGCTCGGGCGACTGGCACCCATTCACCCGAGGCGCGTCGTCGGCTGATCGCTGATCGGCTCAACCCGGCTGCGATCGCCTGCGATGCCGACACGACGCCGTCCTGCCTGCTGATCAACTGATGAAGATCGTCCATTCTTCTTGGACGCAGCAGCGACCGGTCCGGTTTCATCTCCCGACCAACTGCGGTGAGCCCAGAATTCCGGTTGCGGTTTGTCCCGGTTG
>NZ_JBHXVK010000005.1:0-252052 GCF_042672305.1 Gordonia sp. NPDC127522
CCGACCCGAGCGGGTCGGTGGCCGCAGTCGTCATGTGGGTTCTAGGTCAGCCGGGCTTCGCAGATGTCGGCGGCCGCCGCGACGGCCTTGTCGGCGGGCGTCATCCGGCGGGCGAGAGCAGCAGCGGCCGAACGGGTTCCGTCGTCGAACAGGACCGCGAGACCCGCGCGCGCATCGTCGTCGGTGACACTCGACAGCCGGACGGCCGCCCCGACGCCCAGGGCACGGACCCGTTCGCCCCAGAACGGCTGATCGGCGGTGACCGCGCAGACCAGGGTGGGGAGGCCGGCCCGCAGACTCGCCGCGGTGGTGCCGGCGCCGCCGTGATGGACCGCGGCCGCGCATCGCGGCAGGACCGACGCGTGGTCGACACCCGCGACGTGGAACACGTCCGGGTCGTCGGGATCGACTCCGGTCGGATCTCCCATGGCGATGAGGCAGCGCACCCCCTGGGCACGGGCGGCTGTCCGCCAGCGGGTGATCAGAGCCTCCGGGTCGAGGATCGGCATGCTGCCGAAGGTGACGAACAGCGGGGGTTCACCGGCCTCGAGCCAGCGCGCGAGATCGGTTGCCTCGGCGTCGATCTCGGAGATACCCGCCCGGCTTCCCGCGGGCAGGTCGAAGAATCCGACGACGGGTTTGCGATCGTCCCACTCCGCGGCGAGGCCCGGCACCATCTCCGCGTCGTAGGCCTGGATCTGGGGGATCCGCTCGGCGCTCAACCGTCGCGCCAGCGGTCGCCGGCTCGGGGCCAGGCCGATCCGGCGACGGAAGCGGTTCTCGTTCCACCCCGTCGCGGCCCAGGTCAGCCGGTCGGCGAGGCGCCAGGAGCGCCGCTTCCAGTCCGGCGACCAACTGTCGGTGAGTCCCGGTACGGCGCCGAGGAGTCCGTTCTCCGACATCGGGCCGTATCTCAGCACGGTCAGCGGGATGCCCAGATGTTCGGCGACCGCCAGCCCGCGGTCCTGGCACAGCGGCGCGACGACGAGGAGGTCGGTGTCGCGCAGCGGCGCCGTACCCGCGATGAAGAGTCGCTCGAGGGCGGCGTCCAGGGCGTCGAATCCGCCGCGGACCGTCCGCAACGCAAACGCCATCCGCGCCAATGGGTTACGACTGTTGCGCGCCGACCGCGCATCCTCCGACGACCACGCGGTGTCGGAGTCGAGACCGATCTCGTGGACATCCCGCACGCCCGTTGCCCGCGCGAGACCGGCCAGGTTCGGTGGGACGAGGGCGCTCACCCGGTGGCCGCGCACCTGGAGTTCGAGGGCGAGGCAGATACCGGGCTGGATGTCGCCCCGGCTGCCGTACAGGACGATCGCGATGTGTGCCGGCGTCACCAGAATCGATGCCCGATCCGCCAGGCGGTCAACTCGTCGGCGATCAGTGTGCGCAGCCGGACGGGATCGCCGAAATCGTCGGGGTCGATGCCGAAGAAGGTGAGCGTGACGGTGTCGCCGTAGGTGACCGCCCAGGCGGCGACCGCCGGGCCGCGTTCGCGCCGCTCCTGGGCGGGCATCCCCTGCATCACCGCGCGGATGGCGAACCGGGACGCCGTGTGACCACCGATCCGCATCGCCGAGTCGGGCGTGGCCCCGAGATTCGACACGGTGGTGTCGGGTCCGGGGATTCCGCGCATCAACCGACCGATGAGTCGTCTCGGCAGAATGCGCACGATCGGCTGCAGGTTGTCGGCGGCCTGATCGGCCCCGGACTCGGCGTAGTCGACGAAGGCCCGTTTGCTCGACGACCGGATGGCGGTGAGGTCGGCGTCCGGCTCGACGGGGTCGGCAAGGCGGATCCACACCCCGCCCGACGCATTGGCGCGATTGTCGTCGTCGCCGTGCCGCTTGCTGACCGCGATGCACACCTTCATCGGTCCGTCGAGCGGGCGACCCGAACGGTGCACGATACCGGCGAGCAAGGCGGTGAACAGGGAGTTGCCGGTGCCGCCGTGCTCGGTGGCGCGCGCGGCCCATTCGGTTGCCGAGACGTCGACCGTCGCCAGCGTGGTGTCCGGCTCGGGCGCGGACCGCGGTCTCGCCGGACGCGTGGTACGCGACGAACCCGGCGCGGATCGGGTGTCGGCGGACCCGGTGTCGGTGCCTCGCGCCGCCCGGGCCTCGCGGATCAGGATTCGCGCTGATCGGGCGGCTGCGCGCACCGACTCGGCGGCGTCGGCGGCGTCGGCGCGGACCGCCTCCCAGGAGTGTCCGCTGACGGGAGCGGGCAGACCGGCGGTGCGGCCCGCCGCGGCGTCGGCCACCAGCCGGTAGAGGCCGTGACCGTCGGTGATCATGTGGGAGGCGAGCAGGGACACCGCCCGCCCGCCGCCGCGGATCCGGGCCGAGTCGAGCTGCCAGCCCGTTCCCCGCACGGGATCGAGACGGCTCGCGCGGAGGACGGCGTCGGCCCACTCCCCGACGGCGTCGGCCTCGACGACCGGCACCGGCCCGGGGTGGACTGGCAGCGGCGATCGCACCCAGCGGTGCCTGGCGAACGGGACCCGACGGCGCGACACCGCACGGTGTAGCGGCCCGGCCGCGAGTCCGGCGCGCAACGACTCGATCGCCGCGTCCCCCGGGTCGTCGTCGAAGACCCAGGTGATCTGGATGGGCGCACCCATCCCGAACAGTTCCGCGACGAGCAGGTACGACTCGTCGGGGCCGGTCACGCGGAGTACCTCGGCGCGACGGGTGTCGGTTGCCGTTGCCGTCACGTGTGCTCCTCAGCTTCACGAGGTGACATGATCACCAGATCTCATGGGGCAGACCCCAGGCCGTCAGTTCCCGGTCGAGCAGGTCCGCGACCACCGCGTCGGAGGGAAAACTCGTCTCGTCGCAACCGAGCACGGTGAACGTCACCTGATCACGGGTGCGGACCAGCCACGACTGGACGCCGTCACCGAAGCGCTGGCCGACCGAGGCGTCGACGCCCTGAGCCATGCCGCGGAATGCGACCTTGCGCGCCGACCGCCCGCCGAGCACCGTCGCCTCCGGGGGGATGTCGCCGAGGTTGGAGATCACCGCGTCGGGAATCCCGTTGCCCGCGCTGACCAGCTTCACGATGACCGCGGGCGGCAGGAACCAGGCCAACGGCCGCAGGTGGATGTGCGGTGCCCGGCGGCCCTCCGACAGTCGGACGAAAGCCGCCTTGCACGTCGCCCGGATCCCGCCGAGATCGCCACCGGCGACCGGCTCGTCGGTGAGGTACACCGACACACCGGCGATCGGGTTGGACCGGGTGTCCGCCTCGCTCTCACGACGGTCGACCGGCACCCCGACCTTGATCGGATTCGGCAGCGGCGCATGGCCACTGGAGCGCAGCAAGCCGCTGACCACCGCGATGAACAGAGTGTTCGCGGTGCCGTCGTGCTCGGCGGCGACCCGGTCGAAGTCCGTCGCGGGGACCGTCGCGGTCGCCCAGGTGAAGTCGGCGGCCGGCGACCGTTCGGCTATCGGCGCACGGACCGGACGCGGGTCGGGTTCGGGGCCACCGGCCTTGCGCTGCTCGAGTGCCGCCCGCACGAGCCCGGCGAGGACCGCGCCGGCCTGCGACCCGGCGTCGGCGAGGTCGCCGATCCGCTGCCGCCGCCACGAGACCGGCGGACGCGTCGTCGCCGCCGGATCGGCCCCGGACGCCCGGTCCGCGTCGCGAGCCAGTGGCACCTCCGACGCCGAGGCGGCCTCGGCGGCCGCCGCGAGCATGCCGCGACCGTCGGTGACGACGTGCAGGGCACAGAGGGACACCACCGTTCCACCCGACGCGGTGGGCGCCGACCGCAGGCGCCAGCACCGCCCGCCCTCGGCGTCGAGGGGAACCGAGGACATCTCGGCGGTCGCCCAGTCGTCGATCTTCGCCTCCGACACCGGTCGGCTGTCGGCGGCCAGCCCGGGTGCGTCGGGCGCGGCAATCCACCGCGGGCGGGCTCCGACGACATCCGGTACGACGAGCATGCGGTTGAGGCGCCCTCGCGCGAACGCGGCGTTCATCGCGGTCAGCGTCTCGATCGAGACCTCCTCGTCGAACACCCACACGAGCTGGAGCACCACCGACCAGCCGAGTGCCGGCGTGACGAACCAGAACGGGGCGTCCTCGGAGGTCAGGCGCTCGCCTCGGATCGCCGCCCGCTCGTCGCGGAGCCGGGCTGCGAGGCCACGCAGACCCGGTGCCCGCCCGGCGTCGGGTTGTTCTGCCATGGGCGACTTCGTCGTCGTCATACGTCCACCTTCGTTGCGCTGTGACTGTGTGGTCCCTGTGGGAGCCGTGGCCCCGTGCTCGAGCTTGTCACCGAACGCTCGATCTCGCGCACGGCGTCCCCGAGCGCCACATCCTCGGCCACCAGGGCGTCGCGGAGCCGTCCGGACCGCTCGGCGGCTGCGGGATCGAGCATCGACGCGACGGCGTCGGTCAACCGGTCCACGTCCAGGTCCCGTCCCGCGCGGGCCATGGGCATCGCCACGCCGACCCCCAGGCGTTCGAGTTCGGCGCCCCAGAACGGCTGATCCGCGCCGTACCAGCAGACGACCGACGGCCGGCCCGCGCGCAGAACGGCCGCCGTGGTTCCGGCGCCGCCGTGGTGGACCACCACCGCGCATCGGCCGAAGACCGTGCGGTGATCGACCTGGGACTCGATCCGCACCGCCTCGGATGCGATCTCGGCCCGGACCTCGGCGTCCAGTTCGGTCCAGCCGGCGCACACCAGGACTCGTCGACCGAGCCGCCGACCGAGTTCGGTGACGACGCGTAAGGTGGCCGCCTCTCCCCGCAGCGGCATGCTCCCGAATCCGACATAGATCGGGGCGTCCCCGGCGTCGAGCCAGGACGTGAGCGCGTCGGACCCGGCGACGGGCTGGTCTGCCGGCGATCCGAGGAAACCGACCGTCGGACGACGACGAACCGCGGAGTCGGCGGTCCATCTGCGTTCGTGCTCTACGCCGAACATCGGGTCGTAGGCCTGCAATTCGAGGCCGGGCGCTGCCCGCAGTCGGGCGGCGTAGGAAGCCGACGACCCGGGCGACCCGAGGTGCATGCGCAGCCGGCGCTCACGCCGTCGGGTGAGGACGGCGAACGCGGCGTCGTAGGCGGCCCATTGCGTCCGGACGGCACGCGGTCCGCCCGGGAGTTGACCGGGCACCGGTGCGACCCGACTGTTACGCCGCACCGGCGCGTGATGAAGGGAGATCAGGGGGACGCCGGCGGACTCGGCGAAGGCGAGAGCGGGCTGTTCGGTGATCAATCCCGTGACGATGACATCGGCACCGTCGACGACCCCGGCCATGTCGGAGACGAGCTGGTCCCACCCGGCGTTCCGGAGCGACAGCAGCACGCGCAGCCGTCGCAGCGGATGACGGCCGGCCTGCTTCCGGGCTCGCGCCACCGACTCGAGGTGGGCCCGGGTGTCCACGCCGAGACGCACGACCTCGAGCCCGGTGATGCCGTCTGCCCACTCCAGAGCCGGCCCGATCATGTTGGGCGGCACCCCGAGACGGACGTCGTGTCCGCGCCGCGCGAGCGCGCAGGCCAGCACCGTCGCCGGTTGGACGTCCCCGCGGGTTCCGTTGATCACGAACGAGATCCTCATGCCGACCGCCCGGTGATCCTGGTTCCCGGCCGGGTGGTGATCCCGGTCTCCGGCCGCGCGCCGCAGTGGCCGACCGTGTTTAGAATCGGTCCCGATCCGCCACCGCCGGGCACGGGTCGCCCATCCGACCGCACCCAGACGTGAGGGGTTCGACGTTGAGGTTCGTGATCGCAGTCAACGGCAGTCGCGGCGATGCCCAGCCGGCCGTCGCCCTGGCCGCCGAGCTCGTGGGCCGGGGCCATACGGCGACTCTCGCGCTGCCACCCGACCTGGTCGACTTCGGCAGCGGCGCAGGGGTTCCCACCGAGTCGTACGGGTCGAGCACCCGTGCCCTGCTCGACTCCGAGATGGTCCGGGAGGACATGCGGTCGAAGAACCCCCGGACCCGGTTGCGTGCGGTGTCGGCGATGTCGGTGCGGGATGGCCGGGCGATGCAGCAGCGGTTGCTCGAACTCGCCGACGGCGCGGATGCGATCATCGCGAGCAGCGCCGGTCAGGAACGCGCCCACAATGTCTCGGCGGTCCTCGGCATCCCCCACATCCCGTTGCACTACTGCCCCATCCGGCGCAACAGCTCGGTGTCGTTGCTCGCGCACCTGGGTATCGACGCCCCGGCGATCGTCAACGACCTGAGCTGGCGCGGGGCCGAACGCGCCCTGTGGCTCGCCACCCGCTCGGCGGAGACCACGCTGCGGGCCGATCTCGGACTGTCGCCGCTGAACCACCCGTATTCCGAACTCATCGGCCGTACCGGCGTTCCCGAGATCCAGGCCTACGATCCGGCCCTCTTCGACGGACTCGCGACCCAGTGGGGCCGGCGCCGGCCGCTGGTCGGGTTCTTCACCCTTGCGGCCGCGCAACGCGCCGGGGTGGGCGACGCCGGACTGGACGGGGCCTCGGGAGCGGGGACGCTGGCCGACTGGCTCGACGCCGGCGACGCCCCGGTGTACGTCGGCTTCGGCAGTATGCTGCCCGCCGACCCCGACGGTCTGGCCGATGCATTCCGGACCGCAGCGCGGCGACTCGGGATCCGCCTGCTGGTGTCGGGCGGCTGGAGCGGTTTCATGTCGACCGAAACCGGCGCTGCCGCATCCGAATCCGAGGCAGCGGGACTCACGGACGCGATCCGCGTCGTCGGACACGTCGATCACGACACCGTGCTGCCGCGGTGCCGGGCCGCGGTCCACCACGGCGGCGCGGGTTCGGTGGCCGCCGGGTTGCGTGCCGGCCTGCCGACGCTGATCACGTGGGTCGGCGCCGATCAGCCGATCTGGGGCCGGGCGGTGAGCAAGGCCGCGGTCGGGGCCACGCTGCCGATGGCGCGGGTGACATCGGAGTCGCTGATCGGCGCCCTCGACACGATCCTGGACACCGAGGTCCGGGGACGGTCCGCCGAGCTCCGCAGTCGGCTCATCGCCCCCGACGAGGCCGTACACGCGGCGGCCGACATCGTCGAGGACACGATGCTTGTCACGACGGTGCGCGGCGCCGGCTGATCCCGGAACGCCGACCGACCGCCCGACCCTATGGGAGGACTCGATCGGAACCACCGCCCCGCAACAGGTTTCGCGGGTCGACACGCCCGGTCCGGGAGTCGTAGGACCGCAACACGACGAGTCGTAGCGCATGCGCGACCGTGATTGCGGGCACGTACACCGCCGCCGAACCCGCTGCCAACCCGAAGCGACGGTGCAGCAGGAACGTGCGCGGCAGGAAACTCATGTAGCGGACGAACGGCACCATGCCGGTCTCCATCCGGCGCGGTGACACCCCGACGGTCAGCGAGCGGAGAAACGCGTTACGACCCCCGGCGTCACCGACACACAGTCCCATGTCGACGTCTTCGAAGATGTTGCGGCGCATGCTGACACGGTCCCGGATCCGCACCCAGGTCGCACGGCGCAGCACCATGTTCGAGCCGTACAGGACAGGCACCTCGGACACGGACTGCTCGCCCCGCAACTTGTTCAGCGGGTGCAGCCGGGTCTTCCACCGGTCCAACCTGCCGGCGAGCGGCACGTCGTAGGCCTCCCCTCGCCCGCACAGGGCCGCCCAGTCACCGCGGACATCCGCGGTGAAGAACTCCACGATCGTCCGCGCCCAGTCCGGCGGCACCCGGGTGTCGGCGTCGATGCGGGCGATGAGATCACCGGTCGCCGCGTCGAGTCCGGCGTTGCGCGCGTAGACCAACCCCTGTCGTGCTTCGTCGATCACCCGGACACGGGGATCAGCCGAACACCAGGCATCGATCACCGCCCGGCCGCCGTCGGTCGAGTTGTTGTCCACCACCACGATCTCGGTGATCTGGTCGAACTGTGCGGCCAGGCGGGTCAGGCAGTCGCCGATCGTGTCCTCCTCGTCGAAGACCGGGACGACCACCGAGAAGGTGAGCGGCGTGCCCATGATGGCTACTCCTTGCGCTGATCGGTTCGGTGCGGACACTCAGGTCCGCCGCATGTAGGTCCGCAGGGTCACCGGCACCACGACGGCGAGGACCGCCGCCGCGCCCACGAGCGTGTAGGCGATGTCGGTTCCCACGTCCTCGCCCGCGGCCAGTCCGCGCGCCGCCGTGACGAGATGGGAGACCGGATTCGCCGACGCACAGGCCTGCATCCACCCGGGCATGGTGTCGATCGGGACGAGGGCGTTCGACACGAAGGTGATCGGCATCAGCACGAGCATCGAGACGCCTTGGACGGTCGACGCCTTGTCGAGCAGGACGCCGAGCAGCGCGAAGATCCAGCTCAGCGAGAATGCCACCACCACGATCAGGACGCAGGCGACCGCGACCCCCACGGGGCTCGCCGGCCGGTACCCCATGATCACCCCGACGCAGACCGTGATGGCCGAGGCCACCACGTACCGCAACGTGTTGGCCACCAGTGCGCCGGCCAGCGGCGCGATGCGCGCGATCGGCAGCGACTTGAACCGGTCGAACACCCCGCGATCGAGGTCCTCGCGCAGCTGGACGCCGGTGACCACCGACGCCGCGACACACACCTGGACCAGTACGCCGGGAATGAGCAGCGGCAGGTAGCCCACCACGTTCCCGGCGATCGCGCCGCCGAAGATCGAGGAGAACATGACCGTGAACACGATGGGAAGCACGATGACGTCGAACAGCTGCTGCGGGTTGTGTTTGATCTTCAGCAGGCCACGATGGGTCATGGTGAGTGACTGCATCACCGCGGCGGTCGGCCGAACCCGGTCGTGGGGTTCAGCCGGGGCGTCGCCGGCGGCGAGTGCGCTCGGCTGCAGGGAACCGGTGGTCATGCGCGGGCTCCCGCCGAATCCGCCTGTGCCGCCATCGGTGCCGATCGCGTGGGGTCGCCCCCGTCGGTCAGCGCGAAGAACACCTCGTCGAGGGTCGGGCGCACGACGTTGACCGACGTCAGCCCGAGCCCGCGCGCGCGGAGCGCACCGAGGATGTCGGCGAGGGGGTCGATGTCGGACATGGGCAGCACGAGGATGCCCTCGTCGCGCGCGATCGTCGCCTCGCCGTTCGCGGTGAACGGCGCGCACACCTCTGCCGCGGCGATCAGATCGTCCGCATCGGCCAATTCGAGTTTCACACTCATGTCGCCGACTCCGGCTTTCAATTCGTCGGCGGTCCCGTCGGCGACCACACGGCCGCGATCCATGACCGCGATGTGATCGGCGAGTTCATCGGCCTCGTCGAGATATTGGGTGGTCAGCAATACGGTCGAACCGCGCGACACCATCTCACGAACCGTCTGCCACATCTGCGCCCGCGTCCGTGGGTCGAGTCCGGTGGTCGGCTCGTCGAGGAACAGCAGGCGAGGCCGGGTGATCAGCGAAGCCGCGAGATCGAGGCGCCGGCGCATCCCGCCGGAGAAGTGCCCCACCCGGCGGGTGGCGACCGCACCCAGCCCGAATTCCTCGAGCAGTTCGTCGGCACGGACCCGGGCGCGGCGGCGCGACGAACCGATCAGACGACCGAAGATCATCAGGTTCTCGCGGGCGGTGAGATCCTCGTCGACCGAGGCATACTGCCCCGTGACCCCGATCAGCGATCGAACCGCCGTCGCCTCCGCGACGACGTCGTGCCCGAAGATCCGGGCGCCCCCGGCATCCGGGCGCAGCAAGGTCGCGAGCATGCGCACGGTGGTGGTCTTGCCCGCACCGTTGGTTCCGAGCAGGGCGAACACCCCGCCCGCGGGTACGTGGAGGTCGACGGCGTCGACAGCACGCGTCCCGCCGTACTGCTTGGTCAGACCGTGGGCCTCGATGGCCGGGACGGTCGTGGACATGGCACCCCCGATGCGTGTATTCGACTTCGAGTGGGCCCGCTCGCTCCGCTGCCGGCACCCTTCTCGGCCCACGGTAGGTGAGCTCTCCGGACGCCGCAACGTGACCTGTCCCGGCATACCGTGCTGCCCGGCAATGCATTTCGGCGCAACGCGGCCTGACCGCGCATTCCCTCCGATGCCACCCCTGTGCGGCAGCCGCTCGTCATGAGTTCTTTACATGAACGCAACGAAACGCCCTTGACCGCAGGGCCGAACACCCAATTCGGATCAAAAACCTCTGTCTCGCAGCGCGATTCCGACACCGACGGTGCGCCCGTGCACACCTGGACACCGTCCCCGTGATCAAGCTCACGGACTCCTGCCGCTGCACGTGTCCGATGTGACCGCTTAGGCTCGGTTCAGACACAGGCGGCCGTGATGCGGTCCGTTCGACCGGAGAGACCTCCGGGACGTCGTCGGACAAGGTCGTGCGCGTGCATCGGGGTACGGGCGATTCCTGTTGTCTCAGATCAGAACTCATGGGCCGGGGGGCCATGCCGGCGAAGGCATGGCATGGCGTCGCGGCCCGAGAACGGATGACCGACGCATGGACGACCGCGAATGAAGTTCACCGAACTGTCCGACTATCCCGTCCCGCCCGGGACGGTGACGATCTGGACACCGACCACACGCGCGGATTCCGCGGGCTGGCACACCGATCCGCGACCGTTCACCTACGACCAGTCCGCCTCGATACGACGGTCGACCGCCTGCGACTCCGACGAGGCCTCCTGGCTCGGGGCGGTTTTCGAGATCGACGACGATCTCGACGACGAGCACTTCGATGCCTGCCTGCGGGGGTGGATCACCCGGCACGAAGCCCTCCGCTCGACCTCCGACCCGACAGCCGACGACCCGCACGACGGCCGCCGCACCTACCGCGGAGCGCATCTCGGCGTCGACGCCGAGGCGGTCGGCGGATTCGACTCGGGGGACGACGTCCGCGAGCTGCTCACCGCGGTCTTCGACACCAGGCTCGCGCCGACGCGGTGGCCACACTGCATCGTGGCCACGATCGAGTCCGAGCGCGGCTTCACCGTCGCCTTCGCCGCCGACCACGTGGTGATGGATGCGTACTCGATCCTGTTGAGCATGAGCGAGATCCGCCGGCTCTACCTCTCCCCACGGCGCGGCTCGTCCACCGAGATGGCGGAGGTCGGCAGCCATCTCGACTTCAGCGTCCACGATCGGGCGGTGGGACTCGGACTCACCGTCGATCACCCCGTCGTCGCACGATGGCGCACCTTCCTGGACAGCTCCGCCGAGACCCCGGGCTTCGACCTCCCGCTGGTCCGTCCGCACCTGCAGACCCGGGACCGTGCGCGCACCCCGCGCCAGCGCGGCATCTCCGAGTATGTCGCCTCCGACAACCAGGCGACCTTCATGACCTCGGCAGCGCGTGCGCGCGGACACGGTACCCAGACCGCGGTGTTCGCCGCCCTCGCGGTCACCCTCCGCGCACTCACCGGCCGGGACACGCTGCGGCTCACGATGCCGATGCACACCCGATCCGAGGCACGGTATGCCGGGTCGGTCGGCTGGTATGTCGGTCTGGCGCCGCTCGAGGTCGACCTCACCGCCGCCCACACGTTCGACGACGCCCTCGACGCGACCGCGGCCGCCATCGACGCCGTGCGCCATCTGCCGTCCTTCCCCTATCAGCGCATCGTCGAACTGCTCGGTACCGGCGGCGAACCCGAGTTCGTGGTGTCGTATCTCGACATCCGCCACGTCCCCGGGGCGGCCGAATGGGAGGCGGCCCGCGCGCAGATCCTGCGGGGCGGCTCACGGTCGGACCGCGAGGTCTACCTCTGGATCGCGCGTGTACCCGGCGGGATCACCCTGTCCGCCCGGCATCCCGGCCATGACCCCGCCGACGCGAGCATCCGCGACCTCCTCACGACGTACGCGACCGTCCTGCGAGTACTCGCCACCACCGGCACCGGACTGCCCCTGTCCTCCTACACCCACGCGAACTTCGCCGGCGCCACCGCGATCGACGGCGCCCGCCCCGCATGACCGACGAGAGGACCCGATGAGAATCACGGCCATGGGCAACTGGCGCCCACAACCGGGAACCGCCGTGCGATTCGATCCGACCGAGGCGTGCCGCGCGGCCGCGGCGGCCACTCCCGTCCACACCGCACCGGTGACCTTCCTGGCCCAGAACCACGTCCGCGGTGCTGCGGTGGCCCGGGCCGCGGGCCGTACCCATCGCGGATACCTGGGATCGGGCACGGAGATCGACGGCGACCTCGACACCGCGGCACTCGGGACCGCCCTGACGCTCTTCGTCCGGCGACACGAGGTGCTGCGCACCTGGTTCGAATGCCGCGACGGAGAGGTCACCGCCCATGTCGTCGACCCGTCCGACATCGAGTTCGAGGCACACGTCGACGGCGAACTGGCGAGCACCGAGGACATCCACCCCTATCTCGTCGACCGATTCGACCGCGAGACCCCGAGCGACTCCTTCCCCGGCTTCTCCTTCGGAGCCGTCCGCCGCCCGGGCGGCTTCGCCATCTTCCTGGCGTGCGATCACGCGCTCTCCGACGGCGCCTCACAGGCCCTCGCCCTCGACGAGATCGCGCAGATCTACGCCGAACTGATCCGGCCGGACGGGCACGGCCACCCCGAGCCGGACCCCGCGACGCCGGCCGCCGGGAGTTACTTCGCCTATGCGGCCGCGGAAGCGGAGGTGACTGCCGTGCATCTGGCCGGGTCGCCCCAGACCAGGGCGTGGCAGGACATCTTCCGACGCCACGACCTGCAGATGCCGCGCTTCCCACTGGACCTCGGGCTGGGGCCGGGAGAAACAGCGCAGGTGGCCGGGGTCGAGGTCTCACTGCTCGATCGTGCCGGCATCGTCGCCTTCGACGCCGTCTGCCGGGCGGCGGGGGGTCGGTTCGTCGACGGCATCTACGCCGCCATCGCCGTCGCGGACCGGGAACTGGCCGGCGCCGACGACTACTACGGCATGACGGTGTTCAACACGCGTGCCGCGCTCGACGGGTACGCGACGTCGCAGGGATGGTTCTGCAACTTCGCCCCGGTCGAGTTCTCCCTCGCCGGCGCGTCGACGTTCTCCGAACTCATCCCGGCGGCCCATGCGGCCCGTCGCCGCGCTCGTGACCTGGCCGGCGTCCCGGTCGCCGCCGCACTGGCCGCCATCGCCGCCGCCGGGGCCACCCCGGACGCGATCATCACCGCACCGAACCTGTTGTCGTACATAGACTTCCGCTGGTTCCCCGGCACCTCGCGCGAGGCCTTCCGGCGCGGTGCGCTGTTCACCGGGGAGGGGCGCACGGCCAACGCGTCGGCGTGGATCAATCGCGATCACGACGAGCTCTACCTGGGTAGCCAGATCCCGGGCACGCCCTTCGCCGAGTCGGTGGCCCGGCCCTACTACGAGCGGCTACGCGACATCATGACCGACATCGCCGCGACCGGCGATCGGCGAATCCAGGCACCGGCGGCCGGTTCCGGGCGAGCTGCCCCGGCCACCGACACGGCGCTACGCAGAGGAGCGTGAGTGGGCGTGCACGTCACCACCATCGATCGCTACTGCCCACCCGCCGGCGAGCTGCTGACCTGGACCGTGGACGTCTCGGCCGCCCGGCCCGAGATGTCCGACGTACCACCGTCGTTCAACCAGACCGTGCACCTGGCCACGGCCGGTGACTCGAGTACGTGGCTGGCCGCCGCGTTCACCGTCCGCGGGCGCGTGGACCGTGCGGCGCTCGGGTCCGCCTACCGGGCGCTCATCGCCCGGCACGGCACCCTGCGGTCGTCGTTCTCGGCGGGGCCCGCGGGAATCCGGCGACACGCATACGATCCGGACGACCTGGTCCTGCACCTCGGCAGCGTGGTCGACACGACCGCCGACACCATCCTACGCGACCGGCTTCGCGACACCCTCGATCACGCGTGTCACCCCTTCGGTTACCCCGCGTTCCTGTTCGCGGCAATCGACCGCGACGACGCGTCGACGATCATCTGCGGATTCGACCACTCCCATGTGGATGCCTACTCGATCTCCATCGTCATCGACGACCTGCACCGGTTGTACGACGGATACCGTTGGCACGGCCAGCTTTTCGATCCCACCGCCCTCGCGATGAGCGGGAGTTTCGTCGACTTCTGCGCCGCGGAGTCACAAGCGCCCCCGGTCGCACTGTCCGACCCGCGGATGCGCCGATGGCTCCGGTTCTTCGACGACCGGGACGGCACACTGCCCACCTTCCCGCTGGATCTCGGGGTCGAACCCGGCGCCACCGCGCCACAGGCCACCGAGGTGCGCGCACTCCTCGACCGGCGGGCGACGGAGCAGTTCGCCGAGTTGTGCCGGCGCAGCGGCGCGAGCGTGTTCGGCGGGACGCTGGCCGCGATGGCCGACGCCGTGCGCCGCTGCGGCGGCGGACCCGAACTACCCCTTCTGTTCCCGATGCACACCCGACGGGAAGAGAGGTGGCGCAACGCAGTCGGATGGTTCACCACCAATGCCCCGCTGCGGGTCGTGGGCACCGGCGATCTGCTGGAGACGATCCGGCGTACCGGGCCCGAACTCCGTCGCGCGGTCACGCTCGGCGAGGTTCCCGTCCCACAGGTGATCGAGGCGATGGGCGGACTCCGTCGCACACGCTCGGACATCTTCATGGTGTCCTATGTCGACTACCGGCTGCTGCCCGGCGCCGACCGACACCGGACCATCGACGCCCACCACATCTCGAACGCGACCACCGCCGACGACGCGCAGTTCTGGATCTCGCGCACGGACGACGGACTCGCGCTGCGGGCCCGGCACCCCGACACGCTGACCGCGCACCGCACCATCCGCCGGTTCACCGACGAGCTGATCCGCACCCTGCAAGCGGGCGTCGAACTCACGGCGGTCGGCGACACCGACATCCAGGAGCTGGACGGAGGCGCGGACACCGCGCACGTGGTCGGTCTCTGACCACCAGGTTTGAGAGGTCGCGAGGGGGATACTCCCCAGTCGTCCCCTGCCGTGGTGAAGAACCCGCCGCGACGATCCAGGTCTCTTCCGGAGGTCGGCTCTCATGACATCTGCGAACGCGCGAACCGCCCGGTCACCCATCCAGATCGCGGCACTGGCGGTCGGTGCGGTGTTCCTTCTCGTCGGCATCCTGGGTTTCATCCCGGGCATCACCACCGGCTACGACACCCTCACCTTCGCCGGCCATCATTCCGAGGCCGCCCTCCTGGGGATCTTCCAGGTGTCGGTTCTGCACAACATCGTCCACCTGCTCTTCGGCGTGGCGGGCATCCTGATGGCGCGGACGGCGTCCTCGTCGTTCCTCTACCTCGTGGCCGGCGGCGCGGTGTACCTGGTGCTCTGGGTGTACGGACTCCTGATCGACCACCACAGCGCCGCCAACTTCGTCCCGGTGAACACCGCCGACAACTGGCTGCACTTCGTACTCGGCGTCGGGATGGTCGGTCTCGGCCTGCTCCTGCGCGGTCGTTCGGTCCCAACCGGCACCCGTCGCACGGGACCGGTCGGCGGTCAGCGGATCTGAACCCGGTCGCCGGCCTCTACTGGATCGTCGCCGCCGCGAGGGCGGGCAGCGCAGCTGTGATGAGGGCGAGTAGTTCGTCCCGGGTGAGTGCTTCGGCGTCGATCGGCTCGGCGGTGAGCCAGCGGATCGTGGTCTCCTCGACGAACGCGATCCAACCGTGCACGCTCATCTCGACGATCGGCGTCACCTCGACCCCGAACACGGGCGCGTGGTCGAGAACCCGGCCGACCATCACCTCGCGGGTGCGGTCGACGACCTCCCGCATCGCCGCGTCCGAACTCGACGCGCCGCGGATCAGCGCGGTGTAGGCGGTCCGGTTCTCGCTCACGTAGTCGACGAAGGCCGCCATCGACGCGGCCAGGATCGCGATCGGGTCGCCGAGGGACTCGTCCGGCTCGGTGCGGGCGAGCATCCGGTCGGCCTGGGCCTGTGCGATCGCGACGTGGAATTCCTGCTTCGACGCGAAGTAGTGGAACAGCAGGGCACGCGACACCCCGGCGGCCTCGGCGATCGCGTCGATCGTGATCTCCTCCAGCGGTCGTTCCCCGACCATCGCGAGCCCGTAGTCGATGAGCTGGTCACGACGTGCCTCGGGACTCATGCGCGTGCGTTTGTGCGGCGCGCGCCGGTGGTCACCTCCGTCGTCGCCGGTCGTCTCGTCGCCGGTCGTCTCGTCGCCGATCGTCTCGCCGTTGATCATCGACACCGCGCACGTCCTCGTCTACTGGCCACGCGAACAGCCTACCCCCTATTGAGTGTTGTTCAATAGCTATTGACACGTGTTCAGTACCACCTTATGGTGACACCATGACAACGAACGATGTAGAGATCGCCATCATCGGTGCCGGCTTCTCGGGTCTGGGTGCCGCGGTCCGCCTCAAGCAGAACGGTTTCGACGACTTCGTCCTCCTCGATCGCGGTAGCGACTTCGGCGGGACCTGGCGCGACAACACCTACCCGGGCGCGGCCTGCGACGTGCCCTCGCAGCTCTACTCCTTCTCGTTCGCGAAGAACCCCACCTGGTCGCGGTCCTACTCTCACCAGCCCGAGATCCACGACTACATCAACGGGGTCGCCGACCGGTTCGGAATCGGCGCGAAGGCGCGCTTCGGCACCGAGGTGACGCGGACCGCATGGAACGAGGACGAGGGCCGTTGGATCATCGACACCCTGCAGGACGGCAAGACCGATCAAGTGCGGGCACGAGTCCTGGTCGGCGGTGTCGGCCCGCTCTGCGAGCCCAACCTCCCCGACATCGAGGGCATCGAGTCCTTCGAGGGCAAGATCGTGCACTCCGCGCGCTGGGACAACGACCACGACTTCGGCGGGCAGCGCGTCGCGGTGATCGGGACCGGTGCGTCGGCGATCCAGCTCGTTCCCGAGGTCGCGAAGGTCGCCGGGCGCCTCGACGTGTACCAGCGGACCGCACCGTGGATCGTCCCCCGCACCGAGCGCGCCTACAGCTCCGTCGAGCACTGGGCCTACAAGAACGTCCCCGGGTACCAGTCCGCGGTCCGCGGTGGCATCTACGCCGCCAACGAGGTCGTCGCGTTCGGTCTGACCTACTCCCCCAAGACCCTCAAGCCGGTCGAGTTGCTATGCCGCGCCAACATCCTGCGCGGCATCGGCCGCGACGCCGAGCTGCGGCGCAAGGCCACCCCGACCTTCCAGGTGGGCTGCAAGCGCATCCTGCGGTCCAACGACTGGTACCCGGCCCTCGCCCGCCCGAACGTCGATCTCGTGACCGACGGCATCGACCGCATCACCCCGACCGGGATCGTGTCGAAGGACGGCACCGTCCGCGAGGTGGACGTGATCGTCGTCGCCACCGGATTCCACGTCACCGACTCCCCCGTGTTCGAGAAGATCATCGGCAAGGACGGCCGCAGCCTCGCGCAGGTGTGGAACGAGATCGGTATGCAGGGCTACAAGGGCTCGTTCGTCCACGGCTTCCCGAACATGATGCTGATGGTGGGCCCGTCGACCGGGCTGGGCCACACCTCGATGGTGTACATGATCGAGTCGCAGCTGAACTACCTCGTCGATTATCTGAAAACCTCTCGCGCGCTGGGGATCACCCGGACCGAGGTGAAGCTCTCCGCCCAGCAGGAGTTCAACGCCGGAATCCAGCACAAGCTGCGCAACAGCGTGTGGGTGAACGGCGGGTGTGCCTCCTGGTACAAGGACGCCAACGGCAACATCACCACACTGTGGCCGGGCTTCACCTTCGCGTTCCGGCAGACGACCCGTTCCTTCGACGTCGCCGCCTACGATGTGACCCGCGGTGCCCGGCGATCCGCCGCACCCGCGGTGCCGGCCGGTTCTGCCACCGGCGACGACATCGCGTCGCCCGCCACCGCCAACGCCTGACCGAACCCACCCACAGGAGACAAGACATGAAGGACTTTCGCGGCAAGGTCGTCGTGATCACCGGCGCCGGTTCGGGAATGGGCCGTGACATCGCCGTCAAGCTCGCGCGTCGCGGTGCGCGGCTGGCCATCTCCGACGTCACCCCCGACGGCCTGGCCGTCACCGAGAAGCTGGTGACAGAGGCAGGCGCCGAGGTGCATTCGCAGCTGCTGAACGTCGCCGAGCGCGAAGCGGTACTCACCTACGCCGACACCGTCGCCGAGCACTTCGGCGTGGTCAATGTCGTGTTCAACAACGCCGGCATCGCCCACCACGGCGAGATCGAGCGCACCGAGTTCAAGGACATCGAACGGGTGATGGACGTCGACTACTGGGGAGTCGTCAACGGCACCAAGGCGTTTCTGCCGCACGTGATCGCGTCCGGGGACGGGCACATCGTGAACACCTCGTCGTTGTTCGGCTTGCTGGCCGAACCGGGCCAGGCCGCCTACAACTCCGCCAAGTTCGCGGTGCGCGGATTCACCGAGGCGCTGCGGCAGGAGATGATCATCGCCAAGCACCCGGTGGAGGTGTCGTGCGTGCATCCCGGCGGGATCAAGACCGCGATCGCCCGGAACGCCACCACGTCCGGGGATCACGACCAGAAGGCCACGGCCGAATTCTTCGACCGCTACCTCGCCCGGATGACGAGTGAGGATGCGGCCGAGGTGATCATCGAGGGCGTTCGGAAGAACAAGGCACGCATCCTGGTCGGCACCGACGCCAAGATCCTGGACCTCTCGGTGCGCCTCGTCGCCTCGAAGTACCAGTGGGTGTCGGCGAAGCTCACCGGCTGGGCGCTGTCGAAGGCGTAATAGGTCCGTGGTCGCGCACGGGTCGTGACACCGACACGCGGTCGGGGCGTGTCGGTGTCACGGCGCCGGGAGCGAAGCGAGCGGGCCGAATGAGCACGGCGCCGGGAGCGAAGCGAGCGGGCCGAATGAGCACGGCGTTGTCGTGTCTTCCCTACAGCCCGTGTTCGCCCAGCCAGGCCAGCGCGACGTCGCGCGGGTCCGCACCGCCGTCGACCTCGGCCGCCATGGTGGCGAGATCGGCGGTGGTGATCTCGCCCGCCACCTTGTTCACGGCCTTCACCTGATCGCGGTTCAGTGCCGCGGAACGGAACACCGGGACCAGCACCTCCGCCCGCGGACCCGACTCGTCCGCGGGTTCGGCAGCCGCGGCACCGTCCGCGGTGTCGCCGCCACCCGGTGATGTGCGGAGCGCCTGGACCTCCGACGACGCCCCGTCGGCGTCCTCGCCGGCGATCTCGAGGGGGGTCAGCAGCCCGACCGCGCTGCCGTCGGCGGCACGTCGGAGTACCTCCTCTCCGGTGGCGGCGACCTCGACCGGACCGAAGGCACAACCGGCGTCGGCGAAGCCACGCATCGTCGAGTCATCGGGTTCGGCGACGGCCACGACCGGCAGGCCCGCCGGCAGTCGGCCGCAGTCCTCGAGTCCGGTGGCGCCGACGTCCCCGGCGAGGGTCGTCGACACGAAGATCTGTGGCGCCGCCGACACCGGCGTCTCATCGCCGACCGAAACCCCCTGCGGGAGTGAGCGGTTCAGGTCGTTGTAGACGTCCTCGGCGCCGATCGCGGTAGACGCCGGGGACAACAACGTCAGCAGTTCCCCGGTGAAAGCGGGGAAGAGATCGAGCGCAGCGCGGTCCATCTCGTCCAGCAGCGCCGGCGCGTCGCCGCGGAGCTGGTCACCGGACACCACCGACCCCGAATTGCGCAACGCTCCCGCGTACACTTCGGCCATCACACGCATCGCCGGGTCCTCCGACGAGCCGATCACCACCCCGCGTGGCGGAGACGACGAGTCGTCGGCGCACCCGGCGATCACCACCGCCAGGACGACGATCAGACCGGCCACCGTGATGAGACGTTTGCGGACACGACGTTCAGTCACCCCGCCACCGTATCCGCAGCACCTCCCACGTCCGAACGAGGCGGGTCCCCGGGTCGGCTCACGCTCCCTCGGCAATGAATCCCATCACGGAGTCGGCGATGAGCTGCACGGCGATCGCGGCAAGGAGCAGGCCCGCGATCTTGGCGAGCAGCGTGATGCCGCCGATGCCCAGGAGGCGGATGAGCGCCGTCGAATAGCGCAGGACGAGCATCACCACCAGGTGAACGCTGACGATGGCTGCCGCGATGGCCAGATAACCACCAGATCCGGCGTCGACGCCGCTCACACCGACGATGACCGCGGCGATGGCACCCGGTCCGGCGAGCAGCGGGGTGCCGAGCGGGACCAGCGCGACGTTGACGTCGTCGGCGGCCGTGGGCTTACCGGCGTTGCCGAGGCCGGTGAGCAATTGCAGCGCCACGAGCAGCAACAGCAAACCGCCGGCGCCCTGCAGCGCCGGGATCCCGATGTGGAGATAGTTCAGGATGGCTTTGCCGGCGACGGCGAACACACTGATCACCAGGAGGCTGACGAGCGGCGCCTGCCAGGCCGCGCGCCGCCGGTACTCCGGCGAGCGCTGACCGACCAGGCTGAGGAACAGCGGGATCTGGCCAGGCGGGTCCATGATGACGAGCAGCGTGATCAACGTCGTCGTGTACACCGTGACGTCGAAGGACACGTTCGGAGAGTGTACGGGGCCCGCCGGGTAGCATCGGCACTCGTGCCCTCGATCCCCCGGCCTGGTCCGCGCGGGTTGTCACCGCGCCGCGAACGCCGCCCGCTCCCCGAGATCCGTGTCCCCGTCGCACGGGCGATCGTCGACTGCGCGGTGTACGTCGACGGCCACCGGCAACCGGGACGGGTGAGCTACACCGAGGGCCTCGCCCGCGTGCGGGCCGCCGGCGAGGGCTTCGTATGGGTCGGACTCCACGCCCCCGACGACGCTCAGATGGCCGATGTCGGCGCCACGTTCGGCCTTCACGAACTCGTCGTCGAAGACGCGGTACACGCACACCAGCGGCCGAAGCTCGAGGTCTACGACGACACCCAGTTCCTCGTCCTGCGCACCGTGCAGTATATCGAGCACGAGACGATGGCCAAGGCGAGCGAGGTCGTCGAAACCGGCGAGATCATGGTCTTCGCGGGGCCGGACTTCGTACTGACCGTGCGCCACGGCGAGCACACCGAGTTGTCCGAACTGCGCCGTCGCCTGGAGACGCACCCCGAGCGTCTGGCCCTCGGCCCGACCGCGGTGCTGCACGCCGTCGCCGACAAGGTCGTCGACAGCTACCTCGCCGTCACCGACCGGATGGATGCCGATGTCGCGGCGATCGAGGAGGTCGTGTTCGGTCGGCAGGCTCACGCACTCGACATCGATCCCGTCTACCTCCTGCGGCGTGAGGTGCTCGAACTCCGTCGCGCGGTGACCCCGCTGGCGGCCCCGCTGCAGAGTCTCACGGCGAGCGGTAATCCCCTGGTGCCCAAGGAGATCCGGCGCCAGTTCCGCGACGTCGCCGACCACCTCACGACCGTCATCGACCGGGTCCTGGAGTACGACGAGCTGCTCACCTCCCTCCTGCAGGCCGCGGCGGCGAAGGTCGGTATCCAGCAGTCGACCGACATGCGCAAGATCTCGGCATGGGTCGCGATCGCCGCGGTGCCGACCATGGTCGCCGGGATCTACGGCATGAACTTCGACCACATGCCCGAACTGCACCAGGAGTGGGGTTATCCCGTCGTGCTGGGCTGTCTCGTGGCCCTCTGCGCGACGCTGTTCGTCGTGTTCCGGCGCAGTCACTGGTTGTGACCGGCGGCGTCCGGGATTGCCCACGCACCGGCGTGGGTAACCGGCTTCGATGACCCGCACGGACCACGCCGAGGACACGGCGCGACAACTGATCGACCGCGCCGGCCGCACCTACGCGCAGGACGCCGGCATCACCCTGAAGAACACGCCGTCGCCGCTTTTCGAACTGTTGGTGCTCGCCCTGCTCCTCGGTACGCGGATCTCCGCGGACATCGCGGTGGCCGCGGCGCGCGAACTGTTCACCGCCGGTTACCGGACGCCGGAGAAGATGGCCCGCGCCGACTGGCAGAAGCTGGTCGACGCGCTCGGCCGCGGCCACTACGTCCGCTATGACGAGAGCACCGCCACCCGCCTCGGCGAGGCGGCGCAGAAGGTCCTCGACGACCACCGCGGCGATCTCCGTGGGCTCGCCGACGACGCCGACTCCGACCCCACCCGGGCGGCCGAACTGCTCCAGGATTTCACCGGCATCGGTCCGGTCGGGGCCGACATCTTTTTGCGTGAGGTGCAGTCGGTGTGGGAGTGGGTCGCGCCGCGTTTCGACAAACGCGCGCTCGCCGCCGCCCGCGACCTCGGACTACCCGAGGACCCGGCACGGCTCGCCGATCTCGCCGACGGCCGGCCCGAGGTGCTGGCGGCGGCGCTGGTGCGTGTCTCGCTCGACAAGCGGTTGCGCGCGGAGATCGCCGGATCCGACAACCGGGCCTAGGCTGGGACGACGATCACAACCACCCGGTGGTGGTTTGTGCCGTCCCCGATCCGGTTACCCAGGAGAGCTGGCGTCCGCCGCGCACCGCGGTGCCGGACGCCCGGACCCGACAGGAGGACTCCCAGGTGTCAGCTGACCCGATGGTCGACGATCCGACGGCGCACGACAGGGTCTTCCGACGCCCCCCGTTGCCGGGTGCGCGCGGACCGCTCTCGGACATGGTGATCGATCTCCTCCGCGGCGACCCTGCGTCCGCATCGGTCCTCGACCTGCCGGCCGACGACCCGAGGGTCGTCGATGCCGATCCCTACGGCGATGATCTGCAGCTCGCGCTGTACCTCTGCTACGAGATGCACTACGTCGGGTTCGTCGACGCCGACGCCGGATGGGAATGGAGTCCGGCCCTGCTCACGGTCCGGGCCACGCTCGAGCAGCGGTTCCTCGCCGCCCTGCATCGCGACGTCCCGGCGATGACCGCCGACGATTCCGCCGAGCACGAGATGGACGAACTGTGCATCGAGAACCCCGACGGTGACGGCGCCTCCTACCGGCTCCGCGACGCCGGGTCGTGGGAGCAGTACCGGCAGCTCTTCGCCCTGCGCTCGCTGTACCACCTCAAGGAGGCCGACCCGCACGCCTTCGCGATCCCTCGACTGCGCGGGCATGCCAAGGCCGCCTACGTCGCCGTCGAGTTCGACGAGTTCGGCGGCGGACGCGGCGACGCCGTGCATCAGGAGCTGTTCGCCGATCTGCTCCGCGCTTCCGATCTCAGCGCCGACTACCTCGGCTACCTCGACACCGTGCCCGGCGTCGCCCTCACGCCGGTCAACCTGATGTCGCTCTTCGGACTCCACCGGCGCTACCGGGGCGCGGCGGTCGGACATCTGGCGGCCACCGAGATCACCTCGCCGCCCGGTTCACAGCGCCTGCTGGCCGGTTTGGAGCAGCTCGACGCCCCGGAGGCGTGCCGACGGTTCTATCGCGAACACGTCGAGGCCGATGCTGTGCACGAGCAGATCCTGCGTACCGATGTCGTCGGCGATCTCATCCGCACCGAGCCGGACACCGAAGCCGATGTGATCTTCGGGATCCGCGCCTTCCTGTTCGTCGAAGACGCCCTCGACCGGCATGTGCTGTCCGCGTGGGACGACGGAAAGAGCGCCTTCCCGGGTATCTGATCCGGGAAGGCGCTCGTTCGGGCCGGTGCGAGCTGGGTGAGCCGTCAGGTCGCGCGACGGCGCTTCTTGCGGTGGCTGGTGTCGCACAGGGGGTAGTTCTTGCTCCGACCGCACGCACACACCGCGACCATGAATCGATCCGACTGCACCCGCGCGCCGTCGGGGAGTTCGATGTCGACCGGGCCGGATACCAGGACCGGCCCCCCTCGGATCACCCGCACCGCATTCGGTTTCCTGTCCCCGCTCACCGCGACGCTCCGGCCGGGGCGGGGCCATTCGGGGCGACGGCGACGATCGCGACGAGACGCTCGATGCGACGGTTGCGTTCGAGCATGCCGCACTCTTCCATCCAGCCCGCGCGTGCGGTGAGGACCGGACCGAACGGGATGACCCGCTCGGCCACCACCTCTGCGGTCAATCCCCCGGCGCGCAGGGCGCGCAGCGAGGCGTCGGAGTCCGCGAATTCCGAGTGGACCAGCACGAAGGCGCCGCCGGGCACCAGCAGTTCGGGAACGCGTGCGCACAGCGGGTCGAGGACGGCCCGGCCGTCGAGTCCGGCGTCCCAGGCGTGCGACGGGCCGGCCGGGTGCAGTTCCGACTCGGACTCCGGTGGGGTCGGAACATACGGGGGGTTGCAGGTGACGACGTCGTAGCGACCCTGATGGCACCGGAGATCACCGTGCGCCACCTCGATCCGGACCCCGGCGTCGGCTGCCGCGCGCCGGGCATAGGCGACCGCATCCGCCGATGCGTCCACCGCGGTCACGTGCGCCGCACCCGCCCGGGCGGCCGCTATCGCGATGGCCCCGCTGCCGGTGCAGAGATCGAGCACGCGGGCCCCCGAGACGCCGCGGGAACGAAGGGTGTCGATCAGCAACTGGGTGTCCTGCTGTGGCAGGTAGACATCGAGCTCGGGTCGCGCTGCGGTCGCGGTGGGAAGCGACGATGAGGTGATGGTCACGCCGGGCACCGCCCGTTCGTCGTGCCGATGGTCCCTGCTCCCCGTGACTCCATGCACCCTCACTTCTCAGACGGACCGTACTCAGTTGGTCAGATGTTCCCTCTGTCATACGTTCCGAAACCTCGACGCGGATGACTCCGCCGGGAATCCGCCGGCCGGTCAGGCCGGGGTTGCCGAGGCCCGATCCGGCCGCCGCACATCGATACCCGCCTCACGCCAGGCCTCGCGGAGTGCGTCGGCACCCTTCAGACGGACCCACGCGGCCTCGTTGGCGGTGATCGGCACCGCCCGGAGCATGCTGACCGGGTCCATGGGCGTGGGCAGCTCGACCATCCCGAGTTCGTCTGCCTCGAGCAGGACCGCGGTGAACGGCGAACCGTCCCACAGTGGTTCGCCGAGGTCGACCAGCGCATCGGCGGCGATGACGAGGCCCTCGACCGCCGGCGCGGCCGCCAGCGTCGCCATGCGCTTGTGCAGACCCGGCAGCGGCGTTCCCGACGACACGCGTACGACGAGTTCGGCACGGGGGCCGCGGACCGGATCGGCGTGCAGGTCGGTGGGATCGGACATCGGGTGTCGTGCGCACCCCGACGTCACGTAGACCACCTCACCCCGATCGCCGGCCTCGTCGGGCACGAACCGCAGGACGTCGATCGGCTCGACACCGAGGAACGTCACCGACGCACGTTGGGGGGTCGCCCCCAGCCGGTCTTCGAGAAATCGTCCGACGACCTCAGTCACGGCTTCGCTCACAACCGACAGGCTACCGACTCCGGCGCACAGGCCCGGGGTGCTCCTCTAGCCTGGAGCAATGGTCCGGGTTCTGGCGGTCGCCGACGAGGTGGTGGACTCCCTCACCTTCGGGGTGGGGATCGAGTCCCGGCCCGACCTCATCCTCGGTGCGGGTGACCTCCCGTTCGAGTACCTCGAGATCCTGTCGTCGCTGTGCGACGCGCCGTGCGTGTTCGTGCCCGGCAATCACGACCGGGACCTGCGCGGGTACCGCCGCGGCCGCACCGGCTGGACGCGCGCCGGACTCCCCGTCGAGGACCCCGGACCGTGCGGTGCGGTCAACGCCGACGGCCGGACCGTGACGGTCGCCGGACTCCGTATCAGCGGCCTCGGCGGCAGTCGCCGCTACAACAGCGGCACCAACCAGTACACCGACACCCAACAGCGGTTGCGGTCCCTCCGGTTGCGATGCACCACCGCCCTGTCACCTCCCCGCGGTGCCGACATCCTGCTCACGCACAGCCCGGCCCGCGGCGTCGGCGACCGCGACGATCTGCCCCACCGGGGTTTCGACTGCTTCCACCCGCTGGTCCGGTCGCTGCAACCGGCGCTGCTGGTCCACGGCCACGTCCATCCGTACGGCGAACGACCGGCTGATCTGCCGATCGGCTCCTCGACGACCTCGATGAACGTCGTCGGCTATTGCCAGTTCGACTTCGATCCCGCCACCCGGGAGGTCGAGATCGTGAGGCGCAGACATGGCGCGTGACACCGGATTTCCCGACGCCGACGCGGAGAACGACTTCGCCCGGATGCGACGCCAGGCCGAACGCGCGCGGCTCGCACAGTGGTTCATGCGTCAGCCCGCCGACGTGAACACCATCCTCCCGTTCGACGAGGTCGTCGCCGCGCTCGGCCGGACCGGGGAGACCCCACTCGGACTGCAGGTCGTCGAGGTGTCCTCGATCGTCGGAAGTGTCGACCGCACCAAGGATTTCGACCGCTACTTCCGGCCCACCTCGTCGCGCGGCCGGGAGCGCTGGCAGCGGCTGGCGGCCGCGCAACGCCGCGGAGAATCCGTCCCTCCGGTACAGCTGTACCGGATCGGATCGATGCACTTCGTCATCGACGGCCATCACCGCGTGTCCATCGCGATCGCGCGGAACTGGGTCACGATCGACGCCTACGTCACCCTGATCCACACGCGCATCTCCCCCGAGGGCATCACCGCGACCTCCGACCTGGTCCTCAAGGACCATCGTCGGATCTTCCTGTCACGCGTGCCGCTCGAGGGGTCCCAGGCCGAGGCCATCCGACTCAGCTTCCCGTTCGACTACGCCGAACTCGCCGAGAACGTCGAGGCGTGGGGATTCCGCCTGAGCCAGGAGATCGGCGAGTTCCTCAACCGCACCGAGACCGCCCGGCGCTGGTTCGGTGAAGAGTTCCTGCCGGTCGTGCGGATGGCACGCCGGGCGGGCATCCGGCCCGACCTCGACAGCGACGCCGAGCTGTACATGTGGGTGGCCTGCGAGCGGTATCGGCTTGTGCGCAGGCACATCTGGGACGAACACGTCTTCGACGAACTACTCGACCACTCCCGCAGGCGCCGGCGCTGAGCCGACGCCTGCAGGGACATGCGGAACACTAGCGGACGCGCAGGGACTGCCCCGAGCTCTGGTCGAACACCGCGATCTTCGACGCGTCGTAGAACAGCTCCGCCGAACCGCCGCGGCTCACCTTCGAGTCCGGGGACAGTCGCGCGATGAACTGGTTGCCGCCGAGATCGGTTCCGGAATCGGCGGACAACTCGGCGAGGGCGTCGCTCGACGCCCGGCTCGACCCGACGCCGAAGTAGGCGTAGATGTCGGAACCCATCGACTCGAGCACGTCGATGTTCGCGGTGAAGGTCCCGCCGTGCCCACGGGTCGTCGAGTCGACTAGAGACGCGTCTTCGAGGTGCTCGGGCCGGATGCCGATGAGCACGTCCCCGCCACTGCCGACGTCGCCGGCACGCGAGACCACCGCACGGTGGTCGTCGAGCACGATCGTGCCGATCGCGGTCTCGATACCCTCGCTGCCGAGGCGCCCGGACAGGAAGTTCATCGCCGGGGAGCCGATGAAACCGGCCACGAACACGTTGGTCGGATTGTTGTACAGTTCCTGCGGAGTACCGATCTGCTGCACGTACCCGTTGCGCAGCACGACGACCCGGTCACCGAGGGTCATCGCCTCGGTCTGGTCGTGGGTCACGTAGACCGTGGTGGTCCCCAGTCGCTGCTGCAGCTGTGAGATCTCCGTGCGCATCTGCACGCGCAGCTTCGCATCGAGGTTCGACAGCGGCTCGTCCATCAGGAACGCCTTCGGCGAGCGCACGATCGCCCGGCCCATCGCCACGCGCTGCCGCTGACCGCCGGAGAGATTGGCCGGCTTGCGGTCGAGGTACTGCCCGAGGTCGAGGATGCGCGCGGCCTCGTCGACCTTCGCGGCCACCTGATCTTTCGGCATCTTCGCGAGAGTCAGTGGGAAGGCGATGTTCTCGCGCACCGACATGTGCGGGTAGAGCGCGTAACTCTGGAACACCATCGCGATGTCGCGGTCCTTGGGTGCGCGCTCGTTGACCCGCTCCCCGCCGATCCGCAGCTCGCCGCCGGAGATGTCCTCGAGTCCGGCGATCATGTTGAGCGTCGTCGACTTACCGCATCCCGACGGGCCCACCAGGATCACGAACTCGCCGTCGGCGATCTCGATGTCGACCCCGTGCACGGCGGTCGAGCCGTCGGGATACTGCTTGGAGACGTTGTCCAGAACGATGTCTGCCATGGGTTATCCCTTCACGGCGCCGGAGGTCAGGCCGGCCACGATTCGACGTTGGAAGAAGAGCACGAAGATGATGATGGGGATGGTGATGACCACCGCGGCGGCCGAGATCGACCCGGTCGGTTCCTCGAACTGCGAACTGCCGGTGAAGTTCGCGATCGCCACCGGCGCGGTGATCGCCCGTTCGGTCGACGTCAGCGACAGGGCCAGGAGCAGGTCGTTCCAGGCGAAGATGAACACCAGGATCGCCGCCGTCACGACGCCCGGGGCGGCGAGCGGGGCGATGACCTTGCGGAAGGCCTGCCACGGGGTGGCGCCGTCCATCTTGGCGGCCTTCTCCAGCTCCCACGGGATCTCGCGGAAGAAGGCGGACAAGGTGTAGATCGCCAGCGGCAGCGCGAAGGTGATGTAGGGCAGGATCAGGCCCGGCCAGGTGTCGAACAACCCGATCGCCCGCTCGATGTTGAACAGCGGTGTCACCAGCGAGATCTGGGGGAACATCGCGATCAGCAGCGCGGCACCGATCAGGAGCTTCTTGCCCGGGAAGTCCAGGCGGGCCACCGCATAGGCCGCCATCGTCCCCAGGATCACCGCGATCACCGTGGTGATCAGACCCACGCCGATCGAGTTGATCAGCGCCGAGGTGAAGGCGCTGGTCTCGAAGATGCTCCTGTAGTTGTCGAGGGTGAACTCACTCGGCCAGAACTTCCCGTCGGTCACGCTGCTCGCCGGCTTGAAGGACAGGCTGATGATCCACAGCAGCGGGATGAGTGCATACAGGATCACCAGGATGTTGGCGATCGACCACCAGGCCTTGGACTTTCCGCTCGCATTCAACGGCTTACCTCCCCTCGTCGTCGGAACCCGGTGCGGCGGTGCCGAACCCCTTGATGAACACGAACGCGATGATCGCGACACAGATGAAGATCAGGATCGAGATCGCCGAGCCGACGCCGAGATTGAAGGCGCCGAACAGATTGTCGTAACCCAGCATCGACACCGAATAGGTGTTGTTGGACCCACTGGTGAGGACGTAGATGTTGTCGAACACGCGGAACGCGTCGAGTGTGCGGAACAGCAGCGCCACCAGGATCGCCGGCTTCATCAGCGGAAGGATGATGCGCCACAGTCTCGTCCACGCCCCGGCGCCGTCGACCTGGGCCGCCTTGAGCAGATCGTCCGGGACGAGCGCGAGGCCGGCCAGCAGGAGCAGGGCCATGAACGGCGTCGTCTTCCAGACCTCGGCGAGGACGATGATCGCCAGCGACGGCCATTGCTCGGTGAGCGGTGCGGTGCCGTCGGGTAGCAGGTTGGCGAGATATCCGGTGCCCGGCGTCCACGCGTAGTACCAGGAGAACGCCGCCGCCACGGTCACGATGCCGTACGGGATCAGGACGACGGTGCGGATGGTGCCCCGCCCGAAGATCGTCCGGTGCATGACGAGTGCGATCGCCATGCCCAGCACGAGTTCGATGAGTACCGAGACGACCGTGATGCCGACCGTGACGGCAAACGCCGTCCACCAGTAGTTGTCGGTGAGGACGGTGGCGTAGTTGGCGAACCAGACGAACTCGCGTTCCCCCGGCGCCGAGAGGCTCATCTTGTTCAGCGAGAGCCAGACCGCGTACACGATCGGATATCCGGTGACCAAGAGCATCATCAGTGCGGCCGGCGCCACGAGCCAGAAGGCCAGCCGGCGCTCGGCGGTTTTGCCCTCGCTGCGCTTGCGCGGGGCGGCCGGCGGCGTGTCGGCCCGGGGCCGATCGATCACCGCGGTGCCCCCGCCCGTCCCGGTCGCCGGCTTCGACAGCGAGCCGGGCGCGGGATCCGGGGTGGGCCGGTCGGTGTGAGACGACGCCGCGGTCACCTCGTGCCGACCTCCCGGCGGAGCGGTCCACACCTGATCGGACTGCACCGGGGGTGTGTCACCGACGATCGGGATCGGACCGGTCTGCGGTGGGGCATCATCCGGGAGGGCGTGTCGCCCGGCGCGGAACCCCGCGTCGTCGGGGTTGCCGCCCGCGTTCTCGGCGTCGTTGCGCGGAGTGTCGTTGTCGCTCACGGGACCAGCCCTTCCCCGTCGATGGCCTTCTGGACCGCTTCGGCGAGCTCGTCGACCAGGGCCTCCGGCTCCCAGGCGCCGACCGGGCTCAACTTGGCCTGCAGCAGCGTCGAGATTGCTTGATAGTCGGGCGATTTCGGCCGCAGAGCAGCGTGCTCGGGTTCGAGCTGCCGCTTGATCTCGTCGGCCATCGGGTACGCGAGGCGGAAGTCGGCGTCGTCGTAGATGGACTCGATGACCGGCGGCGGACCCGCACTGAACGAGAACGTCTTCTGCGATGCCTCACTGGTGATGCACTCGGCGGCCTGGTAGGCGAGGTCCTGCTGTTGCGAGGTGCTCGCCACGGCGATGTTGATGCCGCCCAGGGTCGTCTTGGTGGGAAGTCCCTCGAAGCCCGGGTAGGGCGCGAAGTCGAAGACCCGCCGCATCTCGCGGTTGAGCGGGACCACCTGCGCCGGGGTCGGCGGATTCGCGGTGTCCGCGTACAGGTTCGCGTACTCGGTGAGGTCGAGGAAGGCGACACTTCCCGCCACGGCGTTCTCGCGCATCCCGGCGAAGACGAACGGCCAGTTCACCTGGTACAGGGCCTCACCGCTCTCCATGCCGAGCCGCGCGGCGCCCTCGTCGGAGTTGGTCAGCGACGGATCGGCACCGGGGGCGGTGGCGACCCGCTTCAGCGTCTCCAGTGCGCGGACCGTCGCGGCGCGGTGTTCGGGGGTGTCGTTCAGCGTGACCTTGTCGGGGTCGTCCGGGTCGACGATCTGCCCACCGGCGCTGGCGAGTACCGAGTTGAACCACACCATCAGGCCTTCGTACTGCCTGCCCTGCACCATGATGTAGGTCGGTCCGCCGTTGCGACCGCTGACGAGCGCGTCCTCGAGCATGCCGTTCCACGTCGACGCCGGACGCCGGCGGTCGACGTCCTCGACGAGCACATCCGGTCGGTACCAGAGCAATTGGGTGTTCGTGGAGAACGGGATGGCGTAGAGCCGTTCCCGCTCGTCGTCGTCGGTCTTCCAGACCGCGGTGTCGAGCGGACCACCCAGGGTGCGCGCCGACACCTCGGCGGCCATGGCGTCGGGCACCGGCACCATCCAACCCGCGTCGGCGAATTCGGCCGTCCACACCACGTCCATGCCCATCAGGTCCAGCCCGCTGTCGTTGCCCGCGAGGCGCCGTGCGAGCTGCAAACGCTGATCGTCGGCGCCCTTGGGCAACGGGGTGGTCACGACCTTGTACGCACCACCGGAATCGGCCGAGCACTTGTCGCCGATCTCGGCGAAGGTGTCCGCGCCGTCGGCCGGCGGATAGAAATTGAGTACGCCCGCTTCATATCCCGAGCCACATGCGGACAGCACGGGCAGCATGGCCACCGCTGCCACCGCCGCGGCGAGGACCTTTCGTCTCACGCGCCTGGTAGATCCGTCGGTGCTGATGGATCCGTCCGTGCTGACCCTGCTCCGCACGCAGCCTCCTCGATGTCGTACGCGGCGCCGCAGCGGTGCTCCGCCGTGAGCGTCCGAACAGCAACGCTATACGTGAGGATTCGTGACATGCAACACATTCGGCATGGGCGTGCCATTCCGCGGGCGATTGTGATCGCACCGTGTCCGACCGCGGGAGGCGACGTCAGAAGGTGAGACGGGCGAGCATGTCGCGCGCCTTCTCTGCGCTTTTCGGGTCGCACAGCACGTCATAGCGGCCGGCGACCAGCTGCATGGTCGACGCGAAATCCCGCTGGCCCCGGGTCGCCGCGTACGGAATGGTCGCGGAGATCACACCGAAGACCATGCCGCCGACGATGCCCACCAGGATGGGCGCGATGGGCGAACCGGCGAAGACGAGCGCCACCAGACAGCCGAAGAAGAAGCCGAGCCAGGCACCCGAGACCAACCCGCCGCCGATCACCTTGCCCCACGTCAGCCGGCCGATGACCCGCTCGACCTGCATCAGATCGACGCCCACGATGGTGACGTCCTGGACGGTGAAGTTCTCGTCGGACAGGAAATCCACCGCGCGCTGGGCTTCGGCGTAGGTTCCGTACGAACCGATCGGCCAGCCCTTGGGCGGGGTGGGCAGTCCCGGCGTCTCGCGGCTCGGGCGCATGGGATTGGTCATATCGGGGCCTTCCCTGTTGTGAGACTCCAGTGTGGAACGTCGCGGTGAGACCCGACAGTGGGACTGGTCTCCCACCGGTGGGCGTTCGTGTCTGCCGTCGGCCTCCGCTGCACCGATGGCACTACCCTTACTCCCATGTCGTCGGTGAGCAAGGTGTTCGTGGCCAGATTAGTCGGGTTGGCCGTCCTTGGTCCCGACGGCGAATCCATCGGACGCGTCCGCGACGTGGTGATCTCGATCCGCATGTCCGGGCAGCAACCGCGCGTCCTCGGCCTCGCGGTCGAATTGACCACTCGGCGTAGGATTTTCGTGCCGATGCTGCGGGTGACCGCGATCGAGCCCCAGGCCGTGGCCCTCAACACCGGCACCGTCAGCCTGCGTCGGCTCCACCTGCGGCCCGGCGAGGCACTCGCCATCGGACAGGTCCTCGACACCCACGTCCGGGTCGTCGATCCGGATCTCCCCGAGCTCGCCGACGCCGACGTGACGGTGATCGACCTCGGGATCGAGAAGACCCGGACCCGCGATTGGGTCGTCTCCCGAGTCGCGATCCGGGCGGGACGTCGCGGCCTGCGCCGGCGCCACGAGACACAGGTCGTGGAGTGGTCCAGCGTGCAGGGCATCACCCAGAGCTCGCTGAACCTGCCCGGACAAGGAGTCGCGCAGGCCCTCCTGCAGTTCGAGGGCATGCGCCCGGCCGACGTGGCCAACGCCCTGCGCGAACTGCCCGCGAAACGTCGCGACGAGATCGCAGCGGCCCTCGACGACGAACGGCTCGCCGACGTGCTGCAGGAGTTGCCGCCCGACGACCAGAAAGAGGTGCTGGCCGCGCTCGGACGCGACCGCGCCGTCGACATCCTCGAGGCTATGGACCCCGACGACGCCGCCGACCTCCTCGGCGAACTGCCCGACACCGAGGCCGAGGCCTTCCTCGAGGAGATGGACCCCGTGGAGTCCGAGCCCCTCCGCCGACTCCTGCTGCACTCCCCCGACACCGCGGGCGGCGTGATGACCTCGGAGCCGATCGTGGTCACCGCATCGACCACCATCGCCGAGGCCCTCGCCCGGGTCCGCAACCCCGACCTGACGCCGGCCGCGGCGAGTCTGGTGTTCGTCGTCCGCCCGCCCACCTCGACGCCGACCGGCAAATATCTCGGATGTGTGCATCTGCAGGCTCTCCTCCGGGAACCGCCCGCGCACCTGGTCGGCGGCATCCTGGACACCGACCTCGCCCAACTCCATCCCGAGGACTCCCTGGAGACGATGACGAGATATTTCGCGACCTACAACCTGGTCTGCGGCCCCGTCGTGGACGAGGCCGGCCACCTGCTCGGCGCGGTGAGCGTCGACGACCTGCTCGACGAGATCCTGCCGCGCGACTGGCGTGAGACCGAACCCGAGGACGTCGTCGAGGCCGACGGGTACGGCGTCGGGAGCGGCCCGGAACCGGCATCGGGCGGCGGCCCCCAGGTGCGGATCCGATGAGCGAACCGGGACGCAAGCTCGACACCCCCAGCACCCGCCGCACGATCTCGTTCAATCTCGACTCCGACGTCGTCGGGATGTACAGCGAGCGGATCGCCAGGTTCCTGGGCACCGGACGATATCTGGCGATCCAGACGGTCATCGTCATCGTGTGGATCGTGCTGAACCTGGTCGCGGTGTCGATCCAGTGGGACCCGTACCCGTTCATCCTGCTGAACCTCGCGTTCTCCACCCAGGCGGCGTACGCGGCGCCGCTGATCCTGCTGGCCCAGAACCGGCAGGAGAACCGCGACCGGGTGTCGCTGGAAGAGGACCGGATGCGGTCCGCCCAGACGAAGGCCGACACCGAGTTCCTGGCCCGGGAGCTCGCCGCGGTCCGTCTCGCGGTCGGCGACACCGTCACGCGCGACTACCTGCGCAAAGAACTCGACGACCTGCTCGACGAACTCACCGAACGGCTCGGCGCCCCCGCCGGCGACGAATCCGGCCGCCGCGGTTCCAAGGAACACTGACACCAAAAGCCGGGTTCGTGTCTGGGACGTCAGACCCATATGTATGGTGGGTCACAGTTCGGACCGGGTCTCGGCGTCTGTCACGACGCGACGAGATTCTCCGACACATCCATGTGAGCGGCTCTGGACCTGGGCCGCGGGTGGACATCGCCGCGTTCTCGGGGGCAGAAGTGTGTGTTGACAACGGAGTGAACTGGACCGGGCAGCGGCCCGGGACCCCACGATGTGCAGGAGGCCGCCGGTGAGGCCCCTCGACCTCGTCCGCCGTCGCCGTGGTCCGCGCCGTCCGTCCTCGTTCCCACGACGCGCCGCGACGCTGGTCGTCGGCGGCGGTCTGGTCGGTGCGCTGGTCCTGGGGACCGCGACGTCGAGCGCCTCCGGCGGCAACGTCGCGTCGGCCGTCGTCGAGTCCGATGCTCCCGTGATGGTGGCCGAGCTCGTCGCGGGTTCGCCGAGCGCACTCCTCGGCTTCGCGCCGCCGCCGGAGAAGCCCGCGACCGCGCTGCCGGCGCCGCAGTTCCGGCTCGCGAGCGACCTCCCCTCGGGCCCACTGGGGATCCCGGGCGTCGTACTCCAGGCCTACAAGCTGGCCGCCAACCGCATCGCCGCCGAGAGCGCGGCCTGCAAGCTGCCGTGGTTCCTGCTGGCCGGCATCGGACGCATCGAGTCCAATCATGCGAGCAACGGCTCGGTCGATCAGTACGGCACGACGATCAACCCGATCGCCGGGCCGGTCCTCGACGGGTCGCTGGCCGGCAACGCGGTCATCAAGGACACCGACGGCGGACGCATCGACGGCGACGCCGGACACGACCGGGCGATGGGCCCGATGCAGTTCATCCCGAGCACGTGGGCAGCGTGGGGCTCGGACGCCAACGGCGACGGAAAACCCGACCCCAACAACATCTTCGACGCCACGTACTCGGCCGGCCGGTATCTCTGCGCCGGGGTCACCGACATCATGAACGAGCGCACCCGCGTGTCGGCGGTGCTGCGGTACAACCGCTCGATGGAGTATGTCGCCAACGTCCTCGGCTGGGCCGGGGCCTACGCGACGGGCGTGATGCCGACCGACCCCATCCCGGAGATGAAGCGCAAGCCGTCGAGCAGCTCGAGCTCGTCCCGCAAGCCCAGCCGGCCGGAGTCCGGGTCGTCCTCGTCGTCGTCCTCCTCCACCACGCGGCGGCCGAGCCCTCCGCCACCGCCGTGCATCATCGTCTGCCTGCCGTCGATCCCGCCGCTGTTCCCGGGCCAGCCCGCTCCCCCGCCCACCAAGAGGGATGCCCCGGCGGTACAACAGGCGCCGGCGGGGAACGCCGGCCCGAACAGGCCGGGAGGGGCGAGCACCCCGGTTCCCGTCCGCTGACGGCGCCACCGGAGGACCTGCGCCCGGAACCGTCGGCGCCGCCGGTAGTCTGGGCCAGATGACAACAGGAGTCGCGCCCACGGAATCGGCAGTTCGCGCCGCTCTGGGCAAGGTCAAGGATCCCGAGATCGGCAAGCCCATCACCGACATCGGGATGGTCAAATCGGTCACGATCAACGACGACGCGAGCGTCGATGTCGGGGTGTACCTCACGACGTCGGGATGCCCGATGCGCACCGAGATCTCGCAGCGCGTGGAAACGGCCGTCGCCGACGTCCCGGGTGTCGGCGCGATCCGCGTCGAACTCGACGTCATGGACGACGAGCAGCGCACCGAGCTGCGCAAGAAGCTCCGCGGGGACAAGGCCGAGCCGGTCATCCCGTTCGCCCAGCCCGGCTCACTGACCCGCGTCTACGCCGTCGCGTCGGGTAAGGGCGGCGTCGGCAAGTCGAGCGTGACCGTCAACCTCGCCACGGCGCTCGCCGAACGCGGGCTCACCGTCGGCGTTCTCGACGCCGACATCTACGGCCACTCGGTCCCCCGCATGCTCGGGAGCGACGCCAAACCCACGCAGGTCGAGCGCATGATCATGCCGCCGAGCAACCACGGCGTCCGCTTCATCTCGATCGGACAGTTCACCGACGGCAACACGCCGGTGACCTGGCGCGGTCCCATGCTGCACCGAGCCCTGCAGCAGTTCCTCGCGGACGTCTACTGGGGCGATCTCGACGTCTTGCTCCTCGACCTGCCGCCGGGCACCGGTGACGTCGCGATCTCGATCGCGCAGCTCATCCCGGGCGCGGAGATCCTGGTGGTGACGACACCCCAGCAGGCCGCGGCCGAGGTCGCCGAGCGCGCCGGGGCCATCGCCCTGCAGACGCGGCAGAAGATCCTCGGCGTCGTCGAGAACATGTCGTGGCTGGAACTGCCCGACGGCAGCCGCATGGAACCGTTCGGGTCCGGCGGCGGCGAGCAGGTGGCGCAACGCCTCACGCGCGCGGTGGGCGCCCAGGTCGACCTGCTGGGTCAGGTACCGCTCGAGACGGCCTTACGCGAAGGCGGCGACGCCGGTGTCCCGGTGGTGCTGTCGGCACCCGAATCGGCGTCCGGTTCCGCCCTGCGCGCCATCGCGGGCAAGCTCGCGGCGCGTAAGCGCGGCCTGGCGGGTATGAGTCTGGGACTCGACACCATCCGGAATTCCTGACCGGTCAGGTCGCGTCCCAGTCGGCCGCGGCGGGACGCGACCCCGACCGCGACGGGCGGTCCGACGCCGCGGACCCCGCCGGGCCGGCGGAGTCCTGATTCCCGGTCTCCTGCTTCTCGAACGACAGGGGCGCCGACACGGGCTTGATCTCCGGCGCCGCCGGGGTGGTCTTCCGGTCGACCGTCGTGGCGCTCTCGTTCAGCCGGAACAGTGAATCATCGCCGTCGAGAAGGTGTTTCGTGACGATGGACCGCGGCGTCATACCCCGCAGTTCGTTGAGGTCGGCGAGCGGCTTGCGCAGGTCGTCGAATTCGGGACCCAGCTCGTCCTTCAGCTGATTGCTCGCACCGGTCGCGTAATCACGGACCTTCTTGGCCGACTGCATCGTCCAGGAGACGGCACCGGGGAGACGTTCGGGGCCGAGGATGACGAGGGCCGCGACCACCAGGATCGCTATCTCGCCCCATCCGATGCTGCTGAACATGTGCCTCGTCCTGACCTGTGCGGTGGTGTGGTTAGTCGCTCGCCGGAGTGATGGTACCGCTGAACGTGCGACCCGCCCGCCAGTACTGGAACGGGACCGACTCGCCGATGCTCGCGGTCCGGATCGCGACGTTCAGCTCGTCGGCGCTCTCGATCGGGCGATTGTTGAACGAGGTGATCACGTCGTTCTCCCGGATGCCCGCGCGTTCGGCGGGGCTGCCGGCGACGACGTTGCGGACCTGTGCGCCCAGCACGCGCTCGTTGCGCACCGAACTGGCGTTGACGCCGATCTGCGGGTGGTTCACGCGGCCGTCGCGGATCAGCGCCTCCGCGATGGGCTTGGCCTCGTCGATGGGGATCGCGAACCCGAGCCCGATGTTGCCGCCCCCGGCGCCGAGGCGTCCGGCGGTGTTGATGCCGACCACCTGGGCCTCGCCGTTGACCAGCGGACCGCCCGAGTTGCCCGGGTTGATCGCGGCATCGGTCTGGATGGCGTCGATCACCGCGTCGGTGTCGGACTCCGCGTCGGGCGTCAGCGCCACGGCACGGTCGGTCGCGCTGACGATACCGCTGGTCACGGTTCGATTGAGCCCCAAGGGAGATCCGAAGGCGACCACCTCTTCGCCGATCTGCAGGTCGCCTGAGGTACCGAGTACCGAGACCGTCGGGTTCTCGACGTTGTCGACCTTCAGCACGGCGAGATCGGTCTTGGGATCGCGACCGACGATACGCGCCGGGACCCGCTGACGGTCGAAGAACACGACCTCCAGTTTGGCGCTCTTGTCGTTCGCGGCCATCGAGATGACGTGGTTGTTGGTGAGGATGTAACCCTCTTTGTCGATGACGAATCCCGACCCGGTGGCGTAGGCGCCCGCCGCGCGGACGTCGATGGCGACGACCGACTTCTCCACCGCCCGGGCCACCTCGGCCACGGACGACCGCGGTCCGGCGTCGCCGCCGGTGTCCTCGGTGGACAACTCGACCGTGTCACTGGTGAGCGGCGCGGCCACCTCCGCGGTGTACCGGCCCATCAGCCCGCCGACGAGCCCGATCAGCAACGCGATCACCGCGAGCGTGGCCAGGGCGACCCAGCTCAGGCGATTGCCGAGCAGGATGTCGCGGACACCGAGCTTGGGGCCGATCTCGGTCGGGATGTCCGACGATGCGGACGCCAGCGCGGGTGCGTCCAGCCGCGCCGGACTCTCCGGGTCGCGCCACGGGTCGTCCGGCGCCTGCGGTTGTTCGGTCTGCCCGTAGGTCGCGAGCGGGTCCCGCTGCAGGGTGTCGCTCGATCCGGCCGGCCGGCCGAAGGCCTCGGCGAGCACCGGGTCCGGGGGTGCGATCTGCGGCTCGGGCGGCCGCTTGTCGCCGTCCGAGTTGGCGAACGAGCCGCGCACACCCGACGGGCGGCCGAACACCTGCGCGGTCGACGGCGACACGGGCGAGTGTCGAGTCCGCGACGGCGTCAGACGTTGTGACTCGGGCGGTTCGGCGCGCCGCGCGAACTGTGCGTCACCGGTATCGGGAGAATCGGCGTCGGGGGCCACGGTCACCGGCCCCGGCGACGGAAGGCGCGGCCGCGGGCCGCGGGGATGCCGTCGGTCGGCGCATCGGGCGACACGGTCGGCCCGAACCCTGTCGGGCGGGGTGGCTCGGAGCTCAGATCGATCTCACGCGTGGGGATCTGGGAGAGCTGACCGAGGAGGGAGTCCGGGATCGACACGCGGCCGGACTCGCGGAGTCGCGTGCGGGCCAGCGACTGCGCCTCGACCGCGGTGACGCATTCGGGACACAGCGCCAGATGATGAGCGGCCCGCGCATGCGCGGACATCCCGAGCTCGCCGTCGACGAAGGCGGCGACCGCCTCGGGGGCCAGGTGCTCGGTGGGTGCGAAGCCGCGTCCACCGGCCGTACCCGGCGCGCGGTAGCCGCGGTTGGGCAGGAACGACGAGGGAGCCGGACTCCAGGTGTTCGTATTCCACCTGGCTGGGGTCCAGGAGGACCGCCGGCGACGAAGGTTGGGAGTCGGCGGTTCGACACCGCCACTGCCGGTCGGACGCCCGCGATCGCCGTCCATCATCGTCGTTCACCCCTCTCCACGACGAAACCGCCGCACGATGAATCCTGTGTTGCCACTGGGCTCTGCTGCTGTCTGCCACGGTACCGACCGGCGGCATCCGATGCCGTCCCCCGAACGCGCGGTGTCCGCGGGCTGCGGACTCCGATCGCATCGTGTCCCGTGACACAGGCAACGTCTCAGCGTATCCGAGACTCCCAACGACGCTCGGCGGAGCAGGGTTCCCGGGCAGCGACCTCAGGCGTGCGAGCCGAGCGCGACCGAACGGCTGCTGGTGTGGCCCTGGGCCGCGAGGGCGTCGCGGATGCTCTGCCGACCGCGATGGATGCGGCTGCGGACGGTACCCAGCTTGACACCGAGGGTCGCGGAGATCTCCTCGTAGGACAGGCCCTCGATGTCACACAGCACCACGGCCGCGCGGAAGTCGGGCGCCAGCGAGTCCAGGGCGCGCTGCAGGTCGGGGTCGAGGTTCGTCGCGTCGAAGACCTGCTGCGGATCCGGGGTGTCGGCCGGCACCCGGTCGTACTCCTCGGGCAGGGCTTCCATCCGGATCTTGCTGCGGCGACGGACCATGTCGAGGAACAGATTGGTGGTGATGCGGTGCAACCAGCCCTCGAAGGTGCCGGGACGGTAGTTCGACAAAGAGCGGAAGACCCGGATGAAGGTCTCCTGCGTGAGGTCCTCGGCGTCGTGCTGATTCCCCGACAGACGGTAGGCCAGACGGTAGACGCGGTCGGCGTGTTCGCGGACCAGGTCATCCCAGGACGGCATGAGCAGTTCGTCGCCGGTGGCGTCGAAACCTGCGGTGCCCGCCGGAACGGCGGGCACGGCGTCGGCGGGATCGCGGGGATCGGTCATGGTCGGTGGTCGGTTCCTCTCTCGTGAAACACGCACCCGGTGACCCAAGCACTCACCGAAGACGAACGGATGATTCCGGCTGGGTATTCCCGAGCTGCCAGGGGGTTCACACCGACCTCCCGGGACCTGTCCCAACCGGAACAGCTCTCACCCTCTCCTATCGGAGTGTGGCCGCCGTATGAGGCGCCTGAGTGTTGCCTGAGGATGCATCGGCGGTCTCGCCCCGACCGGATTCGCCCAGGTCTGGCGTGCCGGATCGGGTTCCGCCGCGGGGCCGGACTAACCTCGACGCGTGACCGAGTCAACGCCGTCCACACGCCCCGACCTGATCGCCTACGCCGAGTCGGCCATCGTCGAGGACGACGCCGTCATCGCCGCCCGCGCTCGCGCCGAGGAGCTCGGCGCGACACCGGTCAGCCCGGCGGTCGGCGCGCTGCTGGCTCTGCTGGCCCGCGCGGCCGATGCGCGCGCCGTCGTGGAGATCGGGACCGGCACCGGGGTGAGCGGCCTCTGGCTGCTCAACGGCATGTCGGCCGACGGCGTGCTGACCACGATCGATCCCGAGCCCGAACATCACCGGGCCGCGCGGGCGTCGTTCGCCGGCGCCGACATCGCCCCGGGCCGCACCCGGCTCATCAACGGCACGCCGGTCGAGGTGCTGCCGCGGTTGTCCGACGCGTCCTACGACCTGGTCTTCGTGGACGGACCACTGCTGGACCTGCCCAGGTTCGTGCGCGAGGCCGTCCGGATGTTGCGACCGGGAGGTGTCGTGGTCGTCCACAACGCGACCGCGCACGGAACGGTCGGCGACCCGGCCCGCACCGAACCGCCGACGGCGGCGGCCCGCGAGGCGGCCCTGCTGATCGCCGACGACGAGCAGCTGCTTCCCGTGGTCATCCCGCTCGGGCCCGGCGTGCTCGCCGCCGCGAAGATCCGCTAACGGCCGCCCCGACCGGACTAGACGTCCGTCGAGAACCGGATCCCGTTGTCGGGGATCTCGATTCCCGGCCACACCCGGGCGCCGCGCAGCAACTCGCAGCGGGCGCCGATGTCGGCGCCGTCGCCGATGACCGTGTCCCGGACCAGCGCACGCGGCCCGATGCGGGCACCGAAGCCGATGATCGACCGTTCCACGACCGCGCCGGCCTCGATCACGGCGCCGTCGAAGACGACCGCGCCGTCGAGACGGGCGCGCGGGCCGACCTCGGCGCCACGGCCGACCACCGTGCCGCCGATCAGGAGGGCACCCGGGCCCACTCCCGCGCCTTCGTGAACGAGGGACTCGCCGCGACGGTCCCCCAGGGCGGGCGACGGCGCGATCCCGCGGACGAGGTCGGCCGAGCCGCGGACGAAGTCCTCGGGCGTACCCATGTCCCGCCAGTACGCGTGATCGACGTGTGCATGGACGTGACTGCCCTCGGCGAGCAGCCGGGGGAACACCTCGCGCTCGACCGACACCGGCAGGCCGGCCGGGATGGATTCGATGACCTCGCGCTTGAACACATAGGTGCCGGCATTGATCTGGTCGGTCGGCGGGTCCTGGGTCTTCTCCAGGAACGCGGTGACCCGGCCGTCGGCGTCGGTCGGGACGCAGCCGAACGCGCGTGGGTCGCTGACCCGCACGAGGTGGATGGTGACGTCGGCGTCGGCGGCGCGGTGACTGTCGATGACGTCGCCGACATCGGTGCCGCCGAGGACGTCGCCGTTGAACACCACGATCGTGCTGGCGGTCAGTTCGTCGAGGACGTTGCGGATTCCGCCGCCGGTGCCCAGCGGCTCGTCTTCGGTGACGTAGCGCATGCGCAGACCCAGCTTCGAACCGTCGCCGTAGTACTCGCTGAAGACCTCGGCCTTGAACGAGGTGCTGAGCACGATGTCGCGGATACCGGCCGCCCGGATACGGGACAGCAGATGGGTCAGGAACGGCAGCCCGGCGGTGGGCAGCATCGGTTTCGGCGCGGACAGGGTGAGTGGGCGCAGGCGGGTTCCCTTCCCGCCGACGAGGACGACGGCCTCGACGTCCTCCCTGATGTTGTCCGATCCCCCCACGGACGGTCTTTCCACCGACTCACGCACGGTGTAGTTGTCCACTGGATCGGGTCCTTCCTCGAGGTGACTGGTGTTCACTTCAGCATTCATCGGGAGTTCTCGCTCGCCGACGCGCGTCGCGCCGCGCGCACGGCGAGCCGGGATCGGACCTCCAGGCCGATGCGCAACGCCAGGCGCAGCGGCGCCCGCCACGGTCCCGGATTGCGGTCCGCCTGGAACCGGTAGGCACTACGGTGGTGGGCGGGCAGCATCTTCTCCGGATGCCGGCCGGCGCTGTGCCCCTTGGTGTGCACGACCTCCGCGCTCGGCACATAGACGTTCTGCCACCCGGCCTTGCCGAGGCGGTCGCCGAGATCGACGTCCTCCATGTACATGAAGTAGCGGGCGTCGAAGCCGCCGATGGCGTCGAAGGCCTCGCGCCGCACGAGCAGGCACGAGCCCGACAGCCACCCGACCGGACGTTCCGACGGTGTCTCGTCGTCCGCGCGGTAGGCCGCGGTCCACGGATTGGACTTCCACACCGTGCCGAGGATCGCGTGTCCGGTCCCCGACACGAGGTCGGGAACGCGCCGCGCCGAGGGGTAGATCGAGCCGTCGGGTTCGCGGATGAGCGGACCGAGCGAACCCGCTCGCGGCCAGCGCTGCGCGGCGGCCATCAGCTCGTCGATGGCACCGGGCTTCCATTCGACATCCGGATTGGAGATGAGCACGAACTCGACATCCGGGTCGAGCTCGGCGACACCGCGGTTCATCGCACCGCCGTAGCCGATGTTGCCGCCGGTCCGGACCAGCGTGACCGTGTCGTACTCCAGCTCGGCCCGTTCGGGCGCGCCGTCGTCGGACCCGTTGTCGGCGATGATGACCTGCGGCATGACGTCGGTGACCGCGTCGAGGCTGCGCAGGAAGGTCACGAGGTGATCGCCGGAGAAGTAGGTCACCGTCACCACGGCTGGCTGAACTGGCACGCCGCTCAGGGTAACGAACCGGTGTCGGCGTCCGACGCGGCGATCGCCGCGTGCAGCGCGGGTCGCCACGGCCGGAGCGGGGTGAGGCCGGCGGCCTCCCAGGAGTGGCCGGAGAGCACCGAGAACGCCGGCCGCGGCGCCGGGCGCGGGAACTCGGCGGTCGTCGTGGGCAGGACCCGGTCGGGCTGCGCCCCGACCTCTTCGAAGACCCCGCGGGCGACGTCGAACCAGGTGGCCGTGCCCGAGTTCGTCGCATGCAGCACCGCGCCACAGACCTCGTCGCGCGGGCCCGCGACGACGAGTTCCCAGAGCCCGTCGGCGAGGTCGTAGGAGTAGGTCGGGGACCCGAGCTGGTCGTCGACGACCGACACCGTCTCCCGCGACTGTTCGAGCCGCCGCATCGTGCCGACGAAGTCGCGGCTGTCGGGTCCGCCGGTGTAGACCCATGCCGTCCGCACGACGGTGGCCCGCGGATCCGCCGACAGTGCGGCGCGTTCGCCGTCGAGTTTGGTGCGGCCGTACACGGTCGCGGGCGTTCCGCTCACGTCGTCGGGTTCGTAACCGCTCCGCTCGACCGGCCGGGAACCCTCCGCGGCGGCCCCGGGGAACACGTAGTCGGTCGACACGTGCACGAACCACGCGCCGGCGTCGGCGGTCCGGCGCGCGAGCACCTCGGGTCCGGTGGTGTTGACCCGCCGCGCGCCTTCCGCGTCGGCCTCGGCTCCGTCGACGTCGGTGTAGGCCGCGCAGTTCACCACGATGTCGTCGGGGCCGAGGTCGCCGAGCGCGGCGGCCACCGAGGTCGGGTCGGCGATGTCGACGTCGGCTGAGGTGAGCGGCCGCACGACGACGTCGGGAACCTCGCTCGACCGCGCTTGCAGGGCGGTCCCCAGCTGCCCGCCGGCGCCGACGATGTACACGGTGGGGTTGCTCGGCGTCACACGCATGGGCACCATCGTGCCGGAGTCCGGCGGTACCCACGCGGCGACGCGCTCGCCGGCACACGTGACGACGGCTACTCACGCGACCGGCGTTGCGTTCTCGAATTCGCGAATCACTTCAGTAGCCTGGCGACAGCACACAACAGCCGACCCGCCTTGCACATCAGCATCGACATCCTCAGGCGTAACGCTCGCCGCGGACACCCCGGACCCGATGTGCCGACCTCGAAAGGGACCGCTCACCAGTGGATTCACCATCCGACGGCCCGCGTCGGCGCGCGCAGCCGCGCGGTCCGGCACGGCCGGGTCCGGACGGGCGTCAGCCGATGCCCGGCGATCGGCGCGCTCCGGAGCCCGGTGCGCGCAGGCGCCCGGCCCGGCCCCCGTACGACGGTGGACCAGATGGACGCGAATCCTCGCGGCGCGCCGCACCGCTCCCCGGTGAACCGGGCAATCCCCCACCCCGAGCGCGACGCCAGCCCCCGCCGGACCCGCGACGTCGCGCTGCCGATCCACGCGACCCCCGGCGTCGGCCGGCCGCCGACCCCCGCAACTCCGAACGTCGCGCCCCCGGCGGTCGACGAGCCACGCCAGAAGCCGTGGAACCCACCCCGACCCGGCAGCGCCGCCCAGGCGAGCCGCGGCCCGTCCGGCGCACCTCCGGCGAGATCCACACCCGCCCGGCCCCGGCCGCGAAGCGGACGTCCGAGCGGAAGCCGGGCGAACCGAAGTCCGGCGACCGCCGGAAGCCGGCGAAGACGGCGAAGACGGCGAAACCAGCAACATCGGCTCCGCCGAGCGTCCCCCCCGATGACAGTCGGCGAACGAGTGCCCGCACCCCGGGGGCTGGCTGGGGTCGTGCGCTCATCGCGGTCGCCTCGGTGGCGGTGCTGTTGTGCACCGGATACGCCTGGAACACGATGTCGGATCTGCAGACCCGCATCACCCAGCTCGGCGGACTCGATCTCGGCGGTGGCGCCGAAGACGGGGCCGTCGACATCCTCCTCGTGGGCACCGACTCGCGGACCGACGCCAAGGGCAATCCGCTGTCGCCGGAGGAACTCCGACTCCTGCGGTCGGGAGACGAGGTAGCGACCAACACCGACACCATCCTGCTGATCCGCATCCCCGACGACGGCTCGTCGGCGACCGCGATCTCGATCCCCCGCGACTCGTACGTCGACGTACCCGGTGTCGGCATGAGCAAGATCAACGCCGCCTACGGAACGACGCGCGAAACCGTTCGCGCGCAAGCGGTCACCGATGGCAAGTCGGAGGGCGAGGCCGAGTCCGAGGGCACCCTGGCGGGCCGGAAGGCGTTGGTGGACACCGTCGCCAACCTGACCGGCGTGCAGGTCGACCACTACGCGGAGGTGGGCCTGCTGGGGTTCGTGCTGTTGACGAACGCGGCCGGCGGCATCGACGTCTGCCTGAACAACGCGGTCCGGGATCCCTTCACCGGCGCGCGGTTCCGCGCCGGCCGTCAGACTCTCGACGGGCCCAAGGCGCTCAGCTTCGTGCGCCAGCGCCACGGCCTCCCCCGCGGCGATCTCGACCGCATCACCCGCCAGCAGGCGTTCATGGCGTCGCTCACGCAGAAGATCATCTCGGCGAACACCCTGACCGATCCGGGCAAGCTGTCGGAGCTGCAGGACGCGGTGTCGCGGTCGGTGGTCATCGACGACGACTGGGACATCATCCGGTTCGCGGAGCAGCTGAAAGACCTCAGCGGCGGCCGGGTGAAGTTCGCGACCATCCCGATCGTGACCGAGCAGGGCTGGAGCGAGGACGGTCAGCAGAGCGTCGTCCAGGTGGACCCGCGCGAGGTCCAGACGTTCACCGACGACCTGCTGGCCCCGAAGCAGTCGCAGGGGGTGCAGCGCGGCGACTACATGGTCGACGTGGTCAACGCCGGCACCATCGACGGGCTCGCCTCGAACGTCGCGAACATCCTGACCAACAAGGGTTTCCGGGTCGGAGCCACCTCCAGCGGCAAGGCCGACACGAAGGACTCGATCGTGTACGCCAAGGACGAGAGCGACGCCGCTCGGCTTCTCGCCAAGGATCTCGGCGGCGCCGAGGTCGTCGCCGATCCCGCCCTCGGCGACGATCAGCTGAAGGTGGTGCTCACCAACACCTACGCCGGTCCGGGCTCGATCAGCGACACCGGCGACCAGACCGACAACACCCCGGCGAGCGAGCGCGTCGGCAACAAGCGCCCGCCGATCACCGCGGGCAACGAGGGGCCGATGTGCGTGAACTGACTCCGAACACTGTCACCGACGCGATCTTCGCCGCGGTCGCGGATCATTCGCGTCCGCTGCTGACCTACTACGACGATTCCACAGGTGAGCGCACCGAACTGTCGGGCGCCACGCTGGGCAACTGGGCGGCGAAGACCGCGAACTATCTGGTCGACGAGATCGGCATCATCGACGGCGCCTTCGTCGGGGTCGACCTGCCCGAGCACTGGCAGACGGCCGGCATCGTGTTGGGCGCGCTCTGGGCGGGCGCCGAGGTGCATTTCGACACCCCCGACGACGGGATGGTCCTGTTCACCAGCCGCGACCGCCTCGACAGTTATCCCGACGTCGACGAGGTCGTGGTCGCATCGCTCGATCCGTTCGCGTTGCCGCTGCGCGATCTGCCGCCCGGTGTCGGTGACTACGGCAGCGTCGTCCGGGTCCACGGAGATCAGTACTCGTCCCGCTACCCGGTATCGGCAACTCTCGAGGGCGCCCCCATCGACGAGGTGCTCGACGACGCCCGGGCGACGGCCGAGCGCGAGGGAATCGGACCGGGCGCCCGCGTGGTGTCCACCCGGCCGTGGTATTCGGGCGACCGGGTGATCGCTCACCTCCTGGCACCTCTGCTGGCGGGCGGCAGCCTCGTCCACGTCTCCGCGGCCACCCCGGAACGGGTCGCGGCCATCGCCGAGATGGAGAAGGCCACGCTGGTCCTGTCGTGAACCCCCGGCGGGCTCGCCGCCGATCGGGCACAGTGGGGACATGCGAATCCCCCGCGCGGTGGCCCGGCTGAACAAGCGAGTGACCAACCCCATCCAGCGACAATGGGCGCCCCGACTGGCTCCGTACGCGATGGTCGAGCACGTCGGACGCAAGTCGGGCAGGCACTACTCCATCCCGGTGATGGCGTGGGTCGACGGCGATCGGCTCACCATCATCCTCACGTACGGGCGGCACACCGACTGGGTCCGCAACGTGCAGGCCGCCGGGACCTTCGGCCTGATCCGCAAGAACCGGCACTACCGGGTGACCGGTCCGCGGGTGGTGCCGTCGGACTCGCCGGACATCGCCCGAGGTGCCCGCATCCCGGCGCGACTGTTCGACTCCGCACTCCTCGGCACAGTGCACGCGGCGTGATCTGATGGCCGACGACCCGCTCGACGACTTCGACGCCGAGGACGTGACCCTGTACGGGACCACCCGCCGGGTGCATCGCCTCGGCAGCGGTCCCGCCGTCATCGTCATCGCCGAGATGCCGGGGATCAGCCCCAAGGTCGCCGACGTCGCGCGCCGGGTGGCCGGGGCGGGCGCCACCGCGGTGCTGCCGTCGCTGTTCGGCGTCGACGGTCGTGATCCTCGCCCGGACACCCTCGGCGCGGTCGGCTCGGCGACGAACATGCTCGGCACCATCGCCCGGGCCTGCATCACCCGCGAGTTCACGATCCTGGCCACCGGCAAGACGTCACCGGTCGCGTCGTGGCTGCGGGCGCTGGCCGCCCGCGAACACGACCGGTGCGGCGGCCCCGGGGTCGGTGCCGTCGGGATGTGTTTCACCGGCGGGTTCGCACTCGCGATGGCCACCGACGAGCGGATGCTCGCCCCGGTGCTGTCCCAGCCCTCACTGCCGTTCGCGGTGTTGCCGGGACGCGCGCGGGCCATCGACGTGAGCGAGTCGGATCTCGCTCTCGTGCAAGCGCGGTGCGCACGCGGCCTGGAGGTGATGGGTCTACGTTTCCAGGGCGACCGCCTCGTGCCGGGAGCCCGATTCGCGTACCTGCGGGAGCTCCTCGGCGACGCCTTCATCGGCATCGAACTACCCGACGAGTCCGCGAACCCGGATTCGATGCTGCCGCGGCCACATTCGGTGCTCACCGAGGACCTCCGCGACGAGCCCGGGCAGCCGACCCGCGAGGCCTACGATCGGGTCATCGACTTCTTCACCGCGAAACTCGGCCTGCAGCCGACGATCTGATCGACGGAAGACCTACTCCCCCAACAGTTCCTGCTGGAGCGCCGCGTCCTTGTCGAGAACCATCTGTTCGAGCCCCTGCTGGAACTCGACCATCCGGGCGCGCAGGTCGGAGTCGGCGGCGGCGAGGATCCGGACCGCGAGCAGCCCGGCGTTGCGGGCACCCCCGACCGACACCGTGGCCACCGGGACCCCGGCGGGCATCTGCACGATCGACAGCAGCGAATCCAGTCCGTCGAGATGCCGCAGCGGGACCGGTACCCCGATCACCGGTAGCGGGGTCGCCGACGCGACCATGCCCGGAAGATGCGCGGCGCCACCGGCTCCCGCGATGATCACCTCGATGCCGTGGCCCGCCGCGCCGGCCGCGTAGTCGAGCATGCGCTGCGGCGTGCGGTGAGCCGAGACGACGCCCACCTGGAACGGCACGTCGAACTCGGCGAGCGCCTCGGCGGCCGCCTTCATCGTCGGCCAGTCCGAATCACTGCCCATGATCAGGCCCACCCGCGGGCCGTGCGTCTCACTCATGAATGTTCATCCCATCCGTCGGTCCACGTCGCCCGCGACATCCACTGGGCCGCGCGTTCGGCACGCTCCCGTACCGACTCCGGCGAATCCCCTTCGCGCCCGACGATGTTCACATGCCCGATCTTGCGATCGGATCGCTCGCCCTTGCCGTAGAGATGCACCTTGGCCTCGGGCATCCGGGCCATGAGGTGGTGCAGCCGCTCGTCCATCGACATCGCCGGCGCGTCCGCCGCACCGAGGATGTTGGCCATCACCGTAAGAGGCGCACTCGGTGCCGTGCTGCCCAGCGGGTAGTCGAGGACGGCGCGCAGGTGCTGCTCGAACTGCGAGGTCACCGCGCCGTCCATCGTCCAGTGCCCGCTGTTGTGCGGACGCATCGCCAGCTCGTTGACGACCAGCTCGCCGTCGACGGTCTCGAAGAGTTCCATCGCCATGACACCGACCACGCCGAGCTCGTCGGCCAGCCGCAACGCCATCTGCTGTGCGTGCGCGGCGACCTCGTCGTCGAGCCCGGGAGCCGGTGCCAGGACGACCGCGCACTGCCCGTTGCGCTGGATGGTCTCGACCACCGGCCACGCCCCACCCTGGCCGAACGGCGACCGCGCGATCATCGCCGACAGCTCTCGTCGCATCGGCACCTTCTGTTCGGCGAGCAGCGCCGGTGCGTCGTCGGGGTACTCGTCGAAGACCGCGAGAGCGTCGTCCGCGCCGTCGACGAGCCACACCCCGCGGCCGTCGTAACCGCCGCGGACCGCCTTGACGACGATGGCCCAGTCGTTGGCCTCACCGAACTCGATCAGACGAGACCGGGCCGCGGCCCGGTCCCCGGACAGGTCGGCGAAGTCGGGCACGGGCAGGCCGAGTTCGGCCAGCCGGACCCGCATGGCGAGCTTGTCCTGCGCGAAATGCAGCGCCTTCGACGGCGGCAGCACCGCGACGCCGTCGGCTTCGAGTGCCTGCAGGTGCGCCAGCGGGACACCCTCGTGGTCGAAGGTCACCGCGACCGACCCGGACGCGGCGCGTCGCAGATCGTCGAGGTCGTCGTGCGACCCCAGGACGATGTCGGCGCTCACCTGGGCGGCCGGATCGGATTCCGAGGCCGCCAGTACCCGCAGGCACTGACCCAGCGCGATGGCGGCCTGGTGGGTCATCCGAGCGAGCTGACCACCGCCGATCATCGTCACGGTCGGCATCCCCGACGCCCGGCCGCCCGGGCGCCCCGATTCAGGGACCGGCGGCACCTGCGACGACGGGGACACGGCACCGCCGACCTGCTCGCGTGAATTCACGCGCACCATCGTGGCATGTACGCGGCATCATTCGCACAACCGCCCGGCACGTGTCCCGGCGGTTTCGTTTCGTACACTCGGATCTTGTGCCATTGATCGACGAGATGATCGCCCGCCTCCCAGCGCCGGTCCGTCGGCTCGTGATGCGGCACCACGAACTGATCAAGTTCGCGATGGTCGGCGGGACCACCTTCGTCTTCGACCTCGCCATCTTCTACAGCCTGAGCCTCACGGTCCTGGAGACCAAGCCGGTCATCGCCAAGGTCATCGCCGGCGTCCTGGCCACCATCCTGAGCTACATCCTCAATCGCGAGTGGGCGTTCAAGAACCGCGGCGGCCGCGAACGTCACCACGAGGCGATGCTGTTCTTCGCCATCAGCGGGATCGGCGTCATCCTCCAGGCCGCCCCGCTGTTCGTCGCCAACAACATCTTCGACATGCGCTCCAACCTGAGCGTGTCCGAGATCGTGGTCATCGACTTCGTGCTCGGCTACGTCATCGGCAACCTCATGCAGATGGCGTTCCGGTTCTGGGCACTGCGCAAGTTCGCCTTCCCCGAAGAACAGTTGCGCGGCGGCGACGCCGGATCGACCGACCTGCACCCCTCGCTCGCCGAGCTCAACGATGAGGAACTCGGTCACGCCTGACGCCCGATCGCGGGGACCGGCCGGAGTTCTCGTCGATCTCGTCGGCGAGTTCGGAGTCGCCCCGGTCGGTGCCGAGCTGATCGCGTCCGGTGACCAGCCGCGCGGGCACGACGATCGCGAACACCGGCGGTCGCCGGACGGTCAGTTCGAGTCGGCCACCGTCGGATTCGATCAATGCCCGCGCGAGTGACAGGCCGACCCCGCTCCGGCCCGCGCCGGGCCGTCGCCCGGCCGAGAAACCCCGACGGAAGATGTGCGCGGCGATCTCGTCGGCGACCCCGTCACCCTCGTCGGCGACGGTGATGCGCACCAGGTCCCCCGCGGGCAGGGTGCCGACGTGGATCCGGCAGGTCCCGCGGCCGTGCTGCAGGGCGTTGTCCACCAGCACACTGACCGCCTCGCGGAGACGACCCGGGTTCGCGGTCAGCGCGTGCGGGACGCCGTCGAAGGTCGCCAGCAGTTCGCGGCCCCTCGCCTCGAAGGCATGCCGGAAATCCCCGACCAGCGTCGTCAGCATGTCCGACACGTCGACGAACTCGGGCGCGGGTTCGTCGGCCCGGGACGCCTCGACCAGCTCGTCGAGTTCGGCGGCGAGCCGCTCGATCTGATCGAGGGCGGCCTCGGCCTCGGTGACGACCGCGGGATCGTCGTGCAGGGAGAGTTCCTCCAGGCGCAGCTGGATCGCGGTGAGGCGGCTGCGCAACTGGTGGGAGGCGTCACCGGCGACCTCTCGCTCGCGCTCGAGGCGCAGCGCGAGTTCGGCGTTCGCGTCGGCCAGTGCACGCGACACCCGATCGAGTTCGGCGATGCCGTACATCTTCCACTGGGTCCGGAAGTCGCCCCGGCCCATGGTCGCGGCCCGATCGGCGAGATCGGTCAGCGGATCGACGATCCGACCCGCGGTGACCGCGGCGACCAGCGTGCCGCCGATGACGGACGCGACGACGATGACGGCCACGATCGAGGCGGCGGTGAACTGGTCGTTGCGCACCTCGTCGCGCGGGATGGACAGGGTCAGCGTCCCGGCCGCGCCGAGCGCGATGGACTCCGAGAGTCGGGGCTCGCTGATGTCCGCCCCGACCACCGTGCGCTGCAGGGTGCCGGTGGGGTCGGGAAAGGTGACGATCAGGCTGCCGTTCGGCGGCAGCAGCAACCGGAACGCCTCGCGGTCGAGGGACTCCGGCGGGATCCGGCCGTCGGCCCCCTCCTGCCGGATCAGCTGGTCTGCGACGACCTTCAGCCGGTTGTCGAGGTCCTGATGCGCGTTGTCGGCGACCCACCACCACGCGACGACACTCAGCGGGATGCCCAGCAGCCCGCCGACCGCCAGCAGGACGGCGATCATGGTCGTGAGCAGGCGGCGGCGCATGGGCGGGCTAGGGGTCGAACCGGAATCCGACGCCGCGCACGGTCACGATGTGGCGGGGACGGTCGTGGCGGTCGTCGCCGATCTTCCGGCGCAGCCACGAGATGTGCATGTCCAGGGTCTTCGACGACCGCAGGTCGGCCGAACCCCACACCTCGGTGAGGATCTCCTCGCGCGTCACCACCTCGCCCGCGCGTTCCATGAGGAACCGCAGCAGGTCGAATTCGCGGTTGGCCAGGGTGAGGTCGTGTCCGTTCACCAAGACCCGGCGCGCCCGCGCGTCCAGGCGCAGGGCACCGCCCTCGAGGACGACGTCGCCGGGCTGGCGACGCCGCAGGAGGGCGCGCACCCGCGCCAGCAGCTCGGCCAGGCGGAACGGCTTGCCGACGTAGTCGTCGGCGCCGGCGTCGAGGCCGACCACGAAATCCACCTCGTCGGTGCGTGCGGTCAGCATCAGCACCGCGAGCGCGGGACGCTGGGCCCGAACCCGCCGGCACACCTCCAGGCCGTCGAGCACCGGTAGCCCGAGGTCGAGGATGAGCAGCTCATAGCGGGTGTCGAGGGCCTTCTCCAGGGCATCGGCCCCCGTCGAGACCACCTCGCAGCCGTAACCCTCACGCGACAGCGCCCGCGCGAGCGGTTCGGCGATCGCGGCGTCGTCCTCGGCGAGCAGCACGGTCGTCATCGGTCGCGGCCCCCCCGGTTCTCCGCCCGGTCACCGGGGTGCGCGGGACCGTCAGCGGCCTGGTCGTAGGAATCGCGCCGGTGCCCGTCCCACGGATGATCTTCGTCGTCGTGGACGTCGAGCACCTCGTGGTACAGCAGCGCGTGCACCCTCTCCACCTGCGGGATGTCGTCGAAGGACAGCGGTTCGTCGGAGGCCGATTCGATGACCAGCGTGCCGGTGCGCAGCATCCGGTCGACGAGGCCGTGCCGGAACTCGACGGTGTTGATCCGGCGGATCGGGATGTCGATGCCCGATCGGGTGATGATTCCGTTGCGGAACATCACCCGCCGGTCGGTGAGCACGAAATGCGTTGTCTTCCAGGCCATCAGCGGGCGGACGAAGTACCAGCCGAAGCCGATGGCCCAGACCGCCGCGACCGCGATGAGCAGCACGGTCTGCGGTGTCGACCGCAACCCCGACGACGTGATGACGCCGAGGAGTACGCCGGCGGCGGCGGTGAGGAGCCCGAACAACAGGAACGGCCCGAGCAGGCATTTCCAGTGCGGGTGCCGATGGAGGACGACGCGTTCCCCCGACGCCAGGTTCTCCCGCGGATAGGCCATGCGGCTCAGCATAAACGGCCGGGTGCCGCAGTAGACTGCCAATGACGCCGACCGCCGCCGTCCTCGTGCTGTGAGCATGCCAGGGCCCTGACACCAGATCCGACCGACACCAGATCCGACCATCGGCTCCCACGACCGGTCGGGGAGGAGAACGCCATGAGCTACCAGGATCCCCGCGACCCGCGGACCGCGCGCTACGAGTCCGGTTACACACCCGAGTCGCGTGCCTACAGCAGCCAGAACGACCCGTATGCGCGCGATCCGTACGCGGCCGATCCTTATGCGGGAGATCCGTACGGGGGTCAGAGCGGCTACGGCCGGCCGGGCCAGCCCGCCAAGCCCCGTCGTGGCCCGGACATCAATCCCGTCACGTTCGCCGGCGGTGTGGTCATGACCGGCGTGGTGACCGGCCTCGCGGCATGGCTCGTCGCCTGGATCATCTCCGCGTTCGTGGAGAAGGTGAACGAGTCGGGCAAGTTCGGCGTGTGGAACCCGGTCGCCGCCAGCGAGCTCTGGTTCGGCGTCGTCGGCTTCCTGTGCGCGCTTGCCGCGGGTGCGCTCTGGTACGTGCTGCACCTGGTCACGCCGTCACCCGATCAGTTCTACCGGTGGATCGTCGGCCTGCTGCTGGTGGCGGCCGTGCTGATCCCGATCCTGACCTACAACCAGATCTCGGTGGGCATCGAGACCGCGATCGTGCACCTGGTGATCGGTCTGCCCTCGCTGACGATCATCCCGGCGATGGCCGGCAAGAGCGTGCAGCGCCTCGCCGGCTGAGCCGGCGAGAAGCGGAGCGACGAGCCGAGTCGAAGTCACTCCGGCCGCAGGTGGGTGACGTCCCCCGCGGCGGCCACCACCTGCTCACCGTCGGCGACGACGACGATCCGGCCGGAGGAGTCGACACCGGTCGCGGTGCCGACGACCTCACGATCGCCGGGCAGGACCAGCCGTACGCGGCGGCCGATGGTGTCGCTGTCGTCGCGGTACCTCGCCGCGAGCCCGTCCAGGTCGTGCGGCCACAGGTCGAGCAGCTCGGAGAGCGCCCGCAGGTACGACGCGGCGAGCTCGGTCAGCGGGACGTCGCGGCCGGTGGCGAGCCGGAGCGAGGTGGCGGTCGGGACCGGCAGCTGCTCCTCCGCCATCGTGGTGTTGAGCCCGGTGCCGATCACCGCCACGCCTCCCGGGCCACCTGCGGCATGCTCGCTGCGGGTGTATTCCGAGAGGATGCCCGCGACCTTCTTGCCGTCGATCAGCACGTCGTTCGGCCATTTGAGCGTCGGACGGATCCCCATCGCGTCATCGACACCCTGCACCGCGGCGAGTCCGGCCAGCAGCGACAGCCAGCCCAGGTCCTCGGTGTGGTCGGCGACGTCGAGCGCGGCCGACATGGCCAGCTGCGTGCCGGCCGGCGCGGTCCAGGTGCGGGCGTGGCGGCCACGTCCGGCGGTCTGGTCGGTGGTGATCCGCACGGTGCCCCCGACGGATTCGCCGGCGGCGCGCGACACGAGGTCGGCGTTGGTCGAACCGGTCGCCTCGACCACCTCGATCCGGTGCCAGCGGGTGCCGGTGAGACGGGTGCGGAGCAGATCGGCGTCGAGACTCATACCTGACGAAACTACTGGCCGCCGCCTCTGCACAAACGGATACCACCGGTTTCCCGGTCGACCCGGCTGCCCACCGACCGATCGCTCGTAAACCTGAGGGATATCTCACGTTGATCCGGTTGACGTGGCTCACACTCGGGTAGTTAGCATCGTCAGTCATGACCACTGCTTCGCGCGACGACGCCGCCGCTCCCGACATCCACACGACGGCGGGAAAGCTCGCCGATCTGCGCAATCGTCTCGAGGAGACCAAGCATCCGGTCGGTGAGGCCGCCGTCGAGAAGACCCACGCCAAGGGCAAGCTCACCGCGCGGGAACGGATCACCCACCTGCTCGACGAGGGTTCCTTCGTCGAACTCGACGCCCTCGCCCGGCACCGCAGCACCAACTTCGGACTCGCCGAGCGCCGCCCGCTCGGTGACGGCGTCGTCTCGGGTTACGGCACCATCGACGGTCGCGAGGTCTGCGTCTTCTCGCAGGATTCGACGGTTTTCGGCGGCAGCCTCGGCGAGGTCTACGGCGAGAAGATCGTCAAGGTCATGGACCTCGCGATCAAGACCGGTCGCCCCCTGATCGGTATCAACGACGGCGCCGGCGCCCGCATCCAGGAGGGCGTGGTCTCGCTCGGCCTCTACGGCGAGATCTTCCACCGCAACGTGCGTGCTTCCGGTGTCATCCCGCAGATCTCGCTGATCATGGGCGCCGCGGCCGGCGGTCACGTGTACTCCCCCGCGCTCACCGATTTCGTGGTCATGGTCGACCAGACCAGCCAGATGTTCATCACCGGCCCGGACGTCATCAAGACGGTCACGGGCGAAGAGGTGACGATGGAGGAGCTCGGCGGTGCGCACACGCACATGTCGAAGTCGGGCACCGCGCACTACGTCGCCTCCGACGAAGAGGACGCCCTGGAGTACGTCAAGGAACTCCTGAGCTACCTGCCGAGCAACAACCGCGCCGATGCCCCGCGTCTGCCCGTCGCGCAGCCGGCCGCCGGTTCCATCGAGGACACCCTCACCGAAGAAGACCTCGAGCTCGACTCGCTGATCCCGGATTCGCCGAACCAGCCCTACGACATGCACGAGGTCATCCGTCGCATCCTCGACGACGACGAGTTCCTCGAGGTCCAGGCGGAGTACGCGACCAACATCATCATCGGCTACGGCCGGGTGGACGGTCGCAGCGTCGGCATCGTCGCCAACCAGCCGACGCAGTTCGCCGGCTGCCTCGACATCGACGCCTCGGAGAAGGCTGCCCGGTTCGTGCGGACCTGCGACGCCTTCAACATCCCCATCGTCACCCTGGTCGACGTCCCGGGCTTCCTCCCCGGTACCGATCAGGAGTACCGCGGCATCATCCGTCGCGGCGCGAAGCTGCTCTACGCCTACGGCGAGGCGACGGTCGGCAAGATCACCGTCATCACCCGGAAGGCCTACGGCGGCGCGTACGACGTCATGGGCTCCAAGCACATGGGTGCCGACGTGAACCTGGCGTGGCCCACCGCCCAGATCGCCGTCATGGGCGCCTCGGGTGCGGTCGGGTTCGTCTACCGCAGCCAGCTCAAGGACGCGGCCGCCAAGGGCGAGGACGTCGACGCACTGCGTCTGCAGCTGCAGGAGGAGTACGAGGACACCCTCGTCAACCCGTATGTCGCGGCCGCCCGCGGATACGTGGACGCGGTGATTCCGCCGAGCCACACCCGCGGTCAGATCGCCACCGCGCTCAAGCTGCTCGAGCGCAAGATGGTCAACCTGCCGCCCAAGAAGCACGGCAACATCCCCCTGTGACACCAGCGGTCAGTTCCGAGAGCGAGAATTCCGTGAGCGAAGACTCCACCAAGTCCGAGCGTCCGTTCCTGACGGTCGTCGGCGGCAATCCGACCGACGAGGACCTCGCCGTGCTGGTGACCGTCCTCGCGGGCGCGGGTTCGGGTGGCGGCGCCGCCGAACCCGAGACCCGCGACAACTGGGGCCATCCGATCGACCGGCTGCGTCCCCAGTGGGGCGGCCCGGGAAGCTACACCAACCTGCGCTACTGAGCGTGACTCCCACATCCGAGATCGGGCCGGGTCCGACCGGCCCGATCTTCGTACTCGGGTCGGCTTCCCCGGCCCGGCTTCGCATCCTGCGGGCGGCAGGCGTCGAGCCGGTCGTGCGGGTGTCGGATGTCGACGAGGATGAGCTCCTCGCCGCACTCCCCGATTCCACGCCGGCCGATGTGGTGGTCGCCGAACTCGCCCGCGCGAAGGCGGAAGCCGTTGCGGCACTTCCGGAGATCGCCGAACTCGCCGGGTCCGGCAGCCCCGTGGCCGTCATCGGCTGCGACTCGATGCTCCATCTCGGCGGCCGGCTCCTCGGCAAACCCCACACCCCCGAACGAGCCGTCGCGCAGTGGTCGGACATGCGCGGTCGCAGCGCCGACCTGCTGACCGGTCACCACCTGATCCGCGTCGACCGGCCCGCGACCGCCGGCGGGACGAGCTCCACCACGATCCATTTCGCCGACGCCGACGACCACGTCGTCGAGCGGTATGTCGCCAGCGGTGAACCCCTGCAGGTGGCCGGCGCCTTCACCCTCGACGGTCTGGGTGGCTGGCTGGTCGAGCGCATCGAGGGCGACCCGTCGTCGGTCATCGGTATCGGCCTGCCGCTGGTCCGCACCCTCCTACGGGACGTGGGCCTGTCGGTCACCGACTTCTGGCGCCACTGACCACGGCTCCCTGCGGTGAGGCATCAATCCCCTCCGCTCCCTGAGCTGAGGAGCGCCCGGAGCTTGCGGAGGGCGCGTCAACCCCCTCCGCTCCCTGAGGAGCGCCCGGAGCTTGCGGAGGGCGCGTCACGAAGGGTCACTCCACCTCGAAGAACTCCGGCCAGTACCGCTCGATGCAGTCGACCGGCTGACCCTGGCGGTTGAACTGCGGGCCGGTCAGTCCGACCGTCAACGCCACCGCACGTTCGCGCGCCGAGCCGTGTCCGGAGGCGCCACCGGTGTCGCCGATGATCGGCAGCAGTGTCGCGACCTGCAGGATCTCCCGCGCGCCGAGCGCATCACGCTGGTAGGCGGTTGCACCCCAGTTCGCGGCCAGGCAGTCGGCGATGAGCTCGCTGTTCTTGCCGGCCGGGAGACGGCTGTCGGGGATGTCGAACGCCTCGGCCATCCGGAACACGACGTTGTGGCCGTATTCGTGCGCGACCACGATCGCCGCGGTGAAGTCGCCGACGATCGGCGACGGCACCCCGAAGACGTTGCCGTCCCAGATGGCCGCGAAGGTGTCGACCGGGAGCACGATGCTGCCCTCGGTCGGGGTGCCCTCCCCGTTCGGTTCGGTGTCCACTCCACAGAAGAACGCGTTGGCCTCGTCGGACGGGATCGGTACCGGGTTCGAATCCTCGTCGCCGGCAATGCACTCCGTGGCGAAGGAGCTGCCGGACTCGATCAGCACGCGTCCCGGTGCCGGGTCGCCCCAACCCAGTTCGTCGAACCACCCACCCCATGTCTGGTCGAGGTCGTCGAGGAGCGTGGTGAGGTAGTCGGGCACCGCGGTGTCCACGTTGGCCGGGGTGACCCCGCTGGTCATGAGTTCCGCGGTCGGCGTCGGCAACTCCGGGCAGTCGTCGGGCCGGCACTGCGCCGCGTCGGCGTCGCCGGTCGGGTCCGCTGAGCGCGACGGCGTCGGACTCGGTGCGCTCCTCGTCGACGCGGACGACGGACGGGACTCCCCGGAATCCTCGGACGGGATGAGTGCGCATCCGCTTCCGACTGTCAGTGTCACCACGGCGGCCAGAGCGACCGCCCACCGCATCGCGAGGGGCCCGCGTCGATCGATCATTCGGCGAACGTAGCAGGCGGGACCCGCTTCACCTGGGGTTTGTCGTCTGATCGAAGCACGGTCCGGCCGATGCCCTACGCTTTATCAGCGGGACCGCAGATGGTCCGCGCGTGATCCACGCGGAACGTCCGAACAGCGAGCTGGAGAGCACCGTGAGCGTTGACACCGACCCGAATCCGGCCTTCGCCGACTACGCCCACCCCGAGCGGCTGGTGACGACCCAGTGGCTGTCGGCGCATCTCGGCGCCAAAGGACTCAAGATCATCGAGTCCGACGAGGATGTGCTGCTGTACGACATCGGCCACATCCCGACCGCTCAGAAGATCGACTGGCACCTTCATCTCAACGACCCGGTCACGCGCGACTACATCAACGGCGAGCAGTTCGCGGAACTGATGCGCAGCAAGGGAATCGAACGCGACGACACCGTCGTGGTCTACGGCGACAAGAGCAACTGGTGGGCCGCCTACGCGCTGTGGGTCTTCACCTTGTTCGGCCACGAGGACGTCCGCCTGCTCGACGGTGGCCGCGACGCCTGGATGGCCGAAGACCGTGACACCTCCTTCGACGTCCCCGATTACCCGCGGTCGGACTACCCGGTGGTCGAGCGCGACGACGCCAAGATCCGCGCGTTCGCGCCGCAGGTCCTGGAGGCCCTGGGCACCGAGCCCCTCGTCGACGTCCGTTCCCCGCAGGAGTACACCGGCGAGCGCACGCACATGCCGGACTACCCGGAGGAGGGCGCGCTGCGCGGCGGGCACATCCCGACCGCCATCTCGATCCCGTGGGCGAAGTCCGCTGCCCCCGACGGGCGTTTCCGCAGCCGCGCCGAACTCGACGAGATCTACGCCGGGCTCGACCCGAAGACACCCACGATCGCCTACTGCCGCATCGGTGAGCGGTCGAGCCACACCTGGTTCGTGCTGACACATCTGCTGGGGCACACCGCGGTCCGCAACTACGACGGATCGTGGACCGAGTGGGGCAACACGGTGCGCGTGCCGATCGCCGTCGGCGAGGAGCCGGGCGCCGTTCCCGGCACCGAGTGAACCCGACCGCACGATGAGTCTGCCTCCAGCCCTGGCCGAGATCGTCGACGACTTCGGCGCACTCGGCGACTCCGACAAGGTCACGCTCCTGCTCGAGTTCGCCGGCGAATTGCCGGACATACCGGCGCATCTCGAGCAGGATGCGATGGAACCGGTACCCGAGTGCCAGTCGCCGGTCTTCCTGTCCGTCGACGCCGCGGACCCGTCATCGGTGCGGCTGTATTTCAGCGCTCCGCGCGAGGCGCCGACGACCCGCGGTTTCGCCGCCATCCTGCATCAGGGGCTCGACACCGCGTCGGCGCGCGAAATCCTCGACGTGCCATCGGATTTCTATTACGACCTGGGACTCGGCAGCGCCGTGAGTCCGCTGCGCCTGCGGGGTATGGCGGGCATGCTGGGCCGCATCAAGGCGCAGGTTCGCGCCCAGGTGCCCGACACCCCCGGGGCATGAAGTTCATCCAGATCCGCGACGAACCCATCGCGCCCGGCGGTCTCGTCGAGTGGACGCCGTATGTGCCGGGCGGACTGGGCAATTGGGACTACGACTCGCGCCTGACCTCGCACAATCACGAGCAGCATCTGCGGGCGGCGTTCGAGTACCGGGTCCGCACGCGTCGCGAAGGCGGCCGTGAGGCCTGGCTCGGGTTGAGCATCGAGTTCGACGAGCCGCTGTCGATCCCGGCCATCCGGTCGGTGCTGACCCAGTGGATCGACCGGCACGAGGTGCTGCGTAGTCACGTCGTCATCAAGGGCTCCGGCCTGCAGCGGCTGACCACCGCGCCGGGGACCGTGAAACTCAAGATGGGCCGGGTCGGCTGGTACGCCGAGTCGGGTCCGCTCGTGGAGCAACTGGCGGGCTCGTTCGATCGAGCCACCGCGCCGCTGCACTGGCCGGCCTACCGGTTCGCGACGGTCGGACGCGAACGCTCGTTCACGCTCCTCTTCGCCGCCGATCACTCGCTGGTCGACGGGTACTCGCTGATCATGGCCCAGCAGGAGCTGGTGTCGATGTACCGGGCGGCGCGGGAGCATCGCGGCGCGAATCTGCCCGAGGTCGGCAGTTATGTCGACTTCAGCGCCGAGGAACGCCGGCTCGCCGACCAGACCGGGCGCGATCATCCGGCCGTCGGCCTGTGGTCGGAGTTCCTGGCCGCCGGCAACGGTGACATGCCCGGCCTGCACACGGCCGATCCGGCCACCGGCCACCGCACCCCTGACGATGCCGCCCCCGACGATGCCGACACAGACGCGGCACTCCCCCAGGAGTCCCTGTGGGGTGTGGTCGCCGACGACGCGACGGCCAACCGGTTCACCGCGATCTGCTCGGAGGCCGGCGGCACGCTGACCGCCGGAGTGCTGGCGGCCTTCGCCGTCGTGCACCACGAACTGACCGGCGATCGGCAGTTCCGGTGTGTGCTGCCGCGACACACGCGCGACGACGCCCGCTGGCTGACCTCCCTCGGCTGGTTCGTCGGGGTCGCCCCCTTCTGTCTGGACATGTCCGACTCCCCGACGTTCGACCAGGCCGTCGTCCGATCCACCGCCGCGCTCAAGCACGGGCGTCAGGGCGCTTCGCTGCCGTTCCTGCGGGTGGCCGACCTGATCGGGCACGAGGGCGGCCCGCGGTTCGTCATCTCGTTCATCGACACGCGCTATGCACCGGGCGCCGGGGCCGCCGACGCGGGGCGTGCGAAGGTCCTCCGCAGTCACAGCTACTCGCCCGACGAGGTGTACATCTGGATCAACCGCACCCCGTCGGGGCTGCGGTACTCCGCCCGGTTCCCGCGCGAGTCGCCGCTGCGTGAGCTCGGCGTCGCCGCCTCGGCGAACACCCCGGGTGCACAACATGAGGGAAACGTCACATTTCCCGACGCCGAGGCCCGTTCCGAAGACGGTTGGGCGATCGACCCGACAGGTGGTCCCGTCCACGCCTACCTGCGTGCTTTCGCCGAACTGGTCCGACGCCTCGGTGATGCGAGCACGTTCTCTCCGGCGTTGTGACCCAGGGCTCCACCGAACGATTGCTCGGTGGGCTAGGGTATTGCCCGGAAGGTCGCGACACCTGCACCGCGAAGGTGTCGCATCGCCCTCGCCGTCCGCATCCCGGCCGGTGACGGCGGGCCGCCAGACTTGACCGACGTCCGCCAAACGTGTCGCGTGCGCTACCGCGTCGTGCACCTGAGTACGAGTAAGGCCCAGGAGAACAAGTGCCCAGTACCTCTGCGAACACTCCGTCCGCAATCAGCAAGGTCCTCATCGCCAACCGTGGCGAAATCGCTGTCCGCGTGATCCGCGCCGCCCGGGATGCAGGCATCGCGAGCGTCGCGGTGTACGCCGAGCCCGACGCGAACGCACTGTTCGTCAAACTCGCCGACGAGGCTTTCGCACTGGGCGGGCAGACATCGGCGGAGTCGTACCTGGTCTTCGACAAGATCCTCGACGCGGCCAAGAAGTCCGGCGCCGACGCGATCCACCCGGGTTACGGCTTCCTGTCGGAGAACGGCGACTTCGCGCAGGCCGTCATCGACGCCGGGCTGATCTGGATCGGTCCGTCCCCGCAGTCGATCCGAGACCTCGGCGACAAGGTGACCGCGCGCCACATCGCGCTCAAGGCCGACGCTCCGATGGCCCCCGGCACCAAGGATCCGGTGAAGGACGCCGAGGAGGTCGTCGCCTTCGCCCAGGAGCACGGCGTGCCGGTCGCCATCAAGGCGGCGTTCGGCGGCGGTGGACGTGGCATGAAGGTCGCGTACACGATCGAGGAGATCCCGCACCTGTTCGAGTCGGCCACCCGCGAGGCCGTCGCGGCGTTCGGTCGCGGCGAGTGCTTCGTCGAGCGCTACCTCGACAAGGCCCGCCACGTCGAGGCCCAGGTCATCGCCGACCAGCACGGCAACGTCATCGTCGCCGGCACCCGCGACTGCTCGCTGCAGCGTCGATTCCAGAAGCTTGTCGAGGAGGCCCCGGCCCCGTTCCTGACCGACGAGCAGCGCACCAAGATCCACGAGTCCGCCAAGGCCATCTGCCGCGAGGCCGGCTACTACGGCGCCGGCACGGTCGAGTTCCTGGTCGGCAGCGACGGGCTGGTCTCGTTCCTCGAGGTCAACACCCGCCTGCAGGTGGAGCACCCGGTCACCGAGGAGACCGCGGGCATCGACCTGGTGCGTCAGCAGTTCCGCATCGCCAACGGCGAGAAGCTGGAGATCACCGAGGACCCGACGCCGCGCGGCCACGCCTTCGAGTTCCGCATCAACGGTGAGGACGCCGGCCGCAACTTCCTGCCCGCCCCGGGACCGATCTCGGTCTACAAGGAGCCGACCGGCCCCGGCGTCCGCGTCGACTCCGGCGTCGTCGAGGGTGACGTCATCGGCGGCCAATTCGACTCGATGCTGGCCAAGCTGATCGTCACCGGCGAGACCCGCGAGCAGGCGCTGGAGCGTTCGCGTCGTGCACTGGCCGAGTTCGAGGTCGAGGGCCTGGCGACGGTCATCCCGTTCCACCGGCACATCGTCTCCAACCCCGCCTTCATCGGCGACGGTGAGAAGTTCGACGTCTACACCAAGTGGATCGAGACCGATTGGGACAACCCGATCGAGCCGTACACCGGCGGCGAGCCCATCGAAGACGACGAGGCCGCCCCGCGGCAGAACGTCGTCGTCGAGGTCGGCGGCCGTCGCGTCGAGGTGTCGCTGCCCGGCGATCTCGCCCTCGGTGGCGGTGGCGGCTCGGCCAACGGCGTCGTCCGCAAGAAGCCGAAGGCACGTTCGCGCAAGAAGGGCGGCGGCGCAGCCGTTTCCGGCGATGCCGTGGCCGCTCCGATGCAGGGCACCGTCGTCAAGGTCGCCGTGGAGGAGGGCCAGGAGGTCGCCGCCGGTGATCTGGTCGTCGTCCTCGAGGCCATGAAGATGGAGAACCCGGTTACCGCCCACAAGGACGGCGTCGTCACCGGCCTCACCATCGAGGCCGGCGCTGCCGTCACCCAGGGCACGGTGCTGCTCGAGCTGAAGTGACTTCCGCCGCTCCCTGAGGAGCCCCGGAGCTCGCGGAGGGGCGGGGCCTCCCCTGCTCCCTGAGGAGCCCCGGAGCTCGCGGAGGTGCGGGGCCTCCCCTACTCCCTGAGGAGCCCCGGAGCTCGCGGAGGTGCGGGGCCTCCCCTGCTCCCTGAGGAGCCCCGGAGCTCGCGGAGGGGCGGGGCCTCCCCTGCTCCCTGAGGAGCCCCGGAGCTTGCGGAGGTGCGGGGCCTCCCCTGCTCCCTGAGGAGCCCCGGAGCTCGCGGAGGTGCGGGGCCTCCCCTGCTCCCTGAGGAGCCCCGGAGCTCGCGGAGGTGCGGGGCCTCCCCTGCTCCCTGAGGAGCCCCGGAGCTTGCGGAGGGGCGTCACGAAGGGTCAACGCGACAACAACACGATGCAACCAGTCGAGATCAACGCCGGGACGTGGTATCTGCGTGCGCTTCGTGCGGACGAGCGGATCACCGACGTCCCGGCGTTGTCTCATCTCGAGGTCGACGACCCCGCCGCGTACGTCGCTGCGGCCCAGCGTGACTGGGAGTCGGAGACACAATTCGTCTGGGCGATCTGCATCCCCACCACCGGTGAGTTCATCGCCCTGATCGGGGTCACGCCGGACGGCTCGTCGGGCCGCCTGTGGGGCCAGGCCCGCGACGGCTACGACGAGGCGCTCGACGCCGCCGTCGGTCCGGTCTCGAGGTTTGCCGAGGGTGCGCTCGGGCTGGTTGTCGGGCAAACGCTGTCGCGCGGGATCGGCTGAGACGCGGAGTCAGCACACGACCATTCGTCGTACCCGGGGCGATCTTCGTCCATTCGGCGATCTGCGCGCCGCTTCAGATGACCCAGGTCTTGCTCACCACCGAACGTTTACGGTCAGCGATCTCCGCAGGTCGTCTTGACCCAGGAAAGGTCGTACCGGGTTTCTCCTCGGTTGCCGCAGAATTCGCATACGGTGCGTGACTCGTCGGTTGTCGCGTCGACCAGGAGCTCGCAAAGGCTCCAAGTGAAATCGTCGACCGAGTCTCCGTAATTGAGGTAGCAGCGCAGAACTCCGAACTTCTCCTTGATCTGCGCGTAGGTGAAGTCGTCGGTGACGGCTGAGAGCCGGCGATGGAGGCGAACCAAGAGTGGATACCAGCCGGCGTTCACGGAGCAGTCGACTGCCGGGGGCGCCATCGCGGCGGGGAGTCGGACGGGTTCGGGCGCCATCAGGCGACGCCTCGCTCGGCCTCCGCGGGCCCCTCGGAATCCACGTCCGTCAGTGCGCTCATCGAGTCGATCGCAGACCATCGATGGCGGTGTCGACGGAACGGCACATCTCGCCGATCTTGCGCACGAACCCCGCGCGGGCACCGGCCTCGGCCGAATCACCGGTTTCTGCGCGGGCTTTCGAGTTCATCATGTCGCTTCCTCTCTGTTCGACCAACTTGACGTGTCGGCTTCCGTCACCAGAATGCGACGCCGCACCGACATCCACCACAACGATCGCCGTACGATTGCGACGAGTCACCCCACGATTGATGTCACTGGTCCCGAGTAGGTTCTCGGCGTAGGAATGGACGACCGGGACAGAACGTCAGGGAGGAGGTGACCGCGTTGGGCACGTTGACGACCGATCACTGGATCGATTCGTCCTGCGAAAGCTCCGACCGGTTCACTCGGATCATCACCGAGTTGCAGAAGCAGTCGTTGCTCCCGCACTCGACATACGCGGAAGCAACGAGAGCATTCGCGTGGGAGTTGGTCGACCGGCGCGATCGGATCGCCGCCGAGTTGTGGGACTGCCGGACATCGGGAGTTTCTGTGCCGGATGGGAAGACGGCGCTCTGCTTGGCATCCGGAGCGCTCTACGACGCCGAGCAAGTGGTTGTCGACGAACTCGTCTCGCGAATCCCGGCGAGAGCAGTTCATGAGCGGATGAACTCTGCCGCTTACCTGGCAGCGGACATCGACGCTGCGACAGCCGATGTCGCAGCGATCGACACGCATGAATCCGTCGGTCGAGCAACGCAACACGTTGCCACCTATACCGAACTGCTCGGCGATCCCGCCGACTACGCCGGAATCGACCCCATCGAGGATGTGGCGATTCCACCCCAGATCGAATGGACCGAAGCCGACCGCAAGGCCGCGCTCGACAGGGCCGTCAGTACGTACGCCATCGCCCCTGGCGAGTGGTACTCAATCGAATGGCCGCCAACCGAGGGCTCCCTGTGGGACCCCGGATACCTCGTCACCTCGGACTGGGAGCCATGCGACGAACACGCCGACGATCCGGACAGTGATGCAGCGCTGGACTGTGTTCGATGCGAAGACTCGGTCACCACGGAGGTCGAAGAGATGGCCGTCTGGAAGTTCACGACCAGAGTGACCCATCACCGAATCGGGTTCGACGGCAATGGTTTCCTGATCGTCGATCGGGTGGCGGAGGAGATCGACCCGGCGTTCGAGGTACACGAGATCACGCAGGACCCACGCCTGATCCGCATCGGCCTGCCACGCGGACATCGCTGACCTCGATCTGAGGATGACCTATCGGTGCGTCGTGGATGCATCAGCGGATGTTCGAAGGAGAAACAAAATCCACCCTTGACTCGAACATATATTCGAGTACTCTGGTGTCATGTCATCAGGGGCGGGGGACGGATCCAGTACATCGGTGGACCCATCACAGCATTCGGTAGAACCACGACTGCGCCCTGACCACGAACTCTCCGCTTCTGAACTCGTCGAGGTCCTGAATCACTGCGCCGGCTTGGCAGCAGCGTCCGCGCATCGAATGATGGTCGTGGCCAGTCTCATCCACGACGAACGCGAGATGGACTACGCACAGCGGCGCGCCGAGACGCACAGCGGCGAACTCGACTCCATCGAAGCCTTCGAGCACCTGTCCGCACGAGTAGCCGCTGGCGAGAACCCCTACGAGCAGTTCGGGCCCAACGGTCTCGAACAGGCCATCGCCGAAGTCGGTGCCACCCTCACCGTGACACCGGCCGAGGCGAAAGACCTCATCGAAGCCGGCGACGCACTGCGCTACCGACTCTCCTTCACCGGACACGCACTCGCGTGCGGTCGAATCGACAAGCGCCGCTTCCTCATCGCTCTCAAGCGCACCGACCTCATCACCGACGACGAAGAGATGCAGACCGTCGACGCCCATCTCGCCGAAGCGATCTTCGCCCGCGCACCGATGTCGACGGCCCGGTTCACCGCCATGGTCGATTCCATCGTCGCCAAGTGGGCGCCCGACGCGATCCGCCGCCGCAAGGAGCGAGTGAAATCCGACCGCAAGGTGACCATCACCCCCGACCGCTTCACACCCGGGCAGTCCCGGATCTCCGGCACGCTGCCCAATGCTGATGCCGCCGAGTTCGACGCACGCCTGACGGCGATGGCCACCGCCGTACATTCCGGTGACCCGCGGATGTTGGCCAATCGCCGAGTCGACGCCCTCAAAGCGCTCGCTCGCGGTGAAGCCGCCATCACGTGCCTATGCGACGACTGCCGACCTGCCGCAACCGAACCCGACACAGCACCAGACTCCGACGCCACGACAGTGGGGTCCGTAGAGCCGCCTGCACCAACTGCTGCGATGGTGGAGGCGGACACCATCGTCGACCCGTCAGCCGACGTCGTTGTCGATGACCCGGCCGAGCCGGCCGCCTCGGCGTCGGATTCGGCTGCGCCGCGCGCGACCTTTCACATCGTGGTGAACCTGTCGACCCTGATCGGTCTCGACGACGACCCCGCATTCCTCGACCGCCACGGCGTCATCGACGCCGACACCGCCCGAACACTCCTCGCCGAAGCCCGCCGCACCTACATCCATCCCACTCCTGCCGCACCCGACGGTTCACCGGCTCCCGACGCGGACAGTTCGACGACGCGGTACACCCCGTCGAAGAAGCTGCAGGCCCTGGTTCGTGCCGGCGAACTGTGCTGCACCTTCCCGGGCTGCAACGCGCCGGTCTGGCAGATCGACCTCGACCACACCGAACCCTTCGACCACACCGACCCGCGGCGCGGCGGCCCGACCGATGCACGTAACCTCAAACCGCTGTGCCGGTTCCATCACCGCATCAAGACCTTCACCAGCTGGCAGGACCACCAAGACGAATTCCAGACCGCGTGGTTCACCACACCCACCGGACACATGTTCGTCGGCAACGCCTTCAGCGGACGCGACCTGTTCAACAAGCTCTTCCCCAGACGGTCACCCGATCACCCCGCCCGCGACAGACTCAACACGCAGCGCGACAACGATTTCCGACGTCACCAACGCGCCGAGAAGCGCTGGAACGACGCCAACCCGCCACCCTTCTAGACACCGCCACCGCCCATTTCGCCGGTCAGGAACACTCTGACAAGGCGGGTGACGTCATGCGACGAATCTCGATCCGCGCGACTCGCCCGCTCTTCACCGCGATGTCGATGACGGCGAGCGGGTGTCCGCCCGGTGCGATCACATGAACCACCCGGTCACCCAGCCACATCGGCGTACTCGCCCGGATGCGGTCGACGAACAACCTGGTCTCCTCTGCGACCGCCCGGGCGCCTCGGACCACGGTCGGTGTGCCCGGCGGGACCAGTGACCGGTCAGCGACACGGACGCAATCATCAGCCAGCAGCGCGACCATCGCATCGAGATCGCCGCCGCGCGCCGCGGCCAAGAAGGCGTCCACGACCCGGGTCGCGGCGGCCGACGGAAGCTCGGATTTCGACTCGGAGTCCAGCTGCGTCAACGCGATCCGGCCGCGTGCCCGGCTCGCATGCTTCTTCGCACCGTCCACGCTGGTGCCGAGGATCGTTGCGACCTCACCGAACGGAACCGCAAAGAGGTCATGCAGCACATAGGCCACGCGTTGCGACGGCGTCAACCGATCGAGGACCACCATCAGCGCGCGCGACACATCTTCGCGCTGCAGGTGGAGCTCGTCGGCCGCGACCGCCTCCGCGGGGAGGGCATCGGCGAACAGCGGATCTTCCTGTCGTCTGCCGCGGGCGCGCAACTGATCGAGACACACCCGGGTGAGTGTTGTCGTCAACCATGCGGCAGGGTTGCGGATCTCGGTGCCGTCGACACGCACCGAGTTGAGCCACGTGCTCTGCACGGCGTCCTCGGCGTCGTGGATGGAGCCGAGCATCCGGAACGCCATGGCGGTCAGCTGCGGTCGTAGATTTTCGAACTCTGAGGTCGGTACCACCGGATGTCACCTTTTCGTAGGGCAGGACGTCGGTACGGATGAGAGCACCACACTCACATCCGACCTTCCGACAACCCACCTCCGAGGAGGACACACATGTCGACCGTACCGACCCGGCCATCGCGCGGCGGAACCCGACCGGCGAAGGGCTCCCGGCGATGACCACCGCCCTGTTCGTCGCCACGATCGTCTGCATCGTGGCCAATGCCGGTATCGCCGTCGCCGACTTCGCCCGCGCCGACTTCGTGCTGGCCAATTCGGCCGAGGTCCACGTCCCACCTCGGTTCCTGCCCCACCTCGCGACACTCAAGGCCGCCGGAGCAACAGGGCTTGTCCTCGGGTTGACGATCGAACCCTGGATCGGCGTCGCCGCCGGAACCGGGCTCACTCTGTTCTTCGTCGGCGCGGTCATCGCCCATGTGCGGGCCCGCGTCTTCTACAACATCGCGTTCCCGGGCGCCTTCCTGCTCCTCGGCGTGGCGGCTACGGTCTACATGATCCGGCTGACCACAGGCGCGTGACCCGTCACCGGCGTCGAACGCCTCAGCCCATCAACACCGACGCCGACGGGTAGCTCTCGGCGAATCCGTCGGGAAGCGGCGCGATGAAGACGTTCTCGGTGCGGGTACGAGTGATCAGCCACCGGCCGTCGTGCTTGCGGAAGGCGTTGTTCAGTCGACTCGACCGCAACAGGGCCGAGCCGTCGCCGAAGAGCCACGGCTGCATGTGAATCCACTGTCCCTCGGCGTCATCGCCGTCGACATGGAGCTGCTCCGACGTCAGGTAGTGCGCGTTGAGCACCAGTGCCGGGTCCCGCTTCGCACTCCAGAAGCGCTGGAAGTGTTCGCGGATCGCCTGCTTGCCCTCGGCACGCCCGAACTGTCCGTCGTAGTACTCGCCGACGCCCTCCCACACCGCGTCGTCGGTGTAGAGGTCCAGGATGCGCTCGATGCGCTCGGCGTCGTCGGCGAGACCGGGTTCGGGACACGGGGTGTCACAGAGGAACATGTATCGAGCCTGGATTCGCCGGATCTCGGCTTCGGCCTCCAGGGTCTCGACCCGCGCGACGAGCGCCGAGATCCTGGCATCGACATCGCTCATCGTCCGAGCACCTCGACCACCGCACGCGCCTCCGAGATCCAGGCCTCGACCTCAGAGCCGTTCACGCCCAGCGGCAACTGCGACAACCGGAGCGTCATCGAGTAGCCGCCGCGTGCGTCCCGGATCGGCAGGACGACGGAACCGACGTCATAGGACTGATCGGGTCGCACCTCGCGGAGGCGATAGTCCACGGCCGACTTCCCGATGGACTCGCAGATCTCGCGTTCCTGCGACGGCGTCAACCGGCCCCGCTCATAGGATTTCGTCGCCTCCCGCATCTCCTCGTACGCAGTCGACGAGGCATCGGGCAGGAAGGACACCAGGTATCCGTGCCGCCGCACGAAGTCGAGACGGTCGCGATGTACCTGCCGCACTTCATCATCGGCATGCCGGAGCTTCGCCAGCCACCGCTCCCGGGTCTCGTCGTCCTGGTCGAACACGTACGTGTCCCCGATGGGCGGCACCATCGGGATGCGGTACGCGAGGCCTTCCTCACGGTCGACGCCCGGCGCGGTGGCCGACAACACGACGGCCATCTCGTCGCGGCTGACCGCGGTGAGGACCGACACCTCGCAGCCGACGGACGTCGCCAATGCCTCCACCTGCGGGCGCGCCGCGTGCGCGGCATGGATCGTCGGCAGGATCTCGTGGTCCATTCGGGCCATCAGCGACGTCGACACGAAGCTGCCGTAACCACCCTGGAAGAAGATCAGCGGCGACACCGGGTTGGTCACGGCCAGATCCCGCACCTCACAGAGCGTTATCCAGTGATCACCCGCTTCGACGACGTTGCTGATGCGGGTGTCGATCCAGGCCACCGAGTCCGCGAGAACCGGATCGCCCGACGGCGAGGGAAACCAGTCGATACCCGCGAGCTTGTCCTCCCAGCGCTGCGCGATGGTGAGGACGACGTCCTCCTGTTCACCGCCGAGGATGTTGATGCACAGCGACTCGCAGGCCCGCATCTTCTCGAAGGTGCGCGAGGTCTTCATCGGCATGAAGGACACCAACGGCGGGTCCATCGACACCGAACTGAAAGTCCCGACGACCATGGCCAGCACGGAGCCGTCGTCACCGCGTCCCGTCACCACGACCACGCCGGTGGGATAGTGCCCCATCACATTTCGGAAGATGCCTGGGTCGATGGCACTGATCACGTTGTCGGACATGTCTTCTCCTGGGATCGAATCGTCGCGGTGGTCGTGCACTCAGGCGGACCGGGCCTCGACCGGCTCCTGGACGTAACGCTTCTGCAGAATGGCACCGAGTCGCTCCGGCCGGAGGAAGGCGATGCACAGAGCGCCGCCGACCAGCAGGACGATGCCGGTGATCGTGAACGCCTGGTGCACGCCGGCCGCCATGTTGCCGGCCATCTCCGCGCTGGGCTTCTCACCCTTCGGCGGCGACACATACCCCGCGTCGGTCATGAGCCAGCCGACCAGGATCGGCGAGATGACCGCGCCGAACGACGCCACGCCTCCGAGGGTGGCCATGAGGATCGGTCGCTGCCGGGCGCCGACCGCATAACCGATCGCGGTGGCGGTCATCGGGAACGCCAGGCTGCATCCACCGGCGAGGCACAGCAGCGCGACCGCGGTGATCCCCGACGACGCCTGGATGGCGATGAAGCACAACCCGGCCAGGACCGCGGCGCAGCCGAACGGGACGGCGATTGCCCGATGTGCCGAACTCCCCCGGTGCAGCATCCGGTGCCCGAGCGCACCCAGTCCGAGCAGGACGAGCGCGCCGACCACCCACGGCACGGTGGTCACCGCACCGACCTCACCGAGCGACAGCCCGACCACGGTGCCCAGGTACTGGGGCAGCCAGGTCGTCAGGAAGCCCTGCACCCAGAAGTTCGACGCCCCGCCGATCACGGCGGAGATGAACGCCAGGCTCAGCAGCGCACGCCAGATCTTGACCGGCTTCTGCTCGTCGACCGCGGAGGTCGCGACCTCCTTCGCATCGGCAACCGTCTCGTCGGTGTCGAGTGCCGGCTCGTCCGGCGACGAGGCCTTCTTGGGACGGTAGGGACCGTCCGCGCCGATCGCCCACCAGGCGATCACCCACACCAGGCCGATGATGCCCAGAACACCGAACGCCCAGCGCCAACCCCACACGGCGATGACCCAGGCTAGCAGCGGCGCCGCGAAGACAGGACCCAGCGTGGAGCCGGCGGCGATCAGGTTCGACGGCAGCGCACGACGGGTGGGCGAGAACCAGGTGTGCGCGGAGGTGAGCGACATGGCGGTCGCGGGTCCCTCGGCGCCGCCGAGGATGATCCGCGTCACCAGCAGGATGGCGGCTCCGCCGCCGAGCAGCATCGGGAACTGCAGCACCGCCCAGGTGACGCCCATCGCGAACAGGATCCACTTCACCGAGATCTTCGACGCCAAGAACCCGGTGACGACCGAGACGATCGCGTACAGGAAGAAGAAGGCACTGCCGATGAATCCGAATTCCGTTGCGGTCAAGCCGAGTTCGGGCATCGCGTCGGCCGAGACCAGGCCGAGCACCGCTTTGTCGGCGAAGGCGATGATCTGGAACAGCACGAGCATGCCGGTGACGATCCAGGCCCGTCTCGACATGCGGCCGAAGTCGATTCGTCGATCGGGGGCGGTCGGCGACGACGGCGTCGTCGTCACCATGGTTTCTCTGAGGCTCATTGGGTTTCCTTGGACTGGCGGGCGCGAAGACACCGGGCTGTCGGGGGCTGGCACCGACGTTATTGCCACCCGTCCCTACGGGGATACGAGGGAAATCTTTACTGTCGCCGCGATGCGCGAGAGGGCAGACTGGTCCCAGCACATGAAGGAGGAACGGTGAGCTCGGCCTACTGGAAACAGCCCATCAGTGAGCAGGCGACCGCGGTCCACGAGAAGGTGGTGTCGGCGGAAATCCTCGCGGAACAGGTCCGTGAGGAGATCGTCCGCACCGACACCGATCTGCGCGCGTGGGTCGAGCTGTCCCCGACCATCGTCGACGACGCCCGCCGCCAGGATGCGATGCCGGGTCGCCGGCCCCTGCGAGGCGTCTCGCTCGGGGTCAAGGACCTCATCGACGTCGAGGGCCTGCCGACCCGTGCCGGTTCACCCGTCACGTCGTCGTCGCCGGCAGCGTCGGACGCGCCCTGTGTCAGTCGTTTTCGCGATCTGGGCGCGGTGATCCAGGGCAAGACGGTCACTACCGAGTTCGGCTACTTCTCGCCTGGGCCGACGCGCAATCCGCACCACCCCGGGCACACGCCGGGCGGGTCGTCGAGCGGTTCGGCGGCCGCCGTCGGCGCGGGCGTCATCCCGGTGGCGCTGGGTACGCAGACCGCCGGCTCGTTGACCCGGCCGGCCGCCTACTGCGGCGCCGCGGGCATGGTCCTCGCGCACGGCTCGACGGATCTGTCCGGCGTCACCGGACTCTCGGAGTCGCTGGACTCGCTGGGCATCCTCACCCGCGACATCGCCGACCTGCAGTACGTGTACACAGCTTTCACCGGCCGCTCGCCGATCGTTCCCGGTCGCTCCACCGTCCGGACCGTGGTGGTGTGGGGCGGCAGCGACCTGCACCCGATCGACCCGGCGATGGCGGACCTGGTCGACCGGCTGCCGGACCTGCTCGAGCGAGCCGACGTCGAGACCCGCGTTCTCGAATACGACGATCATGTCCGCACCCTGGCCGACGACCACGTGACCGTCATGTCCCATGAGGCGTCCGAGACGCTGGACGATGTCGTCCGGGACCATGCGGCCGCGCTCAGCCCCGCGCTGCTCGACCTCGTCGACGCCGGCCGCGCGGTCCGGCCCGCCGACCACGCGGCCGCCCTCATCCGCCGCGACCGCTCCCGGGATCTGCTGGCCGAGACGCTCGGCGATCACACGGTGATCGTCGGTCCCGCCGCACCCGGACCGGCACCGAGCGGCCTCGCCGCGACCGGGTCGCCGGTCCTGAGCCGACCGTGGCAGCTGCTCGGCTGCCCGGTTGTCGTCGTGCCGGGGGCGGCCACGGACTCCGGGATGCCCCTCGGACTACAGGTGATCGGATTGCCGGGGCGGGAATCGGCCCTGTTCGAGGTCGCCGCGGTGCTCGAGAACGAGCTCCGGCCCCATCCGGTCGTCCCGGCCTGATCCGGTTGCGAGAGAGAAGATCTGCATGACAATCAAACCCCGTCCGGAGACGCACCACCGGATGTTCCTCACGTGCTACGAGGACACCTTCAACTACGGCTGGCACCATGTCGACCTGTTCGTGCACGACGAGTACGGCCGGGAGGTCAACTGGGTGCACTGGACCGTCGAGGCCGACGGCCCGGAGGCGGCCGACGAGTCGGTCCGGCGCGAGGAACCCTGGCTGAACCGGACCTCCGAGTGGCGCCACCAGGTGAGTGCCGTCGGGATGAACTACTGGACGGCCGACGCGGCGTGGACGTGACCGCATCGGATGCGACCGCGACGGTGTACGTCGTCGACGACGACCCGGAACTCTGCGAATCGGTCGACTGGCTGCTCGGCAGCATCGGGATCTCGCCGCGGATCTGCCACAGCGCCGACGACTTCCTCGCGCAGTACTCCGGGGACACCCCCGCGTGCATCGTGCTCGACGTCCGCATGCCGACGATGAGCGGCCCGCGGCTGCAGGAGAAGCTCAACGAGTTCGCACCGCACGTCGCCATCATCTTCGTCTCCGCGCACGGAGACATCCGGATGTCGGTGTCCACCCTGCAGGCCGGCGCGATGGACTTCCTGGAGAAGCCCTACGACCCGCAGCGGCTGCTCGACGCCGTCCAGGCGGGGATGGAGAAGGCGGTCGAGCGCTTCCGCACCCACGCGCAGAAGCGGTGGGTGGAATCGAAGGTCGCGTTGCTGACCCCGCGGGAACGCGAGATCCTCGCGCTGGTCGTCGAAGGTCTACCCAGCCAGAACATCGCCCGCCGCCTCGACATGAGCGTCAAGACGGTGGACGTGCACCGTGCCCGGATCAAGAGCAAGACCGATGCCGACAGCATCAGCACGCTGGTCCGGGACATCCTGCGGTTCGACGTCGAGGTGCCGACCAACCCCTAGGGAAACGGCACAGGGGTTGGTCGGCGAGCTCGGGTCAGTAGTAGTCGAGCACGATCTTCTCGCCGGTGGTCCGCGAGACACAGACCGCCATCACCTCTCCGGACTCTCGCTCGGCCTTGGTCAGCACGTTGTCGCGGTGCTCGGGCTCACCGGAGAGGACCTGCATGATGCAGGTACCGCAAATGCCCTCCTGACACGAGGTGTCGACGTCGCAGCCGTTCTCCTCGAGGACCTCGACAATGCTCCGGTCGGCCGGGACGCGATAGGTCTCGCCGTCGAGTTCGACGTCGAAGGGCGTGTTCTCCGACGCATCCGGCTGATCGGTGGCGTGGAAGTTCTCGAAGTGGACCGCGTCGACCGGGATGAACTGTTCCGCCAGTTCGCGGACCTTGGTCATGAACCCGTCCGGGCCGCAGACATAGACATGCGAGCCCTGCGGCGCCGATTCCAGCGCGGCGGACAGGATCGGACCATGGGCCTCACGACCGACGCCGACATGCGCGTGCAGCTTGTCCGGGCAACGCTCCCGCAGCAGCGGCAGGAACGCCGCGTCATCGACCGTCCGGGCGAAGTAGTGCAGTTCGAAGCTGATCCCGTGCACGTCCATGTAGCGCGCCATGCTGAGCATCGGGGTGATCCCGATGCCGGCCGCCACCAGGACGTGATGCGTTGCCGTGTAATCGATCCCGAGCAGGTTCCGCGGCTCGCTGATCTGCAGCCGGTCGCCGACGCGCAGTTCGTGCAGAGCGGCCGAACCACCTCGGGACTGATCCTCGCGCTTGACGGCCACGGCGAAGGACTCCCGCCCGTCGGGCCGGCTGCACAGCGAGTACTGGCGGGTGATGGCGGTCGGCCCGACGACATCGATGTGCGCTCCGGGCGTGTACTCCCCCATCGTCGAGCCGTCGGGCCTCGACAGGTAGATGGTCTTGATGCTCGGGGTCTCCTGGACGATCGCGGAGACGACGACGTCGGTGAGGGCCATGGCGGTGCTCCTGGTGGTGGCGAATGGTTCTCGAGGTGCGATCAGCGGACGAAGAGCCCGCCGTTGACGTCCCAGCACGCACCCGTGACGAAGAAGGCGTTCTCGGCGGTCAGCAGGCCGACCATGTCCCCGATGAACTCGGGGCTGCCCAGCTTCCCGACGGGGATGCCGGCGATCACGGCGTCGAGTTTCTCCGGCGGCACGGTCGCCTTCACGACGGGCAGGTCGTGGGGCCCGGGCGCGATCGCGTTGACCGTGACGCCCTTGGCCGCAAGCTCTTTGGCGAAGATCTTGGTGACCGTCAGGATCGCACCCTTGGACGTGGCATAGTGCGCGCCGGTGGCGGTGCCGCCGTTCTGACCGGCCAGCGACGCCATGTTGACGATGCGGCCGTACCCCTCGTCGGCCATCGCGGCCCCGAAGACCTGGCAGCCGAAGAAGATGCTGTTGACGTTCGTGTTCAGCACGCGGGTGAAATCCGGCTCGTCGAGCGTCATGAGCTCCGCCGCCTGGGTCAGTGCCGCGTTGTTGACGACGATCGTCGGTGTACCCCAGACGGATTGCACATGCGCCAGCGCGTCGACGAAACCCTGCCGGTGCGCGACGTCGAGGACGGCCGCCCGTGCGGTCGACCCGTCGGGCGAGAGTTCTTCGGCGATGCGCTGGGCCGGATCGAGGGCGATGTCGGTGAGCAGGACGCGGTGACCGTCCCGGTGCAGCCGGCGGGCGACGTGCGAGCCCATGCCGCCGGCGGCACCGGTGACGACCGCGATCCCCTTGTTCGTCGAAGTCATGTCCAGGTCCGTCCTCACACCAGATACCCGGAGGCGCTGACCGCGTCCTCGCTGTCGATGAGGCGGGCGACCTTCAGGCTGATCCGGTCGTTCCCGTCGGAACCGAGGCTGATGGTGTGGGTGAGCTCGGCGCCGATCGTCGAGAAGGCGTCGCGCTTGAACGCGTTGAGGATCTGCGCGGACCGCAGGATGACGGTGTCGTCGCTGACGTCGGACACGGTGAACCGCGAGATGACCCGGACCGTGCGGGCGGCGGCGACCGCCGACGGTGCGTAACCCTGCATCATCCGTTCGACGCGCAGGCGCCGCATCCGCTGGTCGTCGTACACCATGTTCAGCGACGAGTCGAAATCGTCGGTGTCGGGATCGATCGGGATGACGTAGTGCGCGTCATCGGTGTAGAGGGCCTCCCACGCCGGATAGTCCTTGGCGTCGAGGAGTTCGGCCTCCTTCCACACGAGCGCGATCGCGCGCAGGACGCGCGGGTCGTTGAAACTGTGCAGTTCAGTCATCGCTCATCATCCTCTTCCACATGGCGTAGGACTCGCGCATCCCCGTCTCGTCGGTGACATGCGATGTGGGCCAACCCTCTTCGGTCGTGTACTCGCGGTTCTCCCCGCGGTTGACCAGGATCGGCATGTTCGGGTTGCCACCGGCGCCGATCTGGACGCGATCCCATCCCTCGGCGTCGTCGGGGCTGCCGAAACCGAAAGGGCCCTGGAAGTGCTCGTGGATCCGCAGGCGCTCGCGGTTGATGCTCTCCGGCCCGCCGTCCATGCCGATCGCCATGTGCCACACCTCGGTCACGTCCACGCTGATCGGGATGAGAACCCGGAAGAACGACGACGACATGGCGATGTTCGGGAACATGTTGAGGTTGAACCCACAACCGTGCATCGAGCGCATGTAGCGACGGATGCGTTCGGGACTCTCCCCCGCCTCGACGAGTTCGTCGACGAGATGCTGGAACCGCGGCTGGACCTCCTCGGAGCCGTCGTCGATGTCGAGGTCCGCGTGCGCGGCCGCCATGATCGCGACGCTGTGACCGTTGCCGAGTGCGTGCGTCTCGGCGGCCGGGTCGTCCATGAACGACATCATGTTGGCGGTCTCGGCGTCGACGGAGGCCATCCACGACTTGTGCACCATCGGGAAGTGGTAACCGTCGGTGGTGTTCTCGAGCTGGATCTTCCAGTTGCCCTTGAACCGGAACTTGTGACTGCCGAGGACCTTCGTGGGGAATCCGTTGGACTGCTTGAGGAATCGCTCCATCCAGATCTTCGCGTCACCCAGGTGGTCCTCGAGCGGCTCGATCTCGGTGTTGAACGTCGCGAAGATCATGCCGAGATAGCTCTCGGTGCGCAGCTTCTGCAGGGGGAAGTCGTTCTTCTCGACGACGCCCTCGTAACCGTCCGGGTACGGGATGCCGCGCAGTCGACCGTCCAGGGTGTAGGACCAGTTGTGGTACGGGCAGGTGAACCCGTTGGCCTTGCCGCTGCGCTGATCGCACACCGTCGCGCCGCGATGCCGGCACCGGTTGAGCAGGGTGTTGAAGTTGCCCTTGCGATCCCGGGTCACGATGACCGGTTGATCGCCGACCTGGGTGGTCTTGAACGAGCCCGCCTCGGGGACCTCGCTCTCGTGCGCGACCCACACCCAGGTGCGGTAGAAGATCTTGCGCATCTCCTCGGCGAAGATGTCGGGATCGGTGTACAGCTGACCGGCGACGCGGTCCTTCTCGGCGAGGTCCGCGAAGCCGCGGGTCGGCCGCTCGATGGTGGTCATCGATGTTCCTTCGTGTGTCGACCGCGCCGGGGCGCGGAAAGGGGCTGTCGGTGCGCGAGAGTTCAGGAGGCGGTGCTCATGAGGGGACGTCGTCGCGGATCGTGAGGGCTCGGCCCATCCGCGCCTCGACCTTGAAGTACTTCCAGAGCGCATGCTCACCGACCATGATGGTGCGCAACAGATTGCAGGCCGCCCGGACGGTCGGCTGGTCGCGCACGTCGGCGAGGACGTAGAACGTCCACGGCCAGCCGTCGGACGGCCCGACCATGTGGGCGTCGTCGTCGAAGGTCCCGATGATCTCGACACCGTCGAGGTTCTTCAAGCTCGTGAGGAACTCCATCGTCGCCTCCCACACCGGACCGATGTCGGACTTGGGCAGGTCGAAGAAGTTCTGGTTGTTACCGACGCAGAACAGCGTGCGCAACGGTTCGTCGGACATGAGTGATGCTCTCCTCGCGGTCGTGACGTCTGGGCTGGATGGCGGGTGGGTCAGGGGAAGCTGGGGATACCGGCCTCGAGGCCGAGGAGAAGCGCACCGGCGGCCTCGTAGGTGTTGGTCTGCAACATCGCGTGCTGCGCGGGCACCAGCGCATCCTGCAGGAACCGCTGCAGCGGATGCGTCTCGTAGATGGCCCCGGTTCCGGCGAGGTCGAACACCTGCAGCACGACGCTGCGCCCGACGTGTGCGGCGTGGGTGGCACTCAACCGCAACAGGGCCTGATCGTCGGTCGAGATGTGCTGTCCCGCGATGGCCTTGGCCCACACCCGGTCGGTGCTGTCGTAGAAGAACGCACGCGCCGAACGCAATTCGGCCTCGGCGACCGCCAGGCCGCTCTTGTACGCCGGCCGGTTGCCCTTGCTGGCACCCCCGGTGATCGAGGTCCGCGCCGCACCGACCTCGATCGCGTAGTCGAGCGCGCCCCGGGCCGCGCCGAGGGTCACCACCGCCAGGACCTGCGCGGCGTAGGCCAGCGCCGGGTACCGGGTCAGGGGTTCGTCGATCTGCGGGGCGCCGCCTCGCACGAAGGTCATCTCCTCGGGCACGAACACGCGGTCGGCGCGGATGGCATGGGAGCCGGTCGCCTTCATCCCGGCGACATCCCAGTTGTCGACGATTTCGACCTCGGCCGGGTCGACCAGCGCCGTCAGCGGTTTGCCGCCGGTCTCGGGTCCGCCGGCCAGACCGATCCCGAGGAGGTCGGCGCCGCGACATCCGCTGGCGAACTGCCAGACCCCCGAGCACAGGTAGCCGCCGTCGACCCGCTGTGCCTCCTGCATGGGGAACAGCCCGCCCGCGTAGGCGACATCGGGACCGTGCGCGTAGATCTTCTGCTGGGTCTCGGCCGGCAGCGCGGCGAAGTACACCAGCGACGATCCGAAACTGGACACCCACCCGGTGGCGGGGTCGACGGCGGAGATGCGTTCGACCAGCGACATGAAATCCGACGGTGCCATCGGCTCGCCACCGAACGCCGCCGGCGTCGAGGCCCGGTACATGCCGGCGCGCTTCAGCAACGCGATGAAGTCGGCGGGCACGTAGCGCTGCGAGTTGAACTCGTCCCGACGATCCCGGAGCACGTCGAGCGCGTGGTCGAACGCGGCGTCGCGCGCCGCCCCCGCCGGTTCCGCACACACCCGTTCGGTCAGGCTCTCCGCGGTCATCATTGTCTCCGTTCGGAATCGACTCTCGATCTCGAGTCCGACACTATGGACGCGGGACCCGACGCGGTATCGGGATTTCCCGCGTCGCGGGTAAGCAATTCCTTACTTGCGTGTCCTCACCCGCGTGGCATCGTGGCGGGGGCGAAGATGAGAACTCGGCGAAGGTGAGGTGATGGCGATGTTCCCCGCGCGTCGGGACTTCGAGCAGATGATCCTGCACACCGGCACCGGAATCCTCATCCACGAGGCGAGTTCGAAGAACATCCTGTGGGCCAACCCGGCCGCCTGCCGCATCTTCGGGTTCACCCTGGAGGAACTCAAGCCCCTCAAGGCACACCACATGAGCGCCCAGGAGCGTCAGTACCGCCGCGAGGTCGGCGTGGCGTGGCTTCAGTCCGCCGTGGTGCACGGGTCGAGCCGCAAACAGTGGAAATACCGCGCCAAGGACGGCACCGAGTTCCTCACCGACGCCCGCGCGACCCTGGTGCGCTGCGAGGACGGGCCGGTCGTGATGGTCGAGTTCCGCAACATCTCCGACGAGGTCGAGTTGCAGGAAGAACTGACCTGGGTGTCGGAGTCATTGCAGCGCATCATGACCCACACGTCGGCCGGGATCGTCGTGCTCGACGACGACAACTGCATCGACGACATCTCCCCACTGGCCGCCAAGCTGTTCGGCCGCACCCCTGCGGAGCTGTCGGGCGTCCACCTGGAAGACCTCGGCCGGTGTGAGCCCCGGCTGACCAGTGACCCCGTCGTCGAACGGCTGACGGACGGAGCGGGCTCGGTCGAGATCCAGCAGGAGATCATCAAGGACGACGGCAGCACCGTGTGGCTGGCCGGCGAACTCGAGATCGTCGCCCACGACGGCATCTCCTCGCGGGTCCTGACCGTGCGCGACGTGACCGACCGCGTCGAATGGGAACGCCGCAACGCCTACCAGGAGGCCAACCTCCAATATCTGAGCCGGTACCACGCGATGGGCGACATGGCGATGATCCTGGCCCACGAGCTCGGGCAGCCGCTCGCGGCGTCGACGAACTACCTGAGCGGACTCAAGGCCCGCGTCTCCGCCGAGACCGTCGACGCCCGCAGCCTCGCCTACGGCATCGACCAGATCGAGAAGCAACTCCACCGCGCCGCCGACATCGTGGCCTCGGTCCGCCGCTACGTACGACGCATCGAGAGCACCTCGACGCTCATGGATCTCAACGAGACCGTCGAGGAGAGCCTGTACTTCGTGCGACTACGCGCGGCCGAGCAGGGCGTGCGCGTGTACGCCGAGATCCCCGACCGTGACCTGCCGGTCCAGGGCGAGAACGTGCTCATCGGACAGGTCATCATCAACCTGTGCGTCAACGCACTCGACGAGATCGTCCGGCCGACAACCGAGGTGAAGGAACTGACGATCCAGACCGGCGAGGCCGACGGACTGGCCTCGGTGTGGATCCGCGATCAGGGACGCGGCATGACCGGCGACGTACCGGCGGACCGCCTCGCGTCCGGAGCGTTCTCGTCCAAGCAAGACGGTTCCGGAATCGGGCTCATCATCTCCGAACACATCGTGGAACGTCACGGCGGGACGATCCGGTACCTGCCGAACGAACCGTCGGGCACCACCGTCCAGGTGACTCTCCCCCTCGCGACGATCGCCGAGGACGGCGCCGGCCACTCCCCAGCTCCCGCGTCGCCGTTTCCGTCCCGCTGACTGAATCCGATAAGCGGGACGGAAACGAGGCCGCGCGAATCTGCCCCCGACTAGGCGTTCGCGTTGGCGAACGAGTCCAGGCTGCTCGTGGCGTCGATGTACTCGGTGACCCACCGCTCGATCACCGCGGAGGTCTTCTCGACCTTGCGGAACTGCCCGACCACCTGCCCGACCGGGTTGAAGGCGACGTCGATGCTCTCGTCGGGGTACTTGTGCGTCGCGGCCACCGCCATCCCGGAGACCATGTACTGCAACGGCATCCCCAGCGGATCGGGATTCTTCGGATCCTCCCAGGCCTCGGTCCAGTCGTTGCGCAGCATGCGGCACGGCTTGCCGGTGAACGATCGGCTCCGCACGGTGTCCCGGCTGGAGGCGTCGATGTAGGTCTGCTGCTGGACCGGGGTGTTCTCGGCCTCCTCGACCATCAGCCACTGCGATCCCGTCCACGCGCCCTGCGCCCCGAGGGCCAGCGCCGCCGCGATCTGCTCACCGCTGCCGATACCGCCGGCCGCCAGAACCGGAACCGGCGCAACCTCTTTGACGACCTGCGGCCACAGCACGATGGAACCGACCTCGCCGCAGTGACCGCCACCCTCGCCGCCCTGGGCGATGATGATGTCGACACCTGCATCGGCGTGCTTGCGGGCCTGCTTCGGCGACCCGCACAGCGCGGCGACCTTGCGGCCGGCGGACTGGATCTTCTCGATCATGTCGGCGGGCGGAGTCCCCAGGGCGTTCGCGATCAGGGTGACCTTGGGGTGCTGGAGCGCGATCTCGACCTGCGGCGTGGCGGTGGCCTCGGTCCAACCGAGAAGCTGCAGGGAGTTGTCACTGTCCTCGTTGAGCGGCACGCCGTGGTCACGCAGGAGCTTGCGCCCGAAGTCGAGGGTCTCCGCCGGCACCATCGACTGCAGCATCTTGGTGAGTTCTTCGCCCGACATGTTCGAGTCCATGCCCTCGTACTTGTTCGGGATGACGATGTCGACGCCGTAGGGACGGTCGCCGATGTGCTCATCGATCCAGTTGAGTTCGATCTCGAGCTCTTCGGGGGTGAAGCCGACCGCGCCGAGCACCCCGAAACCGCCCGCCTTGCTCACCGCGACCACCACGTCCCGGCAGTGGGTGAACGCGAAGATCGAGAACTCGATACCGAGCTCATCGCAGATCGGGGTGTGCATGGAGGACTCCTCGCCCGTCAGAAGAACAACCAGAATTAGAACGTGTTCTACTCTGAATACCAGGCGAGGCGGTCACGGACAAGCGAGCGGGCCGAATCCACCCGGTCACTGCCCGTAGGGCTGCCTCGCCGTCTCCGGGCTGCCGTAGGTGATGGCGCGCTCCCGCCGGCTGTCGGTGAGCAGCGTTGCGCCCCACGTCATGACGGTTCCCATCCGGTTGCGGACACCCGCCAGGAAGGCGATGTGGATGACGCCCCAGGCCACCCAGCCGAGGAACCCCGACAGCTGGAGCGGGCCGGACTGGACGATCGCGTGGCGGCGGGCGATGTAGGCCGCGGTGCCCAGATCGCGGTATCTGAACGGGGTTCTCTCCCGTTGGCCGGCAACAGTTTCCGCGATCACCGCGCCGGCATGCCGGCCGCCCTGCATGGCCACCTCGGCGACCCCGGGCAGGTCTCGGTAGGAACTCATGTCGCCGCACACGAAGATGTCGGGATGGCCCGGGACCGAGAGATCGGCCTCGACCGGTATCCGCCCGCCGCGGTCCTGTTCGACACCCAGCGACCGGGCGAGTGTGGCGGCGAATGGGACGGCCTCGACGCCGGTCGTCCACAGTGTCGTGCGCGCCGGGTAGACGTTCTTGGTCCCGTCGGCCTTGCGGGTCGTCTCGACGTGGTCCGCCCCGACGCCGGTGACGTGCACGCCCAGGTGGGTCTCGACGCCGAGGTTGTCGAGCGTGCGCTGGGCGCTGGCCGAGAGCCGCGTCGAGAACGACGGCAACACGCGGTCGCCGCCGTGGAGCAGCAGCACCCGCGCCTGCGCCGGATCGATCGCGTCGAACTCGCGCTCGAGCGCCAGGGTCGCGACCTCCCGGATCTGTCCGGCGAGCTCGACGCCGGTCGGGCCGCCGCCCGCCACCGCGAAGGTGAGCCAGGACCGCTGCTCTTCCGGGTCGGTGATCGTCTCGGCCATCTCGAACGCGGCCATGATCTTGCGGCGGATCGACAGTGCGTCATCGAGCGTCTTCATCCCCGGCGCGAACTCCGCGAACGCCTCGTTGCCGCGGTAGGCGGTGCGCATCCCGGCGCCGACCACGAGGTAGTCGTAGGCGAGACGGAACGACGACCCGTCGATGCGGTCGACCGTCACCTCACGGGCGCCGACATCGATACCCGACGCCTCGCCGAGGACGACGTCGAGGTTCTTGTGCCGACGGGTCAGATGCCGAACCGGGCTGGAGATCGCGCCCTCGGACAACAGACCGGTGGCGCACTGATACAGCAGCGGCTGGAACAGATGGCTGGTCCCGCGGTCGACGATGGTGACGTCGACCGGCTCGTTCTTGAGCCTGCGGGCGCAGTGCATACCCGCGAATCCGGCACCGATCACAACAACTCTGGGTCTCGAGGGGGCCATTCGACCGATTGTTCCAGACATTTCGCGGTTCTCGGCGGGTGTTTACCGCCTCTACGAACGGGTATGCCTCGCGACGTGGAAGCCAAAGTCTCCTTGACCGTGAACGGTGCCGAACACGACGTCGTCGTGGACACGCGAACAACACTGCTCGACGGTCTGCGTGACCGGCTGGGCATCTTCTCGCCCAAGAAGGGCTGCGATCACGGTCAGTGCGGTTCGTGCACCGTGCTGGTCGACGGCAGGCGCATCGTCAGTTGCCTGTCCTTCGCCGTCTCCTACGAGGGCAGCGACATCGTCACCGCCGAGGGCCTGGGCGACGGTGACGAGCTACACGACATGCAGCAGGCGTTCATCGACGAGGACGCCTTCCAGTGCGGCTACTGCACACCCGGCCAGCTGTGCTCGGCCATCGGGATGCTCGACGAGGCGAAACAGGGGTATCCCAGCCACGTCACCGAGGACCTCGACCCGTCGTCGAGCGGCGACGCGAGTCCGCTGAGAGACGACGAGATCCGGGAACGGATGAGCGGCAACCTCTGCCGATGCGCGGCGTACCCGAACATCCTCGCGGCGATCCGACAGGCGGCCGATCGATGATCCCGTTCACCTACGAGCGTGCGACCGACGTCCGCACCGCCGTGGCCTTTCTGCGGGATCACGACGGCGCGAAGCTGATCGCCGGCGGCACCAACCTGGTCGACCACATGAAGCTGGGCGTCGCCGACCCGCCGGCGCTGCTCGACATCTCCCGCCTGCCGCTCGACGACATCACCGAACGCCCCGACGGCTCGCTCCGGCTCGGCGCCACCGCCCGCAACGCCGACACCGCCGCCCATCCCCTCGTCCGACGCCGCTACCCCGTCCTGGCCCGCGCCCTGCTCTCGGGCGCCTCGCCGCAGTTGCGCAACCTCGCGACCAATGCGGGAAACCTGTTGCAGCGCACCAGATGCGTCTACTTCCAGGACGTCACGACCCCGTGCAACAAGCGGACGCCGGGCTCGGGCTGTTCGGCCGTCGGCGGATACACGCGGTATCACGCCATCCTGGGTGCATCCGAGACCTGCGTCGCGACCCACCCCTCCGACATGGCGGTGGCCCTCACGGCGCTCGACGCGCGCATCGTCGTGCAGGGCCCCGACGGTGAGCGCGTGGTGGACATCAACGACTTCTACCGCCTCCCGGGTGAGCATCCCGAACGCGACACGGTGCTCGAGCCGCACGATGTCATCGTGGCCATCGACGTGCCACCGCCCCTGCCCGACTCGTCGTCGACCTACCGCAAGGTGCGGGACCGTGCGTCGTACGCCTTCGCGCTCGTGTCCGTCGGGGCCGAGGTGAGCATGGACGGTGACGCCATCGGCGCGACGCGGATCGCGTTCGGCGGTGTCGCGCACAAGCCCTGGCGGGCCGCGCGGGCCGAAGAGGTGCTGCGTGGTCAGCGCCCCTCGCCCGAATTGTTCGCCGCGGCAGCCGATGCCGAACTCGGCGAGGCCCGTGTACTCGAGGGCAACGAGTTCAAGGTGCCCCTCGCACGCCGCACCCTGATCGCCACCCTGCGGGAGTTGAGCACTCGATGACCGCGATCGGTACCTCCCACGCCCGCATCGACGGCACCGACAAGGTGCGCGGCACCGCGCCTTATGCCTACGAGCACCTCACCGACGCCGCGTACCTGTGGCCGATCACCGCGACCATCGCGCGCGGACGCATCACCGGATTCGAGACGGCCGCAGCCGAATCGACGCCCGGCGTGCTCTACGTACTCACCCCGGAGAACGCACCGGAATTGGCCGACACCTCCAGCGGCGACCTCACGATCCTGCAGTCGCCCGAGATCGCCTACCGCGGGCAGCTGATCGGCGCCGTCGTCGCGGAGAGTCCCGAGACGGCGCGCGAAGCCGCCTCGGCGGTGACCGTCACCTACGACGAGGACGCCCACGACACCGAGTTCCGCGTCGATCACCCCGACAGCTACCGGCCCGAACAGGTCAACGGCGGGTTCGAGCCCACCTCACAGGACGGCGACCCCGATCGAATCCTGGACGAGGCGGCCAGTACCGCCGGCGGGGACACGGTCACGGTCGACCAGTGGTACTCCACCCCGGAGGAACACAACAACCCGATGGAGCCGCACACCGTGGTGGCCACCTGGGATGCGGATGCAGCTGTCCTCACGCTCTACGACTCGACCCAGTCGACCCAGGGCGTGGTGTCCTCGCTGGCGCCGGTGCTGGGTCTCGAACCCGAGCAGATGAGGGTGATGGCGCCGCACGTCGGCGGTGGATTCGGGTCGAAGGGCTCGCCGCACTCGCACGACGTGCTCGCGGCCATGGCCGCCATGCGCCTGCCCGGCCGTCCGGTGAAGTTCGCGGTGACCCGACAGCACATGTTCGTCTACGTCGGACACCGCGCGCCCACCCGATCCCGTCTGCGGGTGGCCGCCGATCGGGACGGCCACATCACCGCGATGGTGCACGAGGCATTCACCCACAGCGCACACGCCGGGGAGTTCGCCGAGCAGGCCGCGGTCACCTCACGATCGATGTACTCGGCCGACCATCGGCGGACCGATCACCACGTCGTCCCCCTCGATGTCCCGGTCCCGTTCTGGATGCGCGCGCCCGGCGAGGCTCCGGGGATGTTCGCCGGCGAGGTCGCCATGGACGAACTGGCACATGCCCTCGACCTCGATCCGATCGAGTTGCGTGTGCGCAACGAACCGCCCGAGGACCCCGAGACAGGCAACCCGTGGTCGTCGCGGCGGCTGCTCGACTGTCTCCGCGAGGGAGCCCGACGATTCGGCTGGGAGCGGCGTGTGGCGGAGCCGGCGGCCCGCCGGAACGGTCGGCAACTGGTCGGCCTGGGGGTCGCGTCGTCGACCTATCCCCACATGGTGCAACCGGGCAACGCGGCGTCGATCACCCATCGCGACGGGCGGTACACGGTCCGGATCGCCGCCACCGACATCGGCACCGGTGCGTGGACGACCCTGAAGATCATCGCCGCCGACGCGCTCGACGTACCCACCGACGTCGTCGACATCGAGATCGGCGACAGCGCGCTGCCCAGCGCGACCGTCGCCGGCGGTTCGTCGGGCACCTCGTCCTGGGGATCGGCTATCGTCACCGCCGCGCATCAGTTCCGTGCACGTTTCGGCGACGATCCGCCGCCGGACGCCGAACTCAGCGCGGAAGCGGCGGACAACCCCGATCTCGAGAAGTTCACCGTGGCCTCGTTCGGCGCGCACTTCGTCGAGGTCGGCGTCGACATCGACACCGGCGAGATCCGGATCCCGCGCATGCTCGGGGTGTTCTCCATCGGCCGCGCCATCAACCCGCGCACCGTCCGTTCGCAACTCATCGGCGGCATGACCTTCGGTATCTCGATGGCGTTGCACGAGGAGAGCGTCCGCGATCACCGGTTCGGGCACGTGGTCACGCAGGATCTCGCCGAGTACCACATCCCCGTGCACGCCGACATCGCCGACGTCGACGCGATCTGCCTCGACGACCGCGACGAGCACGCCACCCCGATGGGTTCGCGCGGTGCGGGCGAGATCGGGATCGTCGGCAGTGCCGCCGCGGTCATCAACGCGATCTACAACGCCACCGGGGTACGGATACGGGACCTGCCGGCGCACCTCGACGATCTGCTCGGCGGACTGCCCGACCAGTAGTCGGCGCCCTGGCGGTGCGGAGTCAGGCCGCGCCCGGGTAGCTGGACCACCCCGGTACCGGCTGCTGGGCCGGCCACGGCTCGGTGTCGGCCATCGGCAGCCAGTGCGGCATTCCGTCCGGAGTCATTGCGGCGCACGCCTTCTGATCCGGGGTCGGCGTCGGGTACAGGGCCGCGAAGTCGTAGCGGGAGGTGTACCAGCCGCCGAACACGTCGGCGCCGGGGGTCCGCTCGCCCCCGCGTGGTGCGGCCGCGGGATCGGTTCCCACGCGGCGGATGTCGATCTCCACCGGCCGCGGGGTGTCGTATCCGACGGTCCACGCACCGTTCTGCTGCACCGACCGATACCCGTGACGGCACATCACGATTCGCGCCCAGCCGTTGTCGTCGACGCGGCGCAACCCCTGATAGAAGGCGGTGCCGACCTCGCGGCCCGAGGTCGACTGGATCGTGGGGTACGCCGTCACCATCTGGTCGATGTTCGACGGCGCGGCGTCGGCGAAACCGGGGTAGCCCCACCGCGCCGACCGTCCGGCGTTGGCGAGTTCGAAGGACTCGGTGAAGGCTCGGACGAAGGTGCCCTCGGCGGATTGCGGATCGAGGACACCGGTCGCGGTCCAGCGGAAGGTGGTGTCGAATCCGGGCGGCAGATGCGCGTCCTGCGCGGCCCGGGCCGGCGGTGTTCGCTCCGGTCCCTCGGGTCCGGTGGCGCATGCCGCGAGGCCGGCTCCCACGACGAGCGCGGCGAGAATCGCGGTGAGGCGTCGACGACGATCGTGCGCCACGGTGATCACCCGCTTCGGCGAGAGTGCGGTCCGTTACCCGGCTATGTGTGCACCCTAGACATGGACGCTTGTCCCACGTGGGATCACCGTGCACCGGAACGGCGACGAGAAGGTCTCGAAACGGGCACGCTGATCCCCGGTCACGGCTGCTCGTCGATGTCCACCCCGGACGCCAGATCCCCGCACTCGACGCGGGTCACCGCCCGGGACCGGAGGTACACCTGAGCACCCACGTCACCATCGACCACACGCAGAGCCGGTCCGAAATGGTCGGCACCGATGTACACCGGGTGCCCCGGACTGCCGTCGAAGACCGCTCGCGCGAGAAGGGCGCGGTCACCCGATGCCGCGCCCAGGACGCGGGCGACGACGTCGGCGCCCGTGGCCGGGGTGTCGACCACGTGCACCGTCAGCCCCGCCGCGCCCGGTCGTGCCATCGCCCACCGCAGGGCCGCCGCCACCGTGGCACCGACGCCGTCGGACCAGTCCGCGACGACCAGCGCCTCGGCGCCGGCGGGCGGTTCGACGACCGCGGCGCCCATGGCGACCGCCACCTCGGCGCAGCCGCCGTCGCGCAACGCCGCGACCGCCCGCTCGAGCCACTGGCCGTCGTGCGCGAGGATCTTCGGCATCCCGTACCTGGTCCCGGCTCCGGCGGCGAGTACCACACCGAGCACCCGTCCCGCGGGGTCGTCCGGGGGCGCTGCCCCGGTGACGTCGTCCATCGCTCCATCTTCCACGCGCCGACCGCGCCCACGCCTCCTAGGCTGGTCATCATGCGGCTCACCGAGATGGACGACGACGACGAAGCCCGTGCAGCGCTGCGCAGCTGTTGCGCATCGACGACCTGGATCGAGCGCATGATGCTCGCGCGGCCCTTCGGCGATGTACCCGCTGTGCTCGACACCGCCGATCGAGCACTGGCCGAGATGAGCGACGACGACCTCGACGAGGCGCTCGCCGGGCATCCGCGGATCGGAGACCGGCCCGACAACGCCTCGTCGGCGCGCGAACAGTCCGGGGTGGCGGGCTCGTCGGCCTCGGTGCTCGCCGAGCTGAGAGACGCCAATGTCGCCTACGAGGCGCGGTTCGGACACGTCTACCTGGTCTTCGCGAACGGGCGGCCCGCCGACGAGCTGCTCGCCATCCTCCGGGCGCGGATGACCAACGACGCCTCCACCGAACGCCGGGTACTGCGTGCGGAACTGGCGAAGATCAACCGCGCCCGCCTGCTCCGTATGCTGTCGGGCGAGCACGCCGCCGACGAAGGGATTTCGAGATGACCGGTCTGTCCACGCACGTCCTCGACGCGGTGTCGGGTTCACCCGCCGTCGGCCTCGAGGTGTCCCTCCAGGATGCGTCGGGGACCGAACTGTCCAGCGGCAGCACTGATTCCGACGGTCGCATCACCGCAGTGAACACCGAGGCGCTCGTCCCCGGGATCTACCATCTCGTCTTCGACACCGGTAACTGGTTCGCCGACAACGACATCAAGGGTTTCTATCCCGAGATCGACGTCTGTTTCGAGATCGACGATCCCGGGCGACATCACCACGTACCGATCCTGTTGAGCCCCTTCGCCTACTCGACGTACCGGGGCAGCTGAAGCGGCGGCGGGGCGAGGTGCCCCGCCGCCGATCTGCTCAGCGGATCTCGATCAGCAGATCCCCCGGCGTGACCTGCGTCACCTGTCCGATGGCAAGTCGGGTCACGGTGCCCGCGACCGGGGCGGTGATCGCCGCCTCCATCTTCATCGCCTCGATGGTGCCGATCGTCGCGCCGACGGCGACCTCGTCGCCGACATCGACCGACAGCGACACGACGCCCGCGAACGGGGCACCGATGTGGTGCGGGTTGGAGCGGTCCGCCTTCTCCGCCGACGCGACAGCCGAGTCGACGGAGTGGTCGCGCACGGCGATCGGACGCAGCTGACCGTTCAGGACGCACATGACGGTCCGCATGCCCTGCTCGTCCGGTTCGCTGACCGCCTCCAGCCCGATGAGCAGATCGACACCGGGTTCGAGTTCGACGCGGTGTTCCTCGCCGTAGCGCAGTCCGTAGAAGAACTGGTTGGCCGAGAGCCTCGACGTGTCACCGTAGGCCTCGTAGTGCTCCTCGAACTCCTTTGCCGGACCGGGGAAGAGCAGGTGGTTGAGCCGGACCTGACGGTCACGACCCGGCTTGTCGAGGATGGCCTCGTCGTCGGCGGTGAGCGGGGTGACCTCGGGGGCCGGCGCGCGGCCCTGCAGCGCGAGGGTGCGCAGCGGTTCGGGCCAGCCACCGGGCGGGTCGCCCAACTCGCCGCGCAGGAAGCCGATCACCGAGTCCGGGATGTCGTAGGACGCCGGGTCGGCCGCGAAGTCCGAGGCGGTGATGCCACGGCCGACCAGCGCGAGCGCGAGGTCGCCGACGACCTTCGACGACGGGGTCACCTTGACCAGTCGCCCGAGCATCGAATCAGCGGCGGCGTACGCCTGCTCGACGGCCTCGAACCGGTTGCCCAGCCCGAGGGAGATGGCCTGCTGCCGCAGGTTCGACAGCTGCCCGCCCGGGATCTCGTGCGAGTAGACCCGCCCGGTCGGCGCCGGGAGACCGGACTCGAACGGCGAGTACACCTTTCGCAGCGCCTCCCAGTACGGCTCGAGGTCGCACACCCGCGCGAGGTCGATGCCGCTGTCCCGCTCGGTGTGGGCGGTCGCGGCGACGATCGCCGACAGCGGCGGCTGGCTCGTGGTGCCCGCCAGCGCGGCACTGGCGCCGTCGACCGCGTCGGCACCCGCCTGCCACGCGGCCATGTAGGTCGCCAGCTGTCCGCCCGGGGTGTCGTGGGTGTGTACGTGGATCGGCAGATCGAACTCACGCCGCAGCGCCGACACCAGGGTGGTCGCCGCGGGAGCGCGCAGCAGACCCGCCATGTCCTTGATCGCCAGGACGTGCGCGCCCGCCTCCACGATCTGTTCGGCCAGCCGCAGGTAGTAGTCGAGCGTGTAGAGGTCCTCGCCCGGATCGGACAGATCGCCGGTGTAGCTCATCGCCACCTCGGCGACCGCCGTGCCGGTCTCGCGGACCGCGTCGATCGCCGGTCGCATCGCATCGATGTTGTTGAGCGCGTCGAAGATCCGGAAGATGTCGATGCCGACGTCGGTCGCCTCGGACACGAACGCGGTCGTCACCTTGGTGGGATACGGCGTGTAACCGACCGTGTTGGCGCCGCGCAACAGCATCTGCAGACAGATGTTGGGGATCGCCTCCCGCAACTGCGCCAGGCGATCCCACGGGTCTTCTTTCAGGAAGCGAAGCGCCACATCGTAGGTCGCCCCGCCCCAGCACTCGACGGACAGCAGTTCGGGGGTCAGCGCGGCCACGTACGGCGCCACGTTGAGCAGCCCATTGGTGCGCACGCGAGTCGCGAGCAGCGATTGGTGCGCATCGCGGAACGTCGTGTCGGTGATGCCCAGCCGCGGGTTCTCCCGCAGGTCGCGCGCGAACCCCTCGGGTCCGAGCTCCAGCAGACGCTGCCGCGAGCCGTTCGGCGGCGACGTGAGCACCGAACGCTCGACGGTGGGCAGCTTGTCGCGCGGGTACACCGTGGTGGGCCGCTCACCGTGCGGCTTGTTCACGGTGACATCGGCCAGGTACGACAGGATCTTGGTACCGCGGTCGGCCGACGAGCGCGAGGTCAGCAGGCCGGGACGCTCGTCGATGAACGAAGTCGTGACGCGCCCGGCGCGGAAGTCCGGGTCGTCGAGCACCGCCTGCAGGAACGGGATGTTGGTCGCGACGCCACGGATCCGGAACTCGGCCACCGCACGACGCGCGCGGCGCACCGCAGTCGGGAAATCCCTTCCGCGACAGGTCAGTTTGACGAGCATCGAGTCGAAGTGACCACTCACCTCGGCACCGAGGTTCGCACCGCCGTCGAGCCGGACGCCGGCACCGCCGGGGCTGCGGTAGGCGGTGATGCGCCCGACATCGGGCCGGAAGCCGTTGGCGGGATCCTCGGTGGTGATCCGGCACTGCAGCGCGGCGCCGCGGATGCGGATCGTGTCCTGGGTCAGTCCGAGATCCGCCAGCGACTCCCCCGATGCGATGCGCAGCTGCGCGCTGACGAGGTCGACATCGGTGATCTCTTCGGTCACCGTGTGCTCGACCTGGATGCGCGGGTTCATCTCGATGAACACATGGCGACCCTGTTCGTCGAGCAGGAACTCCACCGTGCCCGCGCATGAGTAGCCAATGGACCGTGCGAAAGCCACTGCGTCCGAGCAGATCTGCTCGCGCAACTCGTCGGACAGGTTCGGTGCGGGCGCGAGCTCGATCACCTTCTGGTGGCGGCGCTGCAGGCTGCAGTCGCGCTCGTAGAGGTGGATGACGTTGCCGTAGGTGTCGGCGAGGATCTGCACCTCGATGTGCCGCGGGTTGACCACGGCCTGCTCCAGGAACACCGTCGCGTCGCCGAACGCGGCCTCGGCCTCGCGCGACGCGGCCGCGATGGCCTCGGCGAGGTCGGCACGCTCGTCGACACGGCGCATCCCCCGCCCGCCGCCACCCGCGACCGCCTTGACGAAGACCGGGAACCGCATGTCCTGCGCCGCGGCGAGCAACTCGTCGAGATCCGACGACGGCTCCGAACTCGCGAGCACGGGGATGCCCGCCGCCTTCGCCGCGGCCACCGCGGTCGCCTTGTTGCCGGTCATCTCCAGGATGTCGGCGCTCGGGCCCACGAAGGTGATGCCCGCCTCCGCGCACGCGGCGGCGAGACCCTGGTTCTCCGACAGGAATCCGTAACCGGGGTAGATCGCATCGGCGCCACACCGGACCGCCGCGCCGACGACCTCGTCGACCGACAGGTAGGCCCGCACCGGATGTCCCGGGACCCCGATCTGGTAGGACTCGTCGGCCTTCAGCCGGTGCACGGAGTTGCGATCCTCGTACGGGAAGATCGCGACCGTGCGCGCACCGAGTTCGTAGGCGGCGCGGAATGCGCGGATGGCGATCTCGCCGCGGTTGGCGACCAGAACCTTGTCGAACATCGTGGTGTTCTCTTTCTCTCACGCCTGCGCCGGTCCGGCGCGTGCTCAGCGACTCGCACAATCGCGGTGGAGATCGCGCGAACAAACTCCCGGCGGGCACGGATCGACGCGAATGTCCCGACGACGCCGACCCGTTTCCACGGGCAGTTCACGTCGTGATCCTACTCACCGAGACCGGCCGTTCGGCCACCCCCTCACACCGCCTTCGACCCCCTCGGAAACCGTGCTCCACGACGCGGTCCACCGCGTCGGAAAGGCGGCGGCACGGCACTGCGGCGCCTCGGGAGAGGTGATCGAAAACACTTGCCGCGCAATGTACGTGGCACTCATTGCCGCAGTGTTGAGAAATACTCTCCAGCAGGATTCGACAATGAGAGATCCGCGGCGTCGGGAATTCGCGAATGCCGATCGATCGCTCCGTCGGAATGCCGACCGATCGCTCTGTCACGGGCTCGCTTTGTCGGCCGACGGCGCACGGGATTAGCGTCGTCGGAACCACTCCGATCCGACCGGAAGGCGTTGCCGTGGGCTTCACCCGTTACGTCGCCCTGGGCGACTCGTTCACCGAGGGAGTCGGCGATCCGGACCCGGCCCGACCCAACGGGGTACGCGGGTGGGCCGACCGTGTCGCCGAACAACTCGCCGTCGCGGCGCCCGCCGAGGGCGGCGCGGGCTTCGGCTATGCGAACCTGGCCATCCGCGGCCGGTTGCTCGACGAGGTGATCGCCCAGCAGATCGGTCCGGCGATCGCCCTGGAGCCCGACCTGGTCACCATCTACGCCGGCGGCAACGATCTCATGCGCCCGTCCCTCGACCTCGACGCGATGATCGCGCGGTACGACGCGGCCCTGCGCGACCTGACCGCGACCGGCGCCACCGTCGTCGTCTTCACCGCGTATGACACCGGATGGGCTCCGGTGTTCCGGATGCTGCGTGGACGGGTCGCCATCTACAACGAGCTCGTCCGGGCGGTCGCCGAGAAGCACGGTGCACTGATCTGCGACTTCTGGCGGATGGCCGGTTATGACGACTACCGCATGTGGGACACCGATCGCCTGCACATGTCGCCGCTCGGTCACGCACAGATGGCCGGCCGGGTCCTCGACCTGCTCGGCGTCGACCACCACATCACGCCCGAGACGCTCGCCGACGCCGCGGTCGCCACCCGCCGGGAGCAGCGGCGACAGAACGCGGAGTGGGCCCGCACCTTCCTCGGCCCCTGGGTGGTGCGCCGCATCCGCGGTGTCTCGTCGGGCGACGGACTCACCCCGCGCTGGCCCCATCCCGTCGGCCTCGCCGACCTCGCGTAGCCCTGACGCCGGGGCTTCCCGCCGGGTGCGAACGTTTGCACCCGCGGCCCGCCGGATATCCTGGTCGTTCGGAGGTGTGCACAATCGATGAGCGGAACCAGCGGGATGACGGCGTGACCAGCCGCACCGACGCCGACGGAACGACGGACAGGACTCCGGACCTCCCGCCCCCCGATCCCACCGCCGAGAAGCCCCACCCGCGGCTCGCGGTGGCCGTGCTCTGCCTCGCCGGAATCGTCGTCGCGCTGATGCAGACGATCATCGTGCCGCTCATCCCTCAACTCCCCGCGCTGCTGCACGCCGACGCCTCCGACACCACGTGGGCGATCACCATCACGCTGCTGCTCGGCGCGGTCGCCACCCCCATCGGGGGGCGGATCGGCGACATGTACGGCAAACGCCTCGCCATCCTGGTCAGTCTCGGCTTCGTCGCAGCGGGTTCGGTGGCCTGCGCGGTCGCGACGTCGCTGCCGCTGTTCATCATCGGCCGCGGTCTCCAGGGGCTGGGTTTCGGCATCGTCGCCCTCGGCATCAGCGTCATGCGCGACATCGTCCCGCCCCGCCACCTCGGCTCGTCGGTGGGAACGATGAGCGCCTCACTCGGCATCGGCGGGGCGCTCGGGCTCCCGGTCGCCGCCCTCATCGCCCAACACGTGAGCTGGCACGCCCTGTTCTGGTCGTGTGCGGGTGCCGCGACGCTGGCCGGTGTCGGCGTGGCCCTCACGGTCCGCTCCACCGCCGAGCCCTCCGGCGGCCGGTTCGACGCGCTCGGCGCCCTCGGTCTGACCGTGCTCCTCGTCTGTCTGCTGCTGCCGTTGTCGAAGGGCGCCGAATGGGGATGGGCGAGTCCACTCACACTCGGCCTGTTCGCCGGCTCCCTCGTGTCGCTGGGCGTGTGGGTCCTCGTCGAACTCCGTCGCGACAGTCCGTTGATCGATCTCCGCATCCTGGGCAAGCGCCCGCTCCTGCTGACGAACCTGGCCTCGATCGCGACCGGCTTCGCCTTCTACGCGATGCAACTCATCCCGATCCAGTTGCTGATGGCCCCGACCAACAGCCCGGACGGATTCGGGTACGACATGGTTCACGCGAGTCTCATCCTCGCGCCCAGCGGCCTGGTCATGTTCGTGTTCTCGCACATCAGCGGACGCATCAACGCCGTCTTCGGCGCCCGCATCTCCCTCGCCCTGGGCGCGGTCATCATCGGCATCGGCTACGTGATCTTCATCGTCGGCATCGCCGGCCCCTGGGACCTGACCTGGATCCACATGCTCGTCATCGCCTGCTGCATCGGCGCGGGCCTCGGCATCGCCTACTCGGCGATGCCGGCCCTCATCATGCAGTCGGTCAGCGTCGAGCAGACCGGCGAGTCCAACGGTGTCAACGCCCTCATGCGGATCATCGGCACCTCGACGGCTGCCGCCGCGGTCGGCATGCTGCTGACCTGGTCGATGACCTCGGTTCCTGTCGCCGACGGCACCGCGATCGAGGTGCCCACCGCCGAGGGCTACCTGTGGGCGTCGGCCATCGCCCTCGTCATGAGTGCGATCGCCGCCGTGGTCGCCTTCGCGATTCCCGCGCACGGCCGCAGCACCGAGACCCCGGTCTGACGCCCCGGGCACCTGCGGGCCCGCTCGCCGGCCCACGAGATGCGGACCGTACCGGATGCACGTAGCGTGACGCCGTGCTTCTCTCGACGTCGATCTCCGCGATCCGCTCCGACGGGCGCATCGGCCTCGTACGGTGGGAGCCACCGACCGCCGCATCCCGCCTCCTCGACAAGGCACGCTGATGGACCTCACCGCCGTCTCCCACTACCGGTTCGCCCGCACGCGGGATGAGGCGTTCCCCGTCCCCGGCGAACAGATCGTCGCCGGTGGCACCTGGGTGTTCTCCGAGCCGCAGCCGGCGACCACGGGACTCGTCGACCTCAGTGAGATGGGTTGGGCACCTGTCGAAGACCTCCCGGGAGGTGGTCTCCGGATCGCGGCCACCTGCACGATCGCCGAACTCGTCGCACTCCCCCCGCGCCCCGGCTTCGTCGCCCACCCGATGTTCGCGCAGTGCGCGAACGCGCTGCTGGCGTCGTTCAAGATCTGGAACATGGCGACCGTCGGCGGCAACATCTGCCGGTCGTACGCCGCCGCGTCGATGGTCTCGCTGGCGGTCGGGCTCGACGCAACGGCGCACGTATGGAATCCCGATGGCGCCGACCGCGATCTACCCGTCGCCGAGCTGGTCATCGGCAACGGGATCAACCTCCTCGCACCGGGAGAAGTGCTGCGCGCCATCGACTTCCCCGCCCACGCGTTACGCGCCCGCACCGCCGTGCGCAAGATCGCCCTCGCCGAGCTCGGTCGCTCGGGGGCCGTGGTGACCGGCCGGGTCGACGACGACGGCGCCGCCACCTTCGGGATCACCGCGGCCACCGAATGGCCGACGGTGCTGCGCTACAACGGGTTACCGACTCGCGACGCGCTGCACGATGACATCGTCGCGGCAAGTGGCTATTACACCGACGCGCTGGGCTCGGCCGACTGGCGCCGCGGCGTCTCGGCGGTGCTGGGCGAGGAGATCCGGACGGAGTTGTCGCCGGCAATGGGCGGGACCAAGGACGTGGGATTCGGAGCCGGCGCATGAGATTCGAGGTCAACGGCGAGTCGCTCGACGCCGAACCCGCTGCGGGACAGTGCCTTCGGATGCTGCTCCGCGAACACGCCCACTACGAGGTCAAGAAGGGCTGCGACGCCGGCGACTGCGGGGCGTGCTCGGTGCTCGTCGACGGACAACCCGTGCACTCCTGCATCTATCCCGCTCACCGCGCCGCCGGGAAGTCGGTGACGACGGTGGCCGGGCTCGGCACCCCCGACGACCTGCACCCCGTCCAGCAGTCCTTCGTCGACAACTTCGGGTTCCAGTGCGGTTTCTGCACCGCGGGAATGATCGTGACCGCCTCCACCGTCACCGCCGAGCATCTCCCCGACCTGCCGCGGCGGATGAAGGGAAACCTGTGCCGCTGCACCGGTTACCGCTCCATCCGGGACGCGATCACCGCGGCCGCCACCGGCACCGCGTCCCCCGCTGCGCCCGCGCAACGGCCACTCGTGGGCGAATCGGTCGCTCCGCTCGCCGCCCGGCGCGTGGTGACCGGAACCGAGCCGTACACCTTCGACGTCCCCACGCCCGGGACGTTGCACATCCACGTACTCGGTTCGCCGCACGCGCACGCACGGATCACCGCCATCGACACCACCGACGCCGCCGCGCTACCCGGCGTCGAGCTGATCCTCACCCACGAAAACGTCTCCACCCCGCGGTTTTCCACGGGACGCCACGAGAGCCGCCTCGAGGACCCCGACGACACACTCGTCTTCGACCCGGTCGTGCGATTCGTCGGTCAGCGGGTCGCCGCGGTGGTCGCGTCGTCCCCAGCGGTCGCCGACCAGGCCCTGGCGCTCATCGACGTCACCTACGAAGTGCTCCCCGCGGTCTTCGACCCGGAAGAGGCCAGAGGCCCCGGAGCCCCACTGCTACATCCCGATCGCACTCCCGCCGACCGGGTCGCCGAGGCCCATCGCAACGTCATCGCCACCTTTCACGAGGGGTTCGGCGGTGACGTCGACGCCGCACTCGCCGCATCGTCGGCGACCGTGCACGGTACCTGGTCCAGCGGTCGGGTCTCCCACGCCCAGTTGGAGACCCACGGGTCGATCGGGTGGTTCGACGACCACGGGCGCCTCGTCATCCGGACCAGCACCCAGGTCCCGTTCCTGGTCCGCAACGAGCTCGCGCTCCTCGTCGACCTGCCGCCGGAGCGCATCCGGGTCTTCAGCGCCCGGGTGGGCGGTGGGTTCGGCGGCAAGCAGGAGATGCTGACCGAGGACCTCGTCGCCCTGGCCGTGCTCCGCACCGGCAAACCCTGCGCCTACGAGATGAGCCGCACCGACGAACTGACCCGGACCACGTACCGGCACCCGATGCGGGTCACCGTCGACGTCGGAGCCGACGAGGACGGCAAGCTCACCGGGCTGCGCGTGAACCTGTTGTCGGACACCGGCGCCTACGGCAACCACGCGATCGGCGTGATGTTCCACGCGTGCGCGGAATCGGTGTCGGTGTACAACTGCCCGGTGAAGCGCCTCGACGCCGAGGTCGTCTACACCAACAACCCGCCGTCCGGCGCGTTCCGGGGCTACGGTCTCGGCCAGGTGGTCTTCGCCGTGGAGAGCGCGATGGACGAACTCGCGATCGAACTCGGCATCGACCCGTTCGAGTTCCGACGCCGCAACGCCGTCGCCGACGGCGATCCCCTCCTCATCGCACGCGCCGAACCCGAGGTCGACCTGGTCTACGGCAGCTATGGACTCGACCAGTGTCTCGATCTGGCCGAGCATGCATTGCGCGCCGGCAACGGGGTCGAGGCACCGTCGGGGGACCGCTGGCGCGTCGGCGAGGGTATGGCCATCGCCGCGATCGCCACCATGGCCCCGCGCGGGCACTTCGCCGACGTCACCGTCGCGGTCGACGCCGCCGGCACGTACCACGTGGGCGTGGGCACCGCCGAGTTCGGCAACGGCACCACCACGGTCCACGCCCAGATCGTCGCCACCGCGCTGTCGACCGGACTGGACCGGGTCTCGCTGTGGCACGGCGACACCGACGCCGTCGTGCACGACACCGGGGCGTTCGCCTCGGCGGGCACGACCGTGGCCGGGAAGGCGCTGCACTCAGCATGTCTCGCATTGCGTGACGTCCTCGTCGATGCCGCGGCGCGGCTCACCGGAACGGACCCGGCACGGGTCGGACTCGGCGCGGAGGGCGCGCTCGTCGACGGCCGGATCGTCGGGTTCGCCTCTCTCATCGGCGTTGTCGATCCGTCGAACCGGGTCGAGCACCCCGCGGGACCGCGCGCCGTCGCCGCGGGCGCCGAACGCGGTGAGATGCGATCCATCGCGTTCAACGTGCAGGCCTTCCGCGTCGCGGTCGACATCGAGACCGGCACCGTTCGCATCCTGCAATCGGTCCACGCGGCCGACGCGGGCACCGTGATGAACCCCGAGCAATGCCGCGGTCAGGTGGAAGGCGGTGTCGCGCAAGGCATCGGCACCGCACTCTACGAGGAGATCATGATCGACGAGGCCGGACGGCCGATCACGAACGTGTTCCGGGTGTACCGCGTCCCGCAGATGGCCGACATCCCCGTCACGGAGGTCTACTTCGCCGAGACCAGCGACGAACTCGGCCCGTTCGGCGCCAAGTCGATGAGCGAATCGCCCTACAACCCGGTCGCGCCGGCGCTCGCGAACGCCATCCGTCGCGCACTCGGGAACCGGCCCGGTGAGACGCCGATGTCACGCGACCGCATCTGGCGACTCGCTCGAGGGGACTGAACCCCAAATCGTTAGCAAGGCATATTGGTCTGCGCCGCAACGGCATCGCGTTTCGGCGCATGGTCACAATTCTGGGTCCGCTCTCGCCGAAACGGTTGCGGGGCGGTATGACTCGTAGGACACTCCTCCTCGTACGTGTAGTCCACAGTCAAGGTTGTCCAGAGAAGGGCGTCATCATGACTCACACCGCACCCACCCACGAGAACAACCGTCCATCCACCTCACAGAGCATCGCCGCGGGGACCTCCATCGGCGCCGCGATCATCCTCATCGTCCTCGGTGTCATCCAACTCTTCCAAGGCATCGCCGCGGTGGCCGAGGACGAGGTCTTCGTCCGCGGCGTCGAGTATGTCTACAAGCTCGACTTCACCACGTGGGGCTGGATTCACATCGCCCTCGGAGTCGTGATGGCCGGCGTCGGCATCGCACTCGTCACCGGCGCGACCTGGGCACGGTTCACCGCGATCGTGATCGCCGGCCTGTCCATCATCGCCAACTTCCTGTGGTTGCCCTACTACCCCTGGTGGTCGATCCTGATCATCGCTCTCGACATCGTGGTCATCTGGGCCGTCTCGACCTGGCAGCCGAAGGCCGACTACCGCTAGATCCCGACCCACGCTCCACCGTCGCGGCACCCCTCGGCGGTGGAGCGCGTTCTGTCGGCACCGGAACCCCAGACGATCAGCGGCCGGGAGGGCGGCGTCGCGATGACCACGGACACCAACGGACAGAGCGCGGAGCCGAGCGTCGGCATCACCGACTCCGAGCGCGCCGAACTCGAACGACTCCGGGCCGAGGTCGCGCGCCTGCGCGACTTCGCCGGCGCCGGGCCGGCCACCAAGACCCCCGACCCGACCCGGCGGAACCGGTGGCGCTGGTTCGCGGTCGCGGTCCTGTGCATCCTCGTCGCCGTACTCGCCATCACCTCGGTGACATCGCGGTTCGTCCGTGGCGAGATCCTCGACACCGACCGCTACGTCAGCACCGTCGCTCCGCTCGCCTCGGATCCCGCAGTGCAAGCCGAGATCTCGAACACGATCACCGACGAGATCTTCAGTCGCATCGACGTCGAGGGACTCACCGCGGCGGCCCTGACGACCCTGACCGACGCGGTTCCGGCCACCGAGAACGCACCACGCGTCGACCGGGCGGTCGAGGGCCTCGCTCCCGTCCTGGCCGGCCAGGCCCGCGGGTTCGTGCAACAGACCGTGTCGTCGTTCGTCGCCAGCGATCAGTTCGAATCCCTGTGGCTGCAGGCGAATCGGGCCGCACACACCGCCCTGGTCGCGGTCGTGACCGGCGACGTGGGACCGTCGTCGGTGACCGTGGACGACTCCGGCACCGTCAGCATCTCGCTCGGCACCGTGATCGACAACGTCAAGGCACGCCTCCTCGACCGCGGCTTCACCTTCGCCGAGAAGATCCCCGCCGTCGACAAGCAGTTCGTCCTGTTCCGCTCACCCGAACTGGTCCGCGCCCAGCGTGCCGTCTCGGCACTCGACACCGCCGCCGACGTCCTGCCCTGGCTGACGATCGCGCTCGCCTTCGCCGCCGTGGCCGTCGCACCCCGCGGTCGGCGTCTGCGGGCCCTCTCGCTCGCCGGACTGTCACTCGTCCTCGCCATGCTCGTCCTCGCCATCGCGTTGCTGATCGGCCGAGCGCTCTATCTCGACGCGATGCCGCCCGACATCCTCGCCCCGGATGCCGCGGCCGCCACCATCGACACGGTGCTCGATCCGCTGCGGTTGGCGCTGCGTGCCGTGGCGGTCCTCGGGCTCGTGGTCGCTGTCGGGGCCTACCTGCTGGGCGGGTCCGCCTCGGCCACGGCCGTCCGGTGCGGATTCGGCCACGGACTCGACTCGGTGCAGCGGATACGACGCTCGCGGCCGCCGAATGCCTTCGAGGAGAGCCTGTTCCGCGCGCGAATCGCGTTGCGCAGCGCGATCATCGGCATCGCGGCGCTGCTGCTCGTCTTCTGGAGCTATCCGACCGGTCTGGTGGTCCTCCTCATCGCCGTCTTCGGACTCCTCGCACTCCTGATCCTCGAACTCGTGATCAGGCCGGCGAAGGACTGGGCCGCGAAGGACCGGAGCGAGGAGTCGGACCCACCGGATCAGCAGACGCCCGGCGCGCCGACGCCGGTCGTCGAGACGGTATGAGTCAGGCGTCGGTCGCCGCCGAGGTCGCGCCGCCCACGACACGCAGATGGTGGGCGCGCGCTGCCATGGCGCTGGCCGTCGCCGCGATCCTGCTGCCGGTGGCCGCCGCCGGCCTCCTCCGCCTGCTGGGCCTCCTGGCGATCTGTGGTGTCTGTGCCGTCGTCATCGTCGCCGCGGTGTACTGGTTCCTCATCAGCCGTGGTGTCCTCCGCATCGTCTCGGCCGCTCTCGCCGTTCTGCCGGTGGCGGTTCTCGTGGTGTTCCTCCTTCGCGAGCGACAGCTCTGGGTCGTGATCGCCGCGGCGCTGCTGGCGGCCGCCGCGGTCGGATGCGGTCGGCGCGCGCTGCGGCCGTCGCGCATCGACTCCCTGATGCCCGAACACCCGGCGCCGGACGTCCACCGCCCGTTCATCATCATGAACCCGCGTTCGGGTGGCGGGAAGGTCGTCCGATTCGATCTGCAGCGCAAGGCCGAATCCCTCGGCGCCGAAGTCGTACTGCTGGACGGACCGGTGGAGATCGACGTGGAGCAATTGGCACGGGACGCGGTGGCGCGCGGGGCCGACCTGCTCGGTGTCGCGGGAGGTGACGGCACCCAGGCCCTCGTCGCCGGAGTCGCGGCCGAGGCGGGCGTACCCTTCCTGGTCATCAGTGCCGGCACCCGAAACCATTTCGCTCTCGATCTCGGGCTCGACCGCCAGGACCCAGCCCGGTGTCTCGATGCGCTGCGCGACGGCGTCGAGTTCCATGTCGACCTCTGTCATATCAACGGTCGGCCGTTCGTCAACAACGCGTCGTTCGGCATCTACGCCGAGGTGGTCCAGAGTCCGCAGTATCGAGATGACAAGACACGCACGGTGTTACGCATGCTTCCCGACCTCCTGGGCAGAGGGACGAGGTCGGGTCTGCGGGCCGTCGTCGGCAGCGAGACCATCGCCGATCCCCAGGCCGTCCTCGTCAGCAACGGCCCCTATGCCACCAACGACGTGGCCGGGCTCGGTCGCCGCACCCGCATCGACGAGGGACGGCTCGGGGTCGTCACCGTCTCGGTGTCCGACACCCGGCAGGCCGTCGGCCTCCTGCGGCGCACCCACGACCGCGGACTCGTCCAGCGCATCGCCACCGAGGTGACCGTCGACGCCGACGCCGAGGTCATCCCGGTCGGGGTCGACGGTGAATCGTTGCAGCTCACGACGCCGGTGCGGTGCACCATCACGCCCGGGGCGCTCCGCGTACGGGTCCCCCGGCACCGGCCCGAGACCCGGGTCGCGCCACCACAACTGGACTGGCTGCAGTTGTGGTACCTGGCGTGGAACCCACACCGGGCCTCGTAGCCGCCCGTTCGGTCAGCGAAGAGCTCGCCGGGGTGCCACCGCTTCCACGGCCGAGATCGCGGACACCGCCGGACTCCGGCGACGTCGCACCCACTTCTCCGCCTCCACCACGACGGGGATGATCAGCGACCATCCGATGCAGGCGAGCCACTGGCCGCCGGTCAGCGAGGTCGTCTGCAGCAGGTCTTGCAGAAATCCGAGCTCCACCGCGAGCACGGTGACGATGATCGGGATCGACAGGATCTTCACGGCGTTGACGATCGGCGGTGTGAGGCCCGACTCCGGATCGCGCCGCATCACCAACCCGGCGAACACCGAACCCAGGGACAGCACCACGAAGCCCATGGTCATCGGGACGTTCGGTTCGGTCGGGCTCATCGGACCGGGCGCCACCATCATCGCGACGAAGGTCACCGCGAACTGCAGGACCCCGTAGGCGAACCACTGCACGAACGACGCGCGATTCGTGATCGGCTGTTTCGGGTCCCGTGGTGGTTTGGCCATCAGATCCGGTGCCGGCGGGTCCTGCATGATCACGATCACCGGGAACAGGGTGATGAAAAAGTGCTGGAAGACCACCATCAGCGGCGCCAGCGCGACGCCCTCGTTGATGTCGAAGATGCTCGCGACCAGGAACAGGAGCACCAGTGAGAACAGCTTGGACATCTGGTAGCGGATGTAGGCGACGATCTTGTCGTAGACGCTGCGCCCCAACCGGATCGCGGTGATCAACGTCCCGAAGTTGTCGTCGGTGAGGATCAGCTTGCCGGCCTGCTTGGTGACCTCGCTGCCCGAGCCCATCGCCACCCCGATGTCGGCCTTCTTCAGCGCGGCCGCGTCGTTGACCGCGTCGCCGGTCATCGCGACGACCGCGCCCTGGCGCTGCATCACGTCGGCGAGCCGGAGTTTGTCCGACGGCGTGACACGCCCGAACACATGCAACCGCGGAAGCGCCTCGGCCAGTTCCTCGTCGGACATCGCGGCGAGTTCGGTACCGCTGATGGCCCCCGGCCCGAGTCCCAGCTGCGCACCGATCGCCGACGCGGTTCCCGTGTGGTCCCCCGTGATCATCCGCACATCGATCCCCGCGGCGTGCGCCGTCCGGACGGCGTCGACGGCCTCGGCACGCAACGGGTCGATGATCCCGACCATCCCGACGAAGACGAGATCGTCCACGAACGCCATCGGGTCGGCGGTCACCTCGTCCTCCCGGCCGTCGAGCACGCGCGCGGCGAAGGCCAGCACACGTAGGCCCTCGGCCGACATCTGCTCGTTGGCCGCCTCGATCTCGGCCCGGACCTCCGCCAGCTCCACCCTCTCCCGTCCGGGGCGGAACGCCCAGCGGCAGCGGTTCAGCACGACATCCGGACCGCCCTTGACCATCTCGACGAAACGGACGGTGCCGTCCACCGGCAGCCGGTGGAACGTCGCCATGAACTTGTAGGCCGAGTCGAATGGAACCTCGGCGAGACGGGGATAGGTCTGGCGGGTGAGCGGCGCGTCGACCCCCATCTTGGCTGCCAGCACGATCAGCGCCGCCTCGGTCGGATCGCCGATGACGGCGCCGGCGTCCGACACGGTGGCGTCGCTGTCGAGGCACAGTCCGTACGCGAGCATGGTGAAGTCGGGAACCGGCTCGCCCGCCGCCTGGGTGATGCTCCCGGTCTTGCCGTAGCCCTCACCGTCGACGGCGAACCACTGACCGTGGAAGTACAACGAGCGCACCATCATCTGGTTCATGGTGAGCGTCCCGGTCTTGTCCGAGTTGATCAGACTCGTCGCGCCGAGCGTCTCCACGTCGGTGAGGTTCTTGACGACCGCCTTCGCATCCGCGAGCTGCCGGGCCCCGAAGGCCAGCATCGCCTGCACGAAAGTGGGCAGACCGGAGGGTATCGCCGAGATGCCCATCGAGATACCGAGCAGCATCACCGTCGCCAGGTCTTGTCCGCGCACCAGCCCGATCACCACGATGATCGCCACGGCGGTCCAGGCGATCACGCCCAGGATCTTGGTGAGTGAATCCAGCTCGCGCTGCAGGGGTGACCGCTGTGGGGCGATCGCCGACAGCATCGACGCGATCTGTCCCATCTGCGTCCGCATCCCGGTCTCGGTGACGACCATCGTCGCCGTGCCGCGGGTGACCGAGGTGTTCTGGAAGAGCATGTTGCTGCGGTCACCCAGGGCCAGCTCGACATCGGTGAGCGCGGCGGGGTCCTTCGGGATCGGCGCGCTCTCGCCGGTCAGCGCCGCCTCCTGCGTCTCCAGCGTGGCGGCCCGCACCAGACGTCCGTCGGCCGGCACCAGGTCGCCGGCCTCGAGCTGCACGATGTCCCCGGGAACGAGTTGCGCCGCGGGAACTTCCACCAGGACTCCACCCCGGACCACGCGGGCCTGCGGAACCTGAATCCGCGCCAGGGCGTCCACGCTGGCCCGGGCCTTCAGCTCCTGCCGAGTGCCCAGCACCAGGTTGAGCACCACCAGGGCGGCGACCACCAGCGCGGTCGAGACCTCCGCGATCACCAGGCTGACGATCACCACGGCGATCAGCATCAGGTTCATCGGATCCTTGAGCTGCAGCAGCACCAGTGCAGCCACCGACGGGGCCGGTTCCGCGGCGATCACGTTGTCGCCGAACCGCGTCCGTCGGTCGTCGATCTCGGCCGACGACAGTCCACCGGTGCTGTCGGACTCGAGCGCCGACACGACGGATTCGACGTCCTGGACGTGCCAGGCCGGTGCGGGGGCGTCGTCCTCCCGACGTTCCGGTGACGACGGCGGGCGTGCGATGGCCATACAACTCTCCTGCCTCGGGCTCGGGCGGTGTCGTGACTACTCGACTGCGGTTCGGTTTCGGGTCGTCAATACGGGGTCGGGATCCAGTGCAGGGCCTGCTCGGGTGGCCGATAGTCCTTGGCCTTCTGCCGCTTCGGCAGTTCGATCCGGGGACGTTCGAGCGGCGTGTAGGGAACCTGACCGAGAAGGTGCTCGATCACATTCAACCGACCCCGTTTCTTGTCGTCGGTGGAGACGACATACCAGGGCGCCCAGCCCGTGTCGGTGAACCGGAACATCTCGTCGCGGGCCCGCGAATAGTCGTACCAGCGGCTGTAGGACGCGAGGTCCATGTCGGAGAGCTTCCAGATCTTCCGCGGATCGTCGATCCGGCTCTGCAGGCGAAGGGTCTGCTGTTCCTCGCTGATCTCCAGCCAGTACTTGAGCAGGATGATCCCCGACTCGACCATCGACCGTTCCACCGTGGGCACCTGTTCCAGGAACTGGTGTGCCTGCTTCTCCGTGCAGAATCCGAGCACTCGTTCGATGCCGGCCCGGTTGTACCAACTGCGGTCGAAGATGACGACCTCGCCGGCCGCGGGCAGATGCGGGATGTACCGCTGGAGGTACATCTGCGACTTCTCCCGTTCGGTGGGCGCGGGCAGCGCGACCACGCGGAAGACCCGCGGGCTCACCCTGGCCGTGATCGCCTTGATGACTCCGCCTTTGCCCGCCGTGTCCCGGCCCTCGAAGACGATGCAGACCTTCGCCCCGGTCGCACGGACCCATTCCTGCATGGCGACCAACTCGGCGTGCAGCGGTTCGAGATGCTTGCGGTACTTCTTGCCCGACATCGGGCCCGACGGGCCGTCGTGATCCGGTCCTCGGAGTTCACCCGAGGACGATGAGAAATCAGGCATGGCCGTACGCTCCCGTGGCTGGACCGAATGACTAACTGGTCATTCTGTGCCACGTCCGAGGCATCCGCGCGGTAACCGACGAAGAGGACGCGCAATTGTCGTGGCCGGTACGGGGCACACCGTCGCATGCTCGATCGTGACCAGTCGTTTCCCCGATGAGCCTGCAGCCGCAAAGGTTTTCCCGCAGAATGTCCCAATGGCTCGGGTTGAGGAGATGCTCGAAGTCGAACAGGTGATTCGACGCCTGATCGCACGGTTTCCGGTTATGGCAGTCGACGACATCGACGCACGTGTGCACGCCGTCTACGGACGATTCGCCGACTGCAAGGTCAGGATCTTCGTGCCGTTGTTGATCGAGAAAGCGGCTCGACGCGACATCGAGGACTTCCTGGCACAGCCGGACCACCTGACGCTCGTGTCGCCGACGCCCGGCACCACGCCGCAGACGGTCGAGGTCCGGGCCGACGAGGTCGCCTGAACCCGGCCCGATCGTGTCGGCATGGTCCGACACGATCGGGCCTGTTCGTCAGCCCCGCAGCAGCCCCTTGGCGACGTGGGTCACCTGGATCTCGTTGCTGCCGGCGTAGATCATCAGCGACTTGGCGTCGCGCGCAAGCTGCTCCACGCGATACTCGGCCATGTAGCCGTTGCCGCCGAACAACTGCACCGCCTCCATCGCGACGTCGGTGGCCGCCTTCGACGAGTAGAGCTTCATCGCCGACGCCTCGGACAAGCTCAGCGGCTTGCCCGCCTTGCCCCGCTCGAGGGCACTGAAGAGCATGTTCTGGACGTTGATGCGCGCGACCTCCATCTCGGCCAGCTTGAGCTGGATGAGCTGGAACTGTGCGATCTCCTGGCCCCACAGCTTGCGGTTCTTCGCGTAGTCGATCGAAAGCCGTTGCGCCTCGTTGATGATGCCCAGCGACAGGGCCGCGATCCCGACCCGCTCCGCGGTGAAACCGGCCTTGGCGCCTTCGGATCCGCGCGCGTCCGAACCGGTGTCCTCGGTCTCGCCGAGCAGGCGGTCCTTGCCGACGCGCACGTTGTCGAAGAACAGCTCGCCCGTCGGCGAACTCATCATGCCCATCTTCTTGAACGGCTTGCCCTGGGTCAGTCCCGGCATCCCCTTGTCGAGGACGAACGACAGGACCTTACGGTCCCGCATCGGGGTGCCGCTGCCGTCGTCGAGCTTGGCGAACACGACGATGGTGTCGGCGTAGGGGCCATTGGTGATGAAGGTCTTCTGCCCGTTGAGGATGTAGTCGTCACCATCGCGACGGACCGTTGTCTTCATACCGCCCAGCGCGTCCGATCCGGAGTCGGGTTCGGTGATCGCCCAGGCGCCGACCTTCTCCATCGTGACCAGTTCGGGCAGCCACCGCTTCTTCTGGGCGAGCGTGCCCTTGCCGCGGATGGTCGAGGCGGTCAGGCCCATGCTCACGCCCAGGGATGCGACGAGACCGAGACAGACCCCCGCCAGTTCGATGTTGACCATCATGAACATCGAGCCGCCCATACCGCCGCCGTCGCCCGAGGGCTTCTTCTTCTCCCCGTTGGCCTCGGCCTCGAGTTCCTTCTCGAGAGCGTCCTTGGCCATCGCGTCGACACCGAAGCTCGACAGCAGTTTGCGGGTGATGTCGTAGGGCGGCAGCGTGCCGGATTCGAGTTCGTCGAGATGTGGCCGGATCTCCTTGTCGATGAACGCCCGCAGGGCGTCCCGAACCATCAGATCTTCTTCGGACCACTCGAACATCGTCACACTCCCAGACCGGTGTCCGCGCAGGGGCGAACACGTTTCAGTTTTGTCGTCCCCAACTGTGTCAGGAGTCACTGCCGATGTCTAGGTACGTCGTCGCAGATCTGTTCCTACCGAGCATCGGTGCAGGTGTAGAGGGTGGCCGGGCGCACCTCCCGCGCGAAGAACCCGTCCGCATCGACGCACAGCAGGGCCTGCGCCACCGGCATCGCGACCACCACGTAGCCATCGCCGTGCTCGGCCTGCCCGGCACGCCAGGCATGGACTCGGTCGACGAACCGCGCGACACTCTCACCCCCGTGCGGGCGGGCCTCCGGGTCGGTGAACCACCCGCCGAGGTCGACGGGGTCGATCTCCTCCGGGGACAGGCCCGACCACGCACCGACATCGAGCGTCCGCAGCGCGTCGTCGACGATGAGGCCGCGTGTCGCGCCGAGTATCTCGGCGGTGGCGCGGGTCGCCGCCTCCGGGCCGCAGATGTCGATCGGGCGCGTGAGCGACGCGCTCAGAGCGAGCACGTCGCGTCGACCCCGCTGATCGAGAACCGGGTCACCGCCGAATCGCACCGACCGGTTGGGGCCGGTGCGACCGGCGGTGATGATCTGCATGCCGTGCGGTGATCGCCTCAGTTCGGCGCGGAGACCGCGCGAGCGCGGTCAGTCGCCTGCGACCGGGCCATCGCCCCCACGATCAGTGCGAACGAGACGGTGAGAACCGTCCACAGAATGACCTGGTTGGCGATCGCATACACCCGGAAATCCCCGATCACGTCACCGGGGAAGCCCGGGAACACGATCTGTCCGGCGTCGTCGCGGACCGGGCCGGGGACCTCGCTGAACGACGGCAGGAAGGCGAGCACGATCGCGATGCCGGCCAGATAGGCGACCGTGGCGGCGACCGCCGAGACCAACCCACCGATGCGCGGGCGCAACCACGACGCCAGGACCACCGCCGCGATGGCGAGGATCACCGACGACACGGTGATGGTGAGGAAGGCACCGGTTCGTTCGCCGATGGTGTCGTCGTCGCCGACGGCGGGTGGGTTCGCCGGGTAGGCGAAGAACGGGACGGCGAAGACGGCGACGAAACCGATGCCGCCGAGCACGCCGGCGACCGCACGGGGATCCGTGGCCGGATGACGGCTGCCGACGTGGCTCCACAAGACCGTGAACGCCACCGCGAAGAACGCGCCCATGCACACCGCGAACACGACGTTGCCGATCCCCGCGCCGAGGTTCTCCTGCATCGCGCGGGTGAACAACTCTCCGCCCTCACCATGGGTGTGACCACCCGGTTCGGCGGCATGGGCCAGGGCCTCCTCGGCCGCCGAGCGGGCGCTCTCGTAGTCGATGGCCTTGCCCACGACGGGTTCGAGGTGGAACCGCGCGAACACGAACGAGACGATGCCGGCGATCAGACCTGCGAGCAGGCCGGCGCCGATGAACTTCTTCTCCATGTCGACTCAGTGGCAGGGGAAGCCGAGGAAATGGCGGGCGTCGTGCACGAACTCGTGCACGTGGGTGTCGGAACCGAAGACCGACACGACTCCCTGATCGTAACCGAGGAAGTAATACGCCAGCCCGCCGAGCAGCACGGTCAGGCTGAGCCAGAGCGCCGCGCTCGCGACGGAGATGTTCGGTACGGGCAGGGCACGGGCCGGGGCGACCGGTGATGCCGACTGGGTACGGGGAGCTGTCATGGTGGGTCCTTTCGCCGATCTCGCGTCGGAGAGTTCACGGGTGGTGCACGCCGGCACGGCATCCTGACTCACGCATGCCCCGTCACGTCGACCGTGTCGATCTGGGCTGCGTTCACAGTGGCGCGACCGTTCCGGACTCTCACCGGATTCCCCGTACAGGCGTGAGGAGACTGTATACCGCGTTCTGTCGTACGCGTGCGACATAGTGGAGAGATGCCCCGCCCCTCGGTGCTCGACCGCTTCACCGCCCCCACCCGGCGGTGGTTCTCGGGTGCGTTCACCGCGCCCACCGCTGCGCAGAAGGGCGCCTGGACCTCCATCGCCGACGGCGCGAACACCTTGGTCATCGCACCGACCGGGTCCGGGAAGACCCTCGCCGCGTTCCTCTGGGCCCTCGATCGGCTCGCCGCCGACGCCGGCAACCGTCCCGCCGGCACCAAGGTCGTCTACATCTCGCCGTTGAAGGCGCTGGCCGTCGACGTCGAGCGCAACCTGCGCGCACCGCTGACCGGCATGACCCGGGCGGCCCAGGAACTGAACCTGCCGGAGCCCAACATCACCGTGGGCGTGCGGTCGGGCGACACCTCCGCCGCCGATCGGCGTGCGCTGGTCAAAACCCCACCCGACATCCTCATCACCACCCCCGAGTCGCTGTACCTGATGCTCACCTCGGCCGCGCGGGAGAGTCTCACCGGCGTGGAGGCGATCATCGTCGACGAGGTCCACGCGGTCGCCGCGACCAAACGAGGTACCCATCTCGCGCTGACCCTCGAGCGCCTCGACGAACTGCTGGACAAACCCGCCCAGCGGATCGGCCTCTCGGCGACGGTCCGCCCGCCCGAGGTGGTCGCGGGGTTCCTGTCCGGCGCCGCGCCGTGCCAGGTGGTCAAACCGAAGGCCGACAAGACATTCGACCTGCGCGTCGATGTCCCCGTCGAGGACATGGCCAACATCCCGCCGCCGGTGTCCGATGCCGATCCCGCGGCGCTGGACGACGCGTTCTCGCCGACTGCCGGTTCGTTGTGGCCGTACGTCGAGGCCTCGATCGTCGACCAGATCGAGGCGAACCGCGCGACGATCGTCTTCGCCAACTCCCGACGCCTCGCCGAGAAGCTCACCGCCCGGCTCAACGAGATTCACGCCGAGCGCCACGGCGAGCCTGCCGAACCGACCGGCAATCCGTCGGTCGCGGGCGGCGCCCCGGCGTTCGTGATGGGCAGCGGCGCGAGCTCCGGTGCCGAGCCGGTTCTCGCCCGCGCCCATCACGGCTCGGTCAGCAAGGAGCAGCGCGCCCAGATCGAGGACGACCTGAAGGCAGGCCGGCTCTCGTGTGTGGTGGCCACCAGCTCACTCGAACTCGGCATCGACATGGGTGCGGTCGATCTCGTCATCCAGGTGGAGTCCCCGCCGTCGGTGGCGAGTGGACTGCAGCGGATCGGCCGCGCCGGGCACCAGGTCGGCGAGATCAGCCAGGGCATCCTCTACCCCAAGCACCGCACTGATCTGCTGCACTGCACGGTGACGGTGGGCCGGATGCTCGACGGCGCGATCGAAGAGATCAAGGTCCCGCAGAATCCGCTCGACATCCTCGCCCAGCAGACCATCGCGGCGGCCGCGGTCGACGACCTCGAGGTCGATCACTGGTACGAGGTCGTCCGGCGCGCGGCGCCCTACCGCGAACTGGGCCGGGGCGTCTTCGACGCGACCCTCGACCTGATCGCGGGCCGCTTCCCGTCCGACGAGTTCGCCGAACTGCGCCCCCGGGTGAACTGGGACCGCGACGCCGGAGTCATCACCGGCCGGCGCGGCGCCCAGCGGCTCGCCGTCACCTCGGGCGGTTCCATACCCGACCGCGGACTCTTCGGCGTGTTCATGGTCGGCGAGAAGGCCACCCGGGTAGGCGAACTCGACGAGGAGATGGTCTACGAGTCCCGAGTCGGCGACGTGTTCGCGCTGGGTGCCACCAGTTGGCGGATCGAGGACATCACCCACGACCGTGTACTCGTCTCCCCCGCGTTCGGTCAACCGGGCCGGTTGCCGTTCTGGATCGGTGACGCGATCGGACGCCCCGCCGAACTGGGCGCCGCGATCGGCGCCTTCACCCAGTCGATCGCCGATCCCGGGAAGCTCGACGACCAGGCAGACCGGCTCGGGCTCACCGACAACGCCCGCAGCAACCTCGCGACACTCATCGCCGAGCAGCGCGAGGCGACCGGACACCTGCCCACCGACCGCACGCTGGTCGTCGAGAGGTTCCGCGACGAACTCGGCGACTGGCGGGTGATCCTGCACTCCCCCTACGGCTTACGTGTACACGCCCCCTGGGCCAGTGCCATCTCGCAGCGCCTGCTGGAGACCCTCGGCATCGAGGGCGCCACCACCGCCTCCGACGACGGCATCATCCTGCGGATGCCCGACACCGACGACGCCCCTCCCGGAGCCGATGTGTTCCTCCTCGACCCCGACGAGGTCGAGCAACTCGTGACCGACGGTCTGGCCGACTCGTCGATGTTCGCGTCCCGTTTCCGCGAATGCGCCGCCCGCGCCCTGCTGTTGCCGCGCCGGGATCCGGGCCGGCGCGCCCCGCTGTGGCAACAGCGCCAGCGCAGCGCCCAACTGCTCTCCGTCGCATCCAAATTCCCCGACTTCCCGATTGTGCTCGAAGCCGTCCGCGAATGCCTGCAGGACGTCTACGACCTCCCCGCCCTGCTCGATCTGCTGAACCGCATCCGCACGCGCCGGATCCGGGTGGTGGAGACCGAGACCCAGAGCCCGTCTCCCTTCGCCGCGTCGCTGCTGTTCGGGTACGTGGGTGCGTTCATGTACGCCGACGACGCGCCGCTCGCCGAGCGCCGCGCGGCCGCCCTCTCCCTCGACACCAGCCTGCTGGCCCAGTTGCTCGGGCGCGTCGACCTGCGCGAGCTCCTCGATCCGGCGGTCATCGCCGACGTGATCGCCCGACTCCAACGCCTGTCCCCCGAGCGTCAGGCGCGCGACGCCGAGGACATCGTCGACCTCCTGCGATGGCTGGGCCCGCTCACCACCGAGGAGGTCGCGGCCCGGTATCGCGGCGACGAACCGGCCGCCGACCTGCTCACCGAGCTGCACCGGGTCGGGCAGATCATCTCGGTCAACCACAACGCACGTGCGCTGTGGGCGGCCATCGACGACACCGCCCGCCTCCGTGACGCTCTCGGGGTGCCCGCACCTCTCGGCATCCCGGCGGCCTATCTCGAGGAGGTGCCCGACCCCGTCGGAGACCTCATCGGCCGGTACGCCCGCACCCATGGCCCGTTCACCGTGCCCGAGGCCTCCGCTGCTCTGGGTATCGCGACCGGGGTCGTGCGCGACACCCTCAACCGTCTCGCATCGGAGCGACGCGTCGTCGAGGGTGACTTCCTGCCCGATGCCGGTACCGGCCCCCGGGACGGGCAATGGTGTCACGCCGACGTGCTGGGTCAGATCCGACGCGGTTCCCTGGCGGCGAGCCGCGCCGAGGTGGCTCCCGTCGGTACCGACGTCCTCACCCGGTTCCTCCTCGACTGGCAGCACGCGTCGTCGGGCACCCAGCTCCGGGGTGTCGACGGAGTGGCGACGGTCATCGACCAGCTGGCCGGGTTCCCGTTGCCGGCGTCCGCGTGGGAGTCTCTCGTACTGCCGGCCCGGGTGTCCGATTACGCAGCGCCGATGCTCGACGAACTGCTCAGCGCCGGTGAGGTCATCTGGTCCGGACACGGCCGCATCGGGAACTCCGACGGCTGGGTGGCGCTGCATCCCGCGGACGTCGCCGTCCTGACGCTGCCCGACGCCGACGAGATCGACACCACCCCGGTCCACGACGGGGTCACCGCCGCACTCGAACCCGGTGGTGCCCTGCGGTTTCCACAGATCGCCGCCGACATCAGCACCGGCACCACCACGCCGGCCGCCGACATCGAGACCGCCCTGTGGGACCTCGTGTGGGCGGGCCGGGTCAGCAACGACAGCTTCGCGCCCGTCCGGGCCCTGCTGCAACCGCGGCGCAGCCCGTCCGCGCCGCGGTCGGCGCCCGCGCATCGGGCACGCGGACGCGCACCCCGGCTTCGCGCCGGCCGCCTGTCGGCCCGGTACCTCACCGAACACTCCGTCGCTCCCCCGGTGTCGCCGACGGCGAGTGGCCGCTGGTTCGCCCTCGACCACCCGTCCACCGAGCCGACCATCGCCACGCAGGGCCTCTGCGATCAGTTGCTCACCCGATACGGCGTGATCACGCGCGGCAGCGTCGTCTCGGAGGAGGTGACCGGCGGCTTCGCGCGGGTCTACAAGGCGCTCACCGTCTTCGAGGACAACGGTCATGTTCGTCGCGGTTACTACGTCGACGGCCTCGGCGGGGCGCAGTTCGCCTCGCCGGCCACGGTCGACGAATTGCGCCGGCATGCGCTGCCCGATCGCAAAGCGCCCCGCGAGGCAACCGTGCTGGCCGCGACGGACCCGGCCAATCCCTACGGGGCGGCGCTCGAGTGGCCGGCGTCTCGCGACACCGAGGCCGGTCACCGCCCGGGCCGCAAACCGGGGGCGCTCGTGGTCATCGTCGACGGTGACGTGGTGTGTTTCGTCGAACGGGGCGGCAAGACGCTGCTGACGTTCAGCGACTCGATCCCGCGGCTGGAGTCGGCCGCGGGCGCGCTGGTCGCACTGGTCCGGCGGGGCCGGATCGCGCGTCTGACGATCGACCACATCGACTCGGAACCCGTGCGCGCCACCGACTTCGGCAAGGTGCTCGTCGAAGCGGGATTCTCGACGACCCCGCGCGGCATCCGGCTGCGTTTCGGTGATCATGCCTGAGGTGGACCATGCCTGAGGGCGACACCGTCTACGCGGCCGCCGCACGACTGCGGGCGGGGCTCGCGGGACGGGTGCTCGAGTCGTCGGACTTCCGCATCCCGTCGCTGGCCACCGCGGACCTCTCCGGACGCGAGATCCTCGCGGTGCGATCGGTGGGCAAGCACCTGCTGATCGACGTCGCTGAGAGCGGTCCGGGTGTCGGCGACACCCTGAGCATCCACTCGCATCTGAAGATGGAGGGCGCCTGGCACGTGCACCCGCGGGGGCAACGGTGGCGCCGCCCGGCCTACCAGGCCCGCGTCGTCTTGCGCACCGCCGACCATGAGGCGGTCGGTTTCGACCTCGGCGTACTGGAACTGCTCGCCGACCCCGACGCCGCGCTCGCCTACCTCGGCCCCGACCTGCTCGCCGACGACTTCGATCGCGAGGAGGCGATCCGACGCCTCGGATCCGACCCGGACGCGACGATCGGTGCGGCATTGCTCGACCAGCGGCTGATCGCGGGAATCGGCAACGTCTTCCGCAGCGAGATCTGTTTCCTGCGGCGGGTCCTGCCGACCCGGCCGGTCGGCGAGGTCGACCTAGGGCCGGTCGTGGACCTCAGCCGACGCCTGCTGTGGGCGAACCGGATGCGGTCGGCCCGCACCACCACGGGTAACACGTCGCCGAACGCGCGGATGTGGGTGTACGGACGCCACGGGCGGCTGTGCCGGCGGTGCGCCACCCCGGTGAGGCGGGGCGAACTCGAATCCCCCGGCGGCGAACGATCCGTCTACTGGTGTCCCCGGTGCCAGGTGTGATCCGGCCGAGGCCCCTCACACGGGGTAGCGCTCGGGCTCGGGCCCGAACTCGAAGCGGCGGGCGGTGATCGAGTCGACCGTGATCTCCACGTAGTTGTATTTCATCGTCGCGATCCACGGGCGCAGCGGCAGCTGGTCGGCCGCCTCGATCTCCCGGAGCGACACCAGTATGCGTGCCGTCCCCTTGGCGACCACACTCCACCCGTCGGCGTCGGTGTGTCCGTCGGCCTCGAACGCCACTCGCGAATTCACCGCCAGCTCCGACAGTTTCGTGCCCTCGCCGGACCGCAGCATGATGCGGCCGTCGGTCGCATGGAAGTTCACCGGAAAGATGTCGGGCTGGCCGTCGACGCTCAGTGCGATCCGACCGAGCTCGGCTACTCCCAACAGATCCCAGGCCTGGTCGGGGGTGAGCACCCGAACCGATTCGTCGACCATGATCTCGTCTCCTTCTTCCCCCACCCCGATCGTGCCGGGGCATCAGGGGGCAGAGACAGAGGCCAACGTCCCGACTCGACCGGAGCCACCGTCATTTCGGAACGGGCACCGGCTCCAGGATCTCGGCCCGGGCCTCGGGGGCCGCGGCGCGCAGGGCGTCGGCGGAGTCGTCGTCGGGTTGCTGCTGCGAGGCCACCTCGGCCTCCACGCGCGCGACGTAGGTCGCCACCTCGAAGTCGCGTTGCTCGGTGGTCCAGCCGAGCAGGGGCGCCAGCAGGTCGGCGACCTCGTCGGCGCAGTCGACGCCACGATGGGAGTATTCGATGGCGATGCGGGTCCGCCGGGCGAGGACGTCCTCCAGGTGCAGCGCCGCCTCGTCGACCGCGGCGTACACCACCTCCACGCGCAGATACTGCGGCGCCGCGGCCAGCGGTTGCAGCAGGCTCTTGTCGCCGTCGGCGTAGTACAGCACGTCGTCGATCAGCGAGCCGTAGCGGTTCAGCAACCGGCGAATCCGGTACGGGTGCAACCCGAATCGGCGTCCGAGGTGCTCGCACTGGTTGATGAGCGCGAAGTAACCGTCCGCCCCGAGCAGCGGGACGCGTTCGGTGATCGACGGCGCCACCCGGGTGGGGATGAAGTCGTCGCACGCGTCGACGGCGTCGGCGGCCATCACCCGGTAGGTGGTGTACTTGCCGCCGGCGATCGACACGAGCCCGGGCGCGACGGTCGCGACCGCGTGTTCCCGGGACAGCTTCGAGGTCTCGTCGTCCTCCCCGGCCAACAGCGGCCGGAGGCCGGCGTAGACGCCTTCGATGTCGTCGTGGTTGAGCTTGGTGACCAGGACCTCGTTGACGCGTTCGAGGATGTAGTCGATGTCGGCGCGGGTGGCGGCCGGATGCGCGAGGTCGAGGTTCCAGTCGGTGTCGGTGGTGCCGATGATCCAGTGCGTCTCCCACGGGATGACGAACAGCACCGAGTTGGCGGTGCGCAGGATGATCGCCGTCTCGCTGACGATGCGGTCGCGCGGCACCACGATGTGCACGCCCTTGGAGGCCCGGACCTTGAAGTGCCCGCGCTGCTTGGACAGTGCCTGCACCTCGTCGGTCCACACCCCCGCGGCGTTGATCACGCAATGGGCACGGATCTCGGTCACGTCGCCGTTCTCGGTGTCGCGCACCCGGACTCCGAGCACCCGGTCGGATTCGCGCAGGAATCCGGTGACCTGGGTCGAGGTCCGGATGACCGCACCGTAATTGGCCGCTGTGCGGGCGACCGTGAGACTGTGCCGCGCGTCGTCGACGACGGTGTCGTAGTACCGGATCCCGCCGATGAGCGAGCTGCGCTTGAGTGCCGGCGCCACGCGCAGGGCACCCGATCGGGTGACATGACGCTGTCCGGGAACGGACTTGGCGCCGCCCATCCGGTCGTAGAGGAAGATGCCGGCTCCGACATACGGCCGCTCCCACACCCGTTGCGTGAGTGGATACAAGAACGGCAACGGCTTGACCAGATGTGGCGCGAGGAACCGGAGCGACAACTCGCGTTCGCGCAGAGCCTCGCGCACGAGGCCGAATTCGAGCTGCTCGAGATAGCGGAGGCCGCCGTGGAACATCTTCGACGACCGGCTCGATGTGCCCGAGGCGATGTCGCGTGCCTCGACGAGCGCCACGCGCAGACCGCGTGTCGCGGCGTCGAGTGCGGCACCGACACCCACCACGCCGCCACCGATGACCACCACGTCGAACTGTTCCTCCCCGAACCTCCGCCACGCCTCGGCGCGGTAGAGGGGCCCCATGTCGGCGGGCCGGTCCGGGTTGAACTCGGTGTTCATGGTTGCCGAGCCTAATTGATCTCGGTGGGTCGGACAGCGTGCGACACTGTCCGGCGTGGGTAGGTCAGGCAAATACGTGGCGGCGATCGACCAGGGCACCACCTCGACCCGGGCGATGATCTTCGATCACGAGGGCCGCGTCGTCGGCGTCGAACAGCTCGAACACGAACAGATCTTTCCGCGCGCGGGCTGGGTGGAACACGACGCCGCCGAGATCTGGCGCAACACGCGCCGCGTCGGCGCCGCGGCCCTCGCCTCGGCCGAGCTGACCGCCAAGGACATCGTCGCGTGCGGACTCACCAACCAGCGCGAGACGACCGTGATCTGGGATCGCGTGACCGGCAAGCCGGTGCACAACGCCATCGTCTGGCAGGACACGCGCACCGGCGACCTGTGCACCGAGCTCGCCGGCGACGTGGGCATGGACCGCTACCGCGACCGCACCGGGTTGCCGCTGTCCACCTATTTCGCCGGCCCGAAGGCCCGCTGGCTCCTCGACTCGGTGGACGGCCTCCGCGAACGCGCCGAGAACGGTGAATTGTGCTTCGGCACCATGGATTCCTGGATGGCATGGAACATGACCGGCGGCGTCGACGGCGGTCAGCACGTCACCGACGTCACGAACGCCTCGCGGACGATGCTCATGGACCTCCGGACTCAGCAGTGGGATCCCGACATCTGCGCCGAGATGGGCATCCCGATGGCCATGCTGCCCGAGATCCGCAGCTCCTCGGGCGATTTCGGCGCCCTTCGCGGCAACGGCCCGCTACCGGGCGTGCCGCTGGCGGGCATCCTCGGGGACCAGCAAGCAGCGACGTTCGGCCAGGCCTGCCTGGACCCCGGCGAGGCCAAGAACACCTACGGCACCGGGAACTTCCTGCTTCTCAACACCGGTACCGAGCCGGTCTTCAGTGAGCACGGACTGCTCACCACAGTCTGCTACCGCATCGGCGACGAGCCGGCCCGCTATGCGCTCGAGGGTTCGATCGCGGTGACCGGTTCGCTCATCCAGTGGCTGCGTGACAATCTCGGCCTGATCCCGCAGGCATCTGACGTCGAGAAACTGGCGGCCGGGGCCGACGACAACGGCGGTGTCTACTTCGTGCCGGCGTTCTCCGGACTCTTCGCGCCGCGCTGGCGCCCCGATGCCCGCGGCGTCATCGTGGGTCTCACCCGGTTCGCCGACAGGTGCCACATCGCCCGAGCCGCACTGGAGGCCAGCGCCTTTCAGACGCGGGAGGTCATCGAGGCGATGCAGGCCGACTCCGGGGTCGAACTGTCGACGCTCAAGGTCGACGGCGGGATGGTCGTGAACGAACTGCTCATGCAGTTCCAGGCCGACATCCTCGACGTACCCGTCGTGCGGCCGGTCGTGAACGAGACGACCGCTCTGGGCGCGGCCTATGCGGCCGGCCTGGCCGTCGGTTTCTGGGAGAGCGAGGACGACATCCGCGCCAACTGGGCCGAAGACCGCCGGTGGGAGCCCGGGATGGCCGCCGACGACCGCGACCGCCTCTACGCGGGATGGAACCGAGCCGTCGAGCACAGCTTCGGCCTGACCTGACCGGCGCGACGGCGCCGCTGCCTCACATCACGTGGTCGGCGAGGATGGCGACCACACCGGCGGTGCCGCCGAGCGCCGCGGCGGCCTCGTAGGCCGATTCGCGGAGCGCATCGCGCAGCGACTCACCAGCGGCGGGCGTCGACATCGCGGCCACCAGGCAGTCGACGGCGCGGGCGCGGCGGAAGCTGTCGCGCTGGGCGTCCACGTCGCCACGACGCTGATGCGCGAAGGCGTCGAAGTCGTGCTGTGCCGCGACGAGCCGCAGACGTGCGATGCCGGCCGTCGACGCACCGCCCTGCCGCCGCCACTGGCTGATCGCCTCCCGGATCTCGGGCGTCGAGACCGCCGTGACGTCCAGGACGGTCGCGACGATCAGGTGCAGACACGCCGTGAGGTCCTCGTCGGGCACCGAGTCGACGAGGCGGGCGACGCCGCCCGGTAACCGGTCGACACGCTTCAGCCCGGCGTTCACACGGTCTCCGGTCTCGACGTGGCCGAACCGCCCGACGGTGCATCGGTGTCGTCCGAGACCTCCTGCGCCGCACCGTCGACGGGGGTCCGGGAGACGGCGTCGCCGGGTGCCGCGGGCCGCAGGGACAAGGCCTGATCCGGCCCGGCCGGCGCGGCGTCGTCGACCGCCGGGGATGCCTGCCGGATCCAGTCGCCGATGACGGGCGGACCGACGAGCGGCATGTCGCCGACGAGCTGCGCGCCGTGTTCCCGAGTGTGCAGGTACGGCGCTGCCCGGTGGCTGTCGTCGTCGGCGCCGGGCCGCCGTCCGCCGCCCGGGGCCCCGGCGAGCGGCATCCCCGTCGGGCGCTGGGCAACCGGCCCGGCGGTGGCGGGGGTCGCCGGCGTCGGTGAGCCGCCGGCGACCGGGGTCGGCGTCGGCGCCGACGCGGGTGGGAGCAAGCCGGGAGCGGGCATCGCGACCGGGACCCCGGCGCCTCCACTCGCCGGCGCACCGCCACCGGAACCGGATCCGCTGTTCTCGCCGATCCCGTCGGCGCCTCCCGACCGGTGCGTTTCGGGAGCCGCGGCGCCGCGGGTCGTCGACTCGGGCGTCGCCCGACCACCACGCACCAACCCGTCGGGGCCGTCTGTGTTGCCACGACCGGATGGTCCGCCGCCCGGACCCGCCGGCCCTGGCGGCGTCGACGACGCACCGGGTCCGCCGCCACCGGGTGGTGGACCGCCCGCAGCGACCGGCACCGGCCCGGCAGTCGGAGTGGCACGCCCGAAGTCGCCGGCGTCGACGGTGTTGGCGGCCTGACCGCGGGGAGCGTCCGGCCCGGAGCCCGCGGCGCCGGCGGTCGGCCCGAAGCCGAGTCCTGCGGTCACCCCGTTCGCCCCGGTCGGGTCGTTCGGCAGGGAGCGCTGCAGCCCGATCATCGGCGAGGAGTAGGCGCCCGTCATCGCCCGGTCGACCTCATGCCGGACAGCCGGCGCGTCCTCGGGATTGTCACGGATGTGCTGCTGCAGCTCACGCAACCGCCCCTCCTGACCGCGAGCCGATCCGAGGATGCCCGTCGCGCCGGCCAGCGCATCCCCGATCTGGCCGGCGGTCTCCGAGGTCGTCGCCAGATCGGCCGACAGCGACCGGCCCGCCTCCAGCGCTGCGTCGGAAGCCTGACCGAGCATGCCGTCGCCGAACATCGCGTGCATCCGTTCGGCCGCGCGGCGGACGGACTCGATCGCCTGCAGGATCGTGTTGACGTCACCGCCGGCACGACCGGGTTCCATCGTGCTCAGGACGTCGAGGATCTCGTCGATGCTCATGCCCGCCCACTGCGTGCGACCGCGAGCGAACGCGCGGTCGTTGCGACTGCCGTAGGTGTTGTAGGACTGCTGCGGCGAGCTCACGACACCCCCCTGGTCGCCGGCCGGGACGAACGAATTCGTCCGACCCTACCGTGACGACGCACCCGGCGGCGCACACCGGCACCGGCTGTGCACAGTGGGCGGGCGGCGCTCAGTCCAGGTCGTCGTGCCGAACCAGCTGCCGCGCCGCCTCGGTGATGGACCCGGTCAGCGACGGGTACACCGAGAACGTCTGGGCCAGGTCGCCGACGGTGAGCTTGTTCTGCACCGCGAGGGCGATGGGCAGGATCAGTTCGGAGGCGTTCGGTGCGACCACGACGCCGCCGATGACCACACCGGTGGCCGGCCGGCAGAAGATCTTCACGAAGCCCCGGCGCAGACCGCTCATCTTGGCGCGCGGGTTGGTGGCCAACGGCAGCATCACGGTGCGCGCCGGGTACTCACCGGTGTCGATGGCGTTCTGCGACACCCCCACCGTGGCGATCTCCGGACGCGTGAAGATGGCGGACGCAACGGTTTTCAGCTTGATCGGGCTCACGCCCTCGCCGAGTGCGTGGTACATCGCGATGCGGCCCTGCATGGCGGCCACCGATGCCAGCGGGAACAGCCCGGTGCAGTCGCCGGCCGCATAGATCCCCGCGACCGACGTGCGGGACACCCGGTCGACCTCGATGTAACCGCCCTTGCCGACCGCGACCCCGGCACGATCGAGTCCGAGATCGGTGGTGTTGGGGACCGAACCGACGGTCATCAGCACGTGGCTGCCGGTCACGGTCGAGCCGTCGGCCAGATGCGCGGTGACCGAATCGCCGTGCCGCTCGACCTTGTCGGCGCGGGCGTGCTTGACCAGTTCGACGCCGCGTTCGGCGAGTGCGTCCTCGAGCACCAGCGCGGCGTCCTCGTCCTCGTGCGGGAGGACCCGGTCGCGGCTCGACACGAGCGTCACCTTGACGCCCAGTTCGGTGTAGGCGTGGACGAACTCGGCGCCGGTGACGCCGGAACCGATGACGACGAGGTGTTCGGGCAGCTCCTCGAGGTCGTAGAGCTGACGCCAGGTGAGGATGCGCTCGCCGTCGGGTTGGGCGTCGGGCAGCACGCGGGGCGAGGCGCCGGTCGCCAGCAGGACCACATCGCCGTCGTAACGTTCGGTGGTTCCGTCGGCGAGGGTCGCGACGACGGTGTGCGTCGAGACGCCGACCTGCCGCTCGTCGAGAACCGCGGTACCGGAGACGAGTGTCACGCCTTCGCTGATGAGTCGTGAGCGGATGTCCGCGGACTGGGCGAACGCGAGGTCGCGGACCCGCTGGTGGATCTGCGGCAATGTGACGGAGGTGTCGTCGGTCTTGATGTTGATGCCCAGATCGACGGCGCGACGGACCTCGGTGCGGATGCCGGTGGACGCGATGAACGTCTTGGACGGGACGCAGTCCCACAACACGCAGGCACCGCCGATCCCGTCCGAATCGATCACCGTGATGTCGGCCCCGTAGGCGGCCGCCGCGAGCGCCGCCTCGTAACCCGCGGGTCCGCCGCCGATGATGACGATCCTGGTCACTGTGACTCCTGTTCTCCACGCCGGCTCGCCGCGTCCTTCGTGGGGAAGCTGCGCCCGGCTGTGTGTCGTGGCTCGACGGGAACGCGGGGTGACACGCTCCTCGGGTCGCGCGAGACGGTCGACCCCGTTCGCGCCGCCTACCAAACTAGTCGGGCGGGTCCGTCGTTGTGAACGTGGTCGCACACCGGGGCCGGGCCACGGTGTCGCCTTCCGGACTCGGCGGAGACCATCTAGGCTCCATCCGTGCCCATCTACGCCGCCTATGGATCCAACATGCATCCCGAGCAGATGGCCGAGCGCGCGCCGCACTCCCCGATGTCGGGCACCGGATGGCTCCGCGGCTGGCGTCTGACGTTCGGCGGCGGCGACATCGGGTGGGAGGGGTCCCTGGCCACGGTCACCGAGGACCGCGACGACCCCGACGCCCGGGTGTTCGTGGTTCTCTACGACGTCACCACCGAGGACGAGGATCTGCTCGACCGGTGGGAGGGCTCCGAGCTCGGCATCCACCGCAAGATCCGCGCCCGCGTCGACACCGACGACGGCCCGGTACTGGCCTGGTTGTACGTCCTCGACGCCTTCGAGGGCGGGTTGCCCTCGGCGCGCTACCTCGGCGTCATGGCCGAGGCCGCGGAGATCGCCGGCGCACCCGCGGAGTATGTGCAGGACCTCCGGTTGCGCGAGTCGCGCAATGTCGGACCCGGGCCGGGGCCCGCGGAATAGACCGAGGTGTCCTAGCCGGCGGCGCTGGTCGCGTTCAGCACGATCCCGGCGAGCGCGCGCACACCGATTGCGAGGGCACGTTCGTCGAGATCGAAGTTGGGCGCGTGCAGATCGACCTGCGGTCCGAATCCGTCCCACACGCCGAGGCGGGCCATCGCTCCCGGGACGTGTTCGAGATACCAGGAGAAGTCCTCGCCGCCGGGTGACTGCGGGGTGTCCGCGATCGCCTTGGACCCGATCGCGGCGACGGACCGTTCGAACATCCCGACCGCGACCTCGTCGTTGACGACCGGCGGCACCCCGCGGAAGTACGAGAGGTCGTACCGGACGCCGAGCGGTGCCAGCAGCTCGCCGACGACGCTGCGGACCAGCGGTTCGAGCTGGGCCCAGGTGGCGTGATCGCCGGTGCGGACCGTGCCGCGCATGCGACCTTCCTGCGGGATGGCGTTGGCGGCGCTGCCGGCGTTCGCCGCGCCCCACACCATCACCGTGCCCGAACGCGGGTCGATCCGTCGCGACAGCACCCCGGGCAGGCCGGTGATCACCGTGCCCATCGCGTAGATGAGATCCCCGGTGAGGTGCGGCCGCGACGTGTGCCCGCCGGCCGAGTGCAGCTGCAGATCGATGTGGTCGGCCGCGGACGTCAACGGGCCCGACCGCAGGCCGACCGTGCCGACCGGCAGGCGCGGGTCGCAGTGCAGGGCGAAGATGCGGCCGAGACCGGTGGTGACGCCCGCCTCGATGGCGTCGAGGGCTCCGCCGGGCATGACCTCCTCGGCGGCCTGGAAGATCAGACGCACGCCGACCGGAAGTGGTTCGGCAGCGGCGAGGAGCTTCGCGACGCCGATCAGGATGGCCGTGTGCGCGTCGTGACCGCACGAGTGCGACGCGCCCTCCACCGCCGAGGTGAACGGCAGGCCGGTGTGTTCGGTCACCGGCAGGGCATCCATGTCCGCGCGCAGCGCGATGCGGGGCTCACCGGCAGGACCGAGGTCGCACACCACTCCGGTGCCCAGCGGCAGCCGGCGCGGGGTGAGTCCGGCGGCGGTGAGCTCGCTCATCACCAGCTCGGTGGTGCGGACCTCCTGCCGGGACAGTTCCGGATGCGCATGGATCTGCCGGCGCCACGCGATGAGATCGCCGCCGTGCTCGGCGAGCCAGGCGTCGATGGGATCGTCCGCCGCGGCGAAATCCGCTCCCGCGGCCGACATCAGAAGACTCCGGGCGGGGTCTGACGTGCGAGGTCGTCGAGCAGGGGGCCACGGAGTCCGCGCTTGATCAGCGCCAGGTTGGGTCCGGCGGTCGCGGAACGGGCGGCCGCGATCTCGGTGGCCCGCTTCACGAGGAGCTCGGCGTCCACGGCCTCGTCGACGATTCCCGCACGCACCGCGTCGTCGGCGCCGTACCGCCGGCTGGTGTACATCGCCTCGGTGGCGGTGCGATCGGTCAGTCGGGTGCGCAGCAACGTCGCCATCCCACGGGTGAACGGCATGGTGAGAGCGGCCTCGGGCAGCGACCAGAAACCGCGTTCGGTGCGCATCAGGACGTGGTCGGTGCACAACGCGAGCATCGCTCCGGCGCCGAAGGCGTGTCCGTTGACGGCGCTGACCGTCGGAACGGGCAGGGTGAGCACCTTCGCGTACAGGGCGTGCACGCGGTCGAGGTAACCGGGCAGCTGGTCGGGAGCGGCGAAGATGTGGTCGGTGTCCAGGCCGTTGGAGAAGAACTTCCCGGTGGCCGTGATCACCAGCGGTCGTGTCGGGTCGGCGACCACCTGGTCCAGCAGTGCATCGACCTCGTCCAACCAGTCGACCCGGAAGCGGTTCTCCGGATTGGACTCGCTGATCTCCTCACCGCGCGCTCCGAGATGGAGCTCGACGACCTCCCCGTCACCGTTCAGAAATGGCATGTCCCGACCTTATCGCTCCCGGTCTCCTCGCCACCGACCCGATCGGTCGGCGCGCTGCGACGCGCGGCCGTGTGGGCCTGGGAACGGTTTAGGGTTGGCGCATGGAGCCCACCGCCGACCCCGACGCCGCGGCCATCGTCGCCGCGGCCACGATCGCTGCCGAGACCGACGCCGCTACACACGATGTGGCCGTCATCCTCGGCTCGGGATGGTCACCCGCCGCCGACGCCTTCGGGCGGCCCATCCGCTCGTTGCCGATGGCGTCGATCCCGGGATTCGTCCCGCCCAAGGCCGCCGGCCACGGCGGCGTGGTCCACTCCGTCCGGATCGGTGATCGACCAGTCCTGTTGATGCTGGGGCGTATTCACGCCTACGAGGGCCATGACCTCGCTCGCGTGGTCCACCCGGTCCGCACCGCAGCCGCGGCCGGTGTCCACACCGTCGTGCTCACCAACGCGGCGGGCGGTCTGCGCGAGGACATGTCGGTCGGGCAACCCGTGCTCATCTCGGATCATCTGAATCTCACGGCCCGCTCCCCGTTGGTCGGCGCCCAGTTCGTCGACCTGGTCGATGCCTATTCACCGCGGCTGCGACAGATCGCGCGCGGTATCGACCCGGGCCTCGCCGAGGGGGTCTACGCCGGGCTCCCCGGCCCGCACTACGAGACCCCCGCCGAGATCCGGATGTTGCGGACGATGGGTGCGGACCTGGTCGGGATGTCGACCGTGCACGAGACCATCGCGGCGCGCGCCGCCGGACTCGACGTGCTCGGCATCTCCCTGGTCACCAACCTCGCGGCCGGCATGACCGGCGAACACCTGAGCCACGCAGAGGTCCTGGAGGTCGGCCGCGCGTCGGCAACCCGGATGGGCGAGCTGTTGGCCCGGATCATCGGCGAACTGTAGGACCGAACGGAACCGCGGCCGGCCGAACCGAAGGAGCGAGATGACCTATCCACCGAGCGGTCCAGGTGGCTATCCCCAGGGTGGCTATCCGTCGGGCGGTTACCCGCAGGGCCCGGTGCCACCCGGCCCGCCGCGGTCCCCGTGGTCGTCGCCGGCGGTGCTGGTGGCGATCGGCGCGGGCGTGCTGCTGGTGGTGGTGGGCGTCCTCGCGGCGCTGCTCCTGATCCCCGCGGACGACGAGTCCGCGGACCGCGACAGCTCGGACGGCGGACAACCGTCGGCGTCGACCTTCACGAGTACCGTCACCCGCCCCGCGGAGACGACGACGACCCCCACCACCGCGACCACCACCACGACGCCGCCCCCGGTCGGGCCGACCCCCACCGTCGCCGGCGCGGACTGGCAGGGATTCACCAGCGGTCCCCGCTGCAACGCCGCCGACGACCCCGCCGTGGCCGTGGGACAGACCGCCCGGTCGCGCGTGGTGATCTGTCAGGTCGGTACCCAGACGGGCCGCTTGTACTACAAGGGCGCCGCACCCGAGGGCGGGATCGAGCTCCAGTTCCCGACCCGCATCGGTGACACCTTCGAGGCGCGCAACGGCTCGGTCCGTTATCTCGTCTCGCCGACGAGTCTCACCATCGTCGACGGCGGCGCCGTGCTCACCGAGGAGCCGATGCTCGCGTACTGGTCGCTGCCCGGCTGAGACCCGCCGAAACTCGCTGACCGCGGTTCGGCGTACCCGGTCACCGTAATTCGAAGCGTGCGTGACGGGATGACCGTTGCGCCCGACGTCAGCACCCTGCCGCTCGGTTCTTCGCCAATTCGCTTGCGACACAGACGACACCGGTATCGAGACCACCGGTGGGAGGCGCTGACACAGAGCCGGACGCTCGCTCGGCGCTCAACAGTTCCCATCCACCGCGTTGAGACGATCCGGTCCCGTACGGGGGCGGTTGCCTCTGGGGTGTCACTGTGGAGTTGTCAAGGAACGGATGCGGTCCCGGGTATGGCCCGGGTGCGGAAAGTGCTACGTGAAAGTGGTTGTCGGACGGCCGGTCAGGCGGCCTCGTCGAGGCGCATAGTGCGCCGGTTGTAGGCGGGTAGCGGTCGGCGTTGCGGGTCGATACTGGCGGGTGGGACGAGCCAGGGATGACGGTCGAAACCCATCACGATGTCCCAGCCGTGGTGGTGGACCTGGGTGTGGCAGCGTTGGCAGAGCAGGCAGCCGTTGTCGAGGTCGGTGGGTCCGCCGTCGGCCCAATGGGTGACGTGGTGAACCTGGGTATGTGACGGTGGTGCACCGCATTTGATGCAGCAGGCGTCACGCACGATGATCGCCTTGCGGAGGTGTGCCGGATACAACCGATGAGTGTGACCCATCTGCAGCGGTACGCCCTCACCGTTGAGAATGATCTCCGTCAGCGAGCCGTCGCACGACACCTGTTTCGCCGTCGCTTGGCTGACCGGCCCGGTCCACGGCAGCGACGCCGGGTCCCCGGTGGCGGGGATGGTCAGCATGAGTTGCGTGCGGGGCGAACCGACGGTGTCGAGGGTTGCGCCTAGTGCGGCTTGGTCGAGGATCAACTCGAAAGCGTCGGCTCGGCGTTGCTCGGCGGTGCGTCGATCCTCGGCGCCGTCGGGTTCGGGCCGTGGACAGGACCGTTCGTCGATCATGGCCAGGAACTTCTCGCCGACCAACTGGGTGAGATCGGCACGGACCTCGACGCGGCCGTCGTCGGTGGTGTGTGCGTTGACCGAGTTCAGCGATGGGTCGTCGGCCGCCGGTACACCGGTGTCAGAGTCGTCGCAGAGTGTGTTGCCGATGGCTCGAGCGTGCTTGAGTACTTCAGTCGGTGTCGCGCCCGACAGCGCCTGGGCGACGAGCTCGCTCTCATACCGGGAGCGATCGTCGTCGGAAAGCGCCTCACCGCAACGCTTGTCGATCTGGTGCATGCCTCGGACGATGGCGTCGACGATCTCGCCAGCCAGTCTCCCGTCGGCCGCGTGACGCGCCACCACGGGCAGCGTCGGTAGGGCGTTGACACTTCGCACGGTGCGAAGAGCAGCGGCAGGTGCGTGGCCGCTTTCGATCAGCAACTTCTTGGTGGTACTGCCGGCTTTTTGCGCGACGCCGAGTTCGTCGAGTTGCGCTGCGTGGGTGACGATCTGATGATCAGCAAGGTTGCGGATCAGGCGCCATGTGTCGAGGGCGTCGAATGTTGCTCTGCCCCTTGGGTCGTCGGCGGGTGGGGTGGTTCCGATGAGTTGATCGAGGAGAGTGGCTAGCTCTGACATGACTCCAAGGTACAGGAACACCCATTCGATTACGAGAAAACTCCACAAGCCCAGAAATTACGAAACCATCGACTGTGCAGCGTTTTTCGTCGACTGTGCATTGCAGTGCGTGGATCGATGACAGTGGTGAACTTCAGTCACACCCGTTTCGGAATTCGTTCTTCCAACGGTGTTCTTGCCGCGGACTGCGGGTCTCTGGTGCGCGATCTCGGGGCCGAGGGCACGCGCGGAAAGCCCTGGGCGGCAACTGCCGCCGTAGTCGGTCAACAAACTCTTGTCCGTGATGCCGTGCGCGTGGAAGAAGGGCGTGCCCGGCCCCAGAATTGCGTATCGGTCTCTGTGCGTTCGTCGGTGAGGATCTCGGAGTACGCAACCGAGTGTGGTCGCCGACGATATGGAGGCCTCCGGGAGCGCCGTGATCTAAGCGGCGCGGCGGGGTTCGGCGTACCGGCAGCGCGGTGGCCTGGGCGAGGTGTCGCAACAGTGGCATCCCATATCGGCGCAGCACCGCCTCGACGGTCGATCTCGCAGCAGTAGATGCGTGGCAATAGGAGCTACGTCCCGGCGGGGAGATAGGCGTAGCTTGATGATTCGACGTTCACGTCGCACCGGGGTTCGTTGTGTGACAGGTGGGGCGGCTGGAGTGATCTGTCATGCCGGCTTCGCCGTGAACGCGGTAGCCGTCGGCCCGTTCTCGGCCGTCGCTCGAGCATTCAAACCGTCCGGCGGCCCACCGCAGCGGCCATCCATGATCGGTGATCGACGAAGCATCCTGCCAGTACCAGACGGCAGCGTTCGGCGAAAAGAACATAAGGGCGGGTCATGAGGCCCTTGAATGACGACGTGTGGCTTGTCTCAGCGACGTGCCGCGCGAGGCATCCTCATGAATACCTCGGACCGAACTGCCGGTCGCCCGCGTCACCGAGACCGGGCACGATGTAGTTGACCTCATTGAGCCCGTCGTCCACGGCAGCCACGACGAGCCGGCACGGGTGTCCCGAATTCTCGAGCGCTGCAACCCCTTCAGGCGCGGCGACGACACACACGGCGGTGATGTCGGTGGCATTGCGGGCGACCAGCAACTCGATGGTGTGGAGCATGGAGCCGCCGGTGGCGAGCATGGGGTCGAGAACGAACACCGGCCGCCCCGACAGGTCCTCCGGCAACGACTCCAGGTACGGCACGGGTTGTGCGGTCTCCTCGTCGCGGGCGAGGCCCACGAAACCGACATGCGCCTCGGGCACCATCGCGTGCGCCTGCTCGACCATGCCGAGGCCGGCCCGCAGGACCGGGACCAGGAGCGGCGGGGACGCCAGCCTCGATCCCGTATGCGCGGTCATCGGCGTGTTGATCGCGACGTCGGCGCGCGGCGCACCGGCGAGCGCCTCGTAGATCAGCATCTGGGTGAGGTCGGACAGCGCAGCCCGGAATCCGGCGTTGTCGGTGGTCTCGTCGCGCATCGTGGTCAGACGCGCGGCTGCGAGGGGATGGTCGACGATCAGGGACTCCATGCCGACACCCTATTTCCTCCCCGGCGCTCGCGTGCCGCTTGGGCGAGCTCCACCACGCCGGTCTGGGTCGCCGCGAGAATCCGATGGAACCCAACGGGGCCGCGCCGCGTCGAAAACCCATGAGCCCGTCCTCCCCCCATCCCTATCCCGCACCCACCCGGCCAGGCCCGGACACCGGTGGCCGACTGGTCGCCGATTCGTCTGCGCTGCACGAGTTCTCCGGCGCACACCGCACGAACGCCCAGATGCTCGAGGGCGGGACCGGCAGCGACGACGCCGCCGTGGTCGAACTCGCCATCACCTTCGGTCTCATCGGCATCGAGTTCCTCACCGCCGTCGTCGAGTTCCTCGACCTGCACCGTCGCACCATCGAGGCCGCGACGGCGCGCGAGGAACGCGTCGGACTCACGACGAGCTCGGCCGCAACGTCCTACGCCGACTGCGACTGCGCCGCCGCCGACCGGATCGCGACGGCCGGTGAGCTGACGCTGTGATCCCCGTCGAACTCCTCATCGAGCCACTGCGGCAACTGATCGCCGCGCTGGGGACCGGCATCCTGGCACCGGGCAACCCCGCCGAACGGGTCCGGACCGTAGCGGGCACCGTCGAGTCGGTGCGCCAGCGGTCGACGTCGGCCGCCGAGTCCGTCCTCACGCGGTGGGACGGAGCCGGGGCCGCCGGAGCCGCAGCCGCGACCGCGGCGAACCAGCGCCGACTCACCGAACTCACCGAATGCGCCGCCGAGTTCGGCCGGCTCGTCGAGAGCGCCGGCCGTACCGTCCACATGGCGTCGACCGCGCTGAACGGCCTCGTGGACTCCCTGGAACGGCATGTCCGCGGCCTCAACGGCGGATTGGCCACTCCGGCAGTCCTTCTCGCGGTCCTGCCGATCGCCGTCGAGCATCTGAGCCGCGGCGTGGAGATCATCGGTCGTGCTCGCGCCGAGCTCGGCTCCGACACCGAGGCGATGGCCGCCCTGGCCCGCCGCACGGCGCCGGCCGAGATGGTCGGAGTCGCAGGCGGCGACGTCGCCAGACTGTCGCCCGTCCCCACGCCCGGCGGCGTCCCCATCACGCTGCCCGACGGCTCGGTCGCCCACGCTCCGAACGAACGCGCGGCGACCGCGGTGCGGGCCGCGCTGAGTCAACGCGGGGTGCCCTATGTCTGGGGCGGGACGACGCCCGACGGATTCGACTGCAGTGGCTTCACACAGTGGGCCTACCGGCAGGCCGGGCTCGAACTCCCCCGCCTCGCCCAGGAGCAGGACACCGCCGGGTATCGGGTGTCCCAGGCGCAGCTGCAGCCCGGAGACCTCGCGGTGTGGTCCGGCCACGTGGCGATGTACATCGGCAACAATCAGATGATCGAAGCCGGTGACCCCGTGGGCGTCTCGCCGGTGCGCACCTCGAACCTCGACCAGGCATTCGAAGGATTCTTCCGTCCACGATGAGAGCCGCGCCGATGGTCGCACCCGCGGGCGAGTCAGGAGTTCATCGAAATGTCGTCGGCACACCACCGACCGTCTGTGGGGGCACTACTGGATCCGCCGCCGACAATCGCTAGGCTGTGTCCCCATGGCCGGAGACATCGTCCCGATTGAGCTCGGACTCACCGACGGAAACAGCTTCACCCTGTGGGCACCCCGCTGGCGTGAGGGCGATGACGAATGGGAGGCCTTCCTCGGACTGGACGAGGACCTGTATGTCCTTCCCTCTGTCGCCGAGCTCGCCGCGTTCATCCGCACCAACGAGGACAACGATCTCGTCGAGCACCCGGCGTGGTCGACCGTGGTCGGCCTGCAGGCCGATGAACTGGTCCCCGACGAGCGCCACAGCTACGACCTCGTCGGCGTACCCGAGCTCGCCGCGGAGGACCCCACCGCCGAGGTCATCGCCGAACTCGAGGACGCACTCGAGATCGTGCGCATCCTCGGTGAGGTCTGCGAACTGACACCGGTCACCAAGTTCTTCAACGGCAACCCGATCCTGGGCGCCGTCACCACCGGCACACGCAACTTCGACGGCCGCGAGGGCACCGACCTCTGGGTGCGCATCGGTCGGCTCATCGCCAAGCACTGGGATGACGTGCTCGATGCCATCGACGGTGTCATCAGCACACCGAAGGTGGACGCCAAGGCCGTCGAGACCGCCGAGGCCGAACTCGAGGCCGCCGCGTCCGCCGAGGACGAGGACGAGCCGACCGACGATGACATCGAGATCGTCGGTGCCCCCGACTCCGAGTCCTCGGGCGCCGCGGACGACGATGACCTCGAAGAGGACACGGACGACGAGGACGAGGACGACTACGACGACGACGATTTCTGGGCGTCGGTCGGCATCGACCCGATCAAGATCGTCACCAGCGCGAACGAGTACCTGACACTGCGGTGCTATCTCGGAGACGACCCGGTGTTCCTCGGCACGAAGGGCAAGATCTTCGTGTTCACCTCGGCGCGTTCGCTCTCGCGGTTCCTCGCCGACGACAACACGCATGACCTCGCCGACCTGTCCACGTTCGACGAGGTCCGCACCGAGGCGACCAACGGATCCCTCGAGTTCGACGTCATCGACGACAACGTCTACGTCCTGCCGGGTCTCGCCGACGACATCGCCGACGGCCCCCGCCGAATGGATCGCGACCAGCTCGACCTCGCCGTCGAACTCTTCACCGACGCAGCCGACTACGCCGGTGACAGCACGGTCACCGAGGCCCTCGGCACCACCACCCCGCTGGGATGGTTCGTCGACTACACCGTCAACCCCGACCCCAAGCGCATGGCGCCCAGCGGTCCGTTCGACAACGAGGCCGAGGCGTGGCGCGCGCTCGAGCACGACTTCGAGGCCCGGCTCACCAAGAAGGGCTGACGGGCGCAGTCCTCTCCGCCCATAACCGGCCGCGACGGTGCTGCTCAGCCGAGCAGCACCGCGTAGCCGGGCTTTATCACGTCGTCGATGAACGCCAGCCGCTCGTCGAAGTGGATGAACGCCGACTTCATCGCGTTCACCGTGAACCGTTCGAAATCCGCCCAGCCGTAGCCGAACCGATCGGCGAGCAGGCCGAATTCCTTGCTCATGGTGGTGTCGGACATCAATCGGTTGTCGGTGTTCACCGTCACCCGGAACCGTAGGCGCGCCAACACGTTGAACGGATGCTCGGCGAGTGAACCGACCGCCCCGGTCTGCACATTCGAACTCGGGCACAGCTCCAGCGGAATCCGCTTGTCCCGCACGATGTTCGCCACCTGACCCAGCCGCGCACCCGCGAACGAGTGCGCCGCGAGATCGACCCCCTCCGGGAGTTCGATGTCGTCGAAGACGCGGACGCCGTGACCCAGCCGGTCCGTCCCGCAGAAGCCGATGGCCTCGTGGATCGACGGCAGCCCGAATGCCTCGCCGGCGTGGATGGTGAAGGGCGCACAGTTGGCCCGCATGTACTCGAAGGCGTCGAGGTGGCGGGTCGGCGGATGCCCAGCCTCGGCGCCGGCGATGTCGAAACCGACGACACCCCGGTCCCGGTAGCGGACCGCGAGTTCGGCGATCTCGCGTGACCGGGCGGCGTGGCGCATCGCGGTGACCAGGCACCGCACGGTGATCGTCCGGCCCCGCTCGGCCGCGACCGCCTCGCCCTCGGCGAAGCCCCGCAGCACCGCCTCGACGACCTCGTCGAGGGTCAGCCCACCTTCGAGATGCTGTTCGGGCGCATAACGCACCTCGGCGTACACGACCCCGTCGGCGGCGAGGTCCTCCACGCACTCGCGCGCGACGCGTTCCAACCCGCCGACGGTCTGCATCACCGCGACCGTATGCGAGAAGGTCTCGAGGTAGCGCTCGAGCGAGCCGCTGTCGGCCGCACGTCGGAACCACTGCCCCAGAGTCTCGGCGTCATCGATCTGCCTGCCGTTCTCATCCGCCGGGAGGCCGTCGTATCCCACCTCGTGGGCCAACTCGAGGACCGTCGCGGGCCGGAGTCCGCCGTCGAGGTGGTCGTGGAGGAGCACCTTCGGGGCGAGGGAGATGTTCGCCGGGGTCAGCGTCGTCATGATGGAAACCTAACGCGGTCGATGATCAGTGGACTGGTGCGCGCGCCGCCCGCGTGTTCGGCGGAGTCGGGCCCCACGGTCGTCGCCCCGGCCAGGCAGGAGCGGGCGCCGGGGATCCGGTCCTCATCCTGCGTGTGGAGGGTGAACAACGGTTGACCGGCTCGGACACGATCACCGGGCTTCGCATGGATGGTCACTCCCGCCTCTGCCGCGACCGCCTCCCCCGGTTTCGATCGGCCGCCGCCGAGTCGCCACGCGGCGTCGCCGACCGCGCGGGCGTCCATCTCGGTGACGATGCCGTCGCCCGACGCGGTCACGGTGTCGTGGTGGCGCGCCGTCGGCAGGGGCGCATCGGGGTCACCACCTTGCGCCGCGATCATCGCCCGCCACGTGTCCATCGCCCGGCCGTCGGCGAGATGGGTTGCGGGGTCGGCGTCGACGAGCCCGGCGGCGTCGAGCATCTCCCGGGCGAGGGCCAGGGTCAGTTCGACGATGTCGGCGGGTCCGCCGCCGGCGAGTACCTCCACCGACTCGGCCACCTCCACGGCGTTGCCGATCGCGAGTCCGAGCGGTGTGCCCATGTCGGTGATGACCGCACGGGTGTCGACACCGGCGTCGTGACCGAGTTCGACCATGGTCGACGCCAGTTCGCGCGCATCGTCCTCGTCGGGCAGGAAGGCACCCGAACCGGTCTTGACGTCGAGGACCAGCGCACCGGTGCCCTCGGCGATCTTCTTGCTCATGATCGACGACGCCAGCAGCGGAATGGACTCGACCGTGCCCGTGACATCGCGCAGGGCGTAGAGCTTGCGATCGGCCGGTGCCAGGTCGGCGCCCGCGGCACAGATGACCGCGCCGACCCGCTCGAGCTGGTCGAGCATGTCGGACGTGCTCACCTCCGCCCGCCACCCCGGGATGGACTCCAGCTTGTCGAGCGTCCCACCGGTGTGACCGAGCCCCCGACCGGACAGCTGCGGCACCGCGACACCGAACGACGCGACGAGCGGCGTGAGCGGGAGGGTGATCTTGTCCCCGACGCCGCCGGTGGAGTGCTTGTCCACGGTGGCCAGCGGCCGCCCGTCCCGCTGCAGACCGGACAGGTCCATCCGGCGCCCGCTGTCGATCATCGCGTGCGTCCAGGACGCGATCTCCCGGCGGCTCATCCCGCGCAGATATATGGCCATCAGCAATGCGGACATCTGTTCCGGCGCCACCTCGCCGCGGGTGTAGCCGTCGACCATCCACGCGATCTGCGCGTCAGCGAGTTCGTGCCCGCCGCGCTTGGTGGCGATCACCGACACCGCGTGGATGATCTCCCGGGCGTCGACCGTCATGAACGGACCGCCTCGAGATCGTCGGGTCCGAAGGCATCGGGAAGCAGCTCCGCCAGCATCCGGGGACCACCGGGATGGTCGACGAGGAGCTCGCGCCCGCCGTGTTCGAGAAGGACCTGTCGGCACCGTCCGCACGGCATCAGAACCGCCCCGCGGGCGTCGCAGACGCTGACCGCCCGCAGCGCCCGCCCGCCCCCGTTCACCAGGGCCGCGACCAGCGCGACCTCGGCGCAGATACCCAGGCCATATGAGACATTTTCCACATTGCAACCGGCGACGACACCGCCCTCGGCTGTGATCCCGGCGGCGCCCACCGGATACCGGGAGTAGGGTGCGTAGGCACGACCGATCATCGATCTGGCCTTGTCCCGCAACACATCCCAATCGATTTCTGTTACCACGTGGATCTCCTGTCGCCCGGCGTCATCGGCCGTTCATCCGGATTTCATCACCGCAAAGCTTGGGTAAGGCAAACCTAAGTCGTAATGTCTTGTCGCCCAGATCGGTTCGGGCAATTTACCACCGGAATGTGCATGGGTTTAGAGTCTCTTCGTATGGGTCCATGGTCGAGTCGGAGCATGCCGATTCGACGCGTCCATCGACGATGTTGGAGGCCACTTTCCCGATGAGCACCTCGACCGAAGTCGCACCCGACCCGGTGCGCAGACGATCTCTTTATCGCGGCGATCCCGGCATGTGGTCGTGGGTCCTGCACCGCATCACCGGCGTCACGATCTTCTTCTTCCTCTTCGTACACGTGCTCGACACCGCGGTCATCCGAGTCGACCCCAATCAGTACGACGAGATCATCGAGACCTACAAGACGCCGATCATCGGTCTCATGGAGATCGCCCTGGTCGCGTGCGTCCTGTTCCACGCCTTCAACGGTGTGCGCCTGATCCTCGTGGACTTCTGGTCCAAGGGACCCAAGTACCAGCGACAGATGCTGTGGGTGGCCATGACCCTGTTCGTCATCGTCTTCGGTGCCGGCACGGTCCGCCTGCTGCAGATCATGTTCAGCCACCTGTAGGAGACACCAGAGATGACCACCTCGGAAGCCACCGGTGTCGCCAAGACCCTCGGTACTCAGCACGACCGTCCCGCGAGCCTGGACAACCCGCGCTCGCCCCGCAAGCCCAAGGGCGGCAACTTCGAGAAGAACGCATGGCTGTTCATGCGGTTCTCCGGGCTGCTGCTCGTCGTCCTGACGATCGGACACATGTTCATCATGCTGGCCTGGGACGGCGGCGTGCACCGCATCGACTCCTCGTTCGTCGCCGCGCGCTGGAGCTCACCCTTCTGGCAGATCTGGGACCTCACCATGCTGTGGCTGGCCCAGCTGCACGGCGGCAACGGTGTGCGCACCGTCATCGCCGACTACTCCCGCAAGGACTCGACCCGTTTCTGGCTGAACGTGCTGCTCGCCGTGTCGATGATCCTCGTCCTCACGATGGGCACCTACGCCCTCCTGACCTTCGACGTCAACAGCGTCGGCTAGAGGAGACCCACAACATGCAGGAACATCGCTACGACGTCGTCATCGTGGGCGCCGGCGGCGCAGGCATGCGCGCGGCGATCGAAGCCGCCCCTCGTGCCCGCACCGCGGTGCTGACCAAGCTGTACCCGACCCGCAGCCACACCGGCGCGGCCCAGGGCGGCATGTGTGCGGCACTCGCCAACGTCGAGGAAGACAACTGGGAGTGGCACACCTTCGACACCGTCAAGGGTGGTGACTACCTCGCCGATCAGGACGCCGTCGAGATCATGGCAAAGGAGGCCATCGACGCGGTGCTCGATCTCGAGAAGATGGGCCTGCCCTTCAACCGGACGCCCGAGGGCAAGATCGATCAGCGACGCTTCGGCGGCCACACCCGCGATCACGGCAAGTCCCCGGTCCGGCGGGCCTGCTACGCCGCCGACCGCACCGGCCACATGATCCTGCAGACGCTCTACCAGAACTGCGTCAAGCACGACGTCGAGTTCTTCAACGAGTTCTACGCCCTCGACATCTGCCTCACGGAGAACGAGAAGGGCGAGCAGGTCGCGACCGGTGTCGTCGCCTACGAGCTCGCGACCGGCGAGATCCACGTCTTCCACGCCAAGTCGATCGTGTTCGCCACCGGCGGCTCGGGCCGTATGTACAAGACGACCTCGAACGCGCACACGCTGACCGGCGACGGCATGGGCATCATCTTCCGCAAGGGCCTGCCGCTCGAGGACATGGAGTTCCACCAGTTCCATCCGACGGGTCTCGCGGGGCTCGGCATCCTCATCTCGGAGGCGGTCCGCGGTGAGGGCGGCATCCTGCGCAACGCCGACGGCGAGCGTTTCATGGAGCGCTACGCCCCCACCATCAAGGACCTCGCGCCGCGCGACATCGTGGCCCGGTCGATGGTGCTCGAGGTGCTCGAAGGTCGCGGTGCCGGCCCGAACAAGGACTACGTCTACATCGACGTGACCCATCTCGGCGAGGACGTCCTCAACGAGAAGCTCCCCGACATCACCGAGTTCGCCCGTACCTACCTCGGCGTCGACCCGGTCACCGAGTACGTGCCGGTGTTCCCCACCTGTCACTACGTCATGGGCGGCATCCCGACCAACATCAACGGTCAGGTGCTGCGCAACAACGACGAGGTCGTCCACGGCCTGTACGCCGCCGGCGAGTGTGCGTGCGTGTCCGTCCACGGAGCCAACCGGCTGGGCACCAACTCGCTGCTCGACATCAACGTCTTCGGACGACGCGCGGGGATCGCGGCCGCGGAATACGCGAACTCGGCCGAGTTCGCCGAGCTCCCCGAGACGCCCACCGCGATGGTCGACTCGTGGCTCGAACTGCTGCTCAGCGACCACGGACACGAGCGCGTCGCCGACATCCGTACCGAGCTGCAGGCCTCGATGGACGCGAACGCCTCGGTGTTCCGCACCGAGGAGACCCTCAAGCAGGCCCTGACCGACATCCACCGGTTCAAGGAGCGCTACGCCCACATCCGAGTCCATGACAAGGGCAAGCGCTTCAACAGCGATCTCCTCGAGGCCATCGAACTCGGCTTCCTGCTGGAGATGGCGGAGGTGACGGTGGCCGGAGCCCTGAACCGCAAGGAGTCGCGCGGCGGTCACGCACGCGAGGACTACCCGGATCGTGACGACGTCAACTACAAGCGGCACACCATGGCCTACAAAAAGGGCACGGACCTCCTTTCAGACATCGAGTTGGAGTACAAGCCGGTCGTGGAAACCCGCTACGAGCCGATGGAGCGTAAGTACTGATGACATCTGTTCTGGACAAGCCCGCACCGTCTTCCGACGATCCGCCGTTGCCTCCGGTGCCCGACGAGGCCACCATGGTGACGCTCAAGATCTTCCGCTTCAACCCGGAGAATCCCGACGCCCAGGGCTTCGAGAGCTTCCGCGTCCCGGCGCTGCCGACCGACCGCCTGCTCAACCTGCTCCTGTACGTGAAGGGCTACCTGGACGGGACGCTCACGTTCCGTCGTAGTTGCGCCCACGGCGTGTGCGGGTCGGACGCGATGCGGATCAACGGCGTCAACCGTCTCGCCTGCAAGCTGCTGATGAAGGACATGCTCCCGAAGGACAAGTCCAAGGAGATCACGATCACCATCGAGCCGATCCGCGGTTTGCCGGTGGAGAAGGATCTCGTGGTCGACATGGAACCGTTCTTCGACGCGTTCCGCGCGATCAAGCCGTTCCTGATCACCTCGGGCAACGAGCCGACCCGCGAACGCATCCAGAGCCAGGCCGACCGCGCCCGGTTCGACGACACCACCAAGTGCATCCTGTGCGCCTGCTGTACGACGAGCTGCCCGGTCTTCTGGACCGAGGGTTCGTACTTCGGTCCCGCCGCGATCGTCAACGCGCACCGGTTCATCTTCGACAGCCGCGACGAGGGGGCCGTCGAGCGACTCGACATCCTCAACGACGTCGACGGTGTGTGGCGTTGCCGCACCACGTTCAACTGCACCGACGCGTGCCCGCGTGGCATTCAGGTCACCCAGGCGATCTCGGAGGTCAAGCGCGCACTCATGTTCTCGCGCTAGCCGATTCGAACTTTCTCTGCAGCCCGGCAACGGCCCGCACCCTCAGGGGTGCGGGCCGTCGTCGTCGGTCCCGGGGTCCCGACGGAAGATGCCGGCGACGATCGATTCCGCGCTCCGCGCCTCCTCGTCGGGTTCGGCGGGCCAGAGCAGCAGGGCGAGAACGGAACGGATGAGGAACCGTGCATCCGCGGGATCATCGGGATCGACGCCGACCAGATCGGCGGCCACCGCGTGCACCGCGGGAGACGACAGGACGGTGGGCGTCGCGTCGATGAGGTTGTCGGGCCGGAGGAACTGCCGGATGACCCGGTCGCCACGTAGTGCGCGCAGGGTCTCGATGATCGCCGTCCGGGCTCGATCGGGCCCGGTGAGATCCGCGACGGTCGCACGGATGGCGGCGAGCACCGGTGCCGACGTGGTGGCCAGCACGGACTCGATCAGCGCGGCCCGACCGCCGGCATGGCGGTAGATCGTCGCCCTCGAACAGTGCGCCCGACGACCGAGCTCGTCGAGGTCGAACCCGTCGAGGCCACGGCGTGCGATGAGGGCCGCCGCGTGCGCGATCAGACGCTCGCGTGCAGCATCGTGCCGATCTGCGTCGACCAGCCAGTCCCGGGCCATCGCTCCCCCGTTCTCATGGTGAGACGAACCATCCTGACGATGAAGGACGTTCCAGCTGTTCACGAGGCTAGCCTGAGACACCGGATGGTGCCGTGACTTCTCACCGATCTCGACTTCGGGGATATGCGTGCGTCGACGGCCCGGGGTCGCCCACGCTGGACTCCATGGACACCACCGCCGATCCCACGACCTTCTACTCGCGTCTGCACACCGGTTCGCCCGTGCAGCGAATCGGGGATTCATCGTTCTTCGCCGTCGGCTCCTGGGACCTGATCGCCGACGCGGTCCGACGCCCGGAGGACTTCTCGTCGAACCTGACCGCCACGATGGTGTGGCACGGCGACGGCACGGTCTCGGAGTTCCCGGTCGCCGGCCTGGGCGACGCTATGCACGTCCTCGCCACCGCCGACGGGGCCAGGCACCGCGATCATCGGAAGCTCGCCATGCGGTCGGTGTCTCCGGCACGTATCCGCGAGCTCGAACCGACCATTCGTCGATACATCACGGAGGCATGGGCCGACGATCTCCGTGGTGGCCGGATCGATTGGGTGAGCGCTGTCGCGCAACGGATTCCGATGGAGGTCGCCACGGCGGTGATCGGATTGCCGGTCGCCGACCGTGCCACGCTGACCCGGTGGGCGATCGCGACGAACGTCCTGATCGACGGCGTCATCACGCCGGACCAGCTGACGACGGCAACCGCGGCGGTCGGTGAGCTGTCGGCTTATCTGTCGGCGGCGATGAGCAACGCAGACACCGGCACCGGCGCCGGGAGCGGAGCGAGCGGGCCGACCGGCACCGGCGCCGGGAGCGGAGCGAGCGGGCCGAATGACACCGGCGCCGGGAGCGGAGCGAGCGGGCCGACCGCGCTGGTCGAGGTGGCACGCCGCGTCGCCGAGGGCGGTCTCGACCACGAGACCGCGGTGATGATCCTGTTCCAACTGGTCGCCGCCGGGGCCGAGTCGACCACGAGCCTGCTCAACAGTGCCGTCTGGCTGTTGGACCGCCATCCCGACGTCGTCGAACGGCTTCGCAGCGACCCCGGGCTCATCCCGGTGTTCGTGGAGGAGGCCCTTCGGCTCGAGACCCCGTTTCGTGGGCATTTCCGGCACGTGGTCGCCGACACGACGCTGGGCGACACCGCATTGCCGGCGGGGTCACATGTGTTCCTGATGTGGGGTGCCGCCAATCGGGATCCCGCGCATTTCGACGATCCCGGCGCGATCGATCTCGATCCGGCGGCGCGGCGGTCGCACCTGGCGTTCGGCAAGGGCCTGCACCTGTGTGTCGGGGCGACATCGGCACGCTTGCAGGCGCGCCTCGCGGTCGAGCATCTGCTGCGCTCCACGACCGCTTTCCGGGTCGATCTGACGCAGACGGCTTGGGAGCCCGGGGTTCTCGTCCGTCGTTTCACCACGCTGCCGCTGACGATCACCCGCTGACAGCAGAATCCTGACTTCCGCTCGCTCAGCAGCCCGATGGAACCGATATGCCGTCCGATGCGTCGAAGGAAGACCGAGGAACCCGGCCCGTCGCCGGACCGGTGATCGCCCATCGAACGGAGTACTTCATGGCCCGCGCCCTTCTGTTCCGGCTGCTGCTGACACTCGCGGTGAGTGCGCTCGCGTGCCTCCTGGTGTTCGCACCGGCCGCGGCAGCACCCACCACCGACACGCAACGCATCACGATCACGCTGATCTCCGACCACGAGCACAACGGCGCCGCAGCGTGGACGGACGCGGACGGAAGACTCCGCACACAGTCCGAAGTGCCGCTGTCGCAACGAGATCCAGACGGCAAGTTCAAGGCGTCGTTGGTGTACACGCGGGCCGCGGCCGAGGCGCCGGTCGACGCGCTGTTCCAGTCCGGCGGGCGGTTCGCCCGGTGTGAGATCACGGTCGACGGTGAACGGGTCGCCGACCACACCGCGCACGGGTCCCGTCCGACGAGTTCATGTCATTCCGGTTGACGCAACCCGGCGTGGGTTCCGCCCCCGCGTCGGTGAGAGGAATCGCCACCGAGACCGTACTCTTGCACTCGTCATGAGCACCAGAACACAGCCTGTCGAGCGCCCGCGGGAGCGGTTGCGGGTCTTGGAGATCCGGCACGCGGAGTCCGAACCACCCGGCGCCTACGGACCCGCCCTGCACGCGATCACCGAGACGACCACCCTGCGGATCTGGCGCGAACCCGCGACCGTCGATCCCGCGGATTTCGACGCCATCCTCGTTCTCGGCGGAGCGATGGGAGTCGGTGACGCGGACCGCATCCCGTGGATCGCCGACGAGATCGACCTGCTCCGCCGAGCCCGTGAACGGGATGTGCCCATCTGGGGCGTCTGTCTGGGCGCGCAGATGCTGGCAGCGGCTCTCGGTGGCGAGGTGCACACGAGCGACACACCAGAACTCGGTGTACACCGGGTGAGTCTCAACGACGCAGGGATGGCCGACCCGGTGTGGGGCGGGGCGGTCACCGCAGCCGCACCACGCGACATCGACACCGTCCACTGGCATTTCGACACGTTCACCCTGCCACCCGGGGCCACCCTGCTCGCGTCCTCCGACGCCTGCGTCAATCAGTTGTTCCGCGTGGACAACTGCTACGGAGTGCAGTTCCACCTCGAAGCCGGCGGCGATCTGGTCAGGGGGTGGCTGTCACACCCGGAATCACGGTCCGCGGTGGCCGAGGTCCTGGGCGAGTCGGCCACCCGCCGTTTCCCGATCGACGCCGCGGCCGCCGAGAGTGTGACCGTGCCGACGGCGGAAGCGGTGATGCGGCGCTGGTTGCACGATGTCGTCGGCAGCGCACGGCCCCGCTGGTAACGTGCGGCCGATGACCCCGACGTGGACTCGTCGTACCGCGTGCGCGCTCGTCGCCGTACTGACCGTCGGAGTGCTCGGCCTCGTCCTCCGCGTCGGCCCGGCCGTGGCCGTCCCGCTGCCGACCGTGCCGCCGCCGGCGATCACCACGCCGGTCACCGATCACTGCCCGCACAAGATCTCCACGCCTCCGGCCGTCGACGAATCCGAGGTCGTCGCACCGGGTTCGACGACACCCACTCCCCTTCCGGTTCCCATTCCGGCCGTCGGCGGCGACCAACTCGCCGGTTGCGGGGTCATCGCCGATCCGTCGGCCGGTCCCGTTCCGCCGCGACTGACCTCCGCGGGTTGGTTGATCGCCGATCTCGAGTCCGGGCAGGTCATCTCCGCCAAGGATCCCCACGGCCGTTACCGGCCCGCGTCGACGATCAAGGTGCTGCTCGCACTGGTCGTCCTCGACGAACTCGACCTCGGCGCGCCGGTCGTGCCCACTGTCGAGGACTGGAGCACCGAAGGCGATTCCTGCGGCATGGGGCCCGGTGGTGTCTACACCGTTCGCGACGTGCTCACCGGCCTGTTGTTGGTGTCCGGCAACGACTGCGCGAATGCGCTCGCGCGGGAACTCGGCGGCGTCGATGCGACGCTCGAGAAGATGAACGACCGGGCCGCGCAGTTGGGCGCGACGGACACGCGTGCTGCCAGCCCGTCCGGACTCGACGCTGCCGGGATGTCTTCCTCGCCCTACGATCTGGCGCTGGTGTTCCGGGCCGCGATGACCGAGCCGACCTTTCGTGAGATCATCGCGATGCCCACTTTCCGGTTCCCGGGATACCCGCGCCGTCCAGATGTGCCGGGCGACAAGGATCATCCGCCCTACGACATGTACAGCACCAACCGCCTCCTCGTCGATGGATACCCCGGAATGCTCGGCGGCAAGACCGGTTACACCGACGACGCACGCAAGACGTTCGTGGGTGCCGCCGAACGCGACGGCCGGACGGTGATCATCGTGCAGATGTTCGGCCTGTCCGTCGACGGGGACCTGTACTGGGACCAGGCAAAGGCGATGTTCGACTACGGATTCCGAGCCGACCCCGCCATCTCGGTGGGCCGCCTCGTCGAGCGGACGGCCGCGTCCGTACCGTCTTCGACACCAGCGCCGACGCAGACCGAGAACCGCGCCGTGGCAACAGGTTCCGACCAGGCGTCGTCGACCTCCGTCCAGATCCTCATCGGGCTCGTGGCCGCACTCGCGGCGGTCATCCTCCTGCTCATCGGGTTGAAGCTCGCCGGACGCCGCTGATCAGACGACCCGCGCCGCAGGTCAACGCCGCCGAAGGGCTCCGATCAGCGCGGCCGCGACCGCGCCCAGTCCGACGGCGGCCGCGAGGGCGCCGGGCCGGGGCGCCGGGCTCACCTCGACGGTCGGCGAGATCTGGACCGGCCGGCGCAGTTCCGCGTCCGGTTCTTCCACCACCTGGTACTTGCTGTTGATGGGGTCGGTCGCGCACCACGCGGTGGCATACAGCACGATCCGCGACGCGAGGTATGCGAAGACGAACACACCGAAGATCGGACCGAACGCCACCCCGGCCGGCGAGCCCAGGACCGATTGGAGATACAGCCCGCCAAGGGATTTCATCAGCTCGAATGCGATCGCGATGACCAGTCCGGCCTTCATCGCGTGCGTCATGGGCAGCGGCACCAGTGGTAGCCGCGCCAGCACGAAGGTGAAGAGCAGCCAGCTGGCGAACACCGACACGACGATGGCGACGGCCCGCACCACGACCGGGGCCCATGACGCGTCGTCGAGGCCCACCCAGGAGAGCATCGTGGTGGTGAGTCCACTGTTGCCCAGCGTCGTCAGCGCCATCGTCACGGCGAAGGCCATGCCCAGCAATGCGAACGTGAGGAGATCCCACACCTTCGACAGCACGGGGTTGCGGTCGACGCGGCCCCCGTACATCTCGGTGAAGGCAACTCGGACGCCGGAGATCCACCCGATCCCGGTGAAGGCGGCACCGATCAGACCGACGATCCCGACCGCGGCGCGGGAGGAGATCGCCGAATCGATGACCTCACTGAGCTGCTCGCCCATCTTGCCGGGCGCGGCGTCGACAACCGCCTGTTGCAGGTCCTCGAGCAGCTGTGGCTGATTCGCCAAAACGAACGCGGCGACCGAGAACACCACCATGATGATCGGGACGAGCGCAAGGATGCCGTTGAAGCTGATGGCCGCCGCATACACGTTTCCGCGCCGGTCGTTGTAGCGTTCGACGGTCTGCACCAGGTGCTCGACGGCGGGCCACTTCTCCCGCGCCGCAGCGAAGGCCGACTTGCCCTTGTCGACGGTCGACATCCCTTTGTCCACAGCCGATTTCGCCGTGTCCACCGGTGATCTCGTCGAGTCGCGCGCGGAGGTCATCGAAGGCCTTCCTGGTCGGGTCGCGGGACGGCGTCCTGCGGGTTCGGTCTCACCGGCCAGGCGCCAGCAAGCCCACCTTGTCATAGACCGACGCCAGCGTCTCGGAGGCGACGGCCCGCGCGCGAGCCGCACCCCTGGCCAGGATGGCGTCGAGTTCGGCAGGGTCGGACAGGTACTCCTCGACCCGCCCGCGCAGCGGGGTGACGAACTCGGCGAGCACTTCTGCGGTGTCGACCTTCAGGTCGCCGTATCCCTTTCCCTCGTACTTGGCGACCAGATCGTCGATGCCGACACCGGACAGGGCCGACTGGATGGTCAGCAGGTTCGAGACGCCGGGCTTCTCGACGACATCGAACCGGATCTCCGATCCGGTGTCGGTGACAGCCGAACGAAGCTTCTTCGCCGAACGCTTGGGGTCGTCGAGCAGATTGATCAGACCCTTGTCGGTCTCGGCGGACTTGCTCATCTTGGCGGTTGGGTTCTGGAGGTCGTAGATCTTGGCGAACTCGGTGACGATGTGCGCCTGGGGCACCTTCAGCACCTTGCCGAACCGGGAGTTGAATCGCTGGGCGAGGTCGCGGGTGAGCTCGAGGTGTTGACGCTGGTCCTCTCCGACCGGTACCCGGTCGACCTGAAAGGCGAGGATGTCCGCGGCCATCAGGATGGGGTAGGTGAACAGGCCGACGCCCGCCGCGTCGACGCCCTGCTTCGCCGACTTGTCCTTGAACTGGGTCATCCGGCTGGCCTCGCCGAAGCCGGTGATACACGACAGGACCCACGTCAGCTGGGCGATCTCGGGGATGTGGGACTGCACATAGATCGTCGACCGCTCGGGGTCCACACCGACGGCGAGCAATTGCGCGACGCTCAGGCGGGTGCGATCGGCGAGGACCTTCGGGTCGAACGGCACTGTGAGTGCGTGCATGTCCGGGATGAAGTAGAAGGCCTCGAAGTCGTCCTGCAACGCCACCCACTGCCGGACCGCACCGAGGTAGTTCCCGAGGTGGAAGGAGTCACTCGTCGGCTGGATACCGGACAGCACACGCGGACGGGTCGGCATCGACTCGGCCGCAGGGTCTCCGTTGCGCTCTACGTCGCTGGTCATGACGCCCAGTTTGTCAGACCCGGTCACTCGTACCGCACGGTGACCGGGGCGTGGTCGGACCAGCGGAGGTCGTAGGCCGCAGCACGCTCCACCTCGGCCTTGGCCGCCCGGCCGGCCAGCATCTTGTTGGTGAGCTGATAGTCGATCCGCCATCCCGAATCGTTGTCGAAGGCCTTACCGCGCCACGACCACCACGAGTAGGGCCCGGCGTCGTCGGGGAAGAGTTCGCGCATGATGTCGCGCCACCCGGCGGCCAGCAGGTCGGCCACCCAGGCCCGTTCGTGCGGCAGGAAGCCGGGGCTCCTGAGATTGCCCTTCCAGTTCTTGATGTCGGCTTCGGCGGGCGCGATGTTCCAGTCGCCACCCACGACGACGTGGCGGCGTCGACGGACCAACCGGTCCAGGTACGCGCCGAACTCGCGCATGAAACGGACTTTCTCGTCGTGCTTGGCGATGTCCTTCTCGGCGTCGGAGAGCGCGGCGCCCTTCGGCAGGTACAGGCTTCCCGCGGTCAGCGGCCCCAGGTCCGTGTCGACGTCGACTTCGAGATAACGGCCGAGGTCGTCGAACTCCGCGCTCCCGAATCCGACGCGCACCGCCGATGGCGCGCTGCGCGTCAGTACACCGACGCCCGCGTGGCCCTTCACCGCGGACTCGCTCATCGTCAGATGCCATCCGGTGTCGAGCACCGGGGCCAGCGCCTCGCGGGCGAGTTCCTCGCTCGCGCGGACCTCCTGCAGCAGGACCACGTCCGGTCCCGAAGCATCGAGCCAGGGCAACAGGCCGCGGTTGGCCTCCGACCGATGTTTGACCGCTGCGCGGATTCCGTTGACGTTCACCGTGGAGATCGTGAGTGGCACGGAGCCACATCCTACGGGTGTCGTCCGACAGCCCATCGGCAGTGATCGCGCCACCCGATCGGCGGCTACAAAAGGTAAGGCAACCCTTGTGCGGACACCCTAAGATATGTAAGCATTGCCTAATCCAGGCACGAAGGTGAGTTTCCGAGATGTTCGTTTGCATATGCCGCGCCGTCACCGAGGACGAGGTCCATGCGCACTGCGATGCGGGCGCGTACACGGTCGACGCGATCAGCGACCGCTGCGGCGCGGGCGAAGGCTGCGGGACCTGCCTGGACAAACTGCACACCATCCTGAGCGAAAGGGCGTCAACCGCGACGACCGCTGCATGACCTGACCTCCGACCCGACGAACCTCGCGCGAGACGACGCGCGGGGGGTTTTGTCGTGTTACGGTTCGACCGGACACACACGGGACATGGGAGGCGGACAGATGCGTGGCGACCCCGAGGTCATCGACCTGCTCAACGAACAGCTCACGAGTGAGCTCACGGCGATCAACCAGTACTTCCTGCACGCGAAGATGCAGCAGAGCTGGGGTCTGACCGAGATCGCGGCGAAGACACGGGCCGAGTCGATCGAGGAGATGACGCACGCCGAGGTCCTGACCGATCGCATCCTGTTCCTCGACGCCCTGCCCAACTATCAGCGCCTGCTGCCGCTCCGCATCGGGCAGTCGATTCGGGAGCAGTTCGAGTCGGACATGGCGATCGAGGTCGAGGTGGTGGAACGACTCCGCCCCGGAATCGCGATGTGCCGGTCCAAGGGCGATATCACCAGCGCCAACCTCTTGGAGCAGATCCTCGCCGACGAGGAGGAGCACATCGACTATCTCGAGACGCAACTCGAGCTGATCAACAAGCTCGGCGAGCAGCTCTACCTGTCGAAGACGATCGCCACACCGCCCACGAACGGCTGATTGCACCGACCCGACGACACGAGGGCCGACCGGACTCATCCGGTCGGCCCTCGTCGTAGGTAGGACGGCCGCCTCGGCTCAGGACCCGATGGGCTGATGCCGCGCCTGGCGCCGCGCGGTCGCGAGGGCCACGACGGTGACTGCGATACCCGCCACCGCGAGCAACACCCCGACCACCGACGGCGCCAGGTATCCGTAGCCGGCACTGACCACCACGCCACCGAGCAGCGCTCCGGCCGCGTTGGCGACGTTGAGCGCGGAATGGTTCAGGGCCGCGGCCAGGGTCTGCGCATCGGCCGCCACATCCATCAGCCTGGTCTGCAGCGCGGGTAGCATCATCGATCCCGTGAGCGCCACGAGGTAGGTGAGGATCAACGCTGCCCAAGCATTCTCGGCCAGCATCGCAAAAGCGCCGAGGGAGAGCGCGGTTGCGGTGAGTCCGCCGATGATCGCCACCGCCACGCTGCGGTCGGCGACATAACCGCCGACGAAGTTGCCGGTCACCATTCCCAGTCCGTACAACATCAGGGCGAACGGCACGACCGATACCGACAGCCCGGTGTCGGTGGTCAGCGCGGAGTTGAGATACGTGTAGAACGCGAACATCCCGCCGAACCCGACGGTTCCGATGACCAGCGTGAACCAGACCTGGGACCGCTTGAGTGCACCGAGCTCGGTGAGCGGGTCGGTGGTCTTCATCCCGGTGAGCGCGGGAAGCACCCGGATCAGCGCGACGACGGTGGCGATTCCGATCACGACCACGATCGCGAACGCGGACCGCCAGCCGAACGTCTCGCCGAGCCAGGCGGCCGCCGGCACGCCGAGGACGTTCGCGACGGACAGACCGAGCATCACCTGTCCCACGGCCTTGCCACGGTTGCGCGGGCCGGCCAGATGCGCGGCGACCAGAGCCGCGACACCGAAGTAGGCGCCGTGCGGGAGGCCGGCGACGAATCTCGCCACCAGCAGCAAACCGTAATCCGGCGCGAGGACGGTCGCGAGGTTGCCGACCGTGAACGCCACCATCAAGCCGATCAGAAGCGTCCGACGGGACATCCGCGCGGTGAGCGCCGCGATCAGCGGCGCACCCACCACCACACCCATCGCGTAGGCCGAGATGACATGTCCGGCAGTCGGTTCCGAGACACCCAGAGATCCGGCGATGTTGGGCAGGAGGCCCATGGCGACGAACTCGGTCGTCCCGATCCCGAATCCACCCAGCGCAAGGGCGAGGATCGTCCACCGACGCACCCGGCGGGACACCTCGGCCGATTCGGCCCACCCGGGGCTGCGGAGTTCCCCGGCGGTGGACGGACCCGTCAGTGAGGGGTCGGCCGGGGCTTCGGTCGTCGAGAGAGCATCAGGCACGGTTGATGCCAACCTGCGCCCGTCAGCGCTGATTCCTCAGCCGGTGGTGAGTTCATTCACACGCGCAGCGTCCACAGCGTCGCGCGGCGTCAGTCGCCGGCTGCAGAGCCCCCATCGTTGTCGGGGTCGGACGGGTCCGGGGAAGGCCCGTCCGGGTCCGAAGCCGTGTCGGGCGAACCGGCCCCCTCGCCGTCCCCTCCCCCGTGACCGTCGATTCCAGACGTCTCGACATCACCTCCCGAGGGATCGGTGACGGTCGGCAAGTCGTCGTCCCGAGGCGGAGCAGGCGCGGGGTCCGCGTCCGGCGTATCGGTCTCGGCATCGGTGCCCGTGTCGGCACCCGACGACGTGTCGGTCGTGTCGCCCACCGGGGCCTGCTCGGCCGGTGACGGATCGGTGACATCCGGTTCGACAGCCCGGGCTGCCGACGGCTCGGGCGAGGCGCCGGCCCCGCCCTCCTCTTCGGCGCGGACCGGCCCCACGGACTCGTCGGTCACGGTCGCCAGTCGCGCGAACGTGGACGATCGCAGATTCGACGTATCCGCCGCGAGAATCGTGACGGTGCCGCCCTCCGACGCCACCGGACCGATGATCGCGCCCGCCCAGTACCGGACGAAGTTGACCGGCAGCAGGACGATGCTGCGGAGACTCGCGGCCAAGGCTCGCGCGCCGCCGACGAACTGCGCCGGCGACAGCGTCAGGATGCCCTCCAGGATGTCCTCGAAGACGAACAGGTCCGGCAGATACGCGCCGTATCCGAGTTTCGGCAACGGTGGCAACAGATCCTGCACGAGCCGGACCACCGGCTGCAGGTTCGCGAGTTCGATTCCGTACGGCAGGTCGATCGTCGGACGCCCCGACAGAAAGTCGCCGATCGTACCCCGGTATCCGAGGTCGCGAGCCCAGCCCTGGATCAGTTCAGCGAAGGCGGAGTCCGCGGCGACAGTGCAGACCGTCCCCGCCTCGCCCGTGCAGGACACCGGGCGGGTACTCCATTGTTCCGAGGGATCGCGCCACATCGCGTATGGGTACAGGTTGTGCTTGGTGAAGTACCCGAGAAGTCCATCGATCGCGCCTATCGGGTCGTGGATGGGGTCCGGGAGGTCGCAGATCGGGTCGCCGTCGATGCAGACGGACACCACATCGCCCTCCAGATCTCCAAAGCCTCGGTCTGTCCCCGACGACCCGCGGGGCCCCGACATGGTCAGTCCGGGAATGATCCCGATCAACGACAGTTCGATACCGCGACCGGACTCGTCCCCGGCCTGTCGAGGGTCCGAGTACAACTCGCCGGACAACTTCTCGGTGTTGACGAGGATGTCGTCGCGCGTATCACCGGGGGTGTTGTTGACGTCGATCAAGCGGTACGTTCCGTCGGAACTCGGCTTGCCGTCGGCATTCATACGAGGCGAGGTCCCGATCTCGGCCAGGACATCGCCCGCTACGCGCGCCCCCTGCGAGTACCCCGCGACGACCACGGGTTTGTCACACTCCGCTTGATAGTCCGCGATTGCGCGGACCGTCGACGCCGTGCCCTGTCGTGTGCTGTCGTCATAGCCCGCGGCACCGAGCGGCCAGAGCGTCGTCGGGTAATCGGCGTGGATGATCCGGTACCGACCGTCGCCGGTGTAACGAGGATCGTCGTCCAGGGTGCCCGCCTTGTTGTCGGGGCCGATCCCGGTGTAGCGCTGTTCGACTCCGATCAGATGCTCGGCGTCGGGGTCGTTGGTGCCCCCGACGATGACCACCGCACCCGCACCGCAGTCGACCGCGGCGGCATGCGGAGTGCCGATCACCGTGAATGCGGTCGCCACCGCGAATGCGGTGAGGCCGGCGACCGTGAACGAGGCCCGTCGGGTCCGGAGATGAGCCATCACGGCCATGAGCGCTCCTGTGCGAACCCGGACCACCTGAGCGGAGCATTCCGGTGCAGCCGGGGCTGTCCCGAACGCTAGATCCGCGATCGTGGAACCGACAGCACACTGAGCGTCGCTAACTACCGTGACCAGAGGTTTTGTATCTGCTAACACCCGATTTCACTCGGTCGGAGGACAGCCACCGGCACCCTTCTGGTGCACTCCTCAAGGGTTGGGCGCGGCCTGACCGGGACGGTTCTCGGACCCTCACATCCGTGTTATATCCTTGTCGCCAGGTCATGAGTATCAGCGCGAAGCCCCGGCTGGCTGATCGGCAACCCTCCTTCCGCGGTGGGGTGCTCCGGGTGATGACCGGGTTGCGGGATCGCAGTGGCGATCCCCGGCAAGCGCGGGTCCGAAGGTCGGACCCCAACAGGGTCGAGTTGGCCCTGCCGACCGTAGAAAGTGATGAATCGCCATGTCTGATGTCCCTGACGGCACCCTCGACAGCAACGATCCCAGCGAGAACTGGAGCTTCGAGACGAAGCAGATCCACGTCGGGCAGTCCGCGGACGCGGTGACCAACGCCCGTGCGCTGCCGATCTACCAGACGACGTCGTATGTCTTCAACGACACCCAGCACGCGGCCAATCTCTTCGGTCTCGCCGAACCGGGCAACATCTACACGCGCATCATGAATCCCACGCAGGATGCCGTCGAGCAGCGGATCGCCGCGCTCGAGGGCGGCGTCGCCGCGCTGCTCGTCGCATCGGGACAGGCCGCCGAGACCTACGCAATCCTCAACGCCGTCGAGACCGGCGGCCACGTCGTGTCGAGCCCCCGCCTGTACGGCGGCACGTTCAACCTCTTCCACTACACACTGCCCAAGCTCGGGGTCGAGGTGAGCTTCGTCGAGGACCCCGAGGACCCGGCGTCGTGGCAGGCCGCCGTCAAGGACAACACGCGGGCGTTCTTCGGTGAGTCGATCTCCAACCCCAACAACGAGATCCTCGACATCCCGGGGATCGCGGAGGTCGCGCACCGCAACGGCGTACCCCTCATCATCGACAACACCGTCGCCACCCCCTACCTGATCAGCCCGCTGGCCCACGGCGCCGACATCGTCGTGCACTCGGCGACGAAGTACATCGGCGGTCACGGCACCGCGATCGGCGGCGTCATCGTCGACGGCGGCACCTTCGACTGGCGGGTCCAGCGCGACGGGAAGGACCTGTTCCCCGGTTTCACCACGCCGGACCCGAGCTACCACGGTGCCGTCTTCGCCGATCTGGGCGCGCCCGCCTTCGCACTCAAGGCACGCGTGCAGTGGTTGCGTGACACCGGCGCGGCGATCTCCCCGTTCAACGCGTTCCTGTTGGCGCAGGGCCTGGAGACGCTGAGTCTGCGCATCGAGCGGCACGTCGCCAACGCACGGAAGGTCGCCGCTTTCCTCGACTCACACCCGCAGGTCGAGTCCGTGGCGTACGCGGGCCTGGAATCCTCGCCCTGGCACAAGCGCGGTCAGGAACTGGCCCCGAAGGGTCAGGGTGCGATCGTCGCCTTCGAGATCCAGGGCGGAGTGGACGCCGGCAAGAAGTTCGTGGACGCGCTCAGCCTGCACAGTCACGTCGCCAACATCGGCGATGTGCGGTCGCTGGTCATCCACCCCGCCTCGACCACCCACAGCCAGCTCACCCCCGAGGAGCAGCTGGCCGCGGGCGTGGCCCCGGGACTGGTCCGGCTCGCCGTGGGCATCGAGGGAATCGACGACATCGTGGCCGACCTCGAACAGGGATTCGCGGCGGCCAAGTGAGACAGGTGAGGCAGCTTTGTCGGTGAGTATCGACCTGAATGCGACAGCATCTGATCAGCCCGACTGGGAGACCCTCCCGGACGGGGAACTCGTCGGCATCCCCATCGGTTCGTTGCCTCTCGACAGCGGAGCACGGATCGACGACGTCACCCTGGCGTTCCAGCGCTGGGGGACGTTGTCGCCGTCCCGCGACAACGTCATCCTCACGCTCCACGCACTGACCGGCGACTCGCACGTCACCGGACCCGCCGACGCCGACCACGACTCGGCCGGATGGTGGGACGGGCTGATCGGCCCGGGACAGGCCATCGACACCGACGAATGGTGCGTCATCTCCGCCAACGTCCTGGGCGGATGCAAGGGCTCGACGGGCCCGGGCTCCATCGCCCCCGACGGTCGGCCCTGGGGCTCACGCTTCCCGCAGATCACCGTGCTCGACCAGGTCCGTGCCGAGGTTGCACTGCTGGACCGCCTCGGAATTCGCAGCGTCGGTGCGGTTCTCGGCGGCTCGATGGGCGGCGCCCGCGCGCTCGAATGGGCGATCGAGTACCCCGACCGCGTCCGCAGCGCCCTCGTGCTCGCCGTCGGCGCCCGCGCGACCGCGGATCAGATCGGTATCCAGTCCGCACAGATCGCCGCGATCAAGGCCGACCCGGACTGGTGCGGCGGCGACTACCACGGCACCGGTCGGATTCCCCTGCAGGGCATGGGGATCGCGCGTCGGATCGCCCATCTCATGTACCGCAGCGAACCGGAGCTCGACTCCCGCTTCGGCAACGACGCCCAGGGCGACGAGAATCCCCTGACCGGCGGGCGCTACGCGGTGCAGAGCTATCTCGACCACCAGGCGTCGAAGCTGATGTCCCGCTTCGACCCGGCCAGCTACGTCGTCCTCACCGAAGTCCTCAACCACCACGACGTCGGCCGTGGTCGCGGCGGAGTCGCGAAGGCGCTCAACAATTGCCGCGTTCCGGTGATCGTCGGGGGGATCGACTCCGATCGTCTCTACCCGATCCGGCTGCAGGTCGAACTCGCCGACGAACTGGGCAACTGCGTCGGCGGGCTCCAGGTCGTCAACTCCGAGACCGGCCACGACGGATTCCTGACCGAATTCGATGCCATCAGCGATCTACTCAAGCGCACGGTCGAACTCGCGCGTCGAGACGCCTGACGGAGGCGTACCCGACCTGTCGGCGACGTCTCGTCAGCGGGGCGCCGGGACCGACGGGACCGGGCTGCCGGACCGAGGTACCGGGGTCATCGGTGAGCCCGACTCCCCGTCAACGGATTTCCCCGGTTCGGCTACATCTGGAATCTCAGTCGACCCGGTGGCGCGGGTGCTGCTCGGGCGCGGCGGGCCGCTGGGCGAGGAGCGCAACGTCGACGTCGAGTACGTGGGCGGCGGCGGAGTGGGCGCCACACTCGGCGGACGCAGACCCGGGGGCAGCAGGTCCGGCGGGATCGTCGGTGTCGAACCGGGCGGGAAGGTCAGGTCCGGCCACGGGAACGGCGAGAGGGTGCGGGTGCTGGTACTGGTGGACGGCCGCGTCGGCGGCAATTCCGTGGTCGCCCATGCCGGCGGGTCGTTCCAGCCGGTCCCGGGCACGGGCCGTTGCGTCGGAACGGGAGTGACGACGGTGGGCTCGACGGGTTCGGCCGGGATTCGGGTGATCGGCTGGGAGGTGGGCCGCGGGGTGGACGGCGGCTCCTCCTCGCTGGTCGCCGCCGCGGGGGGCACACTGCTGACCGACGGCTGCGGCTCGACGGCCGGGCGGTCGGCGAACGACGAGCTCACCGCGTAGATCGTCATCAGCGTGGCCGCGATGACCGCCCCGGCGACCGCAATCGGGGTCGCGGAAAGCCACTCGCGCTGCGGCTTGCCACCGATGAACGCCAGACGCGCTGCGCCCGAATAACTCTGGAGGGCCAGCAAGGCTGCGCCGGTAGCCACGACCAGCTCCGGCGCCGTCGGGTTCACGACCTCGAGCTCATGCTCTGACGCGATCGCGCGCACGGCGGGGAGGTTGGCGAGTCCGCCGATGAACACCACCGCGTCCGGTCGTACGCCGCGTGACCTGGCGGCCGCGACATAGCGGGCGAACACCTCTTTCGCATCACCGATCATCGGCGCGATCGCCTGCTCGACCTGGGTCGCGCACAGCGCCACACGACCGGTGTTCGCCGAGACCGCGACGACCGACTCGGCGGCCGCGACGCCGCCGTAGGCGATCTCTTCTTTCGCGGTCCGGCACGCGCTGAGCAACTCGCTGCGCTCCGCCCGCGTCCGGGTGGCGTCGCCCAGGACGGGGTTGTCGGCGGTCAGCTGGTCGACGATGGACCGGTCGAGACGACGACCGCTCAGCACGGTCGAGTGCTCGGCGTCGCCGATGCGACCCTCGCGGGGATCGACGGTGTAGAGCGACATGCCGGTGTCGCCGCAGTCGACGACGACGGCCGCGGAGAAACGGTCGATCTCCCCGGTGTCGGTCAGGTAGGCCAGCACGGCCTCGTCCTCGCCGGCGAGACGGACCTGACGCCGGGGTCCGCTGCCCCGTGAACGCAACTGCCGACGCTGGCTCCCCGTGCGTGCGGCGACCCCGATCGGGCCCACTCGCGTCCCGGTCTCGCGGGCGGCGGTGAGCATCACGTCGATCCCGGCGTTGACCCGGCCGGCGGAGTCGAGGCCGTCGGTGGGATCCACGTCGATGACGCGGGAATCGACCACACTGCGACCGAGATCGTCACGCGTCAAGAGGACGTAGTGGATCATGCCAGCCCCTGCTGACACGCCCATGGACGTCACTTCATTCACGGTGCCGTCGGTTGGTGATGCGGTGATACAAACTCCAGCGGTCGGTGTGTCTGCGCAGAGCAGCGGAAAATTGCCTGGTTGAGCGCATGACTGGTCCGCCAGGTCACGCTCAGGTCTCTATTGTAATCAATCCGTGCCCAAAGAGTCGATCGACGCCGCCAGCCACAGCATCACACCGCCGACCGTGGCCATCGCCGTCACGTCGAACGATTTGCCCCTGACCTGCAACAGACCTGCCTGCGACGACGGGATGAAGGCGCGGAGTACGGCTCCGACGAGCAGCGCCGCCCCGAAGACGAAGGATCCACGTCGCCAGCGGTCGAACATCACGAGCAGCGCGGCGGCCAGCACACCCAGCATCACCAGCAGGTACGGGAGCTGGACGAGCACCGCCCGCAACCGGGAGGAGTCGGCGGCCCGACGCCCCCGGTGTCCGGGACGGGCGTCCGCGGCGCCGGGCGACTCGGAGTGAGCGGACTCACTCTGGTGCTCCTCTCGGGTCACGCGTCGCTGCCACTCCCCGAGGCGAGCATCTGCTCAGCGCGTTCGACCACATTGACCAGCAGGAACGCGCGCGTCAGCGGACCCACACCACCGGGGTTCGGCGAGACGTGGCCCGCGACCTCCCAGACATCGGGATGAACGTCGCCGACGAGACGACCCTCGTCAGTACGGCTGACACCCACGTCGACCACCGCGGCGCCGGGCTTCACCATGTCCGCGGTGATGAGGTGCGGCACGCCGGCCGCGGCGATCACGATGTCGGCCCGGGCGATCTCCGACGCCAGATCCGTGGTGCCGGTGTGGCACAGCGTGACCGTGGCGTTCTCACTCCGGCGGGTCAGGAGCAGCCCGATGGGCCGGCCGATGGTGACCCCGCGCCCGACCACCGTGACCCGGGCGCCGGCCAGCGGGACGTCGTAGCGACGCAGGAGGTGGATGACCCCGCGCGGGGTGCAGGGCAGCGTCGACTCCTTGCCCAGCACCAACCGCCCGAGGTTGATCGGGTGGAGTCCGTCGGCGTCTTTCAGCGGGTCGATCCGCTCGAGGGCGGCGTTCTCGTCGAGATGCTCGGGCAGCGGCAGCTGCACGATGTAGCCCGTGCAGGCCGGATCGGCGTTGAGCTCGTCGATCGCCGCGTTGAGCTGCTCGGTGGTGGCATCGGCCGGCAGGTCCTTGCGGATGGAGGCCACGCCGATGCGGGCGCAATCGGCGTGCTTTCCCTTGACATAGGAGTGCGAACCCGGGTCGTCGCCGACCAGAACGGTACCCAGACCAGGCGTGATGCCCGCCAGCCTGAGCTTCTCCACCCGCTCGGCCAGATCTGCGAAGATCTCGTCGCGCGTGGTCTTGCCATCGAGTCGTATCGCGGTCACGCCGACATTCTTCCACGGCGCTACTGTCGGAACGGTGACCGTGGTGCGCAACGACGTCGACCTCGCCCGCGCGGCGATCGCACCCCATCTCCGTCGGACCCCGGCGCTGCGCACGACCATCGACACCGTCGACGGGCCGGTCGAGGTGGTTCTCAAACTCGAGTACACCCAGCTCGGCGGGTGCTTCAAACCGCGCGGCAGTCTGTGGGCCACGCTGCACGCCCGTGACCAGGGGTTGCTGACCGACGCCGGCGTGCTCGTCGCCTCCGGCGGCAACGCCGCGATCGGCGCGACCATCGCCGCGCGGATCGTCGGCGTGCCGGCCACCGTGGTGATCCCCGAGACCGCGCCGCCGGTCAAGATCGACGCGCTGCGCGCCGCGGGAGCGCGCGTCCACCTCATCGGACGGCGCTATTCCGAGGCCGCCGACGCCGCCGTCGCGCTGGCGGAGCAGACCGGCGCGCTCGCGCTGCACGCCTACGATCTCCCCGATGTCGTCGCGGGCGCCGGCACCATCGGTCTCGAGATGATCGACGACGTACCCGGACCGCTCACGACCGTCGTCTGTGTGGGCGGGGGCGGGCTACTGGCGGGCCTCACGGCGACGCTGCGCCCGGGCGACCACATCGTCGGCGTCGAACCACTCGGTGCGTCGTGTCTGCATCAGGCCCTCGCCGCGAGAGCTCCCGTACCCGTCGAACTCGAGAGCATCGCCGCGGACTCGCTCGGCGCGAGCGTGATCGGTCGGATCTGCTGGGACGCCGTCGCCGAGAACCCGGCGGTCGAGAGCGTCCTGGTGACCGACGAGCAGATCATCGCGGCGCGACGGATGCTCTGGGACACCTACCGCATCCTCGTCGAACACGGAACCGCCACCGCGGTCGCCGGTGTGGTCTCGGGAGCTGTTCGGCCGCAACCCGATTCGACGCTGTGCATCGTGCTCTGCGGGGCCAACACCGCGCTCGCCGTGTGACCGGCGCGATCGCGCGACATCTGCGACGGTCGTCACCGACTACGCTGACACCATCATGTTCCGAATCATGTTCTACCAGCCGTGCATGTTGTTCCACGGATAGCAGCAAGGGAGCTTCCGCCGCGATACGCGCGCAATCGCGGTAGCACCGAGTGTCGGCCCGCGATCACCGCCCTGGCGTCTTACGATCCCACCGTGGCGCAGAAACGCGAGAAGAAGTCGGTGGGAGAGCTCCCGACGTGGATGCAAAGCCACTGGCCGTGGGTTGTGGGACTTCTACCGTTTGCTTTCGCATCGATTCGTCTCTTGATCGTCTCCCGCGGAGATAGTCAGATCATCAACGAACTCTTGCAGAACCTGGATGTGGTGGGGTTACTCCTATCGTCGGTCCTGCCTTTCGTTTCTCCCGTCTTTCTATGGACCATGATCTTCTGGTCAGCAGCTCGTCACCTGCTGAAGAAGCAAGCCCGCAAGGAAGGAAAGACTGCGGACTTTCGAATTCCCAGCCTCTATCTACTCCCTCTGTGGGTCCTGGCGCTTGTAGTTCTCTACGTCGCTACGCCGAGTTGGCTGGTGCTGGTGAATGTGGCTCTCATCGCCGGTCTTGGAGTACTGTTGCCCTCCGCAAAGAAGTCGAGTAAAGCGACCAATCAGAACAAAGGCTTGGTTATAGGCGCGGCTTCAGGCGCCTTGATACTCGGCCTGGCAATCGTCGTCGCGGTCGTATCACTCCTGCTGGCCCCTGTGCTGTTCTCTTCGATGTGGCTCCCCAAGGAGCGCATAAGCCTCCAGACTCCGGGGAGTTCTCCCGTAGTCGGGTACGTCCTGAGCTCCGATATTCAATGGACGCGGCTACTCACCGAAGGCAACACCGTACTGATACTGCGAACGAAAGACATCGGCGAGCGAGCGGTAATATCAAGTAACCAGACTGGATTTAGACAGACCCCTGCCGAGCTGTTCGGCTAGCCTGACGCACCATCTCAATCGCCAGCAGCAACGGGCTCGTCGGCCGTCGGGCCGTCGCCGAGAGCCGCGATTGCTAGCTCCTTCCGGACCGCCTGATGGACCGTTTCCAGCGCTCGATGCAAAGCCATCGGCCTAACGTTCTTGTCTCCCAGCCAAACGTCGAGCGCGAGGTCGATCACCCTGTCTAAGGCCTCGGCAACGTCGTTCAGCTCGACCAAACGAAGCTCGCTGACATGAGCCGCAGCGGTGTTCGCCGTCTCGACAAGCTCAGTTTCATTCCGTTCACGAGCGATCTCGGATGTGCCGCTAAGAACAAAGTTGTCAGTGGCGGATCGGTCTAGGCGTGCACCCAAGCGATAGGCATCGAAGAGCAGTTCTCGCCGCTCGGTACGAGCCAGCCTCAGCCATTCATCTGCCCGATCGTCGCTCCGGTGACGTTCCATCGCTTCGAGCTGCTCCCGTAAGTTCTGTGCACCCGCGTCAATCTGCTTCCGGACATTCGCCGTGTTCGCTTTGATCTGGCGAGACACTCCCCAGTACGCGATTCCTGCTGCTGCAAGAGCTATCAGAGCCGCGCCGACAGTCGCGACCGGCTGTGCCCACCAGTAGGGATTCGTGACGTCCACACGAGGACCATAGAACGACAGTCGTACCCGTGCTACTGTCTAGCTTCCCTCGTCTTCGGACGAGAGTTCCGGGCCGTCGAGTCACAGATCTCACCGGCGACGGTGCCAACTACGGAGGCGTGGCAGAGCGGCCGAATGCGAGCACCTGATAAGTGCTTGGTGGTGAGAGTCACCCGAGGGTTCGAATCCCTTCGCCTGCCCAAAATCGGGCAGTCACATATGAAATCGGCAGTCGCGTCGGATCTCTTTAGCTTTCTCAGTCAGCCGGCCTCTGATCCTTCTAGGGATGCTCTTGAGCAGCCGCCGTTCAGGGCTGCGTGCGATCTTGAGATGGGACGTGATCGTGTACGGCAACTTGCATACAGCACAGATAGCCGCTTCTTCACCGACGACTTCTGACAAGAACCTAGCGAAAGTAGGCTCTGGCGAGGCCTGTGAGATACGCATCGGTCAGGCCTGATTCTGGTAAGCGACGCGGCACGCGACGACCTCGCGCCCTTCTCGGCTGGCGCACAGGTCGATGACCTCGTTCGGTGGCGGACATCCGCATCGTACGGCACCGACTACGCTGACACCATCATGTTCCGAATCATGTTCTACCAGCCGTGCATCCCGCCGAACACGGGCAACGCGATCCGGCTGGCCGCCAACACGGGGTGCGAACTGCACCTCATCGAACCGCTGGGGTTCTCGATGTCCGACGCGCAGGTGAAGCGCGCGGGACTCGACTATCACGAGATGGCCAATGTCACGGTGCATCCGAATCTGGTGACCGCTTGGACAACGCTGAAGCCGGAACGAGTCTTCGCGTTCACCGCCCATGCCGAGCGCTATCACACCGACGTCGACTACCAGCCGGGCGACGTGTTGCTGTTCGGCCCCGAGCCGACGGGGCTACCGGCGGAGGTCCTCGACGAACCCGAGGTGACCGACCGGGTCCGCATCCCCATGCTCGCCGGACGTCGTTCCCACAACCTCGCCAACGCCGCGAGCATCGTCGTCTACGAGGCTTGGCGGCAGCACGGATTCGCCGGTGCCGTCTGATCAGCCGACGCGGTAGCGCTTGGTGCGTGCCGTGGCACCGCCGATGAGCGCGATCTTGCTCTTCGGGACCCCGAGGTGGGCGGCGAGCAATTCGGAGACGGCCCTGTTCGCCCGGCCCTCGGTGGCCGGCTCGCGGACGTAGACGGTGATCGCGCCGTCGGGCCCCGTCTCGACCAACGGGCCCTTGCTGCTCTTCGGTTTGACGGTCACCACGACCTGTTGCGGCATGACTCTTCCTGTTTCTTCGTGAACACCGATCCGTCTCGGACATCCCGGCGCGTCCGCCGGAGGACTACTGCCAATCCCGGGACCTGCTCCCCACCCGAAGATCCATGCGCTGCAGTCGATCTGCGACGACGGTCACAGCGCCTTCGGCGTTCTGCACCCGGCCGCGGATCAGCAGAGCGGGTGCTGTCTGAGCGAGTACACGGTACCGCGCCCACAAACCGACCGAACACACCACGTTGACCATCCCGGTCTCGTCCTCGAGGTTGATGAAGGTCACCCCGGACGCGGTGGCGGGACGCTGCCGATGGGTCACCGCGCCACCGACCAACACGCGCGAACCGTCGGGCACCGACAGCAGGCGATCAGCGGCCAGCACCCCCATCGCGTCGAGGCGGGGACGCAGGAACTGCGTCGGATACGACGTGGGGGTGATCCCGGTGGCCCAGGCGTCGGTGGCCGCCAGCTCGACGTCGGAGAGACCCGGCAGGGTCGGGGTCGCCTGCGCCGACTCCAGGGCCAGCTGGTCGTCGCGCACCGTCGCGGCGGCCCCCGCCTCCCACAGGGCCTGACGCCGGCTGAGGCCGAACCCGTCGAAGGCGCCGGCACCGGCGAGCCCCTCGAGTTCCTTGGTCGTCAACCGGGCGCGCCGGGAGAGATCGGTGATGTCGAGGTAGGGGCCGTCGGTCCGGCGGTCGACGATGCGCTGTGCCGTCTCCTCCCCGACCCCGCGTACCCCGTCGAGACCCAACCGGACATCGAGACCCTCGTTCTCCAGGGTGGCGTGCGCGAGTGAGGCATTGATGTCGGGGCGATGGACCGCGACACCGTGCCGTCGGGCGTCGGCCACCAAGGTCTGCGGTGAGTAGAAACCCATCGGTTGCGCCCGTAGCAGCGCGGCGCAGAACGCTGCGGGATGATGCAGCTTGAACCACGACGAATAGAACACCAGTGACGCGAAGCTCTGCGAATGACTCTCCGGAAAGCCGAAATTGGCGAACGCGGCCATCTTCTCGAAGATGCGGTCGGCGACGTCCCCGGTGATGCCGTGCAAGGTCTCCATGCCCTCGTAGAAGCGCTGCCGCAGGCGTTCCATCTTCTCCGGCGACCGTTTGGAACCCATCGCCCGGCGCAACTGGTCGGCCTCGGAGGCGTCGAATCCCGCCACATCGACGGCCAATTGCATCAGCTGCTCCTGGAACAGCGGCACCCCCAGGGTGCGTTCGAGCGCCTTGCTCATCGACGGATGCTCGACCGTCACCGGCTCTTCCCCGTTGCGCCGCTTGATGAACGGATGCACCGAGCCGCCCTGGATGGGGCCGGGCCGGATCAGGGCCACCTCGACGACGAGATCGTAGAAGCAGCGCGGTTTCAGCCGCGGGAGGGTGGCCATCTGCGCACGGGACTCCACCTGGAACACGCCGACCGAGTCGGCGCGACAGAGCATCTCGTACACAGCGGGTTCAGCGAGGTCGAGGGTGGCGAGGTCGACGTCGATCCCCTTGTGTTCGGCGACCAGATCGATCGCATAGTGCAAAGCGGAGAGCATGCCGAGACCCAGCATGTCGAACTTGACCAGCCCGATGGCGGCGCAGTCGTCCTTGTCCCACTGCAGCACGCTGCGGTTCTCCATCCGCGCCCACTCCGTGGGGCAGACATCGGCGATCGGCCGGTCGCAGATCACTATGCCGCCGGAGTGGATACCCAGATGCCTTGGCATCCCGAGGATCTCACCGGCGAGTTCGGCGACGTCGGCGGGAGCGGTGTCGGGCATCTTGGCCCAGGCGTCCTGCTGGCCGGGCGCGTACCCGAGCGCCCGGGCCATGTCCCGGATCGCCGACTTCCCCCGGTAGGTGATGACGTTGGCGACCTGCGCGCTGCGCTCCCGGGTGTAGCGGCGATAGACGTACTGGATGGCCTCCTCGCGTCGGTCGGATTCGATGTCGATGTCGATGTCGGGCGGCCCGTCGCGCTCGGGGGCCAGGAACCGTTCGAAGAGAAGCGTGTTGGCGACCGGGTCGACGTTGGTGATGCCGAGGGCGTAGCAGACGGCCGAGTTGGCCGCACTCCCCCGTCCCTGACACAGGATGTCGTTGGCCTTGCAGTAGTCGACGATGTCGGCGACCACCAGGAAGTAGCCGGGGAACGTGAGCGCCTCGATGATGGCGAGCTCGTGCTCGATCTGCCGGTAGGCCTGTGGATGTTCGGCCGGGGTGCCGTACCGGCGGCGCGCCCGGGTCATGGTGAGTTCGCGCAACCAACTCGCCTCGGTGTACCCGTCGGGGACGTCGAAGGGCGGCAACTGCGGTGCGATGAGGCCCAGGTGGAATGCACAGTCCGCGGCGATGGCCACCGCGTTGTCGATGGCATCGGGATGTGCGGGCAGCAGCCGAGCCATCTCGTCACCGCTGCGCAGATGCGATCCGGCGACCCCGGGCATCCACCCGGAGATGGTGTCGATGTCGGTGCGGGCCCGGACGGCGGCCATCGCCATCGCCAGCCGTCGGCGCCGAGGCGCGGCGAAGTGGGCGCCGGTGGTGGCCACGGTCGGCACGCCCGCGCCGGCGGCGAGGCCGGCGAGCACCGCGTTGCGTTCGTCGTCGTCGGCCATGCCCTGCGCGGTCAGCTCGACGACGATGTTGTCGTGGCCGTAGGTCTCGATCAGCTCTCGCAGCGCCTGCTCGGCGGCCGGGACGCCACCGCGATCGAGGGCGCGACGGAGAGCACCCTTCCGGCATCCGGTGAGGATGAGCCAGTGCCCGCCGCCGGCCGCGGCGAGGGCTTCGCGATCGTAGCGGAGCAGGCCCTTCTCCCCCGCGACCATGTGCGCGTCGGCGATGGTCCGCGACAGACGGCGGTAGCCCTCACCGTCCCGGGCGAGGACCAGCAGATGCTCGCCCGGCGGATCGTTCTGGCCCGTCCGCGCGATGTCGGGCTCCAGTGACAGCTCGGCACCGAAGACGGTCGGCATGCCGAACTCACGGGCCGCCTCGGCGAAGCGCACGATGCCGTAGAACCCGTCGTGATCGGTGACGGCCAGTGCGCGGAGTCCGAGCCGTTGCGCCTCCTCCACCAACTCCTCCGGCATCGACGCACCATCGAGGAAGCTGTACGAACTGTGCGCGTGCAGTTCGGCGTAGGGCACCGCCGACGAGCCGCGCGCGATGTCCTCGGCCTGGTAGGCACCGCGTTTGCGCGACCAGGCCGGACTGTCGCCGCCATCCCCGGGGAACGGCGCCCATTCGCTGAGGTCGGGACCGAACTCGGTACCGGGCCGGTCGGCACTGCCGGGCGCTCGGCCGGCGAGCACCCGTTCCATCTCCGACCACGTCGGTGGTCCTTGATCCCAGCCCACCCGCCGAGCTTATCGAACACAAGTTCGATGCGACAGCGGGGAGGGCTCAACTGTTGGCCCGGCCCCGCCCGACGATGCCGGACCGACGATCGGCCACCCGAGCGGGGTCGAAACCTGCCATCCACTCGACCGACGTGTCGTTTTCCACGTCGAGCGCCGGGCCGACGAGATGCTGCTCGGCACGCCGATACGAGTCCAGCATGGTCCGCACCGCGAGCTGGTCACTCCCGGCCATGGACACCGCGAGTTCCATCGCCGCGGCCATCAGCTGATCGTGGGCCACCACCTCGGTCACCAAACCGACCCGCAGCGCCGTCTGGGCATCGACGAACTCCCCGGACAAGCTCATGCGGCGCGCGAAACCCCGGCCGACCGCTTCCGGCAATCGGGACGTCAGACCCCAGCCCGGCAACACCCCGACCCGCGAATGGGTGTCGACGAAACGAGCCCGTTCGGACGCGATCAGGACATCGCACGCGAGGGCGAACTCCAGACCACCGGTGGCGGCGACACCGTTGACGGCGCCGATGATCGGCTTCGAGATGGGGCGCCACGGATGCCCGACAGGTACGTCCGCATGATCGAGCAGTCGAGCGCTCTCGGTCGACGAGCCCAACTCGGCCAGGTCCAGGCCGGCGCAGAATGCCGAGCCCGCGCCGGTGAGGATGACGACGTCGACGTCATCGTCGTGATCCGCGTTCACCAATTCGGAACGGAGAGCGTCGATCAGGTCGGAGCTGAGCGCATTCCGGACCTCCGGACGGTTGAGGACCAACGTCCGCACCCGCCCGGATTGCTCGACCAGCAGAAGCGGTTCTCCCGACGTGGCCGTGTGGTCCCTGGTCATGCGATGCCTTTCGGTGCCGTCGGATCAACCCGCCGATTGCGGACGCTCGGCGAGCCCGAGACGCAGGTGTTCGCTGTGATAGACCGCCTCGTCGAGCAGCTGGGCGACATGGCTGTCATAGAGGCTGTAACTGATCGACCGACCCGACCGGGTGCCGGTGACCAGCCCGAGGTTGCGGAGCAACCGGAGCTGATGGGAGACCGCGGACTGCTCCATGCCGACGGCGTCAGCGAGATCGGTCACCGAGCGCGGTCCGGACCGCAATTCCGTGAGGATGAGCAACCGGCTCGGAGTCGCCAGCGCCTGCAGGGTGGTGGCGACGTGCACGGCCGATTCCGGATCGAGCCGCGCAGCCGGCCGCATCCCTTCGTCGATGCCGTGTCCCATTCAGCGGATGCTACCGGTTGGACATCACATGAAAACCTCTTCATATGAACTGTTACTGTCTAACAGGTGGTTGTCGGCGAGTGGCTTCGACTCGGCGCCTCGCTCGCCCTCGGTGCCGGCTCAACCAGCAGGAGGGTCGACGACAGACGGGAGACACGATGGGTACGACGGAGACGACGGAACGAACGGCCGGTGACATGACGCGCGCGGGAGCCGACCGCGGGAGCACCCCGCCGTCGATCTTCCGGACAGGACTTCGGCTACCCGAGGTGCGCTGGGCGGGCCTCGCGCTGGCACTGTTCCTCGCGGGCTGGCTGCTCCAGATCTGCGAGGCGCCCGAATGGTCCTGGTGGACCGCATATCTCGCGTGCTATCTGGCCGGCGGATGGGAACCGACCCGATCGGGCCTGCAGGAACTGCGGGAACGACGACTCGACGTCGATCTGCTGATGATCGTCGCCGCCGTCGCCGCCGCGTCGATCGGGCAGGTCTTCGACGGCGCGCTGCTGATCGTGATCTTCGCGACCTCGGGAGCTCTAGAGGTCGTCGTCACCCAGCGCACCGCCGATTCGGTGACCGCCCTGCTCGGACTGGCCCCCGAACGGGCCACCCTGTACGCCCCCGACGGCACGACACGCGAGATCGACTGCCGCGAACTCGAAGTCGGCCAGCGCATCCTCGTCCGTCCGGGTGAACGGGTGGGCGCGGACGGCGTCGTCGTCGACGGCCGCAGCGAGGTCGACCAGCAGGCCGTGACCGGCGAGTCGATCCCGGTCGTGCGAGCGTCGGGCGACGACGTGCTGTCCGGCACCGTCAACGGCACCGGCGCACTGATCGTCGAGGTCGCCCGTCCGGCGTCGGAGTCGGTCATCGCCCGCATCGCGACGCTCGTCGCGGAGGCATCCGAGACGAAGGCGCCGACCCAACTCTTCATCGAGAAGGTCGAGCAGACGTACTCCGTGATCGTCGTCGTCGCCACCCTGCTGGTGCTGGGCATCCCGATGATGTTGTTCGGCAACACCTTCGACGAGGCGCTGCTTCGTGCCATCGTGTTCATGATCGTCGCCTCACCCTGCGCCGTCGTCCTGTCGACGATGCCTCCGCTGCTCGCGTCGATCGCCAATGCCGGTCGTCACGGCGTCCTCGTCAAGTCCGCCGCGGTGATGGAGTCGGTGGGACGGACCTCGGTCGTCGCCTTCGACAAGACCGGCACCCTCACCGAGGGACGCCCGCAGGTCGTCGACGTGACGGCGTTCGACGGTCACGACCCGTCACAGGTGTTGGCGCTGGCCGCGGCGGTCGAGTACCCCAGCGAGCATCCCCTCGGTCGCGCGATTGTCGCAGCCGCCGACGACCGCGGACTGCGCGTCGGGGCAGTGGAGGGTTTCCGGGCGCTTCCCGGACGGGGGGTGACGGGCGCGGTCGGCGGGCACCGCGTCACCGTCGAGCGCACCGTCGCCGATTCGGCCGGGACGATGGTCGGCGTATTCGTCGACGGGCGGGAGATCGGCCGGATCGAACTCGTCGACCGCCTGCGGGACGACGCCGCCGAGGCGGTGCGGCTGATCGGCGACATCACGTCGGGTTCGGTCCTGCTGCTGACCGGCGACCGGCCGTCGGTCGCCGCCGATGTCGCCGACCGGACCGGAATCCGCGAGGTACACGCCGACCTGCTGCCCGAGGACAAGGTCCGGATCGTCGGCGAGATCGAGGGACATGTACTCGTGGTCGGCGACGGCATCAACGACGCACCGGCGCTCATGGCGGCCGGGACCGGCATCGCGATGGGTCGCCGCGGTGCGGACCTCGCGGTGCAGACCGCCGACGCGATCATCGTGCGTGACGATCTCACCGCGGTCCCCGCGCTGATACGGCTGTCCCGCTTCGCCCGCCGCTACGTCATCGCCAATCTGTGCATCGCAGCCACCGTGATCCTCACCCTCGTGACCTGGGATCTCATCGGCACCCTCCCGCTCCCCTTGGCGGTGGCCGGGCACGAGGGTTCGACCGTGCTCGTCGCGCTCAACGGCGCGCGCCTGCTCCGGAGGTCGGCCTGGTCGGGCGATCGCGGTGCACAATCGACGGGATCGAACGCACAGTCGACGGAATGAGACGCACGATCGACGCATACGGGCGCGCGACGCCGCGCGCGTGATCGTTGCCATCGCCGCAAGTTAGTGTCACTCTGAGTACCAGACAGATCCTCGGCCCGCGGGCCGAGGACAGCCAGCGGGCCGTCGGCCCGCCCATCTGATGGGATCTCTTCCATGACGAGCTACTTCATCACCGGGGGCAGCGGATTCATCGGGCGACGCGTACTCGAGCGTCTCCTGACCGTCGCTCCCGACGCCACCATCCACGCACTGGTACGCGAGACCTCGCGCGCGGCGTTCCTCACCATGCTCGACGACCTCGACGCGGGCGACCGCGTGACACCCGTGGTCGGCGACCTGACCGCCCCGGGACTCGGTATCGCACCGGACACCGTCCCCGCGATCGATCACGTCATCCACCTCGCGGCGATCTACGACATGGCCGCCGACGCGGAGTCACAGCGCGCCGCCAACGTCGTCGGGACCTCGCGCGCCGCCGACTTCGCGATCGCGCACGACGCGCTGTTCCACCACGTCTCCTCGATCGCCGTGGCCGGTGACCACCGCGGGCGTTTCACCGAGATGGACTTCGAAGTCGGACAAGGCTTTCCGACTCCCTACCATCGCACCAAGTTCGAGGCCGAACGCGTCGTGCGCGAACGTGAGGGACTCCGCTGGCGCGTCTACCGGCCGTCGATCGTGGTCGGCGACTCGCGCACCGGCGAGATGGACAAGATCGACGGTCCCTACTACTTCTTCGGCCACCTCGCGGCGCTCGGCCGACTGCCCTCGATCCTGCGACTGCCGATGCCCGATCTCGGGACGCTCAACATCGTGCCGGTCGACTACGTCGCCGCCGCGATGGTCGCTCTCCTCGGCGTGAACCCCACGCGCAGCGGACTGGTGTTCCATCTCAGCGACCCGAAGTCGCTCACCACCACCGAGATGTACAACGCGCTGGCACCGGCGTTCAAGGCGCCGAAGGGGTTCGACGCCATCCCACGGGCTGCGGTGGAACCCGTGATGACGTTGTCCGGCATGGGGATCGCGCGCGTCGGACGCAACCTCGTCGCCGCTCAGCAGGGCATCCCCGGGGCAGTACTCGACGCGGTGACGCTGCCGGTCGACTTCCGCGCCGACACCACCGTGGCGGTCCTGGGTGACCTCGGCATCACCGTGCCCGACTTCGCCGACTACGCCCCGCGCCTGTGGACCTACTGGTCACGACACCTCGACCGGTCGCGCAACCGGCGCACCGATCCGCGCGGGCCACTCGTCGGCAAGAACGTCCTCATCACCGGCGGGTCGAGCGGAATCGGCAAGGCCACCGCACGGATGTGCGTCGCACGCGGGGCCAACGTCCTCATCGTCGCCCGCAACGCCGATGAACTCGAATCGGCGACCGAGGAATTGAGCTCGACGACGAGCAAGAAGAGCATCCCGCCCGGTCAGGTGACCGCATACCAGTGCGACATCACCGACGAGGAATCGGTCAATGCGCTCGTCAAGACCGTGCTGGCCGCGCACGGTCACGTGGACGTCCTGGTCAACAATGCCGGCCGGTCGATCCGTCGTGCCACGGTCAACTCGGTGGACCGGTCTCACGACTACCACCGGGTGATGGCGGTCAACTACTTCGGTGCGGTGAACCTCGTCCTCGGACTGCTGCCGCACATGATCGCCCGGCAGGCGGGTCATGTGGTGAACGTGACCTCGATCGCGGTGCAGTCGCGCGGCCCGCGGTTCGGTGCCTACGCGGCGTCGAAGGCCGCCTTGGAGGCCTTCAGCGACGTCACCGGCACCGAGACGGTGTCCGATCATGTGACCTTCTCCAATGTCCGCCTCCCCCTGGTGAAGACGCGGATGATCGCGCCCACCGAGGTCTACGACAACCAGCCCGGGGCCTGGAACGTGGACCGGGCCGCGGCGCGCGTGCTGCACGCGATCATCGATCGACCCAAGCGCGTCGACTCGCTGGTCGGGCTCGTCGCCGAGATCGGGCACCGCGTCACCCCCGGACTGACCACCCGCATCCTGCACCAGGAATACCTGGTCTTCGGCGAATCGGCAGCGGCGCTGGGCCGTTCGGGTCGTGACGCCGGCGGGCGGGAAGCGTGATCGACACCCCGTATCTCGAGGTCGACGTCGACCGCATGACGCGCAACCTCGCGGTGCTCGCCGACCGCGCGCGATCGGCGGGCGTCGGGTTCCGGCCGCATGCGAAGACCCACAAGTGCGCCGAGATCGCGCGGATGCAGATCGATTCCGGTGCCACGGGGCTGGCGGTTGCCACCATCGGCGAGGCCGAGGCCTTCGCCGACGCCGCCGACATCACCTCGTGCACGGACATCTTCATCGCCTATCCCATCTGGCCGACCCCGGCGAAAGCCGCCCGGTTGCGCGCCCTCGCGGACCGGGTGTCGCTACGGGTGGGTGTCGACTCGGCGGAGGGCGCACGGCATCTCGGGGCGCTGCTCGGCGGGCAGCGGATCGAGGCACTCGTCGAGGTCGACTCCGGACAACACCGCACCGGGACCGCACCGGGGGACGCCGGAGACGTCGCGACGGCGGGCGTGTCAGCGGGGCTCGACGTCGTCGGCGTCTTCACCTTCCCCGGCCACGGCTACGGCGTCGGCGACACCCGCCGGCGCGCCGCAGAACAGGAGGTGGCGGCACTCCGTACGGCGGCGGAGAGTCTCCGAGCGCAGGGCATCGATCCGCGGGTGCGCAGCGGCGGGTCCACACCGACCGTCGAATTCGTCGGCGACCCCGCGTATGCGGGCGTGCTCACCGAGATCCGTCCGGGCGTGTATCCCCTCAACGACGCCCAGCAGGTCGAGATCGGCACCTGCGGATTCGACGACGTCGCACTGACTGCGGTGGCGACCGTGGTGCGGAGCGAACCCGGACGGATCGTCCTCGACGCGGGCAGCAAGATCCTCGGCGCCGACCGAGCCGCCTGGGCGACCGGCCACGGACGCCTCCTCGATCACCCCGACGCCCGCCTCGTGCAGTTGTCCGAACATCATGCGGTGGTGGAGTTCCCGGCGGAATCGACGTCGGCCCTCCGGTTGGGCGACGTGATCCGGGTGGTGCCGAACCACGTCTGCACTGCGGTCAATCTCGTCGACGAACTGGTGGCGATCGACGGCTCGGACAGCCGATGGCCGGTCATCGCGCGGGGGCGCAACAGCTGACTCAGACGGGTCGGATTCCTTGCCGGACCAGGAATTTGCGTGCCCGTCCGAACTTGCGGTCGGTGGAGAACGCGTACCACTGCTGACTCACACCCGCTTCGTGGACGACGTCCCGGAACCTGCGGAACGCACCTCGTCCCTCGATCGCGCGCTCCAGCCGGTTTCGCAGGTCGGGATCGGTGGTGCGCGTGGCGAAATCGGCCATGTCCCGCCAGCTGTCGCGCGAACCGATGCAGTCGAAGCGCAGCCAGCGGTCCGGGTCCTCCTCGACGTCGATCTCCTCATCGAGCACGCCCGGGTCGAGCATCTCGTCGTTGTACACGAAGCCGGTGCTCAGGTCGATGAGTCCGCCGGTGGACCGGTTCGGATCACCCTCCATCTCGTCGCTGAGCATCTCGAGATCCACCGCGATCGGCCGCCCCGGCGCGGGTTCCCCGCGCAGGCTCGCGAGTAGTTCCTCGGCGAGTTCGGCGTCGCCGGCCTCTCCCCGTCGGTTGAGTTGTTCGACGATCGACACGGCCACCGGTTCGGCTCGCTCGCGGCGCTTCTGCAGTGCCATCGGTACCCCGGGGCCGACCTGCTGGAGTGCGTCGTGCAGATCGCATCCGATGACGGCATCCAGGAATCGATCGGCATCCGACGACGCGATCGACCCGCGTACCTCGCCCAGATCGAGTTCGCGTATCTCCTTCTGCGCGGGCCACTGGCCGACGAGCATCGGATGAGGAACGGTGGGGCGTGGTGGCGTCTCGTCGTCCCCATCGGCCGTCCGTCGACCGTACTGATCCGGGATGTCGCCCCAGCCGAAGTACGCCAGCGGCGCTTTCGGCTTGATGCCCAACACGTCCACCGGGTCGACCTTCAGATCTCCCACGACGCACCGATGGGTCCACTCGTCGCCGACATCGAAGGTGTACTGGAACTCGGAGCCTGTCGCTGCGAACGCGGCGACCTTGGCCGTGGCGATGTCCACGGGCTCGGAGATCGGGCCGCCGATACCACCGGCCAGGTCGGCACCGAGCGCGGCGTCGGCGACCACCCTGCCGTCGTCCAGGGTGAAAAGCGACAGATGGGAACGATCCCATCGAGCGAACGCGTCATCGATGGCGGTCGCCAGATCCTTGAACGTGTGCGCCGGTCCGACCGCGAAAACCCTTCCGGGCCAGGGCCACAAATCAATTCCACGACCACCGAGCAATTCCACGGTGACCGACAACCAGGTACGTGCCATGCGTCGAGAGTGGCATCTTCGGGGCGAACTCGCACGCTTTCGGTCGCGGCGTTTCTTCTCGAAGGCCACTCCGCGGGACGCAGTCACTCGTAGACACCTTCGACGATCCACTCCCCGGCGCGGTAGCACAGCAGCAGGGCGCGCGAATCGTCGAGCAGCACCTGCGCCCGCGCGGTCAGTCCGGTCTCGGCGGCTCCGGTCGGTACCGAGGCCCCGGCGGGCCGGTCGGCGCCTCCGGCCGGCCAGGGCCCGGCCCACCAGCACAGACCCCAACTCGACCGGCGCGCCCGGGACGAGGCCAGCGCGACGGTCACCGGTTCGGCGGTGAAGGCCCCGCGATCGGTCACCTTCACCGGTTGCCCCACGGCGTCGAGCACGTGGATCGCGGTCTCCACCAGCACCGTCGGGCTGGGTTGTGGCAGGCGTCCGGGCCATGGCGCCGACGGATCCCGGCGCGGCACCGGCTCGTCGCCCAGTGAGACCATGGTGATCCGTTCGGCGGGTCCACGACCACCGCTCAGCACGGGAATACGGACCGCATCCCCGCCCAGCAGCCCCTGTATCCGCACCAGCGAACGCCGGGCGCGCTCCTCCACATCCGGTTCACCGGCCAGCCCGCCACGGGAGAGATCGTCGGTGAGCTGATAGTGCAGGGCCCCGGCCTCGACGACCTCGACCGGTTCGAGCCGCAGCCGGACGATCGGCGAGTCGGGTCGGGCACTGCTCCTCGCTGCGCGCGGCTCGACCCGCGGGGAGGTGGGCCGCGCCGCGCCGGTCAGCCACCCCTCGAGTTGCCATCGGATACGATCCGCGGTTGTCTCCGGCGTCAGCGGTTGGGCACATCGCCAGGTCCGCGAATGCTGTTGTCCGCGTTCGGTGGTCGCGATGATGGTGAGTCGCGTGCAGGCCACCGCGGCATCACGCAGGCGTCGGTGCAGCACGTCGGCGAGGGTGCGACCGATGAACGCCGCGACGTCGATGCGGTCGACCGGCGGGTCGCAGGTGTGGTCGACGTCGAGTTCGGCCGGCACACCACATGACGACGGGACACGCCCCGGCAGCGCATTGGCCAGCCGGTGCGCGACGACCGCATCCCGGGCGAACCGGGTGGCGACGTCGGTGACGGACATGTCGGCGAACGCGCCGATCGTGCCGATCCCCAGCCGGCGCAGCAACTCCACGAGATCGGCACGGGACGGATCGCTCATGCTGGGTTCGACGGCGAGGTCGGCGACGGGGCGCCCGGCGAGATACTCCCGGTCACCCCCGGGCTCCACCTGATGCCCGTGCCGGGCGGCGAGGACGGCGGTGAAGATCTCGTCGGCGATGCCGACCTGCGACTCGATGCCGCACGCCGACACCACGTCGACGAGCTCCTCCGCGAGGGCCTCCATCCCGCCGAAGTAGCGGGCGGCACGGTCGCCGGCGATCACCAGGAGACCCGGCCGGAGCACTTCGAGGGCGGGGATCACCTCGGCGACCGCGGCGACCACCGGTTCGAACAGCCGTCCGTCCCGGTTCTCGTCGGCGGCGACCACGGTCATCTCCGTGCACGCCGCCTGCGCCTGTCGCTTCCGCATCCCCCGCCGCACACCGGCGGCCCGTGCCGAGGCCGAACAGGCCACCACCCGATTCGCCGACAGCACCGCGACCGGATGCAGCGGGGGCAGATCCGCCTCGGCCGCAGCGGCCATCGCCGGCCAGTCCGGGCACCAGAGCGCGAGGATACGCCGGGACCCCGGCTCTCCGGAGGGCATCAGTTCGCCACCGCGAGCACCGGGGAGACAGTCGTCGCCGCGACCATCTCGACCGTGCGATCGGCACCGTGGCCCGTCGCCCGGAGTTCGACCTCGGTGCTCTCGGATTGCCGGCCGCGGCCCGACACCGTGACCTGCAGCCGCATCCCGCCGATACGGCCGTAGCCGCTGCGTGCGGAGTCGAGACCGGCTGCGCGGGAGGCGGGAGCAGACCGGCCGGGCAGGACCGGACTGTGCCGGTAGGTGAGGACACGGGCCTCGATGGCCAGTTGCGCACCCGGCCATGCGCCACCGGTCACCAGCAGCACCGACGACTGCTTGCGCACACGGCCCATGACCACCCGGGCACGCGAGGGGGTCACCATCTCGTTCCGCGGGCGAGCCCCCTCGCCGCCGCTCCCCAGGTCCAGGATCACCAGGTCCATACCGTCGAGCAGCACCGCTGCCACCTCGACCGGGTCGGGACCGGGATCGGGGATGGTGGCGATACGGGACAGGTCGGCGCCCATCTCCGCCGCGGGCAGCAGACTCAACCGGCGCAACCCGACGATCCCCACCTGTCCACCCGCACGGGTCACCGAAGCGATCATCGCGATCAGCACCGAACGGGCGCCGTCGAGCCGGGCCACCGACCCTCGAGGAATGCCGTTGTGCGGCAAGATGTCCGACAACGATTCCGGCACGGGGAGGACACCCACCGACCGGTCTCGGACCTCGACCACCCGCTGGTCGGGCCGACCGGACATGGCCGCCATCCGCCGACGCAGACCCGCCAGCTCGTCGGCCCGGCCACCGGCCGCCGTATCGGTCACGGCCACACCAGCAGAGACATCCATTCCGGCACCCTCCAGTCGACATGAGTAGTTCTCGAGCGAGCCGGGAAGGTGCGCGCCATCAGGGTTCTCGACACAGTTCCCGAACGATCCCGAGGGAGGCCCCTCGTCCGCCGATCATTCGAACACCGTTTCGATTATTCGAGAGTAGAACCAACCACCGACAAGCGTCAACTGAAGCCGAAAGCCGTTGCGCAGCAAGGGATGTTCGCATACACGCCGAATCCGCCCAGCTCAGGGGCGCGGTCAGGACGGCACGGGTCAGAACAGGGTGAGGGCGTGCTGCAGCTCGGGCGCGGCCACCGTCGCCGGCGAGTCGGGACCCGATTGGCGGAGACCGCCGGAACCGGCCAGGCCATGCCGGTGCACGAGCGGCTTCATCCGGTCACGCAGCCACGAGGAGTACTCCGGGGTGACATAGGCGCCACGCCCGTAGAGCCCTCGGTACCGGCGGATGAGCGCCGGATGCTCCTCCGCCAGCCACTCGAGGAACCACGGCTTGGTGGAGGACCGCAGATGCATCGGGAACGCGGTCACACCCGACGCGCCCGCCTCGGCAAGGGCCTCGAGCAACGAGTCGAGATGTGCGGTCGAATCCGTGAGGTACGGGATGACGGGGGCCACCATCACATGCGGCGCGATGCCGGCATCGGCGAGATCGCGGATCACCGACAGTCGCGCCTGGGGCGACGGCGTCCCCGGTTCGATCTTCTTCTGCAGGTCCTGATCGAGGATCGCCAGCGAGATCCCGACGCTGACCGAGACCTCCCCCGCAGCCTGACGCAACAGCGGAAGATCCCGACGGATCAAGGTGCCCTTGGTCAGGATGGAGAACGGCGTACGGGACTCGGCGAGCGCGGAGATCACGCCGGGCATGAGTCGGTACCGCCCCTCGGCACGCTGATACGGGTCCGTGTTGGTGCCCAGCGCCACCGTCTCCCGGGTCCACGACCGGCGCTTGAGCTCCTTGCGCAACACCGCCGCGACGTTGAGCTTCACCACGACCTGGGTGTCGAAATCGGTGCCCGCGTCGAGGTCGAGATACTCGTGCGTCGGACGGGCGAAACAGTAGCGGCAGGCATGCGTGCACCCGCGAAAGGTGTTGACCGTGAACTGGAACGGGAGCTGCGAGGCCTCCGGCACGCGGTTGAGCGCACTCTTGGCCAGCACCTCGTGGAATGTGACACCCTCGAAATCGGGCGTACGCACCGACCGCACCAGGCCCGAGCGGCTCAGCCCCGGGAGCGACCCGTCGTCGACCTCGACCGCCTGATCCGACCATCGCATGATGGGAGTCGAACATACGTACGAGACGGCTGTCAAGTGCGGTGCCCGCGGCGTCGACCTCGCCGCTATCATCTCCGTATGTCGACGACCGCCGGAACCCACCATGCGCCGGGTCCCCAGTACCTGGTGGCCGGCCGGTACCGTCTGAGGTCGCGCATCGGCGGCGGCGGCATGGGAACCGTGTGGCTCGCCCGCGACCAACTCCTCGACCGTGACGTCGCCGTCAAGCAGGTCGTCTCCACCGAGGGCCTCACCGAGGACTCCGCCGACAACGTGCGCAAGCGGGCCATGCGGGAGGGGCGGATCGCCGCAAAGCTCTCCCACCGCAATGCGATCGCCATGCACGATGTCGCCCTCGACCGGGGCGAACCCTGGCTGGTCATGGAATACCTACCCTCCCGCAGCGTGGCCCAGATCTTGCACGCCACAAAGACTCTCGCGCCCGCCGAGGCCGCCCAGATCGGCGCCCAGGTGGCCGATGCGATGGTCGAGGCCCACGCCGCGGGGATCGTGCACCGCGACATCAAGCCCGGCAACATCCTCATCGCCGAGGGCGGACGGCAGACCGGTCTGGTCAAGATCACCGACTTCGGGATCTCGCGGGCGAAGGACGATGTCACTCTCACCCAGACCGGCGTGATCACCGGAACGCCTGCGTATTTCGCCCCCGAGGTCGCGCGCGGCGCCGATCCGCAGGAAGCCTCGGACGTCTACTCGCTGGGCGCGACCGTCTACACGATGGTGGAGGGTCAGCCGCCGTTCGGTGTCGACGACAACTCGATCGCCTTGCTGCACAAGGTCGCACGCGCACGTATCAATCCCATGCGGAATGCCGCCGAGCTCGAGCCGATCCTGCTGCGCCTCCTGGAACCGAGCCCGACCAAACGCCCGACGATGAGTCAGGCACGAGACATGCTCACCGCGTTCGCGGCCGGTTCCCGAGGCACCCGCGACCAGGTCCTGACCGGCCTCATCACCCGGCCCGGAGCGGGCACGCCGGCCTGGTCACAGCGCGCCGGCCGGTCGTCGACGACCGGTTCGCATCGTCCGGCCGGTGTCACCCTGCCCCCATACGCCCCGACGATGTCCGCCGATCGCGGCTCCCGCGACCTTCCGGACACACGTCGCGGCATGTCCCCGACCCTGATGTCGACGCCGCAACCACTGTCGTCGACGCCGAGACCGCCCGCCTCCCAGAAGTACTCATCCGAACACCGGCAACCGAACCCCGGTCCGCCGGCGCCGGGCACGTCGAGCACGGCACTGGCGGTGTCGATCTTCGTGTTCTTCGCCGTGCTCGCGGTCGTCGTCGTACTCGCGATCGCGCTGTTGCGCTGAGCCGGCGCCGCTGCGGTCAGCCGATGTGACGGGTGGCCGCCCATCGGGTGAGGGCGTTGCGGTTGGACTGCTGGGTCTTCCGCAGGACGTTCGACGCATGTGTCTCGACCGTCTTGATCGAGATGAACAGCTCCTCGGCGATCTCCCGATAGGTGTACCCGCGCGCGAGCAGACGCAACACCTCCAGTTCGCGCCTGGTCAGCGAGTCGAGTTCGGGGTCGAGCGGCGGTTCGGGTGCCGAGGACTTCCCGGTGAACGAGTCGAGGACGAAACCCGCGAGACGTGGGCTGAACACCGCGTCGCCGTCGGCGACCCGGCGGACCGCGTCGGCGAGTTCCGGGCCCGCGATGGTCTTGGTCACGTAACCGCGGGCACCGGCCCGGATGGTCGCGATGACATCCTCGGCCGCGTCCGACACGCTCAGGGCCAGGAAGACCGGCGGTGTCGAACCCGTTGCAGTCGAACCCGTTGCATTCGAACCTGTTCCGTTCGATCCGAGTCGATCGAGCACCCCGCGCAGGACCGCCACCCCGCCGCCGGCCGGCATGTGCACGTCGAGCAGGACCACATGCGGAGCCGTCGCGACGATCCCGTCGATCGCCTCGGGTACGGTGCCCGCCTCGCCGACGACGCGCAGGCCCGGCTCGTCGGCCAGTTCGGCACGGACCCCGGAGCGGAAGACCGCATGGTCGTCGACGAGATAGACGGTGACCGGACCTGTACCGGCCGGGTCGGAACTCGGGGAACTCGGCGTCATCGTGCCTTCCTGTTGTCGGTCGGGGCGACCGCGTCGACGGTCTCCTCGGCAGAGCGTCGGGTGTCGTCCGCTCTCTCGTCGATCGATCCCGATCCCCCGTCACCACGCGGCATCATCAGACCCACGTTCGTCCCCCGCCCGGGGGTCGACGTGATCCGCACGCGCCCGCCCATCCTCTCCACGCGGGCGCGGATCGACCGGGAGATGCCCTGACGGTCGTCGTCGACGGTGTCAGGGTCGAACCCGGTACCCCGGTCACGGACATACACCTCGACCTCGTCGTCGGTGATCTCGCCGTACACGTCCACGGTGCGTTCACCGGAGTGCTTGGCGGCGTTGACCAGCGCCTCGCGGGTGGCCCCGACGAGAGCCGACCAGCGTTTGGCGTCCCGGGTGTTGTCCGGACGCAGATCGCCGACGGTGATGATCTCCACCTCGATACCGTAGGCGTCCTCGACCTCGGCGCCGACACTCCGCAGTGCCGCCGCGAGCGAGCCGCGTTCGGTGGCCGGGTCGCCGAACAGCCAGGCCCGCAGCTCGCGTTCCTGACTCCGCGCCAGGCGTGCCACCTCCTCGGGGCGGCCCGCCTTCTTCTGGATCAGGGCCAGGGTCTGCAGGACCGAGTCATGCAGATGCGAGGCGATCTCCTCGCGCTCGGCGTTGCGAATCCGGGCCGAGCGCTCCTCGTTGATGGTGCGCAGCATCCGCATCCACAGGGGCACGGTCAACAGGACGACGCCGATCAGGGTCGCCCCGACCGCGAGGATCGTGGAATTGAGACCGCCGAAGCTGCGATCCCCGGCCACCACCACGACCACGAGGCCACCGACGACGAGCGCGACCCCGCCGATCAACCGCGTCCAGGTCCGCAGCGGGGTGCGGGGTGCCCGGGGGGATGTGTCGAACTCGCGCCACACCAGGGCGGCGCCCAACGCGATGAAGACGAACGGGATGAGGTATTCCGCCGGGGTCCCCGACGCCGCGAATCCGACCACGCCCATGGCCACCAGTCCGACCATCGCCAGACCGAGGGATTGACGACGCTCACCCGGTGCCGGTGACGCGGTGTCGTCGCCCTGCGGGCAGAAGAACCACAGCAGCCCGTAGGCGGCGACCCCGGCGCCGGCCAGCGCGGCCAGGACCACGAAGACGATCCGCACGCGGAAGACCTCGACCCCGAGATGATCGGCCAGTCCGCCGGCGACACCGGCGACGACGCGGCCGCCGTCGCGGCGCACCAGTTTCGGGACCGGCTCGACCTCCATTCGACTCACTCCTCGATCGTCCCATGTGATCGGCTTCGCGACATCGGGGTCAACCCCGGTTCATGCGCCGCGATCTCAGGGTGTGTGCGCTCCGCCGCCCCGGGCCTGGGGATTCTCCGGGGGACAATTCAGGGGATCACCCGATGTGTCCGGGGCCGGACGGGCGGCACGATGATCGTCATGGACACCAAGGAGTTCCAGCAGCAGATCCAGGGCCTGTGGGCGACCCGTCCGTATCGGCCCGACGATCGGACGATCGCCGGCGTGTGCACCGGCATCGCCGCCCGGTACCGCGTCGACCCGACTCTGGTGAAGGTCGCGTTCGTGGTGGCCGCCTTCTTCGGCGGCAGCGGACTCATCCTCTACCTCGCGGCCTGGGTCGCGTTCCCGGGCGCCGGACGCGCCCGCGCCGATGCGCTCCGTCTCGATTCCTCCCGGGCCGGTCACACCGCGTCGCACAACTCGATGCACGGCCTGGGGAATCCGCAGGTGATCCTGCTGGTCGTGCTCGCGATCGTCATCGTCACCTCATTCGGCCCCAATCGCACCTGGGGCTCGGGCGGGCTCGTCGGCGCGATCCTGATGCTCGGCGGTTGGTACCTGCTGTACCTGCGGACCCCGACTCCACCGGCCGGTACCAGCATCGACACCGCGGCGGTCACCGACATCGTCGTCCCGCCGCCGGCGGCCGGGCAGTTCGAACGGTGGGTGCCGCGGGCGATGAGCCACCCGGCCCCCGGCGCGGTCACCCCCACGGACGACCCCCAGACCCCAGGAGTATCCATGACCAAAACATCGGACACGTCCGCGATCCGCGATCCGGCCACCGAACACCCGGCCACCCCGGCGCCGGGAGTCGAACTGTCGGAGGACCCTTCGAGGCTCGTCGCTAACGCTCCTCACACCTCAGGGAGCGGAGAGAGGGGCGCTGACGCTCCTCACACCTCAGGGAGCGGAGAGAGGGGCGCTGACGCTCCTCACACCTCAGGGAACGGAGAGAGGGGCGCTGACGCTCCTCACACCTCAGGGAGCGGAGAGAGGGGCGCTGACGCTCCTCACACCTCAGGGAGCGGAGGGTCGAGCGACGTGCAGACCCACAGCAGTCGAGAACTCGACGCCGACTTCGAGGCGAGTCCACCCGCGTGGGATCCGCTGGGAGCGGCGCGGTTCGCCTGGGATCTGCCCGAGCCGACCCGCCCGGCCGAACCGGCCGTCCGTCGGCACCGACGCTCACCACTGACCCTGATCGTGGTCGGTCTGGCGACCATCGTGGGTGCGATCGGTGCGGGCCTGCACCAGATGGGTGTCGAGTGGTTCACCGTCCCCCACATCCTGTCGCTCTCCCTCGCCGTGATCGGAGCCGGACTCCTCGTCGCGGCCGTCGTCAAGCGCCGCACCGGCGAGCACAGCACGGGCCTGGCGCCCATCGCGGTGTCTCTCGGTGCCGCGGTCATCGTCACCACCGCGATCTCCGGGGTCAACGGCCTGTCCGGCCCGCTGCCACCCGGCGGGGTCGGTGACCGCGAGTGGAAGCCGTTGACCGAGAACGAGATCCAGGCCGAGTACTCACTCGGCATCGGTGAGATGGCGTTGGACCTACGCGCGGTCGACCTCACCGCCGACCGGACCGTACGACTCGAGAGCGGGGTCGGCAAGATCACGGTCCACGTGCCGGAGACGATGAACGTGCGTGCCGACTGCCAGACCGGTGTCGGCGACTACAACTGCCCCACCGGGCTCGACGGCGGACGTGACGGCACCGATGGCCCGGTCCTGCAGATCGAGGCCCGCACCGGATTGGGAGAGGTCGAGGTCCTGCGATGAGCACCGAGATGAACGCCTCCGGCACCGATGACGACCGAGGTTGTGGCGCCACCCATCGCGCTCCCGGTCTGGGGCTGCTCGGAATAGCCGCCCTTGCGGTGGCCGGGTGGGGGCTCGCCGACGGGCCGGCACTTCCCGACGCCGCCGACCTCGGATGGGTCGTCGTCGGCTTCGGACTGGTGGTCGGGCTCGTGTTGATCGTGTCCGGCACGCGCTCCCGGCGCTGAGACCGGCGTCGGCCCGAACGAGAGCGGCCGGTGGCTGATGCCACCGGCCGCTCTCGTCAGCTCATTCCCACTCGATGGTGCCCGGCGGTTTGCTCGTCACGTCGAGCACCACGCGGTTGACCTCGGCGACCTCGTTGGTGATGCGGGTCGAGATGACCTCGAGCACCTCGTAGGGGACGCGCGTCCAGTCGGCGGTCATCGCGTCCTCGCTCGACACCGGGCGCAGGACGATCGGGTGACCGTAGGTCCGGCCGTCTCCTTGCACGCCCACGCTGCGCACATCCGCCAGCAGAACCACCGGACACTGCCAGATCTGCGAGTCGAGACCGGCGGCGGTCAGTTCCTCACGGGCGATCAGATCGGCCTTGCGCAGCGTCTCCAGTCGGTCGCCGGTGACCTCGCCGACAATCCGGATGGCCAGGCCGGGCCCGGGGAACGGCTGGCGGGCGACGATGTCCTCGGGCAGTCCCAGCTCGCGGCCGACCGCGCGCACCTCGTCCTTGAACAGCAGCCGCAGCGGTTCGACCAAGGTGAACTCGAGATCGTCGGGCAGACCGCCGACGTTGTGATGGCTCTTGATGTTCGCGGTCCCGCTGCCGCCGCCCGACTCCACGACATCGGGGTAGAGCGTGCCCTGGACGAGGAAGTCGACCTTCTCCCCCGCCTCGGCCTCCTCACCGAGGACCTCGCTGACCGCGTCCTCGAAAGACCGGATGAATTCGCGGCCGATGATCTTGCGCTTGGTCTCGGGGTCGCTGACGCCCGACAGCTCGCGCAGGAAGGTGTCGGCGGCGTCGACGGTCACGAGTTTGGCGCCCGTCGCGCCCACGAAGTCGTGCTGTACCTGTTCACGTTCCCCGGCGCGCAGGAGGCCGTGGTCGACGAAGACACAGGTCAGCCGGTCGCCGATGGCGCGCTGCACCAGCGCGGCGGCCACCGCGGAGTCCACGCCCCCGGAGAGTCCGCAGATGGCCCGGCCGTCACCGATCTGATCGGCGACCGCGTCGATCAGCGCGTCGGCGATGTTGGCCGCGGTCCAGGTTGCCTCGAGACCGGCGATCTCGTAGAGGAAGCGGGTGAGGATCTGCTGGCCGTGCGGCGTGTGCAGCACCTCGGGGTGGTACTGCACGCCGGCCATGCGGCGCTTGAGGTTCTCGAAGGATGCGACCGGCGCGCCGGGCGTCGACCCGGTGACGGTGAACCCCTCCGGCGGGGACTGGACGGCGTCGTTGTGGCTCATCCACACCGGCTGGGTGTCCGAGAGACCCTGGTGGAGAACGCCTTCGCCGTTGGTCGTGAACGTCGTCCGGCCGAACTCGCGCCCGCCCGTGTTGGCCACCTCACCGCCCAGCTTGTCCGCCATCGCCTGGAAGCCGTAGCAGATGCCGAAGACCGGGACGTCGAGGTCGAAGAGGGCGGGATCGAGGTCCGGCGCGTCCTCCGCGTACACCGACGACGGTCCGCCCGACAGGATGATCGCGACCGGATCCTTCTCCTGGATCTCCGCGATCGGCGCCTCGTGCGAGATCACCTCCGAGTAGATCCGCGCTTCCCGCACCCGACGCGCGATCAGCTGCGCGTACTGCGCGCCGAAGTCGACGACGAGCACCGGCCGCGGGCCCTCGAGGAAATCCTCGGGAGAGGACGAGTTCGCAGAAGAAGTGTCTGTCACCGGGCCGAGTCTAGTGGGCGGACCGGCGTCGATACCTGGTCACCCCGCCCGGCGGGTGCGGCTGCGCCGCCGCCGCGTGAAATACTCCGGAATCGACATGACTGCATCGCCGAAATCCCCCAACCGCTGGTCGCTGAGCATCGGCGACCTCACCCAGGCCGCCGTGTTCGCCGCGCTGATCGCCGCGCTCGGCCTGCCCGGGACCATCACCATCGGCACCAGCGGTGTGCCGATCACGTTCCAGTCGCTCGGGGTCATCCTCGCCGGGGCGGTCCTCGGCCCGAGGAAGGGCACGCTGGCCGTGGTCATCTTCATGGTGCTGGCGATCGCCGGACTCCCGATCCTCTCGGGCGGACGCAACGGCCTCACCGCGCTGTCCTCCCCGACGGCCGGGTACTTCATCGGGTTCCTCCCGGCGGTCATCGTCATCGGGGTGCTGACCGCGATGATGGTTTCGACGGGCTCCGGGAAATATCGCGTGCTGTGGGGCATCGGCATCAACGCGCTCGGCGGCATCGTCGTCCTCTACGCGTGCGGGGTGCTCGGTCTGCTGGTGCGGACCGACCTGACACCGTGGGCGGCCATCGCCACCAACGGCTCGTTCATCCCCGGCGACATCGCCAAGTGCGTCATCGCGGCCCTGGTCGCGGCCCAGGTCCACCGCGGCCGGCCCGGCCTCATCGAGCCGTTCCGCGCGCGCCGATCCGGCACCGTGGCCGGCTGAGAAGTCGCCCACCCCACCGGCGATGATCGAGTTCACCGACGTCTCCCACGCCTACGGCGACCGCGTCGTCCTGCGCGAGGTCTCACTGACGTTGTCGGAGAACCGGATCGGGATCGTCGGCGCCAACGGGAGCGGCAAGTCGACGCTGGCGCGCATGATCAACGCACTCGTCGTGCCCGACACCGGGATCGTCACCGTCGACGGGCTCTCGGTCGCGAAGAACAAACGCGAGGTCCGACGCCGGGTGGGCTTCATCTTCTCCGACCCCGACCGTCAGATCATCATGCCGACGGTCCGCGAGGACATCGAACTGTCGCTTCGCCGAACCGATCTCGACAAGTCGGCGCGCGCCGAGCGCGCCGGCGAGGTACTCGCCCGATTCGGCCTCGCCGACCACGCGGACCATCCGGCCCAGCGGCTCTCCGGCGGGCAGAAGCAGCTCCTCGCCCTGGCGTCGGTGTTCGTGACCGACCCGGCGATCATCGTCGCGGACGAACCCACCACCCTGCTCGACCTGCGCAACACCCGCATGCTCACCGACGTGTTCGCGACCCTCGACGAGCAACTCGTCGTCGTCAGCCACGATCTCGACATCCTGGCGGACTTCGACCGTGTCATCGTCATCGACGAGGGGCGGGTCGTCGTCGACGACGAACCTCGGTCCGCGCTGGCCGCCTACCGCGGGATGATGTCGTGAACGTCCTCGGCGTCTACCGTCCCGGCAACACGCTGCTGCACCGACTGCCCGCGGGCGTCAAGTTCGTCGCGATGGGCGTGGTGATCCTGGTGCTGTCGCTGACGGTCCGGTCGCTCACCGCGCTCGGCATCGCCACGGCCGGGGTCGCGGTCGTCTACGCCCTGGCGGGGATCGGGCCGCGCGAGGCGTGGCGGCAGCTTCGGCCATTGATGTGGTTGCTGCTGTTCATCTTCGCGTTCCAGGTCGTCTTCACCGACTGGCGGCGGGCGGTGGTCGTCTGCGGCGTCCTCGCACTGTCGGTCGCGCTCGCCGCGGTCGTCTCGCTGACCACCCGCACAACGGACATGCTCGACACGATCGTCCGTGCGCTCGGCCCCCTGAGACGGCTCGGGGTGCGCGTGGACCTCATCGCCCTCGCGCTGGCATTGACCATCCGGGCGATCCCGCTGATGGTCGAGGTGGTGCGGGAGGTCGACGAGGCACGCAAGGCGCGCGGACTCCGGCCCGGTCCACGCATCCTCGTCGCGCCGGTCGTCCTCGCGGCGCTGCGCACCGCCGACGGCTTCGCCGACACCCTCACCGCGCGCGGACTGGACTGAGGGGACCGGTCGGACGGTCTAGCCTTGACGGGACCGACCGGACGGTCTAGCCCGAACCGAGTGTCTCGATCCGGGCGGCCACCATCGTGACCCACTCGCCGATCACCCGGTCGTCATCGAGGGCGAGTGGTTGCACACCGAAGAGGTGACGCATCGTCCGATGCGCGAACAGCGAGTTCAGCGCAACGGCCGCAACGGCTTCGGCATCGTGCTCCGACGCCGACGGCACCCGCCGCCGGATCCACTCGGCCATCCCCGAATACGTGTCCTCCACCAGCGCGGCGAACGTCTCGGCCAGTTTCCGCGGCCGATCACGGAGCTCGGAGGACACGATGCGCAACAACTGGGCCTCCTCGTCGATGACCCCGAGGGTGTAGCGGCCGAACACGGTGAGCTCCGACCGCAGGTCCGTCAGACCCTCGAAGATCTGCCTGATGTCGCGGAGGGCACTCATGCGATCGAGTTGCCGATCGATCCCGGCTTCGAGGAGCTGTTCCTTCGACCGGAAGTGGTGGTAGAGGCCACCTGCCCCCGGCGCGAGACCGGCTGCCGCCTCGATTTGCACGATGCTCGTGGCGCGATAGCCCTGTTCGGAGAACAAGCGCATGGCCTCGTCGATCAGCCGATCCCGGGTCGAAGCGGTGGTCATCTCGTTGACACCTCCTAAGTGGTCACTTAGTTTAGCCAAGTACGAGACCTAAGTGAACACTTAGGAGGTTCCCATGTCCGGTTCGACGCTTCCCCGCACACCGTGGTCATCGCGTCACGCCCACGCCGACTTCGTCCGCTTACGAGATCTGCACGGCGCGGTGGGATTCGACGGGGACACCGCGATGTGGCTGGTCCTCGGCTACGACGAGGCTCGGACCGTTCTGACCGAGCCCGGTTGGAGCAGCGATCCGCTGTCCTCCGTATCCGCACGCGCAGCGCTGGCCTCGATCGGACTGACCGACTCACCACTGGCACGAATGATGCTCCAACGAGACGGCGCCGACCATCGGCGAATTCGGTCCTCCTTGCGAGATGTGTTCTCCCTCAGCTTCATCAAGGGTCTCGAGCGCGGGATCGCGACGATCGCAGCGGAGTTGCTCGACCCGATCGCCAACGCCGATCCGGTCGATCTGATGACCGCTTTCGCGCTTCCGTTTCCGGTGGCCGTGATCGCCGAACTGCTCGGCCTCGACGGCGCCGGCGCCCGGCGACTGCGAGAAGAGTCCGCGGCGGTTGCACCCGCACTCGACGGACTCCTCGATCCCGGATCGGCCGTGGCTGCCGCGTCGTCGATGACCGCCCTTGTCGCCGATTTCCTGCCGCTCGCGGCCAGGCGACGCGCCGACCCGGCCGACGACCTCATCAGCCTGCTGGCCACCGACCCCACCCTCGACCTCGACGAGGTGGTGGTCAACGCCATTCTTCTCGCGGTCGCCGGACACGAGACCACCGCCAACGCGATCGGCGGAGCGGTGGTGCGCCTACTAAAGGAGAGACCCGAGGGGAGACTAGTCGACCGGCTCGGCGCGCTCGACGATCCGGCGGTCTTGGACGACGCCGCCGTCATCGGCGAGTTCCTGCGCCTCGACGGTCCCGCTCAATCGGTGGTTCGCTCGGCCACGAGCCGGCACGTCCTCGGCGGACGGACGATAGAACCCGGCGACACCGCGCTCGTCATCATCGGAGCGGCGAACCGCGACCCCTCGGTTTTCGAGGAACCCGACGACTTCCGCCTTGACCGCGACCACGCGCCGCCTCATCTCGCGTTCGGCCACGGACCCCACCACTGCCTCGGGGCAGCCCTGGCGCGTGCCGAGATGCGCGCCGGTCTACGGGCGGTCGCCGACCGACACCCCTCCCTCGCCGGCCACCCGGTCCTGCGCAGCAGTGCGGTGCTGAGGGGTTGGGACAGCCTGCCCGTCCGTTTCGAGAGAGGAGGACGGAGATGACCGGACGTGTTCCCTCTCGCGACGATCCGGGACGGCCCGGACACGTCGATAGGTTCGCGGAGGTTCGCGCGGGCCGCGTGCGCCGGACGATCCCGGTCGTCGGATTCGCCGCTCGGTCCGCGGGCGGGCGCGTCGTCGCCGAACTACGCGCGCGCAACGGTGACACCGCGGCCGTTTCCGACTTCCATCGGCGGACGGCGGAACGGTACGCCGACCTGCTCGGTCACTCGAAGGGGGTGCTGATGAAGGCCGGACAGCTGATGTCGACGTACGACGCCGACCGGGCCGGGCCGCTGTCGGTGTATCAGCAAGCGCTGCAACGCCTTCAGGCTGACGCGCCGCCGATGGACGAGCGGACCGCACGCGAGGTGGTCGAGACCGAGCTGGGCATGTCTGTCGACGAGGCCTTCGCCGAGTTCGCTGCCACCCCGATGGCCGCCGCGTCGATCGGGCAGGTTCACCGGGGACGACTCGTGGACGGACGCGAGGTTGCGGTCAAGGTTCAGTATCCCGGTGTGGCGCAGGCCATCCGCGACGACCTGGCCAACACCGAACTGCTCGCGACCTTCCTTCGGCTCGGCATGTCCCTGACGCCGCGGCAGATGCGAACCGACCAGCGCGCCGCCGCCGCCGAGATCGCCGAGCGCATCGCGGAGGAGGTCGACTACCGGCACGAGGCCCACAACGTCACGCGGTTCGCGACTCTCTACCGGGACCATCCGTTCATCCGGGTTCCCGATGTCATCGCGGACAGGTCCACCGCGAAGGTGCTGACCATGACCTATCTCGACGGAATCGACTGGACGAGCGCCCGATCGGCCGACGCCGACCTTCGCAACCGATGGGCGACGTCGATCGGCTACTTCTCCTTCGGAGCCTATCGGCACAGCAACCTGTTCAACGCCGATCCCCATCCGGGCAATTATCGATTCGGCGCCGACGGTTCGGTCGGTTTCGTCGACTTCGGTTGCGTCAAACAGTTCCCCGAGTGGGTCCGGCGCGGCATCATCACGCTGTTCCGGGCAGCCGTCGACGACGAGCGCGACAAGGTCTACCACCTGGCCCGCGACCATGGGTTCATCGGACGGGACAGCGATCTCACCGTCGACGACGTCTTCGGCTGGTGGTCGATGATGTCGGCGACTGTCCGTGCAGACCAGCCGCACACCTTCGAGTCCGCAGACGTCTCCGAGGTGGTGCGGTCGTTTTTCGACGCCGATGGGACCGGGGCGACCACCCGCAAGATGACGATCCCGAGCGACTACGTCATGCTCGCGCGGATCAACCTGGGTATCAACGCGATCTTCAGCGAGCTCGGTGCGACTATCGACACCCGAGAGATGACCGACGTGCTCGACGGTGTCCCACGCGCTCCGACGACCGAGGCCGGGAGACAACACTCCGCCTGGATCGAAAGGCGCGGACTGCCCCGAGGACTTGACGCTCGCTAGGGCTTCAGGAGGTCCGCGAGGGCCGCGTCGAGCCGTGGGAAGCGGAAGTCGAAACCGGCGTCGGCCAGCACATCCGACCGCGCACGGCGCCCCGTGAGTCCGAGGGCCGGGTCCGTGCGCAGCACCACCGCACCGAGTTTCAGCAACCACGCGGGCGTCGGCGGCGCGGGCGGCCGTCCGATCTCCGCGCGCAGCATCGCCATGAGTTCGGCATTGCGCACGGGGTTCGGACTGGCCGCCACGACGACACCATCGGGCAGCGTCACCGCGTCGTCGACCCGCAGTGCCGCGCGGGCGATCGCGAGCCAGTCGTCGATGTGAATCCAGCTGAACCACTGCCGGCCGTCGCCGACCCGCCCGCCGAGTCCGAACCTGGTGAGGCCCACGAGGCGTCGGATGGCCGGCGAATCCGCATCGAGCACGATCGAGGTGCGCAGCACGGTCAGATGGTCGGTGTTCGCGCCGTCCACCGCCTCTTCCCACGGCCGTGCGACCCCGGTCATCTGCGGCAGGCCGACCGGGACCGGCGTCGATTCGGTGCACCACAGATCACCCGCGTCGCTCCAGATCGCGGTCGTGCTGGACTGCAGCCAGTACGAGATCGGCGTCGTGCGTTCGCGCGATGCGGTGACGAGTGCTCGCGTCGCGTCGACCCGACTGTCCCGCAGCGCCGCGATGTTGGCGTCCGTGGGGCGACAATCCACGAGCTTGCCCGCGAGATTGACCACCGCGGTCGGACCGTCCCCGGTCAGCACTCCGACCCAGTCGCCCTGGGTCCTGCCGTCCCAGACCACCTGCTCGAACGGCGACGACGGATCGACCCGCCGCGTCACGATGATCGGATGGTGTCCACGTTCGGCGAGATCGGTCGCCAGGTGCGTTCCCAGCGAACCACTTCCGCCCGCCAACACCACGGTCAGCGGTTCTGTACCCGGCATGCGACTCCCCCGTTCGGCACTGCACGACGACATTACCCACCGACGCCGCCGACCGGGGTTACGTGGTCACAGTGTGCGTGACGTGATGGGCGCACCGACGCTACGAGATGCGTTGGGCCGTGAGCGGAGCGACGGGGACGACCGGGGTGATCGGCAGCCGCAGGGCACCGGGTGCGTCGGCCGGCACCACCGGGGACGTCGGCGTCGTCGGCTCGATGCGGCGGTACGGGTCGCCCTGGGCAGGACGCCGGTCCTGTTCGCCCTTGTTCGGCCACAGTGCCGCCGCGCGTTCCGCCTGCGCGCAGATCGTCAGCGACGGATTGACGCCGAGGTTCGCCGACACCGACGCACCGTCGGCGATGTGCAACGTCGGGTAGTTCCACACGCGCTGGTAGGGATCGATGACGCCGTTGTCCGGGTCGTCGGAGATCGCGCAGCCGCCGAGATAGTGCGCGGTCAGCGGCATGTTGACGATGTCGCCCCAGGTCCCGCCGGCGACGCCGCCGTCGAGTTTCGCCGCGATCCGGCGAGTTGCCTCGTTGCCCTTGGGAATCCACGTCGGGTTCGGCTCGCCGTGGCCCTGCTTGCTGGTGACGTACCGCAGCGGTCCGCGCTTCCGGACGAAGGTGGTCAGCGAGTTGTTGTTGTTCTGCATCACCAGGGCGATCACGGTCCGCTCGCTCCACTGTCGCACCACGAGCAACCGCACCAGCAGGAACGGGTTGCGGGCGACCTGACGCAGGAACTGCCCGAACCGGTTGCGCCGGGACCCGCCGTCGGTGAGCAGGGTCTGCAGGTACGCGATCGCGTTGGAGCCCTTGCCGTATCGCACCGGTTCGATGTGCGTGTTCGGCTCGGGGTAGAACGACGAAGTGATCGCGACGCCGCGTGAGTAGTCGTTCTCCGGGTCGATCCGCGACCCCATCGCACCCAGGATCGACTCCGAGTTGGTGCGCGTGAGCCGGCCCATCGCGTCCGAGATCTGCGGCAGCGTACCGAGTTTCGCGTGGTGCAGCAGTCGTTGGGTGTTGAACGTACCGGCCGCCAGGATCACCTGGCCCGCGGTGATCGTCCGCCGGCGACGCCCGAGCGGCCCCCACGACGACGAGTGATGCGTGCCCACCTCCCAGACACCGTCGGCACGCTGCCGTAGCGAGTCCACCGTGGTCCGGTCGATGATGGTGGCGCCGTGGCGTTCCGCGAGGCCGAGATAGTTCTTCAGCAGGGTGTTCTTGGCACCCACCCGGCATCCGGTCATGCACCCGCCGCATTCGGTGCAGGCGGTCCGGTCCGGCCCTGCACCGCCGAAGTACGGGTCGGCGACGGTCTCGCCGGGCGCCCCGGACAGACCGGTCTTCGCACCGAAGAACACACCGACCGGTGTCGGGGTCACCGTGTCCCCGACGCCCATCTCGGCGGCGACTTCGGCGACCACGCGGTCGGACGCGGTGACCGTCGGGTTGGTGACCACGCCGAGCATCCGCCGGGCCTGGTCGTAGTACGGGCTGAGCTCGTCCTCCCAGTCGGTGATGTGATTCCACTGGGGATCGGTGAAGAACGGCGTCGGGGGCTTGTAGAGCGTGTTGGCGTAGTTGAGCGAGCCGCCGCCGACGCCCGCCCCGGCGAGGATCATCACGTCTTTCAGGGCGTGGATACGCTGGATGCCGTACAGGCCCAGCTTCGGTGCCCACAACCATCGGTTCAGGCGCCAGCTGGTCTTGGCGAAGTCCTCGTCCTCGAACCGACGCCCCGCCTCGACCACGCCTACGCGGTACCCCTTCTCCACGAGCCGCAACGCACTCACGCTGCCGCCGAACCCGGAGCCGACGATCAGAACGTCGAAGTCGGTGGCGTGTTCGGTCGACTTGTCGAATCCCATGCCGAACATACTAACGCGCATTGTCACATAAAGAGACCCAGGTCACCCTAACCCTTCGTGACGCTCGCAAGCTCGCTCCTCGGGGAGCGGAGGAGGCCGCCGCAAACCGCCCTCAGGGGCGACTCCGACGGCGATATGTCGATGGCGCGTAGGGCGAGGGCTGTTCTCAGTCGGAGTCGGGCGGGCCGGGCCCAACACTCAGCCGCGGACGGACAACCCCACGCGCTGGAATTCCTTGAGGTCGCAGTAACCGGCCTTCGCCATGGCCCGACGCAGCGCGCCGACGACGTTCAGCTCGCCGTACGGGTCGTCGGAGGGGCCGTAGAGAACCCGCTCGAGACTCGGTCGGTCCTCGCCCGCGGCGACCTGCAGGAGGGCGCCACGCGGAGTGTCGGGGTGAGCAGCGGCCGACGGCCAGTACCACCCGTTGCCAGGCGCGGAACTCGTTGCGGCGAGCGAGGTTCCGAGGACCGCGGCGTCGGCTCCACAGGCGATCGCCTTGACGATGTCGCCCGAGCTGTGAATGTCGCCGTCGGCGATGACGTGGACGTAGCGACCGCCGGTCTCGTCCAGGTAGTCGCGACGCGCGGCGGCAGCATCGGCGATGGCGGTGGCCATCGGCACACCGATGCCGAGCACCTCGCCCGTCGTGGTGGCTCCCGCGGCGGAGCCGTAACCGACGATCACGCCCGCGGCACCCGTCCGCATCAGATGCAGTGCGGTGCGGTGGTCGTGCACGCCGCCCGCGATGACCGGTACGTCGAGATCGGCGATGAAGGTCTTCAGGTTCAGCGGTTCCCGCTGCGTGCCGTCGGCATCGACCTGCGCCACATGCTCCGCCGAGATGATCGTCCCGTGCACCACCAGGATCTCCACCCCGGCGGCCAGCAGGGCCGGGGTCAGCTCGGGTGCGTGCTGCGGGCTGACGCGGACGGCCGTGGTGACCCCTGCGTCGCGGACCTGGGCCACGGCCTCGCCGAGCAACCCGCTGTCGAGTGGGGCGGAGTGGAGTTGCTGCAGGTGCCGAACCGCCGCATAGGGATCCGGGTCCTCCGCCGCCATGGCGACGAGTTCGGCGATCTTGGCCTCGACGTCGCGATGACGGGCCCACAGCCCCTCACCGTTCAGGACACCGAGCGCGCCGAGCTTGCCCAGTTCGATCGCGACCGACGGCGACACCAGGGCGTCGGTCGGGTGGCTCAGGATCGGCGAGGAGAACCGGTAGGCATCGATCTGCCATGCGGTGGAGACGTCCTTGGACGAACGGGTCCGACGGGACGGGACGATGCTGATGTCCCCCAGCTCGTAGGTCCGTCGGGCTGTCCGGCCCATGCCGATTTCGACGAGGTCACGCACCACTGCGCCTTTCTGCGGAGTTCAGCTGCACAACGACCCTACGGCCTGGCCCGCCGAACGAATCCTGCGGGAACGACCTCGGGGAGTTCAGCGAGAATAGTAGTTGGGTGCCTCTGCGGTCAGGGTGATGTCGTGCGGGTGGGATTCCTTCAGGCCGGCCGCGGTGATCTGGACGAACCGTGCGGTCTGCAGATCCGGGATCGTCGACGCGCCGGTGTAGCCCATGGCGGCACGCAGGCCGCCGACGAGCTGATGGATCACCTGCGACAGCGGACCGCGGAAGGGCACCCGTCCCTCGATGCCCTCGGGAACCAGCTTCTCCTCTTTCAGGACATCGTCCTGGAAGTAGCGGTCCTTGGAGTACGACTTCGCCTGTCCGCGACCCTGCATCGCACCCAGCGAACCCATGCCGCGGTAGCTCTTGAACTGCTTGCCGTTGACCAGGACCAGTTCGCCGGGGGCCTCGGCGGTGCCGGCGAGGAGCGAACCGAGCATGGCGGTCGACGCCCCCGCCGCGAGTGCCTTCGCGATGTCGCCCGAGTACTGCAGACCACCGTCGGCGATCACGGGCACCCCGGCCTTCTGACAGACCGCCACGGCTTCGAGGATGGCGGTGATCTGCGGGGCGCCGACACCCGCGACGACGCGGGTGGTGCAGATCGAGCCCGGTCCGACGCCGACTTTCACCGCATCGGCGCCGGCGTCGACGAGGGCCTGCGCGGCCTCGCGGGTCGCGACGTTGCCGCCGACCACATCCACCCGGTCGCCGACCTCGGCCTTCAGCTTGGCCACCATGTCGAGCACGAGCCGGTTGTGCGCGTGGGCGGTGTCGACGATGATCACGTCGGCCCCGGCGTCGGCCAGCGCCATCGCCCGGTCCCACTGCGGGTCACCGGTGCCGACGGCCGCTCCGACGAGCAACCGTCCGTCGGAGTCCTTGGTCGCCAGCGGATGCTGTTCGGTCTTGACGAAGTCCTTGACGGTGATCAGTCCGGTCAGGCGACCGTTGCCGTCGACGATCGGCAGCTTCTCGATCTTGTGCCGGCGGAGCAGTCCCAGTGCGGCTTCTGCGGAGACACCCTCCTGGGCGGTGATGAGCGGAGCCTTTGTCATCACCTCGGCGACCGGACGGCTCTGGTCGACCTCGAACCGCATGTCGCGGTTGGTGATGATGCCGACGAGCTCACCCTTGTCGTCGACGACGGGCAGGCCGGAGATGCGGTAGCGCGCACACATGGCGTCCACCTCGGCGAGCGTGTGCGTGGGGGTGCACGTCACCGGATCGGTGACCATGCCCGCCTCGGACCGCTTGACGGTCTCGACCTGGCCGGCCTGCTCCTCGATCGACAGATTGCGGTGGAGGACACCCATACCCCCGGCGCGCGCCATCGCGATCGCCATCCGGGACTCGGTCACGGTGTCCATCGCCGAACTCACCAGCGGGACCCGCAGCGTCACGTTCTTGGTCACCCGCGACGAGGTGTCGACCTCGCTGGGTATCACGTCCGACGCCGAGGGCAGCAACAGGACGTCGTCGAAGGTCAGGCCGAGCATCGCGACCTTGCCGGGATCGTCTCCACCGGTACGAACAGCAGTCATCGGACCATGGTATCGAGTCCCTTGTTGCGGCGATCGTCACACAGGAGTCTTCGCGCCGACGAGGTCGCCCGACCCACTCTCAACAGGTGCGCTCGACCGGTGAACGCCTGCGGCGCGCGCACCCGCGGATCGGCTACGGTGGTGTGGTGCGTGACCACCTGCCACCCGGCCTCCCGCCGGACCCGTTCGCCGACGATCCCAGCGATCCCGCATCCGCATTGGACAGCGTGGAGCCGGGTATCCCGTTGGACGAGAACGAGCGGCTCGCGGTCGAAGAAGACCTCGCCGATCTCGCACTCTACGAGGCCCTACTGGCCAATCGCGGTGTACGCGGCCTGGTCGTCGTGTGCGAGGACTGCCGCGAGGACCACTACCACGACTGGGACATGCTGCGCGCCAACCTGATCCAGCTTCTCATCGACGGCACCGTCCGGCCGCACGAGCCCGCGGTGGATCCCCGTCCGGACGCCTACGTCACGTGGGACTACTGCCGCGGTTACGCCGACGCCCGTAGTCATCTCGACGACGAACGCTGACGCCCCACGGGCGCGGCGGTAATCGTCGCCGACTCTCCGGCACGGCCACATGAGCGAGGCCCCGCACCGATCCGGTGCGGGGCCTCGCTCATGATCTCCACCGACCGTTGGGGCCGGCGATGGTGCGGTCGCGTCAGCCGATCGGCCGACCGGCGTCCACGCCGGGCGGCGGTGTCCACGGGATCTCGGGGAACTCGGCCGGGAAACGGGTGACCTTCGTGCTCGACGACGTCGACGGTTCTGTCGGCTCGCTCGAGGGCGGGACCGACGACGGCTCCTGCGGTTCGCTCGTCTGCTCGGACGGCGTGGTCGGTTCATCCGTCCCGCCGCCCGGAGGAGTCGACGCGTCGGGCTGTTCCTCGGAGCTCCGGAGATCGGGTCGGGTCGGGTCGATCGTGCCCGGTTGTTCCGCGCCGGGTGACGGCGCGGGATCGGTGGTCTCGGTCGGCAGACCCGCACCCGCGCGGATGCGGTTCATCCAGTCGGTCATCTCGTCGCGCATCTCGTTGTCCATCGGACCCATGCGCTCCTGCGCCTCGGCCAGCAGGCTGGCCGCCGCACCCGGATCACCGGCGGCGATCGCGGCCTCGGCACGCTCGAGGTTGTTCCGGACGTCGTGCGCCGCCTGCGTCTGCGACGCGGCCTCGGCGAACACGACCTGCTTGATGCCCCACAGCGGGTCACCGGGTTGCGAGCCCTCGGAGAGCACGGTCAGGCCGGCCGCCGCCACGATGACGATCGCGGCGGCACCGGAGACGACGCGCAGGTGACGCACCATCCGGCGGCCGCGACTCGCGCGCTCGCTGGTCCCGATGGCCCGCTCGACGTCGTCGACGGACAGCAACTCGGGCTCCGGGGTGGACACGATCTCCGACCGCCAACCGGACAGCATCTCGGCCAGCTGATACTCGGCCGCGTCGCGGGTCGGCACCGGTACATCCCGGGTCAGCGCGTCGAGGAAGTTCTCGTCGAAGTTCAGTTCGGAGAGGTCGAGCGCGTCGTCGGAAGCGGACAGATCGAACGCGTCGAGTCCGGATTCCGCGTCCGAGGAGAACGGGTCAACCGGGCGGGGTCCGGGCCCGGCGGGCGCCGGGCCGCTCGAACCGGGAGCGCGACGGTGCGCCGGCGGCTGACCGGGTCGATTCGGCTGGTCACCACCGGCGACACGGCGTCTACGCCAATCAGACTGTCCGCTCATCGTGACCTCCTGTCCGTCTCAACTCGTCTTTCAGTTTCGCCAGCGCTCGATGCTGGGCGACTCGTACTGCTCCCGCGGTGCTGCCGATCGCCTGCGCGGTCTCCTCCGCCGACATCCCGACGATCAACCGCAGGACCAGTACCTCGCGTTGTTTCTCGGGGAGGATGCCCAGCAGGGCTCTCATCCGCCTGCTGCCGTCGGCATCGATCGCGAACTGCTCGGGGCCACCGGTGACGTGTGAGACCTCGGGGATCTCCTCGACCGGGTCCGACTTCACCCGTGCCGCCACCCGCATGGCGTCGGCGACCTTGTGCGAGGCGATGCCGTAGACGAAGGCCATGAACGGTTTGCCCTGGTCACGGTACCGTGGCAACGCGGTCATCACCGCCATCAATGCCTCCTGCGCGATGTCGTCGGCGGAGAACAGATGCCGTTCCCCTACCCCGATGCGTCCTCGGCAGTAGCGCAGGATCGGTTCCTGCACGCTTTCGAGAACTGACGTGAGAGCTGCCCGATCGCCTTGGCCCGCGGCCCGGACGGCGTCGTTCAACTCACCACCTGTCAACTTCATCGCGCGTAGGAATCCCCGTGTTACAAGTCGGCCAACCGGTCTGATCGCCGGTCCTGGTCCGGGCCCCGGCACGGTGACGCCGCCGGTGGCGATCGTCGTGGCACGCGGCTGGAGAGCGCGTTCCGGCGACGTCTCCGGCGGCGACGACGTGGCAGACCCCAACACACCTTAGCGATCAACCGTCCGGCATCAGCGCCATGCCCTTGCCGATCAGCGTGGCGCGGAGCCGGCGGTGGCGAACGGCCTCGTCGCCGGAAGCGGCTCCGGTGCCCAACAGCAGGCTCATCGCCGCCCACTCCAGCGGCAGGAGGCCCTCGTCGCGAGCGTCGGCGACGACGTTCCGCGCCGCGTTCGCGGTGCCACCCCGATCCCCCGCGCCCGCGGCGGCAGCCGCGGCGATCAACGCGGTCTTCACCCGATGGCGAGCCGGGACCGGAGTCGCCGCGTCGTGCATCTCCCGCACCAGCACGGCACCCGCTCGGGCGTGTTCGAGCCCGGCCGCCACGTCACCGCGGTACAGACCGAGTTCGGCGCTCACCCATTCCCAGCGCAGGCGGCAGCGCGTGGCCGTCATCCAGTCCGCGTCCGCCGGCCGCCAGGACCACTGCTCGGGGTTCGTCCCGACCGGCCGCCCGTCCGTCGGATCGAGGACCGTTCGCGCCCGGTCGAGCAGCCGACGGGACGCATCGAACCGCAGCAGACCCAGATTGTCGGCCGCGAGCCCGACGAGTCCGTCCGCGACCGCCGCTCGAATGAGCGAGACCTCGCGTGGCCCGGAACCCGGTGCACCCGGCACGGCCCGGGCGCCGGAGATGCCGACGGTGAGGATTGCTCGGCCGTCGATTCCATGCGAGACGTGGTGTCGCCCGGCCTGGCGGACCAGGGAGGCCCGCGTGCTCTGACACAGCGACAGCACGGCGAGGTGGGGGTCGGTGGGCGCAGATCCCCGCGCTCGCACACCGGCGACCCGTTCGAGGGACGCGAGCTCGGTGAGCGCGCGGGCGTAGTTCCCGTCGCCGCCCGCGGAGACCGCGGCGGCCCACGCATGGAGTAGCGGGACCACCGACGGCCGCAAGGAGGGGCGTCGACGCAGCTCAACGGCTTTGTCGAGCGTCGAGGAGGTGTTCTTGGTCACGCGATCTTTTTCGGTTTGCATGAATTTAACGAACGATTCCCAACGTTAATTCTCTGGACAGATCACGGGTGCATCATCGGAAGATTTCCGCCGTGTAAATCGGTTCGATCGACGTCACCACACCCCTACGCTCGAAAGATCGGGAAGAGACAACGCTGCAACGTCCGTCATCCCAGGTCAAATGCGGTTGCACCCCCCGGTTCAGGGGGCACCGCAACGGCGCATCCGCGCTGTGCTATCCAACCGCGATCACCTAACCCGCCGTTAACATTTCTGAGACTTTCGCAGCAATCCTGTCCCATTTCAGGGCTATTGACGCAATTTCTCAGGCCCGCTTAATGTGAGTTCAGCGTTGCAGGAAATCGACGTTTCCCACCGAAGCACCCCGGTGCGGCCCACGACAAGGAGTAGCTGTCATGCCTCAGCCCAATCATCTCCCCGGCCCCAACGCTGACATCTGGGACTGGCAGATGTCAGGACTCTGCCGCGGCGTCGACTCGTCGATGTTCTTCCATCCGGACGGCGAACGCGGCCGCGCCCGAGCGCAGCGTGAGCGGCGGGCCAAAGAGATGTGCCACCAGTGCCCGGTCATCGCGCAGTGCCGGGAGCACGCACTCGCGGTGGCGGAGCCGTACGGCATCTGGGGCGGACTGTCCGAATCCGAGCGCAGCATCTTGATGAAACGGGGCGTCGGGCGCCGGATGGCCAGCTGAGGCCAGGGGGTCGAACCCGATCAGACCACAACCGCGAGAGCCGGGCATCCTGCGAGGATGCCCGGCTCTCGTGTTCGTCGAACTGCGCGGAGCTACGTCAGTGCGCGTGCCCGTGTCCGGCGTGGCCGGCCGGCTCGTCGGCCGGCTGGTCGGTGATCGCCGTCTCGGTGGTCAGCACCATGCGGGCCACCGACGCGGCGTTGACGACCGCCGACCGGGTGACCTTCACCGGGTCGATGATGCCTTCGGCGACCAGGTCGCCGTAGGACAGGCTCGCGGCGTTGAACCCCGAGCCCTCGGCCCCACCGGCGACCTTGTCGACCACGACCGCACCGTCGAGTCCCGCGTTCGCGGCGATCCAGTAGAGCGGCGCCCGCGCGGAGTCGCGGACGACCCGCACGCCCAGGGCCTCGTCACCGGTCAGGGACTCGGCGAGTGCGTCGAGCTTCTTCGACGCCTGCACGATGGCCGAGCCACCACCGGGGATGATCCCCTCCTCGACGGCGGCCTTGGCCGCCGCGACGGCGTCCTCGACGCGGTGCTTGCGCTCCTTGAGCGCGGTCTCGGTGGCCGCACCCACGCGGATCACCGCGACACCACCGGAGAGCTTTGCCAGACGTTCGGCGAGCTTCTCCTTGTCCCAGTCGGAGTCGGATTGCTCGATCTCCCGACGCAGCTGCGCCGAACGGTCCGCGATCGCGTCCTTGGTGCCGGCACCCTCGACGAGGGTGGTGGCGTCCTTGGTGACGACGACGCGACGGACCGAGCCGAGCACGTCGAGACCGACCGTCGGCAGGCTCAGGCCGATGTCGGAGGAGACGACGGTTCCGCCGGTGACGATCGCGAGGTCTTCGAGGAAGGCCTTGCGGCGGTCGCCGAAGAACGGCGCCTTGACGGCGACGGCGCGGATCGTCTTGCGAATCGAGTTCACGACGAGGGTCGACAGCGGCTCGCCCTCGACGTCCTCGGCGATGATCAGCAGCGACTTGCCGGCTTCGACGACCTTCTCCAGCAGCGGCAGGAAGTCCGGCAGGGAGCTGATCTTGTCGCGGTAGAGCAGGACCAGCGCGTCCTCGAGAACCGCTTCCTGGCTGTCGAGATCGGTGACGAAGTAGGGCGAGAGGAAGCCCTTGTCGAACTGGACGCCTTCGGTGATCTCGAGGTCGGTGCTCAGACCCGAGCTCTCCTCGACGGTGACGACACCGTCGGCGCCGACCGCGGTCATCGCCTTGCCGACCATCTCGCCGATCTCCTCGTCGCGGGAGGACACGGTGGCGATCTGGGCGATGGCCTGTTCACCGGCGACGGGGGTCGCAGCGGCGAGCAGGGCCTCGCTCAGCGCATCGGCGGCCTTGCTGATGCCCTGCCCGAGAGCGATCGGGTTGGACCCGGCGGCGACGTTGCGCAGGCCGGCCTTGACCATCGCCTGTGCCAGCACGGTCGCGGTGGTGGTGCCGTCGCCCGCCACGTCGTTGGTCTTGGTGGCGACGGACTTCACCAGTTGCGCGCCGAGGTTCTCGAACGGATCGTCGAGCTCGATGTCGCGCGCGATGGTGACGCCGTCGTTGGTGACACTCGGTCCGCCGAACGCCTTGGCGAGGACCACATGCCGTCCACGCGGGCCGAGGGTGACCTTCACGGTGTCGGCGAGCTGGTCGATGCCTCGCTCGAGCGCCCGGCGCGCGGTTTCGTTGAATTCGATCTGCTTGGCCATGAATCACTTTCTGCAACGGGAGCCTGTCGGCGTAACGCACATCGCCCCGGTACCCCTGCACGGGGCGCCGGGGCGATGTGAGACGCGATGAAGGCTCGCGGGGTCTAACTCGGCCGGAGTTCGGTGCCGGTCCTACTTGCCGATGACGGCGAGGACGTCGCGCGCCGAGAGGATCAGGTACTCCTCGCCGGCGTACTTGATCTCGGTGCCGCCGTACTTGCTGTAGATGACGGTGTCACCTTCCTTGACGTCCACGGGGACGCGGTTGCCCTGCTCGGTGACCCGACCCTCGCCGACGGCGATGACGGTGCCTTCCTGCGGCTTCTCCTTGGCGGAGTCCGGGATGACCAGGCCCGACGCGGTGGTCGTCTCGGCCTCGACGGCCTGCACCAGGATCTTGTCCTCAAGCGGCTTGATGTTCACGCTCGCCACGATGTGAGTCCTCAACTTTCGTACTGAGAAAGAATCTGCACGTTCACGGCCCTGCGAAACCCCGTCGTCGCGGGTGTCCGAGGCTTCGGTCAGCGCCATCTAGCACTCTATACATGCGAGTGCCAGCACTCAAGGGTGGAGGCTGCAAAAACCCGGCCGTGTTCGCTCCCCGCGAAGACCGCCGGGCCCGTCCGCTACAGCTGACTGACGCGCACCGACATCGCCGGGTCCGACGCCACGGTCAGCGGCGAGGGCGCCGCTCCCCCGCCGATCACATGAGCGCCGAGCGTCGCGATCATCACGCCGTTGTCGGTGCACAGGCGCGGCTTCGGAACCCGCAGGTCGATCCCGGCCGCCGCGCAGCGTTCCTCCGCCAGCGATCGGATGCGCGAATTGGCGGTGGCACCTCCGCCCAGGACCAGGGTGTCCACCCCGAGGTCACCGCAGGCCCGGACCGCCTTCATCGTCAGCACGTCGGCCACCGCCTCCTGGAACGAGGCCGCGACGTCCGCCACGGGTACCTCCACACCGTCGCGCACGCATTTCTCGACATACCGTGCGACCGCGGTCTTGAGTCCGCTGAAAGAGAAGTCGTGCCGCGAGTCGCGAGGACCGGTCATACCGCGCGGGAAGGCGATCGCACCCGGGTCGCCCTCACGGGCGACGCGGTCCAGCGCCGGCCCCCCGGGGAACCCGAGATCGAGCAGGCGGGCGACCTTGTCGAAGGCCTCCCCGGCCGCGTCGTCGACCGTGGTGCCCAGTTCGACGATGGGCTCGGCGAGATCGGTGACGTGGAGCAAGTGCGTATGTCCACCGGAGACCAGCAGTGCGACGCACTCCGGCATCGGTCCGTGCTCGAGGGTGTCCACCGCGACGTGCCCGCCGAGGTGGTTCATCGCGTACAGCGGTACGTCCCAGGCGAGTGCATAGGCCTTCGCCGCGGCCACCCCGACGAGCAACGCGCCGGCGAGTCCCGGCCCGATGGTGACCGCGACGGCGTCGGGACGGTCGATACCGGCCGCTTCCCGCGCCCGACGCATCGTGGGGACGATCGCCTCCAGGTGCGCTCGGGAGGCGATCTCGGGGACCACGCCGCCGAACCGGGCGTGTTCGTCGACGCTCGACGCGACCTCGTCGGCCAGCATCGTCGCGAATCCGGGTGTGTCGCCGTCGCCCGGCGTCCACCGAACGATGCCGACACCCGTTTCGTCGCAGGAACTCTCGATGCCGAGAACGATCACGCCGGGCCCTCCTCCGGTTCGAGCGGCCGGCCCGACACCGGGAGCCGCAACATCGTGTAGGCATCCGCGCCGGACGGCTGATAGTAGTTGCGGCGAAGACCCGCGGTGCTGAACCCGTGATGCGAGTACAGCCCGATCGCCACCTCGTTGTCGGTGCGTACCTCGAGGAACACCGCGGCGTCGTTCTCGTCCGCCACGGCGAGCATGGCCTCGAGCAGCGCCCGGCCCACTCCCCGTCCTCGATGGTCCGGGTCGACGGCGATGGTGTGGATCTCGCACTCCCAGGCGTCGGGTTGGCCGAGCGTGGAGATCCCGGCGTAACCGATGACGTCGGCGCCGAGTCGCTCCCGGGCCGCGAAATAGGTGTTGTACGGGGCGTTGAGTTCGGCGCGGAAAGCCGCGGCGGGCCAGGGCGAGTCGTCGGCGAACATCCGCCGTTCCAGCGCGGCGCAGCGCGGGATGTCACCGAAGGTGAGCGTGTCGATGACCAGCTCCGGTGTGGTCATCGCGCCGCACCCGCCCGACGGGCCTTCTGCTCGACCGCGTCGGGGCGTCGTAGATACAGCGGCACAAGGGGTTCGGGTTCGGCGCCCGCGACGATGTCGGCGGCAGCCGCCATGACCACCCCGCGTACGGTCGGCACGCCGGCCGCGGGTGGATCACCGGTCCAGCCGGCGAGTACGAGGTGGGCCGCAGAACCCGCCACCGCACCGATCCGCCCCCCGGCGACATCGGGGGCGAGCTCCTCGGCGACCACCGCGGGCGCGGTCACCTCGGGCCCGCGCACGCGGCGGCCACCCTCGTAGAGCGCCCAGTAGACCTCGCGCCGGCGCGCGTCGGTCACCACCAGAGCCCTCGATCCTGCGTCGTCCGGACCGGCGTCGACGGCAAGTGCATCGAGGGAGCACACGCCGTACGCCGGGATCCCCAGCGCGTCGGCGAAGGCGGCGCCGGTCGCCATCCCCACCCGGAGCCCGGTGAACGGCCCGGGCCCGCAGCCGACGACCACCGCGGTCAGTTCGGTTCGCGCGGTGCCGGATTCGGCAAGGCACTCGGCGACCAGGGTGGTGAGCAGTTCGGCGTGCCGCCGGTGGTCGGCGACCACCCGTTCGGCCAGCACGCGCACCTCACCGTCGCGCAGTTCGGCCACTCCGGCCACCACCGAATCGGTGGCGGTGTCGACCGCCAGCACCAGACCCTGACTCATTCCGCGCTCACCCACTCCCACTCGACGTGTCGCACATCGGTTTCGGTGTCCCGTCGCAGCCGCACGACCAGATGCCGGTCGGCGAGCCGCTCGGCCACACCTTCGCCCCACTCGACGACGACGACCGCCTCGTCCAGGTCGGAGTCCAGGTCCAGGGCATCGAGTTCGTCGAGCATCCCGGAACCGCTTCCCGTACCGCCGAGCCGATAGGCGTCGACGTGAACCATCCCCGGGCGGTCGGGCCGGCCCGGCCGGTGCTCGCGGGCGATGATGAACGTCGGCGAGGTCACCCGCCCCTCGACGCCGAGACCGGCACCGATCCCGCGGGCCAGCGCCGTCTTTCCCGCGCCCAGCGGACCGTCGAGGATGACCACGTCACCTGCGGCGAGGGTCGACGCCAGCTCGGCGCCGAAGGCCTCGGTGTCGTCGACCTCGGGGAGGTCGCGCGTACCCCGGGGACCCACGCCGCTCATCGGCGGCCTCGCTTCCACCAGCGCCGACGGGGGGCCGGCAGAGCGATCCGCGCGCGATCCACCAGTTCGGCGATCGCGTCGCTGACGAGCCTGGGCTCCTCCATCTGGACCATGTGGCCGGCACCCTTGGCGACGACCAGGCGGGAATCAGCGCCCAGCTGGGAGTACATCCGGACCGAGTTGCGCAACGGCGTGAGCCGGTCCCGGTCCCCACACACGACCGTGGTCGGCACCTGGGCGAGGACCGGCAGGGCGGTCGACTCGTCGTGGATCTCCAAGGCGTGCAGGAAGTTCACGATGGTCTCGATGGGCGTGCTCTGGATCATCGTGTCCACCGCGGCGCCGAGGGCCGGACTGTAGAACGTCGGCCCGAAACTCGCCGCGACCAGCACCGGCTCGAGGGCGGCGCGGGTCAGTCCGCGTCCGGCCTGGACGAGGCGCGGCGCGCGGCGCACGCTCATCCGGAAGGCATCCACCACCGGATTGCGCAGTCCCTCACCGAGTCCGGCGTCGGTGACACCGCGCGACGCCGTCGCCACCAGAGCGACTCCGGCGACCGGACCGTGCGACGAGAACAGTGCCGGATGACGGCGCGCGAGCCCCATCAGCGTCATCCCGCCCATCGAATGACCCACGAGGACAACGGGTCCCACGGGGACGTTGGCACGGATCACCGCTGCCGCGTCGTCGGCCAGCTGCGCGATCGTGCAGGTCTCGGTCGGGGCCGGGCCGCTCTCCCCGTGCCCCCGGTGATCGAAGAACACCAGCCGATAGTTGCGATCGTGCCACTCGGCGGCGAGTTGCTCGCGCTGGAAATGCCAGCTCGACAGCCGGAGGCTGAAGCCGTGCACGAACACGATCGTGAGGTCGGGCACGGAGTCCTCCGACACCGTCCCGAGGTCGACGATCCGCACCGCCAGATCCAGGCCGTCGTCCGCGGTGACCGTGGTCGCCCGCTCGCGGTAGAGCGCGGTGAGATCGACGTCGGCGTGCGGGTCCGGCCGGCCCACCACGCTCTTGCGGGCGATGTTGCGCGCTGCCCCGACGGCTGCCATGCCGCCCAGGGCGGCGACCCCCGCCACCCCGGCCAGCAGCCCGACCCGGTCGGAATCCACCACTGCTGCCTCGCTCACTGTCCGGTCCCCATGGACTTCGTGGTTGCCGTGGTCTCGGGGTCGAGCCCGACCCGCCTCTCGCCGAGGTAACGACGGACCACCCGCGTCCCGACCTGGGAGACGATCTCGTAGTCGATGGTGCCGATCGCGTCTGCCCAGTCCTTCGCGGTGGGGCCGCCCGAAGCGCCGGTGCCGAACAGTTCGGCCTCGTCGCCCTCGCGGACTCCCGCCCCGCCGGGTCCGAGGTCGACGACCAGTTGATCCATGCAGATCCGACCCACTCCGTCGAACATCCGCTCGCCGATCCGGACCCGGATCCGGCCCGAGAGCAGTCGCGGCACGCCGTCGGCGTAGCCCGCGGCGACCACGGCGACCACCGTGTCGCGCGGCGCGATCCACGTCTCGCCGTAGGACACGCCCTGTCCAGCGGCGACCTTCTTCACGAGCGCGATGGTCGCGGTCAAGGTCATCGCCGGGATCAGCCCGAAGTCGCCGCGTGCCGGTACGGGGGTTCGGCCGTAGACGGCGATCCCCGGTCGCACGAGGTCGCGGGCCAGATCCGGACGGGTGAGTGCGGCAGGCGAATTGGCGATGTGGACCACCTGCGGTGCGGCGCCGAGGCGGGCCAGATCGGCGACCGCGAGGTCGAGCCGCTGCGCCTGCGCGTCGTTGAGCGGGTGGTCGGGTTCGTCGCCGCGGGCGAGGTGGCACATCGCCGCACGCAGGGTCACCGATCCGTCGACGTGCGCCTTCGACACCCGCTCGGCGAAATCCGCCCACTGGTCCACCGCGACGCCGCTGCGATTGAGGCCGGTGTCGACCTTCGCGGTGACGACCGCGGACCGGCCGGTGCGGTGTGCTGCCGCGATCACCGCGTCGAGCTGTGAGATCGACGAGAGCGCGATGTCGATGCCGTCGGCGATCGCTCCGGCGAAGTCGGCTCCCGGCGTGTGCAGCCACGCGGTGATCGGGGCGTCGATGCCGGCGGCGCGGAGTGCGGCGGCCTCGGTGAGGTGCGCGACCCCGAGTTCGGCGGCGCCGGCGGCGAGCACGGCATGGGCCACCGGCAGGGCGCCATGGCCGTAGGCGTCGGCCTTGACGACCGCCATGAGGTCAGCGCCCGACGCGGCTCGCAGCACGCCGACGTTGTGGGCGATCGCGTCGAGGTCGACGGTCGCGGTCAGAGCAGGGGAAGTCATCGTCGTTCATTGTCCCAGATCGTCGGGTGCGGCTCGCCCCGGCTGCCTGCGGCGTGAGGTGCGCGTGGTGCCGCGGACCCTCACGCGCCTCCTCGCGCCGGCGACCCGGGAGGTGACCTCACCTCGGCGGAGATCACGAAACCCAGCCGTTACACTTCGCAAACAAAACGACCGTTACATCGGTGATATGTTCTCGACATCAGCTCGAGGGGAGACACCGGTGGAAAAGATCGTCGATGAATTCGACTCCCGACCCGGGAGTGCGACGTCCCTGCTCAGGACCATCCTGGGGGTCACCGTCGGCAGCGAGCCGACCTCATTGTCGACGTCGAACATCGTCGCCCTGATGGATGCGGTCGGAGTCGCCGACAAGCCGGCGCGCACCGCCCTCGCACGCCTCAAGGCCAAGGGCCATCTGGTCGCGCGATTCGATCCCACTCCCGGGTACGTGGCATCCGAACGCGCCGCCCGGGTGTTCGCCCGCGACATCCTCCGTTACGTCCGGCCGCGTCTGATGAGCGACTCCGACCCCTGGTGCCTCATCTCCTTCTCGGTTCCCGAGCAGGATCGTGGCCTGCGTCATCAGCTACGCCGACGCCTCACCTGGATGGGATGCGGGAGCGTCGCCAGTGGACTCTGGATCTGCCCGGCGTACATGGACGACGAGGTACACGAGATGGTCGCCGAGCTCGGCCTGACCGGACACGTGACCACCTTCATCGTCAGTGAGATCCACGGCGCCACCGAACCGGAGGTGGCGGTGGCGAAGTGGTGGGACTTCGAGCTCGCCCGGCACCTCCACGATCACTTCCTGCGCGCGCACGCCGAGGCCATGACGGCCTACGCACGGTCATCAGATCCGCGGACCGCCTTCCACGGCTGGACCAAGGCACTCGACCTCTGGCGACCCATCACCTACGTCGATCCCGCGCTGCCGTCGTCGCTGATGTCGGCGGACTGGCCGGGTACGGTCAGCATTCCGAGGTTCCTCGAACTCGGGGACACCCTCGAGCGGCCCGCGGTCCGGTTCATCGAAGAGATCACCGGCCGGCCGGCGGCGATGTCGGCCCATCGCGAAGGACTGCCACGATGATCGGGCCGGTCGTGATGCTCGACGGCGCCCAGTTCCGGCGCACCGCCGGGCATTGGCAGATCCTCCTCGCCCAGCTCCTGTGCGACGACGGGATCGAGGTGTCCTATCCCCTGCTGCCCGACCTGGACAATCCCGATCCGGACAAGTGGTGCAGGGTCTTTCGCCGACACCTCGGCCCCGATGCCGTCGTGATCGCACATGGCCTCTCGGCGGCCTGTTGGACGCGGCTGGCGACCGACGGCGGTCCCGTCCCGGCCGCGCGCCGCGTCCTTCTGGTCGCCCCACCCGGTCCGAGCCGACGCCCCTGGCCCGATCTCACCCCGGAACCCGAGCCGGCAGTCCTGCGGTCCCTGTCCGTCGAACCACCCGTCCTCGTCGTCGCGCGGGATGACCCGTGGCGCAACGGACATCTCCTCGACCACCCGGCGGATTCGGGAGTCCGCGTGGTCACCCTTCCGACCGGGGGGCACCTCAACGAGGCGTCTCGACTCGGCGCATGGGCACCGGCCCGTCACTGGATCCTCACCGGCGCGTGGCCCGCCCCGGCAGCGGACGCCTCGTCCTGTACGCGAACACCTCTCACGGATGCGAGCGATCCGCAGCAACTCTCGGAAGCACTCACCCGGTTGCACCGGCCTCGCGGGCGCCGCCTCGGGATCGCGGTCACGCCAGGAGTTCCCGACGCGGCGGTCGCACAGGTGGCGACGACACTGACCGGCGCCGGGGTCACGCCTGCGCGCAGACTCGCCCTGATCACACCGTCTCCGACCCGAATATCGGTGGACGCCAACGAGATCCGCTACTTTCTCGAACGCTACGGACACGAATACACCACGGTGGTGTCCACCGAGGCCGAGGTCCCCGACACCGCATCCCTACACGATCCGCTGCTCGCCGCAGGCTGCCACCTCCTTCGCGTCCCGGCTCGGCGCTGAGAGCACCCCCACCGACATCCCACGACGACATCCCACGACGACATCTCACGTTTGTGACGACAAGTACAAACATGAAATGTACTTGTAACGACAACCCAATCCCCCGGTCATCACCGACCGACAGAATCATCTGAAATCGACTCTCCCATTCGGGAAATCACGCCACAGGAACGGAATCCCCTCATGCCCTCCCGATCGTTTGCGAAGCTCACGACCTCACTGTCCGGCGCCTGCGTCGCCGCCGCGCTCGCCGTTGCCCTCGGCGCCTGCTCCACCGAAACAATCTCGGAGCCAACCGGAGCCGGCACACCCGCCAGCGGGCTGCCCGCACAGATCGCGGCCAGCGGCGCCCTCGAACTCGGCGCCGAATGGTCGACTCCGCCGATCGTCGGTGTCGACCCGTCCGACACCTCTCAACCCCTGGGAATCGCACCCGACCTGGCCGCGGCGATCGGCAACGATCTCGGGCTGACACCGCGGTGGCGCAACATGCAGTGGCCCGCCCAGCTTCCGGGGCTGCAATCTGGTGCCGTCGACGCACTGTTCGGGCAGATCTCCGACACCCGTGAGCGCGAGGCCGGCGAATTCGACCTCGTGCCGTTCATCAAGACCACCGAGTCCCTGCTCATGTCGGGCGACAAGGCCGCCGGCATCACCTCACTCGCCGACATGTGCGGCAAGACCGTCGGCGCCCCCGTCGGCGGCGTGCAGGTGGCCAGCGTGCGGGCGGTCAGCGACGAACGGTGCGGTTCGAACCCCATCGAGATCTCCGAGTTCCAGGGTGGTGCCGCCGCCGTCAACGCCGTGCGTTCCGGCGCCATCGATGCGTGGCTGGACACCACTCCCAGCCAGAAGAGCGCCGTCGCCGCCGACTCCGCGCTCACCGCGGTCGTGGTCCCCGACGAGGAGATCGAACCGATCTACACCGCGATCGCGGTGTCCAAGAAGAACGGTTCGCTGGCCACCGCCCTGGCCGAGTCGCTGCGTCGCCTCAGCGAGAACGGCACTTACGCACGAATCCTCGCCGACCACGACGCCACCGACTCCTCGGTGGACATCGACGAGATCACGGTCAATCCACTGACCGGTACCCCCGCCGGCACCAAATGATCCCGAAGAGCGAGTAGCCGATGTCGAACTCAGTTGCAGTACATTCCCCCGACGTGACCCGGGTCGCAGGTCACGTCGATGTCAACAGCCTGCGGGTGGTCCCGGTCAGGCACTGGGGTCGCATGATCAGCGCGACGGTGCTGATCGCGATCGTGGCCTACTGCGCCTATGGCTTCGTGGTCAACCCCAACATCGAGTGGTCGGTCGTCGGCGACTTCCTCCTCGACGGCGGTGTCCTCCAAGGACTGCTGATGACCCTCGAGATGACGGTCCTCGGCGTCGGCATCGCCGTGGTCCTGGCAGTGGTGATCGGCGTCATGCGGATCTCCGACAGCACGATCCTCTCCGGCTTCGCCTCGATCTGGATCTTCTTCTTCCGCGGTATCCCACTGGTGGTGCTGTTGATCTTCGTCGGCAACCTCGGGCTGTTCATCAACACGATCAGCATCGCCAGTCCGTTCGGTTCCGGGCCTCTGGTCTCCTTCCAGGTGCAACAGGTGGTCACCCCGTTCGTCGCCTCGGTGATCGCGCTGGCGCTGACCGGTTCGGGCTACATGGCCGAGATCGTCCGAGCGGGGCTGCTGTCGGTCGGCGTGGGTCAACACGAGGCGGCCAAGGCCCTCGGCGTCGACGGCCGCCTGACGTTGCGATACATCGTCCTACCCCAGGCGTTGCGGATCATCATCCCGCCGCTGGGCAACGAACTCATCGGAGGCCTCAAGGCGTCCGCGATCGTGTCGGTCATCGCCGGCGGTGACCTCATGACGGCAGTCCTCGGCATCTCCGGCGTCAACTTCCGCACCATCGAGATGCTGATCGTCGCAACCATCTGGTACCTGCTGGTGATCATCCTCCTCTCGATCGGTCAGCACTTTCTCGAGCGAAGGGCGGCCACCAAATGACCACCGAATCCGACACCCGCACCAGCTCAACGAGTCTCGTCCCCGACGAGGCGATGATCCACATCGCCGGAGTCCGCAAGTCCTATGGCACCGCCGAGGTCCTCAAGGGAATCGATCTCGACATCGTGAGCGGCGAAACGGTCTGCATCATCGGACCGTCGGGATCCGGAAAGAGCACGTTGCTGCGCACGATGAACCATCTCGAGGACATCTCGGCCGGTTCGATCACCGTCGACGGTGACCTGGTGGGTTACCGGCTCAAGCGGGGAAAGCTGTACGAACTGCGCGAATCCGAGGCATGTCGTCGTCGCCTGGAGATCGGGATGGTGTTCCAGCACTTCAACCTCTTCCCGCACATGACCGCACTGGAGAACGTGACCTTCGCGCCGATCAGGGTCAAGCGGGAATCCCCCGCGGCCGCGCGAGAGCATGCAGGCCGGTTACTGGCGCGCGTCGGACTCGCCGACAAGGCGGACTCGTACCCGTCGAAGCTGTCCGGTGGCCAGCAGCAACGGGTCGCGATCGCCCGGGCACTCGCCATGCGCCCCAAGGTGATGCTGTTCGACGAACCCACCAGCGCACTCGACCCCGAGCTCGTCGGCGAGGTGCTCTCGGTAATCAAGGACCTGGCCCGTACCGGCGGGATCACCATGGTGGTGGTGACCCACGAGATGGGCTTCGCTCGCGAGGTCAGCGACCGAGTGGTGTTCATGGACGCCGGCAGCATCGTGGAAGTCGGTCCGCCCGCACAGGTCTTCGACTCCCCCACCCACGACCGCACCCGCACGTTCCTGTCCGCGGTGCTGCGGTGACCACCACCGTCGCGCTCGTCGCCGGGGCCACCGGTCCACTGGGGCGGGCGATCGTCGGGCTCCTGTCGGACAACGGCATACATGTCGGCGCCCTCAGTCGTTCCGGCGATCTCCCCCGCGGTGCCCGGTGGGGGGCGGCCTGCGACATCACCGACGCCGCGGCCGTCGACGCCGCGATCAGCGACCTCGAGGCCCGCCTGGGGCCGGTAGAGGTGCTGATCAACGCCGCCCATCCACCCGCACCCGGGGAAACCCGGATCGCGCAGCTCGGAAGCAACGAACTCGCGTCCCAACTCGCCGGCGTGACCGGCCACGCCGCCTTGTGTGCGCGAGTGATCCCCGGGATGCGATCCGCCGGTCGGGGACGGATCGTCTACCTGGCCGGAGCACTGATGGCGCGGCCGATACCCGGACACGGTGCCTACGGCGCGGCAAAGGCCGCCGCAACCACGCTGACGCGCTTCATCGCGGTCGAGGAGGGGCGCGCCGGGATCACGGCGAACATCGTCGCCCCGGGTCGCGTCGTCGACCCCGGCGATCCGGTCGACACGGACCCCGGATGGGTCGCTGCGGCCGACGCCCTCACCACACGGATGTCGTTGTCCGACTTCCCCACTTCACATGACGTGGCGACCACGGTCCTGTCCCTGGTGACAAATGCCGCCGTCACCGCACAGACGATCTGGGTGACCGGTGGCGAGCCGATCACCTGATTGATCAAGCATTCCAACATGATTCGAGGTAGACCATGACAATCACAGCCAACGCCACCGGACCGGCGGTGACGGATACACTCATCCCGGACCTACTCCCCGTCGATTCGGCCGAGGCCGTGGCCACCAACGCCCGGCGGCTGCTCGACCTCGTCGCCGACGAAGCCGACGAGATGGAGCAGATCGCCCGCCTGACCCCCGTGCTCGAGACCGCCTTCCGTCGCGGCGGCCTGTTCCAGATGGCTTTCCCCGCCTTCCGCGGCGGCCTCGAGATGGGTCTGCGCCAACAGCTCGATGTAGTCGCCGCGGTGGCAACCGTCGACGCGTCGGCCGCCTGGAACGTCGCCGTACTCAACGCGACCGGCTTCTACGCGGCCCGGCTCGGCGACGAGGCCTATGCCGAGCTGTACCCCACTCGCGACATGCCGACCAGCGGTTCCTTCCACCCGCGCGGCCGCGCACAGCTGGTCCCGGGCGGATACCTCGTGAGTGGCCGCTGGGATTGGGGCAGCGGCAGTTACACCGCCGAGTACGTGATCGGCAGCGCGAACGTCTTCGACGGCGATCAGCCTGTGATCGGCCCCAACGGCGCACAGCTCCACCTCGGGATCTGGCTCCCCCGTGAGGCGATCACCACGTCGGACAACTGGCAGGTGCTCGGGGTCCGAGGCTCGGGGAGCACCTCGTATGTGATCACCGAACCAGCCTTCGTCCCCGCCTCGCACTCCTTCGACCGCGACGCCGAGTACGACCACACCAAGGACCCGCTCAACCGCAGCGTCCACCTGAGCCACTTCGCACTCACCGGCGTGGCTCTCGGCGTGGCCCGCCACCTGGTCGAGCTCACCGCCGACATCATCTCGGCCCGCGGTGTGGCACACCTCGACGTCGCGATGCTCCAGCGTTTCGGCGAGGCCGTCGCCGAAGTCGACTTCGCCTACGCCGGAAGCCGCGCCATCGCCGACATCACCGACGACATCATCTTCTCCGACAAGGTCCTCACACCCGCCGCCCAGGCCAGGATGACCGGCGTCAACGCCGTAGCCGGACTGGCCCTACGCCGGGTCGTCGACATCACCACAGATCTGGCGCGAGCAGGCTTCATCCGCGACATCGACCCGATGCAACGCGTGCTCCGGGACGCCTACGGCGCTCTGTCACACGCGGGTACGCGTCGCGACCACCTGGGCGCACTCGCCCGTGCCGGACTGTCCAGCGGAGGTGTGGACACCTCCGGGTCGGCTCCGGTCGAGCGCGCCCGCGAGCTCTTCGCCGAACGCGCATGAGCACCGACTCCGGCTCGCCCATGATGGTCGGCCCCACACCTCGAGTGCGCGTGGTGATCGACCGGGCCGACGCGCCGCGATGCGGCATCCGGGTCGGCGACCACGTCGTCGTCGACGAGTCCGGGATGTCCACCAACGGGAAACCGTTCTGTCCCAAGGCATTGTCGGCAGTCCTGCCGTGTCTGGGTACCCGCCAGATGCCTCTTCCCGCCGACGACTGGCTCCTGCGCAAACCCTACTTCTTGTGCCCCCACGTCGAGGAGAACGTGGTGATCACGCTGGTGGCCGAGACGGACCCGCCCGGTACGACGTCATGAGCGTCACCGTGCGCTGCACGGTCGAGTCGATGAACTACTCGGCCTGTGGACTCGCGATCGGCGACCACTTCGACCTGTCCGCCACCGGCGTCATCGTTCCCGAAGGAAAGAAGTTCTGCTACTTCGCGATCGCCAACGTTCTACCCGTGGTGCTCGGCCGCCTCGACGCGACCGACGCCGACGACTACCTCACCGCGTCCCCATTGCTCGCCTGCCCGGATGCACCCGAAGCCGTGCGGATGCGGGTGCGCGTGCTCGACGACGCCGCCAACCCATCAACCGAAAGGAATGCCGGATGACCGGCCTCGTGTTCAGTGCCCGAATCGGATCCCACATCGGCGTGGCCGACGTGGTGACCAAGGCCGAGCTCGCCGAGGAGGCCGGGTTCGACCAGGTCTGGACCGGCAACGACTTCCTCGGTGAACCGGGCCTGGTGAGTCTGGCCGCGATCGCACTCCGCACCAGGCGGATTCGATTCGGATGCGGGGTGGTCGACCCTGTCACCGTGCACCCCGGACAGATCGCGATGTACGCGTCCGGCCTCCAGGAACTGTCGGGTGGCCGGTTCATCGTGGGCGTGGGGGCCGGTTCGGACGTGTTCTACGCCAAGGCGGGCATCACACCACCGACCGGGCCGGTGGCCCGCACCCGCGATGCGGTGGTGGCGATCAAGGAGCTCTCGGCCGGACGTAGCCCGGCCGGGGTGGCCGGCGCCGCAGCCGGTTGGACCGGTCTCGCGGTCCCGCGGTACGCCAACGAGGTCGAGGTCTATGTCGGCGCCATGGGTCCGCAGATGCTGCGCGTCGCCGGTCGTCATGCCGACGGCGCCCTCCCGCTCTGCCTGCCACCACGCCATGTGTTCTCGGCGATGGCCGAGATCGCGACCGGCGCCGCCGACAAGGGTCGTGACCTCGCCGACCTCGACATCGCCGCCTGTGTGTGGGCGTCGATCGCCGATGACCCTGCCGAGGCCAGACACGCGATGGCACACCAGATCGCGCTCTACTCCGGTTCCCTACCGGCATCGGTCCTCGCCCAGCACGGCTTCGATCCGGACGAGTTCGCCGCCACCCAACGACTACTCGACACCGAAGGCATCGACGCCGCGATCGCGTCGGTGACCGAGGCGATGCTCGGACTCGGCATCGTCGGAGGTGTGGGCGACGTGATCGACCAGTGCGCACAGCTGATCGACGCCGGCGCGCGGCACATCTCCTTCGGGCCGCCGATCGGGGCCGACCCGTATGAGGCCCTGAAGCTCATCGGTACTCAGGTGCTTCCCGAGCTTCGCCGGCTCGCCGACGCGTGAACCCTCACCCCCCCCCAATTAACAAAGACAACAGTGAAATACGGAGATCGAATGACCACCCTGCACGTCAGGTCGAGCATCAGCGCCATGCCGCCCTATGTGGCCGGCAAGGCGCCGGCCGCCATACCCGGTGTCGCACGATACAAATTGTCGTCCAATGAGAACCCCTACCCTCCCCTGCCCGGTGTGGTGGAGGCGGTCGACCGCGCGACCCGCGACTCCAACCGGTACCCCGACATGGGCAACGCGGAGCTGTATGCGGCCTTGGCCGACAGCCTGGGAGTCCCGGCCGCGAATCTCGCGGTGGCGACCGGCTCCACCGCGATCATCTATGACCTGATCTCGAGCGTCTGCGACCCCGGGGACAGCGTCGTCTACCCGTGGCCGAGTTTCGAGGCGTATCCCATCGCCGTGCTCGCCGGCAACGCACGGTCCGAACAGGTGCCCCTGACCACCGGCGGCCGCCACGACCTGGCGGCCATGGCGTCTCGCATCGACGACCGCACCCGCGCCGTGATCCTCTGCACACCGAACAATCCGACCGGGGCGTCCCTGACCCACACCGAGGTCATGGACTTTCTCGAAGCGGTACCCGAGCACGTTCTGGTGATCCTGGACGAGGCCTACGCCGAGTTCGTACGGATGGACGATCCGCTCGACGGCATCGCGATCGCCATGAGTCACCCCAACGTCGCCGTGGCCCGGACCTTTTCGAAAGCCTATGGGCTCGCCGGCCTGCGGGTGGGTTACGCCTGTGCACCGCCCGAGATCGCCGCGGCCCTGCGTGCGGTGGCCATCCCGTTCGGGGTCAGTCTGCCGGCCCAGGCGGCGGCGGTGGCCTCACTGCAGTTGCGCACCGAACTGCTCGAGCGAGTGGCGGACCTGGTCGTCGAGCGAACCCGGGTCGTGCACGGTCTCGCCGAGATCGGTTGGGATGTGGGAGACCCGCAGGGCAACTTCGTCTGGTTCACCTTCCCCGATGCCGAGAACGCGACCCGATTCGTCGCCGAGGCGGGCGAGCTGGGCCTGTCGGTCCGGCCGTTGGCCGGCACCGGGGTCCGGGTCTCGATCGGCGAGACCGAAGCCAACACGCGTCTGCTCGAACTCGCCGCCGGCACCCGGCGCTTCCAGACCACGCCCACCCAGACCACGCCCACCCAGACCACGCCCACCCGGACCACGCCCACCCAGACCACGGCCGGCACCTCACCCGCCCGGACCACACCCAAGGAGTGATCATGCCCCTCGTCACGGACACCACCACAACCGTTCCCATCAGTCAGCCCCACGGTATCCCCTTGCGACAACCCTCGACGTCGATCGACGAGGAGCGCCACCGTCGTAAGATCGCGCTCGTCGGTGGCTACCGGCTGCTGTCCCGGTTCGGGATGGACGAAGGGGTCGCCGGCCACATCACCGCGCGCGATCCCGAACTCCCCGACCACTTCTGGACCGCGCGCTGGGGCGCATACTTCGGTGCGATCCGTCCGGACGACCTGGTGCTCGTCGACAGTGACGGCACGATCGTCGAGGGCTCCGGACCGCTCAACGGTGCGACCTTCGCCATCCACGCCGCAATCCACGACAGCCGTCCCGACGTCGTCGGCGCGGTCCACGCACACGGCCTGTACGGCAAGGCCTTCTCCGCGACGGGCCGCGAGCTGGGCCCGATGACCCAGGATGCGTGCGCGTTCTATCAGGACCACATCCTCTATCCCAACTACGACGGTGTGGTCTTCGCGGCCGAGGAGGGACGCCGCATCGCGGCGGCACTCGGCGAGCGCAAGGCGGCGATCCTCGCCAACCACGGGCATCTCACGGTCGGCACAACCGTCGAGTCGGCGGTGTGGTGGTTCATCACGATGGAACGGTCGATGCAAGCCGAACTGATCGCGCTGGCCGCCGGAACGCCTACCATGCTCGACCACGACACCGCAGTCGCCACTGGAGCCACCGTCGGCGGCGAGGCGGTCGGCTGGTTCCAGTTCCAGGCGATCATTCCGCGAATCTGCCGAGAGCAGCCCGACTTCGCCGAGATGTGGGGAACGGGCGTCTGATGGGTCTCCGGATTCTGTTGTTACCGCCCAATCCGTCCGCGGCGCTCCTCGACGCGGTGGCACCGCGAGGAGTAGACGTCGAGGTGACGCGACTGTCCGAACAAACCTCGGACGCGCTCCGCGAGGCATTGCCGTACTGCGACGTCATCGTGGGCGATTGGTCGGGACAGTTGCGGCTGGGCGAAACCGAGGCCGCACTCGCCCGGGACGTCGCACTCGTTCAGCAACCGACAGCCGGTGTGGAGACCATCGATGTGGACGCATGGACACGGCGGGGTGTCCCGGTGGCCAACATCGGCCCGGCCAATTCCTGGGCCGTCACCGAGTGGTGTCTGGGTGCCACGATGAATCTGCTGCGGTCCTACCGATGGGCAGACGCCGAGGTCCGCGACGGTCGGTGGCCCCAGCTGGACATCCTCGAGCAGGCCCGTCCGCGAGAACTACGCGGCAGTCGGGTCGGAGTAGTCGGTGCCGGTCAGATCGGTTCACGCCTATGTGGGATGTACTCGGCCCTCGGGTGCGATGTGTCGTACTGGTCTCCACGCTCTCGGATCGCCGGTGCCATATGGCGAACCCTGCCGGAGGTGCTCTCCACGAGCGACGTGGTGATCATCGCCATCGCCCGGACACCGGACACCTTGGGCCTGGTCGACCGCACTGCGGTGGCCGCGCTGCCCGCCGACGCCGTTTTGATCGATGTCAGCCGAGGCGGCATCGTCGACCAGGAGGCTGTCCTGGAACGGGTCCGCGACCGATCGTTGGCAGGTGCAGCCCTCGACGTGTTCGGGACCGAACCCCCGCAGCTCGATCCGCAGCTGATCGCCGAACAGAACGTCCTGTTCAGTCCGCATGTCGCAGGGGTGACCGGCAACTCCGTCGCCGCCCAGGTGGGTGCCGTCCGGGACAACATCGTCGCCGTGGCCGGTGGGGAGCCGCTGGTCCACGTGCTCAACCGGTGACGCAGGGAGGGTGGTCTGAGTAGTCACACCGATGCGCGGCGTCGGGCGGGACGGTTGAGTGGACCCCGACGCTGATCCCGAACCGCCGCATCCACCGGAAGTCACCATGTACACGCACTCGAATTCGCAGGACCCCGCCGTTCTCACCCCTACCCGTCTCGCACCCCCGACCCACGACTCAACCGAGTTCGTGCCCACCGGCTTCACGCCCGCCGGTTTCGTGCCCGTCGACCCGATCGTCCCGCCCGCGCGCCCCGGTCGGCCGGGCCTGCGCGCATCGCTGACGTCGTGGGCCGCCAACACGATCGCGTGGGTGGCGTTCGCCACGGCCGCGGTGCTCTTCCTTCTCGCCCTCGGGCACGCCATGGCGGGCGAACCCGCCGACGGGTACGGGGTCGCGGCACTCGTCGCCTTCGGCGTGGGAGTATTCATGACGATCGCTGCCTGCGCGGGTCTCGTCGTGTCGTTCGTCCAGCGGGTCAGGCACGGCGCCTTTCGGCGCCCGGGCGCCATCGCCGACGCGATCGTGCTGTCGTCGGTCACCGCGTTCAGCGTGCTGACGGCGCTGTACCCGCTCGCGTTCGTGCTGGCGGCGTGGTGAACTCGCGGATCGCCGGCCGCAGCGCCCCCAGCAGCGCCGACGCCCCGATCGGCGCGCCGCCACTCGCGAGCTGCGCCGCCCGGGCGTGGACGCGCGCCGCCGACGCACCGGCGACCAGCGGCGACCTCCCGGCGGCGAGCAGGGCCCCGGCGATCCCCGACAGGACGTCGCCGGCCCCGGCGGTCGCGGCCCACGACGACCCGGCGTCGTTGCCCAGTACGTGACCCGTCGGGTCGGCGATCAGCGTGATTCGCCCCTTGAGCAGCACCGTGACGCCCCACCGTGCAGCGAGACCGGTGACGGCGGTCAGCCGGTCGGCGCCCAGTTCGGTACCGGTCAAGCGGGCGAATTCGCCGGCGTGCGGGGTCAGCAGCGTCGGTGCCGTCCGCCCGTCGACGAGCCCGGGGTCGCGGGCGATCAGGGTGAGCGCGTCGGCGTCGGCCAGGACCGGCAGATCCGTGTCCAGGACGGTGCGCAGGGTCGTCGCGGCCGCATCGTCGGTACCGATGCCGGGGCCGAGGACCCACGCCTGCACGCGTCCGGCATCGGCGAGGTCGGGCGTGGCGACGACCTCCGGCCACTGCGCCACCACCGCGGCGTGGGCGGAGCCGACGAACCGGGTCATCCCCGAGGTGGCGGTCACCGCCGCGCCGGTGGCGAGGACGGCCGCACCGGGGTACCGATGCGAACCGGCGATCACCCCGACCACCCCCTGCGTGTACTTGTCGTCCCCGGGACCCGGTGTCGGCCAGTCGATCTCGTCGTCGGTCACGGTGGCGAGCACCGAATCGGCGGGGTCACCGAGGCCGATGTCGACGAGGACGACCCGCCCGCACTGCGGGGCGGCGAGCAGGTGCGCGCGGCGACGGACCCCGAAGGTGACGGTGATGTCGGCACGGACCGCCGGGTCGTGGACCTCACCGGTGTCGGCGTCGACGCCCGACGGCAGGTCGACCGCGACGACGGTGGTCTCCGGACCGACCGCCGCGAAGACCTCGGCGGCATTCGCCCGCAGCGGCCCCCGGCCACCGAGTCCGACCACGCCGTCGACGATCACGTCGAGGCCGTCGGGGAGCCGCTCGCCGATCCGTCCGCCGGCGGCGCGGAATGCCCGCAGCCCCGCGGCGTGGGCGCGGTCCGGGGCGAGCAGGACCGCGTCGAACCGCACGCCGCGGCGGCACAGCTCGGCACCGGCGAACAGCGCATCGCCGCCGTTGTCCCCCGCACCGACGACCAGCCCGACCGACCGTCCATAACATCCGCCGGTCCGGCTCAGCTCTGCCGCGATCACCTGGGCGACCCCGTGCGACGCCCGGCGCATCAGGACGCCGTCGGTGAGCAGGTTCCCCGTCGCCCGCTCGGCGGCGCGGATCTCATCGGCCGTCAGGTACCGGATCGGCATGCGGAATCGCTATTCGACGGTCACCGACTTGGCCAGGTTCCGCGGTTTGTCGACGTCGTAACCACGGGCCTGCGCGACGCTCGCCGCGAACACCTGCAGCGGCACGGTCGAGACCAGCGGTTGCAGGAGCGTCGGCGTCTTCGGGATGGGGATGAACTCGTCGGCGACGGCACGGGCGGCCGCGTCGTCGGGCTCGGCGATGACGATCGTGCGGGCTCCGCGGGCCTGGATCTCGCGGATGTTGCTGACCATCTTCGAGTGCAGCACGGCGCGGCCGTCCGGCGAGGGCATGACCGTGATCACCGGGAGCCCGTCCTCGATCAGCGCGATCGGCCCGTGCTTGAGCTCGCCGGCCGCGAATCCCTCGGCGTGCATGTACGCGAGTTCCTTGAGTTTGAGAGCGCCCTCGAGCGCCACCGGATACCCGACGTGCCGGCCGATGAACAGCACGGTGTTGTGGTGCGCCAGCGAACGCGCCAGCTCCCGGACCGGCTCCATCGTGTCCAGCACCTGCGCGACCGAGTCGGTCATCGCCTCGATGGCCGCGAACTCGCGGGCGACCTCGTCCGCGTACTTCGTGCCGCGTGCCTGCGCCAGCGCGAGCCCCACGAGATAGGCGGCGACGATCTGCGCGAGGAAGCACTTCGTCGATGCGACGCCGATCTCGGGGCCCGCGTGGGTGTAGAGAACCGCGTCGGACTCCCGGGGGATCTGGGCCCCGTTGGTGTTGCAGATCGCGAGGACGCGCGCCTTCTGGTCCTTCGCGTGCCGGACCGCTTCGAGCGTGTCGGCGGTCTCACCCGACTGCGAGATGGCCACCACCAGCGTCGACCGGTCGAGAACCGGGTCGCGGTAGCGGAACTCGCTGGCGAGTTCGATCTCGACCGGGAGCCGCGTCCAGTGCTCGATCGCGTACTTGGCCAGCAGCCCGGCGTGGTAGGCGGTACCGCAGGCCACCACGAACACCTTGTCGACGTCGCGCAGGTCGTCGTCGGTCAGGCGCTGCTCGTCGAGCACGATGCGACCGTTCTGCAGATGCCCGAGGAGGGTGTCGGCGATCGCGCGCGGTTGTTCGGCGATCTCCTTGAGCATGAAGAAGTCGTAGCCGCCCTTCTCCGCGGCCGCGAGATCCCAGTCGATGTGGAACGGCTTGCCGTCCCGGGCGTTCTCGTCGAAGTCGGTGACCGTGTACGAGTCGGCGGTGATCACCACGACCTCGTCCTGGCCGAGCTCGACCGCGTCCCGGGTGTGTTCGATGAAGGCCGTCACATCCGACGCGAGGAACATCTCGCCCTGCCCGACACCCACCACGAGCGGGGTCGACCGCCGCGCGGCGACGATGGTGTCCGCGTGGTCGGCATGGGTGAACACGAGCGTGAACGCACCTTCGAGACGACGCAGCGCCGCATACGCGCTCGCCACGAAGTCGCCGGCGGTCGGCCCGAACGCGTAGTACTTCGACACGAGGTGCACGGCGGTCTCGGTGTCGGTCTCGGACGCGAACTCGATGCCGTCGTCCTCGAGTTCGGCGCGAAGCTCGGCGTAGTTCTCGATGATGCCGTTGTGGACGACGGCGAGCTTGCGGTCGTCACTGGCGTGCGGATGCGCGTTGCGATCGGTCGGCTTGCCGTGCGTGGCCCACCGCGTGTGTCCGATCCCGGTCGTGCCCGACAGCGACTCGCGCCCGACCGTGGCGATCTGCTTCTCGAGGTTCTCCAGCCGGAGTGCCTTCTTCTGGATCGCGGTGCTTCCCTCGCCGTCGAGGATCGCGACGCCCGCCGAGTCGTACCCGCGGTATTCCATCCGCCGCAACGCGTCGACGACGATGTCCAGGGCATCGCGCCGCCCCACGTATCCCACGATTCCACACATAGCTAGTCAGGGTACCTGCGGACGCGCGAGCGGCGGCGCGGCGCGTCGGGTGCCGAGCGGGGGTCACAGCAGGCCGCCACCGGGTGACGCGGCACGGACGTCACTCGATGGTGTCGGGCACCACCGCGTTCGGCGCCCGGGACGGCACCGGGCTCGCCGCGCGGCGGCGTTTGCGCTCTTTCGCGCCGAGTAACCTGGCGATCTTGTCCTGGATCTCCGGCGGATCGTCGAGATCCACCGCGGGCACCTTGCCGAGCTCAGTGTCGGCGTCGGCGAAGGCCTCGTACCGGCTGTCGTCGTCGAGAGTGCGCAGCAGGAATCCCGTGGTCAGGGCGCGTGCGGCGGTGTGCGTCTTCTTGTCGGCGCCGTTGCCGCCGAGGAGTGATTTGATCGACCGGTGCTCGATCAGCCCGCGGGAGGTCGCGGCCGGCGGGGTACGCAGCACCACACCGGGACGGGGATCGGCGGCCGACGCCGACCCGTACGCCTGTGCCAGCGGAAGGGCGTTGCCGTCGATGGTGTCGAGTTCGCCGATCGCCGACACGATGAGTCCCGGAGCACTCACCCGGCGGGCCGCGGGCAGGAGTTGCGCAGTCGTCGGCGCCGGGAACAGTGCGACCACCCCCCGGGCCGGCGGATGCGGCTGACCGTGCAGCACGCCCTCCGACGCGGCCAATACCGCTGCGGCGGCACCGAAGCCGTGGCCGGCGAACCCGATCTTGCGCGGGTCGACGGTGATCTCGCCGAAGCCGAGCGGAACCCGGGTCACGATCGACAGCGCTGACCGGAGCTGGGCGGCCATCGTGTCGTCGGACGCGAGCAGGCCTCGCTGACCCGCCGGGACGGCGACGACGATGCCCCAGGACGCGAGGTGGTGGCACAGGTCGCGGTAGCGCTCGACCGACGTCATCCACCCGTGCCCGAACGCGATGGCGGGGAGCCGTTCGCCCTCGGCGGGAGTGAACACGACACCCGGGGTCCCGACGATCCCGAGGTCGCCGCGCAACACGCGATGGGGACCGCGTCGGGCGAGCGCCTTCATCAGCTTCGCGGGCGACTGCGTCGGCTTCTGCTGCTTCTTGCCTGGCACAGCAGACAGCCTATGTGTTGCGCGGCGGCAGATGGGGACTGGCGTCGGCCACGTCGGCCGGCAGCATGATGCCCGGGGTGGCGTCCGCGGCGTCGGCGGCGTTCTCGAGGTCGTCCCGGAGCTGCTGCGTCTCCGACCGCACCGCGTTGCGGCGATGCTCGTCCATCGCGAGTTCGAGGTCCCGCTGCCGAGCGGAGAACACGTGTGACGCCTCGGCGACGCCGGCGGTCGCGGTGCGGGCGAGGGCCTCGATCTGGTCGGCGAGGTTCACTGGTCACCCGCCAACGCCAGATCACCCGACGACCGGTCCGGCGATGCCTCCGGTTCCGGCCCCGACCGATTCTGTTCCGACCGATTCTGTTCCGACCGATTCTGTTCCGACCGATTCTGTTCCGCGGCTTCGGTTTCGGCGACCGCTCCGGTTGCCGCCTCGACGGTGGCCGAGGCCGTCGGCCCCGACGCGACGGGCGCGTCGTGTCCCTCGGGGCCGCCCAGCCGGAAGGGGATGTCGACGCCGTCGTCGCGGGGGGCGCGCGCCGACTCGCCGGGTTCCGACGGCCACACGGACGCCGCGGGCTCGGACGCGGCGACCCCTGACATCGACGCCGGGGGCTCTGATCGTGCCGCGGCGGTCGCCGCCCCGATTTCCGCCGGCCGGGCATCGGTTGTCGATTCGGCCATCCAGGTCTGGGGTCCCGGTGCGGGCGCGGCGACGGTCTGAGCCGGTGCCGCTGCGGACGGTGACCCCGGCGACACGACCGGGACGGCGTCCGGGGGCCCGGCGTCGACCGGGTAGGCCTCGTCGTCGATGCCGTCGACGGACCGGTTGAGGAGGTCGAGGATTCCGGCGATCCCGCGGGTCGTCGTCTCGAGCGAGGTGCTGAACAGGCCCAGCCGGGACGAGATGTCCTCGACCGCCACCCCGATCGGCACGCGACCGGTGAGCACCGCCTGCGGCAGTTCCGCCGGCGGCACCCCGGCCGCGGTCGGTGCCGACAACCGGGCGACGGTCAGATAGAAGGTGCGCAGCAGGCGGTCGATGCCCGACGCCGCGGCCGAGGTGGCGTCGGTGAGCGTGCGCAGGATGTGCAGGTCCGATTCGGCGCGACGCTGATGGTCGATGACCGTCGTGAGGGCGACGGTCGCGGACTCGCTGTTCCAGCCGTCGTCGAGGCGGACCTGCTGTTCGGGGAGATGGTGGAGTTGTTCGGACACGGCCCGGTGCGCCGACACCAGGGCGCGGCTGTCCGCGGACAGGGCCGCGATGTCGAATCCGTCGACCACGCGGAGTCCGTTGCGGAGGGTGGCATCGTCGGGGGCGGCGACCCCCATGAGACGCCCGGCCGCCACGAGTTCGATCAACGTCTCGACGCCACCCCGGGCGTCGGACCTGAGCACCGACAACGAGTCCACGCCTCGTCTCACCGGCCGCCCACCCCCGAATGCGGCAGCGCTCGCGAGATCTCGCCCGCCACACGCCGATCCCCGTCCGCCATGGTCAGCGCACTGTTGCGGAGCGTGTCCGCGAGCGCCGCAGCGGCCGTGGCCTGCACCCGTAACCGGCGCGACAGCGTCGAGCTCATCTCGGCGTACGCCGCGGCCGACGGCCCGAAGGCGACCGGGTTCTCGTCTCCTGCGATCGACTCCCGAGCCCAGGTCCCGAAGTCGTGTGCGGACAGATCGTCGGCGACCGCCGACAACACCAGCGCGGACCTGCGGTAGTACGACGACACCGCGGACACCTGGGCGGTGTCCATCGAGATCGGGCGCGACCCGACACCGTCCGCACCGTCGCCGTTCATGTCACCCCTCCCCGACGCGCGTCCGCCAGTTCACCGCGATCCCGTCCGAGCGGCCTGCAATCTTGGACGCACGGCAGCGGCCGCCGGTTCCCGGGACTTCTCCGGACACGCAGGACATTGTCGCGTACGGAGGGGCGAGGCGCCAGTGCGCCATCAGGCGAGCGATCAGTCGGGAAGTTCGATGCCGTGCGAGGTCACGGCGTCGAGCAGAGCGGTGGGCCGGTCGGCGGCCGGGACGTCGTGGACCAGCGCGAACGCGCAGCCGAGGGCGCGTGCCCCGCCGTCGGCGGTCTCGCTGTCCCCGACCATCAGCACCTCACCGGCCGGCACACCCAGCGGGTCGAGCGCGGCGTGGAAGATCCGGGGGTCGGGTTTGATCGCCCCGACCTCGTACGACAGCGCGAACGCCGAGACGAGGTCTTCGACGCCGTGCAGGGCCAGGACCTTGCGCAGGTCGAAGGCGATGTTGCTGACGATGCCGACCGGTACCCCGGCCGCACCGAGCTTCTGCAGCACCGCGACGGTGTCGGCGAACGGCACCCACGAGGACGGGTCGAGCACCCGGTTGTAGAGAGCGTTCGCGTGGTCGACGTTGCTCATCCCGACCGTGCGCAGCAACGCCAGGTAACCGGTCCGATGCAGCGCCGGGTCGAGATCGCGACGTTCCCAGGCGTCCTGGTCGGCACCGACCACGCCGTCGGGCAGACCGACGGGTGCGACCATGCGCCGGATGATGTCCGCCTGACGGTCGCGGTCGAACTCGGCACCGGTGTCGTCGCGCAGGTCGGCGAACCACTCGTCGCGCGCCTCGAAGCGGAACAGGGTGCCGGAGAAGTCGAACAGGACCGCGCGCGGTGCCCCACCGGTCATGCCCCGGCCCCCTGGACGACGTCGGCCAGACGGCCGGCCACCGCCAGCGCCTGATCGGCGGTCGCGGCTTCGACCATCACACGGACGAGCTGCTCGGTTCCCGACGGGCGCAGCAGGACGCGACCGGTCTCCCCCAGCTCGGCTTCGGCGGCCACGACCGCTTCCTTCACCGATTGTGATTGCGCCACTGCGTGTTTGTCGCCCACGCGCACGTTGATGAGCTCCTGCGGCAGCACCGTCACGATGCCGGCCAGGTCGGCGAGCCGCGTCGACGTGGCGGCCATCCGCGCCATCAGCATCAGCCCGGTCAAGATGCCGTCACCCGTCGTGCCCGAACCCGGGACGACGATGTGACCGGACTGTTCCCCGCCGATCGAATAACCGCCCCGCCGCAGTTCCTCGAGGACGTACCGGTCCCCGACCCCGGTGGTGTGCACGGTGATCCCGGCCTCGCGCATGGCGATGTGCAGTCCGAGATTGCTCATGACGGTCGCGACGAGCACGTCGTCGTGGAGCTTGCCCTGGTCTTTCAGGGATGTCGCCAGCACGGCCATGATGGCATCGCCGTCGACGATCTGACCCGTGGAATCGACTGCGAGACAACGGTCTGCGTCACCGTCGTGGGCGAGTCCGAGGTCGGCTCCGTGCTCGAGCACGGCCGCCTGCAACTTGTCCATGTGCGTGGACCCGCAGTCGGCGTTGATGTTGAGGCCGTCCGGCTCGGCGTGGATCGCGATGACCGTCGCCCCGGCGTCGGCGTAAGCCTGCGGAGCGAGCTCCGACGCCGCCCCGTGCGCGCAGTCGACGACCACGGTCAATCCGTCGAGTCGGGTGTCGACGGCCTGTGCTAGGTGGCGCCGGTAGCGGTCGCCGGCGTCCGGCGCAGCGACGATCCGGCCCACCGCAGCCCCGATCGGGCGGATGAACTCGCCGTCCATGGCCGCTTCGATGCGGTCCTCGACCGCGTCGTCGAGCTTGTGCCCGCCGCCGGAGAAGAACTTGATCCCGTTGTCGGGCATGGGGTTGTGCGACGCGGAGATCATCACGCCGAAGTCGGCGTGGTAGTCCGCGGTCAGGAACGCGACCGCCGGGGTCGGCACGGTGCCGACGCAGATCGCGTCGACTCCGGTGGCGGCGAGCCCCGCACACACCGCGGCTTCCAGCATCTCGCCGGATGCCCGCGGATCACGTCCGACGACCGCACGCGGACGCCGGTGCGATTCTGTCGCCGAACTCTCTGCGAAAACGACCGCGGCGGCCGAGGCCAGGCGCAACGCGAGCTCGGGGGTGAGCTCGTCGTTGGCCAGGCCTCGGACGCCGTCGGTTCCGAAAAGGCGTGCCAAGATCAGCGCTTGGAGTACTGCGACGCCTTGCGGGCCTTCTTGAGGCCGTACTTCTTGCGCTCGACCGCACGCGGGTCACGGGTGAGGAAGCCGGCCTTCTTCAGGGCGGGACGATCCTCCGGGGTGACCTCGATGAGCGCACGCGCGATGGCGAGACGCAGCGCGCCGGCCTGGCCCGAGGGGCCACCGCCGACGAGCTTGGCGTAGATGTCGAACGACTCGGTGCGCTCGACGGTGACCAGCGGGGCCTTGATCAGCTGCTGATGCACCTTGTTGGGGAAGTAGTCCTCCAGCGAACGGCCGTTGAGGGTGAACTCACCGGAACCCGGGGCCAGGCGAACGCGGACGACGGCCTCCTTGCGGCGGCCGACGGTCTGGATCGGACGGTCGATGACGACCGGCTCGCGGACCTCTTCGACGACAGCGGCGTCGTAGTCGTCAGCGGCGACCTCGACGGCCTCCACGACCTCGACGGCAGCCTCGTCGACGGCCTCGACGGCGTCGTTGATGTTCTCGTTGCTCACTGGGCCACCTGCTTGATCTCGAAGGGGACGGGGCGCTGGGCCGCGTGCGGATGGTTCGGGCCGGCGTAGACCTTCAGCTTCGAGGCCATGGCGCGGCCGAGCTTGGTCGACGGGAGCATGCCCTTGACGGCCTTCTCGATGACCCGCTCGGGGTAGGTCGCGAGCAGCTCGGTGGTGGTGCGGGACTTCAGGCCACCGGGGTGCCCCGAGTGGGTGTAGTTCAGCTTGCGATCAGCCTTGTTGCTGGTCAGCGCGACCTTTTCCGCGTTGATGATGACGACGAAGTCGCCGCCGTCCATGTGCGGGGCGTAGGTCGGCTTGTGCTTGCCGCGAAGCAGGTTCGCGACCTGCACGGCCAGCCGGCCGAGCACCACGTTCTCGGCGTCGATGACATGCCACGTACGCGTGATGTCACCGGCCTTCGGGGTGTAGGTAGGCACAGTTGTCCTCAACTCTTGTCGAATGGATGCTGGTCGGGTGCGCGGCAGAGGTTGTTCCCGGCGACCAGTGGGGACCCGGGCCTCTGCTGACCTGGACACACAGCTGTGCGCCAGGCGCCGAGCACCAGCGATCCAGGCTACGCGACCGCGCTGTTCAGGGTCAAAACGGCACCGGCCTCCGGCCGGGGTCAAAACGGCACCGGCCTCCGGCCGGGGTCAAAACGGCACCGGCCTCCGGCCGGGGTCAAAACGGACTCGGTCCTCATGACGACGGCGACACCCGGACCGACCGCACCGCCGCCGCGCATTCGTCGTCGGCGGATTCGGCCGCGGTACCAGCCTGACAGCCGATCGAGACCTGCAGACCATCGTCGACCACGACGTACCAGCGGATCGCGCCGCCCGAGGCCGGTGACTCGCGGTAGCCGATGACGTCCCGCCCGCCGAACCGGGTGGCGGCGGAGAACTCGGTGACGACGTCGTCGCCGCGCTGCTCGATCCGGTTGCGCAGGCTCCCCGCGACCGATTCCCGGGTGGAGCCGGCACGCACCTCGGTGAGGACGGCGATGATGCGCCGGCCGTCGTCGGGATCGACGAACACCGCGCGAGTGGTCGAGGGGTCGTCGGCCGAACCGGTCGGGGTCTGCTGTTCGGACTGCCGCCAGTCGCCGGGCACCGTCAGCGTCGCACGGCCGAGGCCGACCTCCGTCGACGCCGCGTCCGGTGGGGTGCCACGCTGCCAGAGTCCCACCCCGATCGCACCACTCACGACCAGGATCGCCATCGCCGCCGCGGCGAGCAGCGTCCCCGACCGGCGCCGGGTGGCGCCGACCGGGAGTGGGTCCGGGGGTCCGGGATCAGGGCCCGGGGCCATCGTGTCCTCGTCCGCACCGCCGGTGCGGTGGCCGAGCCGGACCACGAGCTCGCGGTCGACGGCGACCACGCGTCCCGCGACCGCGTGCCCGGCGATGACGCCGATCGCCGCGGACACCTCATCCGAGCGGTCCCCGTCGACGAACACCGCCTCGACCGAGTCGTCGATGACGTCGAGCCCGTCCGCCTTCCGCGAGGAGCGCGGCGCACGGTCGGCGCCGGGACGGATGAGCCCGGAGCGCTCGATCACCCAGCCGTCCGGACCGCGCCCGACGATCTGCACGTCCCACCACGCCGGTCGCGGGTGGCCGGGATCGGCGGGCGGCCGCGGGAGATGTGTGGTCTCGACGACGGCGCACCGCCGCACGGTGAGGTCGGCGTGACTGCGCGCGACGAGCACCGCCCGCGGTAGGAGTGCCACCGGCGCGCGGCCGTCGCCGACGTCGGCGAGGGTCGATGCCCGACGGGGTCCCCAGGTGCTCGGGTGCCCGACGACGAGCGGTCGACCCGCGGGCAGGTCGAGGCCGGCGAAGACCCGCCGCCACATCTGCCGCAGGTGTTCGCGCCGACCGTCGACCACCACACTCATCTGGTCCACCGACTCGAGCAGCAGCCGCACATCGCGATCCACCCGGCGCAGCCCATGGTCGGGGTCACCGACCAGCGGCGTCCCGAACGCGAGATCGACCACCGTCGGACGGTTCCTGTCGCCGATCGGTTGCACCTCGCCCGGCTGTGTCATCCGGCCCGACCCACCCCTAGTCGCCGATCGGGAGATGGGCGACCTGGATCATCTCCTGCGGGCGGACGCGCGACACCAGTTCGCCGCGGCCGGGCACCAGCGTCTGCAGCCTCGACCGGCCGGTGATGAATCCCTCGTCCCGGTCACCGCTCATCAGCAGGATGTCCGACGACAGGTCCTTGAGGCGCGCGATCAGCGGATCGAACATCGCCCGACCGAGGCCGCCGGAACGTCGGGCGAGCACGATGTGCAGCCCGATGTCGCGCGCATGTGAGGCCAGTTCGACGATCGGCAGCATCGGATTGCCGGTCGAGGTGACGACCATGTCGTAGTCGTCGACCACCACGTACACCTCGGGCTGGCCGTCGAGCCAGGTGCGGTCCCGCAGTTGCTGGACGGTCACGTCCTCGGGCGGCATCCGGTTCTTCAGATACGCCGCCAGCTCCGTCATCATCGACGCCGCGCGGTCGGGCGAACTCGCGTAGCCGGCGAGATGATCGCCGTCGATGATCCCCAGCATCGTGCGGCGGTAGTCGACGAAGACGATGCGCACCTGCTCGGGTGTGGCACCGGCGACCAGCCCGGTGACGATCGTCCGCAGCAGGTTGGTCTTGCCGTGTTCGACGTCGGCGAAGGCCATGAAATGCGGTTGGACGGTGAAATCGAGGACCACCGGGGCGAGTTCGAGCTCGCCGACACCGATCGCCACCTGATTGGGTGCCAGCGTCAGCCCGGCGCCGGCAACCGCGCGCTGCACCGATGCGTAGTCGATCTCGGTGCTCAGCTTGCGCACGGCCATCGCCGAGCGGCCCGGATAGGCGGCGGTGAGCTTCTCGACCGACTGGGCGACGCCCGCGGGCAGCGACTCGGCACTGCTGACGGAATCGAGCCGGGGCAGCGCGATGAGCATGTGCAGCTCCTGCCCGGTCAGGCCGCGACCGGGTCGGTTCTGCGGGACCAGCGCGGCGGCGCGACGACCCATGTCGGAGTCCATCGGGTCGCCCAGCCGCAGCTCGATCCGGGTACCCATGAGATCGCGGACCGCCGGGCGCACCTCGGCCCACCGGGACGCGGTGACCATGACGTGGACGCCGTAGCTCAACCCCTGGGCCACGATCGCGGTGATCTGTTCCTCGAGCGACTCCAGCTCGGTCCGCAGCACGTTCATGCCGTCGAGGACGAGGAACACGTCGCCGAACCGGTCCTGCGCCAGCGGGTCCGATGCCGGCGAGGTGACGCCGGACCGGAACCACGCATCCCGGCGGGATCGGTAGTCGCGCATCGACTCGATGCCCAGCCGGGTGAACAGCAGTTCGCGCGACCGGACCACGGCAGCCACCTCGGCGACCGTACGGCGGACCGCGTCCATGTCGCCGCGCGAGGCGACCGAGCCGACATGCGGGAGCCCGGCGAGACCGGCCAGACTGCCGCCGCCGAAGTCCAGACAGTAGAACTGCACCTGTTCGGGCGTGTGGGACGCGGCAGCCGACATGATGATCGTGCGCAGTGTCGTCGACTTGCCCGACTGCGGACCGCCGACCACCGCCACGTTGCCCGCGGCCCCCGCGAGGTCGATGACGAGCGGGTCGCGTCGCTGGTCGTAGGGCCGGTCCACGACGCCGATCGGAACGGTGAGACTCCCCGGCACCGCCGGGTGGGACCAGTCCCGCTCGCCGAGAAGATGTTCCACGGTGGGCGAGTCGTCCAGCGGCGGGAGCCACACGCGGTGGGCCGGCGGGCCCGCGTGCTCCATGCGTTCGACGATGGTCTCCATGAGCGTGGGCACCTGCGCCGAGACCGGCTCGAACTCGGTGGGCGCCTCGGGTGCCGGCGGTTCCTCGTCGAGCAGGCTCTCGGCCTGGTCGAGCAGCGAACGCGACGCGCCCTCGTCCAGCGGCACCGGAAGTGCGGTGAACACCTTGAGGTTGCCGCGACGCGACGACGCCGTGGTCGTCGGATCGGCCGACTCGGTGACCGTCGGCGAGTAGTAGGCGCCCGACACGTAGGAGGTGTTGAACCTGATCGGGTCCGCCGAGTCGCATTTGAGGTATGCCGAACCCGGGACGCTCGGCAGGTGATAGGCGTCGGGAACACCGAGAACCGAGCGGGACTCGTTGGCGGAGAAGGTTTTCAGGCCGATCCGATAGGACAGGTGCGAGTCCAGGCCCCGGAGTTTGCCTTCTTCCAGCCGCTGCGAGGCGAGCAGCAGATGGATGTGCAGCGAGCGGCCCAGACGACCGATCGCGACGAACAGTTCGGCGAAATCTGGCTTTTGCGAGAGCAGTTCGGAGAACTCGTCGACGACGATGAACAGCGCCGGCAGCGGGTCGAGGCGCACCCCCGAGGCGCGGGCACGCTCGTAGTCGGCGACGTTGGCGTAGTTGCCCGCCGCCCGCAGCACCTCCTGGCGCCGGTTCATCTCGCCCGAGAGCGCGTCCTTCATCCGGTCGACCATCGAGAGTTCCTGCTCGAGGTTCGTGATGATCGCGGCGACGTGCGGCGCGGATTCCAGGCCCAGGAATGTGGCCCCGCCCTTGAAGTCGACGAGCACGAGATTCAGTTCCGACGGCGAATGCGTCGCCAGCATCGCCAGGACCAGCGTGCGCAGGAACTCCGACTTCCCCGATCCGGTGGCGCCGATGCACAGCCCGTGCGGACCCATGCCGCCGTGTGCGCTCTCCTTGATGTCGATCTCCACGGGCGCGCCGGTCGGCGTGTAACCGATCGGCACACGCAGGCGCTCCCGGCCGGTACGACCACGCCAGGCCGTCGCCGGATCGAAGCGTGCGGCGTCGTCGATGCCCAGCAGCGCGGGCAGGCCGGGGTCGGCCGAGGTCGCCTCGGACTCGAGGTGGGCCAGCGTCGCCGCGGTGGCCAGCCGGTAGCGCGCCATGCGCCGGGCGATCGCCTCCGCCTCGGGAATCGTCAGCGAGTCCATGTCGGCGAACTCCTCGACGCCGGCGGCACTGCGTGCGGAGACCTTGCCCCCGCGCACGACGAGTTGCAGCCCGCGCCGCACCGCGAGACCGTCCGGCGGCGCGGTCAGGTCGAGGATCGTGACGCCTTCCATGCCGGCGTCGTTGATGATCCGCTCGTCACCGGCGACGTAACCGTCGTCGATGATCACCACGAGGTGTGCGCGATTGGCGTTCGGCGGAGCCGACCGGCTGAACCGGCCACGCTCGAGGAGGTCCGCGGCCATCGAGTTCTCGAGGTCCGCCAGCGTCGGATAGATCATCCGCATCGCCCCGACGCCGTCGCGCAGCGTCGGATGTCCCACGTGCGGAAGCCATTTCGCCCAGTCCCAGGCCTCCCCCGCCGGATCGCCGGTCACGATGCCGATGTGCAGGTGATCGGGACCGTGGAACGCACAGAGCTCCACGACCATCGACCGGATGAGTTCGCGGGTCTCCTGCCGCGCACCCTCGATGTTGATGGCGGGGAAGCCGCGCAGCGAGATCGAGGTGGGCAGGCGGTACACCGCGGAGTGCGTGCGCACGAACCGGCGCAGGGCCACCATCGACACCGGCTCGATGTCCTCGAGGGGCCCGGTCTCCGGCGGCATGAGCCGCGTGGCGAGTCGCTGGACGCCCACCCCGACGCGCACATGGGCGAAGTCGGCGTCGCTGGGGCGGCGTTCCCACATGCGCCTGCTGCCGATCACGTCGAGCAGCGCACGCGGGTCCGGGTGGCTCCAGGTGCGCGCCGCGCGCTGGTTGTCGACGGTCTCGAAGACCTGGCCGCGCAGCTGGCCGAGATAGCGGAAGTAGTCCTTGCGTTCTTCGTTGAGTTCTCCGGCGCGTTTGCCCCCGCCACGGCCGCCGGCGGCGAACATGCCGAACATCGACATCAGCATCATCAGCGGGAACATCATGAACAGCGGGTTGGTCAGGATGTTGCGCCCGCCGGTGACGACCATCAGTGCCACCATGCCGACGACGGCGACGACCATCACCACCGGCAGCAGTTTCATCAGGAGGCCGCCGGGCACCACCCGCGGCACATCCGGCGGCGCCTGGATGTTGACCTCGCCTCCGGGCGTGCGTGGAGGCGTGATGCGCGGGCGACGCACAAAGCCCTCCGTCGTCGTGACCACACGTCCCCCCTGACATGTCGCGCTGTGTATCCCCGGGCGGTCGAACCCGCCGCGGTTGGCTATGTTAGCTGCTGAATCTAGGGGGAGGATTGACCTGATGTCGTCTGTGGACGGATTCGCACCGGGGTACCCGGCCACCGCTGCCGACGCGGACACCGGGGACCGCCGGCGGGGTGAGGGGGCGGTCGAGCCGCAACTCGTACGGGTGTCCGTGCTGGGCGGCAACACCCAGCTCGACATCGGACTGCCGGCGGGCATCCCCGTCGCCGGACTCATCGGTGACCTCGTCGCCCAGATCGAATCGCGCAATCCCACGAGGTCGGACCCCGACGACCCGGATGCCGACGCCCGCAATCCCGGCCGCCCGCACGACCGGCAGAACAAGTGGACGCTCGCGCTCGTCGGACAGGACCCGCTGCCCCTGCACCGGTCGCTGTCGGAGTCGGGTATCCGTGACGGCGACCTGCTGTTGTTGACCTCCACGCGGACCGGGGAGTCCCCGGTGCTGTTCGACGATGTGGTCGACGCTGTCGCCCGATTGAACGAATCGCAGTTCGTCGACTGGACCGCGGCGTCCGCCCGCAAGGTCGGTTACGCCCTGGCACTCGTCGCCGCGGTCGCGGCGGCGGCGTCCCTGGCCGCGGTCCGCTCCGGCACGGGCGCCCTGTGGTTTGCCGCGTTGTCCGGGCTGGCGGTCGTCGGATTCGTCACCGCCTCGACGATCGTGTCCCGCTACTACCGCGACGAGCAGAGTTCGACGGTGCTGTCCCTGTGTGCCGCGCCGATGGCCTTCGTGACCGGGATGATCGTGACGCCCGGGTCGTACGGCGCCGCACACCTCACCCTGGGCTTCGCGTTCGCACTCGTCGCCGCGGTCGTCAGTTATCGCATGACCGCGGCCGGGGCGACCGCACACAGCGCCGTGACCAGCGCGGCGCTGCTCGGTGGGGCCGGCGCCGGGGCCCGGCTCCTCGTCGATGCGCCGGTGGCCGATGTCGCCGCCGTCATCGCCGCGGTCGGCCTGCTGTGCATCGGTCTGGCTCCCCGCACGACGATCCTGCTCGCGAAACTGCCGCTGCCCCCGGTGCCGACCGCGGGTGCCGCCATCGACGTCAAGGACATCGAACCGCGCCCGGCCATCGAGGGCATCGGGGCGATCGGCGCGACCGCCCTTCCCAAAGCCGATGCGCTGGAACGGCGTTCCTACCTTGCCAACGCGTACCTGACCGGCATCGTCGGCGGGCTCACCGTCGTCACCGCCATCGCGGCCGTGCTCACCGCCTCCCCGCTCGCCGGGTTCGAATGGCGCAACGCCGTCTACGCCGCGATCATCGGCATCGTGCTGTGTCTGCGGGGCCGCTCTCACAGCGACCTGTTCCAGGCGGGAATCCTCGTCATCGGCGGATCGCTCGTGGTGATCACCCTGATCACCGGTCTCGCGTTCGGCGACGATCAGTGGCCGGTGATCGGTTTCGCCCTCGGCATCCTCGTGGTGATCGGCGCCCTCGTCTTCGGGGTCGTCGCCCCGAACCAGGACTTCTCACCCGTGATGCGTCGGTGGGCCGAGATCGGCGAGTACATCCTCGTCGCCCTCATCGTGCCCCTGCTGTTGTGGCTGCTCGACCTGTACCGAATGGTCCGCGAGATCTGATGCGCGACAACCGTGTCCGTGGTGCTGGAGTATTCGCGACGACCCTTGTCGGGGCCTCGGCGACGCCCGCTGCGGCGGTGACCCCGCCTCGGATCGATCCCGGCGCCCTCGTCCGATCGGCCCCGGTCGCCCCGATGGAACCGACCGAGCAGCGCCACCTGTGCAACATCCCGGAGCTGACCCGCACCGTGACGAAACCGACCGCGGCGCAGGCGATGATGAATCTCCCGGAGGCGTGGCGGTTCAGTCGCGGACAGGGTCAGCGGGTGGCCGTCATCGACACCGGGGTGACGCCCCATCCGCGGCTCGGTCGCGTCGTCGCCGGTGGCGATTACGTCTCGGGCGGCAACGGGCTCGACGACTGCGACGCCCACGGCACCCTGGTCGCCGGGATCATCGCCGCCCGGCCCAGCGCCGCCGACGCGTTCGTCGGAGTCGCGCCCGCGGCGTCGATCATCTCGATCCGCCAGTCCAGCAGCGCCTTCCAGAAGAAGAACAACCGCGCCCGGGACGACGCCGCCCCGGCGGTCGGCTCGGGCTACGGGTCGGTCCGGACGCTGGCGCACGCCATCGTGCGCGCGGTCGATCTACGCGCGACCGTCATCAACATCTCGCAGGTCGCCTGTTTCGCCCCCTCAGACGGAGTCGACGACCGCGCACTCGGCGCAGCCGTCCGGTACGCCTACGACCGCGATGTCGTGGTGGTCGCGGCGGCCGGCAACGTGGACCCCAGGGGCGCCTGCCAGAACCAGAACCCGGTCCCTTCCGCTGACGATCCGGACGGGTGGAAGTCTGTCTCCACCATCGCCACCCCGGCTTGGTATACGCCTTACCTGCTGTCGGTTGGGTTCATCAATTCCGACAGCGGCGCGCCGGAACGAAACACTCTGCACGGCCCGTGGGTGAGCGTTGCGGCACCGGGCACGGGCATCGTGAGTCTCGACAGCAGGCGCGGTTCGAGTGGTCTGGTATCGGCGCAGGAGCATGAAGGTAAGCCTGTGCCGTTGGCCGGCACGAGTTTCGCCGCGCCGTACGTCGCGGGCACCGCCGCGCTGATCCGGGCCCGCTTCCCGGATCTGACCGCGCGCGAGGTGATGGACCGCATCATCGCCACCGCCCACTCCCCGGGAACCGGGCGCGATCAGCGGATCGGACACGGTGTCGTCGATCCGGTCGCCGCCCTGACCGCCGAAGTGCCGGCCGATCAGCAGCCGGACCGGGCCTCGGCGCCCATCGCCGCACCTACCGTGGCCCAGCCACCGGACAATTCCGCGCGCAACGTCGCGATCATCGGCAGCGCCGTCGCGGCGATCGTCATCGCCGCGGTTCTCGCGATCGCACTACCCCACCGACGGGTGCGCAAGCTCGACCCGGACGAGTTCTGACCTGTCGACGCCGGATCGTGGCCCGAGATCAGCTGGACGAGCGTGCGGGGCGCAGCTCGCGCGGGAGCGCGAAGGTCAGCGTCTCGTTGGCCGTGTTGACCGTCTCGACCGTGCCGTAGCCGCGTTCGGCCAGATAGTCCAGAACCCCACGGACCAGCACCTCGGGCACCGACGCGCCGGAGGTGACGCCGACCGTCGTCACACCCTCGAGCCACGAGTCGTCGATCTCACGGGCATAGTCGACCAGATGGCCGGCCTTCGCACCGGCCTGCAGGGCCACCTCGACGAGGCGCACCGAGTTCGAGGAGTTCTGCGATCCGACGACGATCACCAGGTCGCACTCGGGAGCCATCGCCTTGACCGCGACCTGGCGGTTCTGGGTGGCATAGCAGATGTCGTCGCTGGGCGGGTCGTTGAGCAGCGGGAACTTCTCGCGGAGTCGACGGACCGTCTCCATGGTCTCGTCGACCGACAGGGTGGTCTGCGACAACCAGACGAGCTTCGACTCGTCACGGACCTCGACCGCGTCCACGCTGTCGGGACCGTCGACGAGCTGGATGTGCTGTGGGGCCTCGCCGGCGGTGCCCTCGACCTCCTCATGGCCCTCATGGCCGATCAGGAGGATGTCGTAGTCGTCGCGCGCGAACCGCTTCGCCTCCTGATGGACCTTCGTGACCAGCGGACACGTCGCGTCGATGGTGCGCAGGTTGCGCTCCGCGGCGGTCTGGTGCACCAGCGGGGACACCCCGTGCGCGGAGAACACGACCAGCGCTCCCTCGGGCACCTCGTCGGTCTCGCCGACGAAGATCGCCCCGCGCTCGGCCAGGGTCTCCACGACGTGCCGGTTGTGCACGATCTCCTTGCGCACGTAGACGGGAGCGCCGTGCTTGTCGAGGGCACGCTCGACCGTCTCCACCGCACGGTCGACACCAGCGCAGTAGCCGCGGGGTTCGGCGAGCAGGACACGCTTCGTCTCAGACATGCTTCCCAGGGTACGGGTTACGCGGCGTTGCCCGTGATGGCAGAGTGTTGGCATGGATCGCGCACCGTACCCCGCCCGGATAGCCGCAGGTCTGATCGTCACCGCACTCGAGGAGACACGGAAACTCCCGGCGTTGCTCATCACGTTGCCGATGACCGCCATCAGCCAGACCCTCCAGGCCGGTATGCGGGCGCAACAGAACATCGCCGAACTGGCCATCAAGGGCGACGCCGCCCTGGAGATGCTCTTCGACCGGCCCGACGAACAGCCCGAGTGGGCACGTTTCGACGAGGACGACGCAGCGGGTCCCGACCCGGTCACGCCCGCCGCGCCCGCAGCGACCACCGATACGTCTGTGCAGGACAAGAAGCCGAAGGCCGCCGCGACGACCCCGTCGCCCACGACCCTCGACGAGGAGATCGAGGAGGCGTCCGCCGACGCCGATCTCGCCGCACCGCCGCGCGCCGATGCCGGGCGGTTCGCGCTGTACAGCTCGACCCCCGACGAGGTCGTCGCGGCCGAGGTGCCGGGCACCGAGGCGGTGGGTTCCGCCGACGGCTCGGGGCCCGAGATCGTCGAGCTCATCGACTACGACACCCTCACCCTCGCGCAGCTCCGGGCCCGCCTGCGGTCGGTCGCCATCGAGGATCTGATCGCACTCGTCGACTATGAGAAATCCCACCGCGACCGTGCGCCGTTCGTGACGATGCTCGACAACCGGATCGCCGCGCAGAACAAGCGCTCCACCGAAGCGTGACCGGGGCCGACACGAGCGACACACCGCGACGTTCGTCGTCACCGAACTCGGCGGAGCATCCCTGGCCGGTCCGGACGGTGAACACCAAGATCGCCGACTGGATCCATCGGCTCGGACAGATCTGGGTCGAAGGACAGGTCACCCAGATCAGCCGGCGGCCGGGGACCCGCACCGCGTTCCTCACCCTGCGCGATCCCGCTGCCGACATCTCGATCTCGGTGACGTGCAGCCCCGACCTGCTGGCACGCACCGAGGTCCCGCTGACGGACGGCAGCTCCGTGGTGGTCCTGGGCCGCCCGAGTTACTACACCGGGCGCGGCACGGTGTCGCTGCGGGTCAGCGAGATCCGGGCCGTGGGCATCGGCGAGCTGTTGCTGCGCATCGAACGGCTGCGACAGCTCATGGCCGCCGAGGGCCTCTTCGATTCACGGCTCAAACGACCGTTGCCGTTCCTGCCGCGCGCCGTCGGCCTGATCAGTGGCCGCGCGAGCGCGGCGCAGCACGACGTCGTGAGTGTCGCGACCGCTCGATGGTCGAACGTGCGCTTCGACATCCGCGAGGCCCCCGTGCAGGGGCCGACGGCGGTCGCCCGCATCCTGACCCACCTGGCCGACCTCGATGCCCACCCCGATGTCGAGGTCATCATCATCGCGCGCGGCGGGGGCAGCGTCGAGGACCTGCTCCCGTTCTCCGACGAGGCGTTGCTGCGCGCGGTGTCGCGGTGCCGGACCCCGGTCGTCAGTGCGATCGGGCACGAACCGGACAATCCACTGCTCGATCTCGTCGCGGATCTGCGCGCCGCCACTCCGACCGATGCGGCGAAGCGGGTCGTTCCCGACGTCGAGGCCGAACTCGCGGGCATCGCGGATCTGCGTCGACGCAGCGCGCAGGCCCTGCGCAACTGGGTGCGCCGCGAGTCCGGCGTCGTCGCCGCGTTGCGGGCGCGGCCGGTGCTCGCCCGTCCCGGGGTGCTCGTGGACTCCGAGGCCGGGCAGGTGGCCGAGCTGGTCCGCGCCCTACGCCGAGATGTGTTGCGCCACATCGACTCCGAGGAACGACGTACCGACCATCTCGGCGCGCGCCTGTCGACACTCGGTCCCGCGCAGACCCTGGCGCGCGGCTACGCGGTGGTACAGCGGACCGACACCGACCCGCCCCATGTGGTCGGCACGCTCGCGGACCTGCCGGCGGGTGCACCCCTGCGCATCCGGGTCGCCGACGGCGCCGCAACCGCCCGGGTCGACGAACCCACGACCATGCCGGAACACGGAGGACACGCGTGAGCACCGACGAATCATCTACTCCGATCGAGGAACTCGGATACGAGGAAGCACGCGACGAACTCGCCGAGATCGTCACCACCCTCGAGCACGGCGGACTCGACCTCGACGCCTCGCTGGCGCTCTGGGAGCGCGGCGAGGCCCTCGCGACCCGCTGCGAGGAGCACCTGCGCGGTGCCCGCGAGCGCATCGAGGCGGTCATCAGCACCGGCTCCGACCCCGACGACCCCGAGGACGACTGAGACCGATCAATCGAACCGGGTGAGCGCCTCGCGGTCGAGAACACTGATGCGCGTGTGCTCGGCGGTCGGTCGCGCACCGACCCGCGCGAGGACCGGCCGACGATCCTCCCCACCCCTCGACGAGGAGGAAAGCGGCCGCCCCACAGCGGAATCCGGAGGCGGCCCGACGATGTACGGAAGACCGGGTGCGGTCACCGGGGCCCGGGATCGCGGGTCGGTCAGCGCATCGATGGCGCCCGCCCGTTGCACCGGAACGGTCACCACGAGCAGCACGAGGACCGCGACGAGCACGAACCTGGCCCACACGAGGTGCAAGCCGAACCGCGATCCCCCATCCATGAGCGCCTCCTGGCGAAGACGCTAGGAACTCCGGGCCGGGTCCTCACGAGTAGTGCGCTACCCCAATTGCAGCGGCTGCTGGGCGACGACCGACGACGCGATCGTCTCGATGTCGGCGTCGCTGCCGCGCGACAGGACCGCGATGCGTACCTTGCCCAGGTCCGTGATCCAGAACCGCTTGCCCTCCGACGTCTCGTAGGTCACCCACTGCCGCCCGCCCGCCTGGCGCGTACCGGTACCGGAGATGTCGGCGAAATCACCCCCGCTGCCGCCGCCGAGGTAGGGGACGAACACGTCCTCGGGCGCATCGGACTGACTGAGCTGGACGTAGGCGCCATCGCTGCTGAGCCATCCCACCGTGCTGACCCGGTGCCCCTCGATCGCGTCCGACGAACCGGAGTTGGGCCGCCAGCCCTCCGGCGTCGGCGGGCGGCGGATCGGGAACGGGAGCTGGGCGGCGTCGGCGTTCAATGCGCTGACCACGTCGAACGGCGGCAGCTTGCTGTCGGCCACGTCCTTGGACGCCCCGATCGAGCAGTTCCCCGACGCGATCGCCACCAGCGCACACAACGCGAGCAACGGGACCAACGACCAGAACATGTCCTTGCCGTTGTTCAGAATGCGGGGTTTGTCTGCCATGGCGCCGAGTATCCCACCAGCAGGGTCACTGACCGAATGCCCGGTGTGACATGCAAGGATGGTGTTCGAGACCACCGCCACCATCACTCGGCGCCGCTGGAGTCGACCCGCGCCGAACAGAGGAGTCGATTGCCCATGACCGTCAGCACCCATCAGGCCCCGGACCGCAACCTCGCGATGGAGTTGGTCCGCGTGACCGAGTCGGCTGCGCTCGCGGCCGGTCGCTGGGTCGGTCGTGGCGACAAGAACGGCGGCGACGGCGCGGCGGTCGACGCGATGCGCGAGCTGCTGTCGTCGGTGTCGATGCGCGGTGTCGTGGTCATCGGTGAGGGCGAGAAGGACGAGGCGCCGATGCTCTACAACGGCGAAGAGGTGGGCAACGGCGAAGGCCCCGACTGTGACGTCGCCGTGGATCCCATCGACGGCACCACGCTGATGGCGGAGGGCCGCCCCAACTCGATCTCGGTGATCGCGGTCAGCGAGCGCGGCACGATGTACGACCCGTCGGCGGTCTTCTACATGGACAAGATCGCCGTCGGGCCCGAGGCCAAGGGCGCCATCAACATCAACGAGTCCGTCGAGTGGAACATCAACTCGGTCGCGAAGGCGAAGGGCATCGACGTCGCCGATCTGACCGTGATCGTCCTCGACCGTCCTCGCCACGCCGATCTCATCGGTGAGATCCGCCAGGCCGGCGCCAAGATCCGCCTCATCTCCGACGGCGACGTCGCCGGTGCGGTCGCGGCCGCCGACGACTACTCCACCGTCGACATGCTGATGGGCGTCGGCGGCACTCCCGAAGGCATCATCACCGCCGTCGCGATGAAGTGCATGGGCGGCGAGATCCAGGGCAAGCTGTGGCCGCGCAACGACGAAGAGCGCCAGAAGGCCATCGATGCCGGCCACGACCTGGACCGGGTGCTGACCAACGACATCCTGGTCAGTGGCGAGAACGCCTTCTTCTGCGCCACCGGGGTCACCAACGGCGACATGCTGCGCGGAGTCACCTACCGGCCCAATGGCGCGACGACCCGGTCGCTGGTGATGCGCTCGAAGTCCGGCACCGTCCGCCGCATCGAGGCCGTCCACAAGCCGGCCAAGCTCCGCGGCTACTCCCGAATCGATCTCTGAGACACGACATCGGCCCCACACCCACACCGGTGACTTCACGAGTCAACCTCTGGCGTGGGGCCGATGTCGTGGGCGATACGATGCGGTCCGTGAGTAAACCAGCCTCAGCCCCCGAGTTTCTCTACTCCGATCTGCTCCCGACCGGCGCCGACGAGACCCCGTACCGGTTGGTCACGACCGAGGGTGTGTCCACGTTCTCCGTCGACGGTCAGACCTTCCTGAAGGTCGACCCGGAGGCCATCCGGAGGCTCACCGCGGAGGCCATGCACGACATCAGCCACTATCTGCGCCCGGCTCATCTCGCGCAGTTGCGCAAGATCATCGACGACCCCGAGGCCTCGGGCAACGACCGGTTCGTCGCGCTCGACCTGCTGAAGAACGTCAACATCTCCGCCGGCGGCGTGCTGCCGATGTGTCAGGACACCGGCACCGCCATCGTGATGGGCAAGAAGAGCGAAGGGGTCCTGACCGGCACCGACGACGCCGAGGCCATCTCTCGCGGTGTCTACGACGCCTACACGCAGCTCAACCTGCGCTACTCGCAGCTCGCCCCGCTGACGACGTACGAGGAGAAGAACACCGGCTCGAACCTGCCTGCCCAGGTCGAGATCTACGCCACCGAGCAGGGGCCCAAGGGTCCGGAGTACAAGTTCCTGTTCATGGCCAAGGGCGGTGGCAGCGCCAACAAGTCGTTCCTGTTCCAGGAGACGAAGGCGATCCTGAACCCGACGAGCATCCTGAAGTTCCTCGACGAGAAGATCCGCTCACTGGGCACCGCGGCCTGCCCGCCGTACCACCTGGCCGTCGTGATCGGCGGCACCTCAGCCGAATTCGCGCTCAAGACCGCCAAGTACGCGTCGGCGCACTACCTCGACGACCTGCCCACGCAGGGATCGATGTCGGCGCACGGTTTCCGCGATCTCGAGCTCGAGGACGAGGTCTTCCGGCTCACCCAGTCGTTCGGCATCGGAGCGCAGTTCGGCGGCAAGTACTTCTGCCACGACGTGCGCGTCGTCCGACTGCCCCGCCACGGTGCGTCGTGCCCGGTGGCGATCGCGGTCTCCTGCTCGGCCGACCGTCAGGCCCTCGGCAAGATCACCGCCGACGGCGTCTTCCTCGAGCAGCTCGAGACCGATCCGGCCCGCTACATGCCCGCAGCCGGTGTGGCCGAGGACATCTCGGGCGGCGAGGTGGTCGAGGTCGACCTCAACCGCCCGATGCCGGAGATCCTCGCGCAACTCTCGCAGTATCCGGTCAAGACGCGCCTGTCGCTGACCGGACCGCTGGTCGTCGCGCGCGACATCGCCCACGCCAAGATCAAGGAACGCCTCGACGCCGGCGAGCCGATGCCCGACTACCTGCGCGACCACCCGGTCTACTACGCGGGGCCGGCGAAGACCCCCGAGGGCATGGCCTCCGGATCGTTCGGTCCGACGACGGCCGGCCGGATGGACAGCTATGTCGAACAGTTCCAGGCCGCCGGGGGCTCGATGGTCATGCTGGCCAAGGGGAATCGATCCAAGCAGGTCACCGAGGCGTGCGGTGCGCACGGCGGTTTCTACCTCGGCTCCATCGGCGGGCCCGCGGCACGTCTCGCGCTCGACTGCATCAAGAGCCAGGAGATCATCGAGTATCCCGAACTCGGCATGGAGGCCGTGTGGAAGATCGAGGTGGAGAATTTTCCCGCCTTCATCGTCGTTGACGACAAGGGCAACGACTTTTTCACCGACCCGAGTGGGGCCGTCAACGTCCCGTTGAGCGGCATAAGGATTCGATCGAAGGAGTAGGCACGCCGATGACCGAGGACACACAGACCGACGCGCAGGGCGAGCAGTACCGCATCGAGCACGACACCATGGGCGAGGTCCGGGTACCCGTCGACGCCCTGTGGCGGGCACAGACGCAGCGTGCCGTGGAGAACTTCCCGATCAGCGGACGCCCCCTCGAACGGACGCAGATCCGGGCGATGGGACTGCTGAAGGCGGCCTGCGCCACCGTCAACGCCGACCTCGGTCTCCTCGACAAGGAGAAAGCCGACGCGATCGTCGCCGCGGCCACCGAGATCGCGGACGGACGCCACGACGACCAGTTCCCGATCGACGTGTTCCAGACCGGTTCGGGCACCAGCTCGAACATGAACACCAACGAGGTCATCGCGTCGATCGCCAAGTCCAACGGCGTCGAGGTGCACCCGAACGACCACGTCAACATGTCCCAGTCGTCCAACGACACCTTCCCGACGGCGACGCACGTCGCCGCCACCGAGGCCGCCGTCACCGACCTGATCCCGGCGCTCGAACATCTGCAGAAGACGTTGGCCGACAAGGCAACCGAATGGCGTGAGGTCGTGAAGAGCGGGCGCACGCATCTGATGGACGCGGTACCGGTCACGCTCGGACAGGAATTCGGCGGTTACGCGCGTCAGGTCGAGGCCGGCATCGAGCGCATCACCGCCGCCCTCCCGCGCGTCGGCGAACTGCCCATCGGCGGTACCGCGGTCGGCACCGGCCTCAATGCGCCAGATGGCTTCGGCACCAAGGTGGTCGCCGAACTCGTGTCGCTCACCGGCGTCGAGTCACTCACCCTCGCGAAGGACAGCTTCGAGGCGCAGGCGGCCCGTGACGGGCTCGTCGAACTCTCCGGCCAGTTGAAGACCGTCGCGGTGTCGCTGACCAAGATCGCCAACGACGTCCGCTGGATGGGCTCGGGTCCGCTCACCGGGCTCGGCGAGATCCTGCTCCCCGACCTGCAACCGGGCAGTTCCATCATGCCGGGCAAGGTCAATCCCGTTCTGCCCGAAGCTGTCACGCAGGTCGCGGCGCAGGTCATCGGCAACGACGCCGCGGTCACCTGGGGCGGCGGCAACGGCGCCTTCGAACTCAACGTCTACATCCCGATGATGGCGCGCAACGTCCTCGAGTCCCTCAAGCTGCTCGCGAACGTCTCGCGGTTGTTCGCCGACCGCTGTATCTCCGGACTGCAGGCCAACACCGAGCGGTTGCGCACGCTCGCGGAGAGTTCGCCGTCGATCGTCACCCCCCTCAACAGCGCCATCGGCTACGAGGAGGCAGCGGCCGTCGCCAAGCAGGCGCTGAAGGAGGGCAAGACCATCCGCGAGACCGTCCTCGACCGCGGCCTGGTCGGCGACAAGCTGACCGAGGACGAACTGGACGCCCGGCTCGACGTGCTGAAGATGGCCAATCTCGACCGGGAGCGCTGAGAACCGTGACGGCGCAGCTGCTCCCCTTCCCCACCGACTGGCAGACCGCGCTCGTGCTCGTCGCCCACCCCGACGACCCCGAGTACGGGATGGCGGCGGCCGTCGCCCGCTGGACCGGCGAGGGCCGCCGCGTCGTCTACGCGCTGGCCTCCAGCGGCGAGCGGGGCATCGAGGGTCTGCCACCCGCCGAGTGCGGCCCCCTGCGGGAAGCGGAGCAGCGCGCGTCCGCGTCGATCGTCGGCGTGGACGAGGTGGAGTTCTGGGGGTTCCCCGACAGTGACATCCGCAACGTGCCGGAGCTGCGGGACAAGATCACCGAGACCGTCGAACGGGTACGGCCGCAGGTGATCGTCTCGCTCTTCGGTGGGCCCGAGTGGGCGCCGGGCACGCCCAACCAGCGCGACCACATGGAGTTCGCCGCGGCGGTCCTCGACGCCTACGACGCCCTGGAAGCCCCGCCGACGTGGTTGTTCGAGAACGGTCCGGCGGCGACCCACGGCGTCGAGGTCGAGGAACAACTCGACGCGGCCGTTCGAGCACTCGCCGCCCACGACCGCTACCTCTCCGTCCTCGATCCGGACACCCCGGTCCTCGACCAGGCGCGGGCGCAGATCGAGATGGCGACCGCGCCGCGGGATGGCGATGCCCGTCATGTGACCGGCTTCGAGCTCAAACGGGGTCGGCCCGCCTGAGTCCGGCACGACCCGCCGCGCATCAGCAGCGGCAGCGGCGACGTCCCGACGTTTCCTTGGCCCCTCGGATCGGTGACCTTCGGCCCCTCCCGGTGGGCGCGACGTCGGTGGATGGTGTGAGGGTCAATTTCTCCGCACACCGTTCGGAGCAAGCTCTCCCAGGGGGACCGTCATCACTCTCACGGCCGTTCTCGTCGCTTTCCTCGCCGCATTCGCCGTCTGCGCGGTCATCGGCTTGTCCGTGTGGCTGCTCGTGCTCTTCGGAGTGCTCACCGGACTCCAAACGGTCGCCTGGTTGACCGAGCGCATGTCGGCATGGCGACTACCGGCCGAAGCGGACGCCCCCTAGAGCTGCGCCGACCACCGCAGCGCGAGACCGCCGCCCGGCGGCGTGGTCGTCGTGAACGTTCCGCCGGCCTTCTCGGCCCGGAGCGCGAGGTTGGCCAGACCGCTCGGAGTCACGTCCGCCGGCAGTCCGATGCCGTTGTCGATGACCTCGACGACCAGCTCGTCGGCGACCGTGATCGACACCGTCACCGTCGCGGCCCGGGCATGCTTCACGACGTTGCTGACCGCCTCGCGTATCACCGCGACGACGTTCTCGGCCAGGGGGCGATCGACCACGGACAGCGGACCCGAGGTCCGCACGTGCATCTGGATCGGCAGATCGTCGATCTGCTGGTCGATGACCTCCTGCACGCGCTGGCGCAACCGCGTGACCGTCATGTCCTCGGTCTGCAGGTCGAAGATGGTCGAGCGCACCTCCTGGACGATGTCCTGGAGGTTGTTGATCGAGCGGGTGAGCCGCGAGCGGATATCGGGTGAGTGGGTTCGCTGCAGCGTCGCCTGCAGGCTGAGCCCCTCGGCGAAGATCCGCTGGATCACGTGATCGTGGAGGTCGCGCGCGATACGCTCGCGGTCTTCGAGCACGCGCATGTGGTGGGCCTGCATCGTCGCGGTGGCCAACTGCATCGCGAGTGCGGCCTGGTCGGCGAAGTCGGCGCTCAGTCCGAGGAGATCCCGGGCGAACGGCTCCCGCCCGTCGGCCCGCATGGCGATCAACACGCCCCGTGTGGAATCGACGGTGCGCAGTGGGGCGGCCATGACCGGCCCGTAGCGCGTCGAATCGCCGACGTCGTATTCCAGGTGATTCCGGAGCACGGGCCGGCGCTGGACGAACGCCGTCCCCGAGGTCGACCCCGAGATGGGGATGCTCTGGCCGCAGAAGACGTGTCCGTCTTCTCCCTCGGCGACCGTGATCACCAGTTCGTCGATCAGCTCGACGGGTTCTTCGGTGTCGTGGGGCTCGGCGATGAACACCAGGTCGGCATCGGCCAGGGTCAGCACCTTCCGCGCGATCTGCTCGAGGACATCTTGATGATCGGCGCCGGTCAGCAACTCGGTCATCACGTCGCGGTTGGCCTCGATCCAGGCCAGCTGGTTCTGCGCCTGCGCGTAGAGCCGGGCGTTGTCGATCGCGATCCCGGCAGCCGACGCCAGCGCCTGGATGACCACCTCGTCGTCCTCGGTGAAGACGCCGCCGTTCCTCTTCTCGGTGAGATACAGATTGCCGAAGACCTCGTCGCGGACCCGGATCGGCGTGCCCAGGAAACTCGTCATCGGCGGGTGGTTGGCGGGGAAACCCACCGATTCGGGGTGCTCGGACAGGTCGGACAACCGCAAGAGCTCGGGCTGGTCGATGAGCAGACCGAGGACGCCGCCGCCGGTGGGCAGGTCGCCGATGCGTACCCGGGTCTCGGCGTCGATGCCCTGGGAGAGGAACGCGGACAGGTGATGCCCGCTCCCGAGCACGCCCAGCGCCCCGTACTCGGCGTCGACCAGACGGATCGCCGACGCCACGATCGATTCGAGGGTGGTTTCCAGATCGAGTCCGGAACTGACGACCAGCATCGCCTGCAGGAGCCCGTCGGTCTGATCGCGTACGTCGGCGATCTGACTGATCCGGTCGGAGACCTCGTCGAGCAGTTCGCGCAAACGCATCTGCGACAGCGCTCTCTGCAATTCGAGCGATCTCGGATCCAGTTCCGAGAATTCGGAAACCATGTACCGGATCATAGTCAGGTTCATTTCCGGGTGCTGCGCTTCGAGATCGAACGCGGTTTCGCACCGGTTTGGGAACACCCTGCGATGACTTTTGGTTAGGCCTGCACACATTCGTCGAATTCGTCCGGCCCGTCCTACAATCCGATTCAGGTGTCCGATCCGGAGGGAGACGGCATGATCAGGGTTTTCCTGGTGGACGACCACGAAATCGTCCGACGGGGACTCGTCGAGTTGCTCGACTCCGTTTCCGACGTGGAGGTCGTCGGCGAGGCCGCCACCGTCGCGCAGGCGCTCGCGCGCATTCCCGCGGTGTCTCCGGATGTGGCCGTGCTCGACGTCCGGCTTCCGGACGGCAACGGCATCGAATTGTGCCGTGAGCTCCTCAGCAAAGTGGACGGCCTGCGTTGCCTCATGCTGACCTCACTGACCGACGACGAGGCGATGATGGACGCCATCCTGGCCGGGGCCAGCGGATACGTGATCAAGGACATCACCGGGATGGAACTGGCGCAGGCGATCGCCGAGGTGGGCGCCGGCCGGTCTCTGCTCGACAATCGCGCCGCGGCGGCGTTGATGGATCGGTTACGCGCCCGGCAGGACGCCGCGGAACCGGCGGACGACGGACTCAGCGAGCAGGATCGGACGCTGCTGGCCCTCCTCGGCGAGGGCCTGACCAACAGGCAGATCGCCGCGCGGATGCATCTCGCCGAGAAGACCGTCAAGAACTACGTCTCGCGACTGCTCGGCAGGCTCGGCATGGAGCGTCGGACCCAGGCGGCGGTGTACGCGGCGAAGACCGCGAACCGCGACCGACGACGCTGAAGCGCCACACGGGGCGCCACGCGGAGGGCGCGATCGAACGATGTGTCATTCGACTCTTGAGACCTACATCACATAAGCTGACACTGAAATGGTCGCTCGTCCGACTGGGAGGGCTCTCGGACGAGCGCGGCCCGACGCCCGAACAAGTGACAGAGTAGGTCCATCGAGATGACAGTTGTTTCCGCATTCGTGGAAACCGGAACTTCCCCCTCCGACCGGCACTGCGGCAGTTGCGGACGCGCGTTCGCGATCCGTACTCCGCTCCGCCAGTCCGATCTGGACGATCTCGCCCGGGTCAACGGGTGGCACATCGGCACCGAGGCCACGTGGTGCCCCGGCTGCCGATGTGCCCGGATGAGCTTGTCCGACGTTCGCGCCCGGCCCGGCCGGACCGATCAGCCCGCCTGACCGCCGAGCCCGAAGAGGGCCGGAACCACGCCGACGAGCTGCGAGAGCAGACCGGTCAGGACGTCGGCACCCGGAACACCCGAGGTGGTGGGAGGCGTCGTCCCCGGTGGCGTCGTGCCCGGAGCGGTTTGAGGGGTTGCTCCGGGCGCGTCGCCCGCGGGTGCACCCTGGTTGACGCCGATGGTGATCTTCGGGTTCTTGGCCGGATCGAGCCACACGAGGATCTGTTTCATCAGTTCGCGCTCGATCGCGACGCAGCCCATGGTCGGTTCACCGTTGGTCACGTGGAGGAACATCGCCGACGCCCGCCCCGGGGTGCGTTGCGGGTTGTGCGCGATGTTGACCGCGTAGTCGTAGACCGGGCCGGAGTTGTAGAGGTTCTCACTGTCCCCGCCGGGGCTCTGCGGCTGACGCACGTGCGTGTTGTAGGTCGGCGACTTCATGTTCGAGTCCCACCAGTCCTGCTGGTCGACCTTGCGATACGGCATCTTGGTCCCGGGATTCTCCGCACGGCCGAAAGCCTGGTCGAGCGGGAAGGTGCCCTGCGGGGTCCGGTGGACGTTGTCCTTCGGCTCGCCCATGCCCAGCGAACCGAGGTAGGCCTTCGTCGGGCCGATGACGGGTTTCCAACTGCCGTCGGCGCCCCGGTCGAAGGCCGTCAGGGTGGCGGTGGTGTCGGACGCCTTCGGCGCGGTCACGACGATCATCTGGCTCGTCGGCCCACCTGCCCCGGGAACACCGGCACCGCCGGTGCCGTCGTCCGACCCGGTCCCACCGGCGAGCTGGTCGAGAATGCCGTCGAGCAGCGGCATGCCCGACCCGTGCGTCGTTCCCGGACTAGGTGTGGTGGACGTCCCCGGCGTGGACGTGCCGGGTGTGGATGTCTCGGGTGTAGTTGTCTCTGGGGCGGCGACCGACTGCCCGGCGCCGCCGACAACCGCGGCGAGCACCGCGATCACCAACAGTCCCAACAGTCTCATTCGCCTCATCAGTAACTTCTGCACCATGCCAGTCTGACAGTGTGCAAAGAACCATGAGTCACGTCCTGGTCACGGTGCGGTTCGGATCAGGTGTCGGCGACGCACCGACGGGCGTATAGACAGAAGCCGGATTCACGCGCTCAAGGTCGATTTCTCGATACGAAAACACAGAATTGCCATGATTCGAGATGCAGTACAAAAACGCATTCGGAAATTTCATCCGAGAAATAGGTCGAATTCTCTTGGACTTTGTTTGCGCGTTTGTTATCAGATCATTACTGTTGCGAACGACGGCGTCGAATAGAGGCGGCCGTCGAAACGGATAGCCATTCGATTAAGGGAGAACAATGACATCCTTGGAGAACGTCGAACTGCTCACCGCCATCGTCGACCTCTTGAATTCGCTCCGCGACTTCACCCCGATCGAACCGCCGACCGCCTGATCTGACACACGAGGGCCGCGTCGACTCCCTTCCGGAG
>NZ_JBHXVK010000006.1:0-165004 GCF_042672305.1 Gordonia sp. NPDC127522
GGTTTGTCCCGGTTGCCGGGACAAACCGCAACCGGATTTACCTGGACTCCGCGGTCACCCGCCGACGGTTGCCTTCTGGATCAGCAGGTTCTGCTTCGGCGGGCCCGACGCCGCACCCGGGGCATTCGGGGTGAAGCCGCCTGCCAGGACCTTGTCGAGGACGGCGAGCCCGGACGGGTCGATGGTGCCGACGGTCGAGTAGGTCAAGGGGAGGTCGGTGTCGTCGGCGAGCAGGAAGAACGTCGTGGATCCGGTGGCACCCTCGTCATCGGGCAGATCGAGGATGCCGACGGTGCCGCGTGGATAGGTGACCTGCGGTACGCCGTCGTCGTCGGTGCCGGCCGACGGCATGTTCTCGGGCAGCTCGTCCGGGCTGGTCCAGCCCGGGTTGGTGCCCTCCCGGCCACCGGACGAGCCGCAGATCAGGTACTGCCGTGAGGCGCGGTGACACTTGCTGTTGTCGTAGAAGCCGGACTCGATCAACGACACCATCGCCCCCACGTTGCAGGGCGCCTCGGCACGGTCGAGCGTCAGGTCGATCGTGCCCTGGCCGGCGATCGGGATCTGTGCGTCGACCGTTCCGGTGTTCGGCTGGCTCGCGGCGGGAGCGGGCTGGGTGATGCCGCCGACCGCCGTCCGGGTCGGGTAGTCGCACGCGACGGTGCCCGCCGGGATCGCACTGGTCGACGTGCTCGGCGGGGCCGGGTCGTCGCCGCCCGAACCGGCCAGGACCACGATGATGCCGGTGACCGCCAGCGCGATCACGACCAGCCCGGCACCCACCGCGATGGCCACATTCCGTCCGGTGTTCGATTTCCGCGGCGGGGCGGTCGGGGTGCCCCACTGGCCCGGGCCCGCGAACTGTTGCGGGCCGGAGAACTGTTGTGGGCCGGAGTGCTGGGGGCCCGAATAGGACTGGGGGCCCGAGCGCTGGGTACCCGGGTAGGGCGGCGCGCCCGAATACGACTGGGGGCCCGAATACGACTGGGGGCCCGAATACGACTGGGGGCCCGAATAGGGCTGGGGACCCGAATGTCGTTGCGGGCCGGACTGTCCCGGCGGTGGCCCGAAATCGGGGACGCCGCCGGGCTGTCCGGGCGCGGGTGTGCCGGGCGAGATGACCGTGCGATCCGAGGGGGCCGGGCTCCCTGGCTTGCGGAACGCGTTCGAGCCGGGCCCTCCTGGTGCGTAGGTGGGCGGGGCGATCGGGGGCGGTGTCACGATGCGCGGTGTCACCGTCGGCGGTGCCGACGACGCGGGTGGTTCGGTCAGCGCCGACGCCGCGGCCCGGATCAGTTCGCGCGCCGTCGGATAGCGCTGCGCCGGATCCTTGGCGAGTCCGCGCGCGATGACCGGGTCGAGCGGACCGCCCATCGTCGGCGGTTCCTTGGTGATGTGCGCGGCCATCAGACCCTGATCGGTTTTCACCGGATACGGGGTCTGACCGGTGACACTTTCGTACAACACGCAGGCCAACGCGTAGTTGTCCGAACTCGGCCCGGCGGGGTCGTCGCCGAACCGCTCCGGCGCCATGTAGGCGAGTGTCCCGAGCGCGGTCCCGATCTGGGTGAGGCGGCTGTCGCTCGCGCCCTGCGCGATGCCGAAGTCGACGAGGTAGGCGAAGTCGTCGGCGTCGACGAGGATGTTGTCCGGCTTGATGTCTCGGTGGACGAGGCCGTTGCGGTGCGCGGCATCGAGAGCCGACGCCACCTGGCCGAGGATCGCAACCGCCCGGGCGGCGGGCAGCGGACCGGCGGCGAGCAGCTTGCGCAGGTCCTGCCCGTCGACGAGACGCATGTCGATGAAGAGGACGCCGTCCTTCTCGCCCCAGTCGTGGATCGGGATGACGTGCGGGTCGGAGAGCTTCGCCGCGGTCTTCGACTCCCGCTCGAAGCGCTCGCGGAAGTCCTTGTCGTGCACCAGGTGTGGGGGCAGGAGTTTCAGGGCGACGCGGCGTTCCCGGACGGTGTCGTAGGCCTCGTAGACCTCACCCATCCCGCCACGACCCAGGAGTCTGTCGATGCGGTACGGGCCCAGCGTCGTGCCCGCACGCGACGATGGATCGGTCACGTCATCCCTCGGTTTCCCCGGTGTCTGCTTCCCGGTGTCGGCACAATCGACTCTACGTCCGCGTCAGGTCGGCCCCAGGATCGAATCAACCCTATCCATTGGCCGGAGCCGGCGTGCGGCCCGTCTCGCGCGGACGCCTCGTCGTCGGGCCGACCAGTCACGTTCTCCGAGGTCTGAGCTGTCGTCGTCGGGTGGCTTCGACTCGGCGCCTCGCTCCGCTCGGTGCCGGCTCAACCAGCGGTGGGGTCGGTCAGGGCCTCGCCGCGGGCGAACTCGCGGGCTCGGTCACCGGAGAGGATCTGCGCCGGTAGCGGATCACTGAGCAGGGTGCGGACGAGCGTGGCCGATGGATCGAGCGCGGTGTCGCTGCCCGCGATCACGATGTTGCCGGTGCGTCGACCTTTGAACATCGCGGCGTCGGCGATGAGCGCGAGATGGTCGAACACCGACCCGACGGTTGCGGCTTCGGCGCGGGCGCCGGCGAGGTCCCGGCTGTCGCCGCAGTTGGCGAGATACAGGCCGCCGGGGACGAGGACGTCGCGGACGCTTTCGGTGAATTCACGCGTCGTGAGGTGCCGTGGGGTGCGGTCGCCGGCGAACGCGTCCCGCACGACGACTTCGCGGGTGCCCGGCTGCAGCGACTCGACGACCTGCCGCGCATCGCCGACCCGGATCCGGAGTTTCGGCGCACGCGGGAGGTCGAACCACTCCCGTACGAGGCGTGCGAGTTCGGCGTCGATCTCGACGGCCACCTGACGCGCGTCCGGGTAGCGATGGTCGAGGTGGCGCGCCAGCGCGCAGGCGGCCCCACCGAGATGCAGGACCCGTAGCCGGTCGGTGCTCGGGTGCCGTTCGTCGATGACGGCCGCCATCTGCCGCAGGTACTCGAAGTCGAGCGCGGTCGGGTCGTCGGGGTGGATGTGCGAGCTGTGCGCCCCGTTGATGGTCAGCAGCCACCCGCCCGCGATGGTGTCGGGGCTCAACTCGGCGACGCCGGTGTCGATGTCGTACCGACCGGGTGTCGGGTGTGCGGTTGTCCGGGCCACGGGGGCCAAGTGTGGCACGGGCCCGGCGCCGGGAGCGAAGCGAGCGGGCCGAATGGGTGCCGGCGCCGGGAGCGAAGCGAGCGGGCCGAATGGGTGCCGGCGCCGGGAGCGAAGCGAGCGGGCCGAATGAACACGAGCCCGGGTGGATACCATCGCGCGGTGCCCAGACCGTCGCGTTTTCATAGTCCGCACCCCGATCGCCGTCGTGGTGCCGTCACCGCGGCGGGGCTGGTGGCCGGGTTCGTGCTCGACGAGCTGTTCGGTGATCCGTCGCGCGGTCATCCGGTGGCCGGATTCGGACGGCTGACCGGTGCGGTGGAGCAGCGCCTGTACCGGGACTCGCGGGCGGCGGGCGTCGGACTGGTCGGGGTGATGGTCGGTTCGACGGTGGCGCTCGCGGCGTTTCCCGGTCGGCGATCGGCAGGTGTCGTCGGCGTCGTGGTGACCGCGGCGTCGACGTGGGTGGCGCTGGGCGGTACGTCGCTGTGTCGGGTCGGTGATGCGGTCGCGCAGGCGTTGGAGGCCGAGGACCTCGAGGGTGCGCGAGCGCTCATCCCCAGCCTGTGCGGCCGGGACCCGAAGTCACTCGACGAGGCGGGGCTCTGTCGTGCCGCTCTCGAGTCGATCGCCGAGAACACCTCCGATGCGGCCGTCGGTCCGCTGGTGTGGGGTGCACTGGCGGGTGTCCCCGGAGTGCTGGGGTATCGGGCGGTCAACACGCTCGATGCGATGGTCGGCTACCGGAATGGGCACTACCGGAACTTCGGCTGGGCGGCCGCGCGCCTCGACGATCTCGTGAACCTGCTGCCCGCGCGGCTGGCGGGTTCGCTGCTGGTGGTGATCGGCGGCTCTCCGCGGCGGACGATCGCGGCGTGGCGCCGGGACAGCAGTGCCCACCCGAGTCCGAACGCGGGGGTCGTCGAAGCCGGGTTCGCCGGGGCCCTGGGGGTGCAGCTGGGCGGTCGGACCGTCTACCCGTACGGCGTCGAGATGCGTCCGACGCTCGGTTCCGGACCGGCGCCGGGGCCGGCCGATCTCCGGGCCGCGGTCGCCTTGTCGCGGCGCGTGCAGCGCGCGACGGTGCTCATCTGCGCGGTCGTGGCCGTGGTACGACCGGGCGTCGGAGCTGCGGCGAGGCGGCTCAGCCGCCGTATCGCCGGGTGAGCTTGTCGCGGACGTCGCCGGATTCGTCATCGGCGCGCGGGCCGTGGCCGATGTCGCCGACCTGCTGGGTCATCGTGGTCCCGGCGGCGGCCCGCAGTTCCTCTCGACGGTGCTGCCGGCGCTGGGAGCGCGACTCGACGGTCGTGGCGGCGGCGGCGACCGGGTCGGACGGCTGATCGACGGCGGTGCCGGCGGTCAAGGTCGCCGATGTCTCGGTGGCGGTAGCGGCAGCCCGGCGACGGGCGCGGATCTCGGAGTAGAGGAAGTAGCCGACGCCGAGGGGGGCCATCACGCCGAAGGCGAGCCACTGCAGGCCGTACGACAGGTATGGGCCGGTGTCGAGCTGGGGCAGCGGGATCTCGCCGAGCGAGCCCGGCTGGTCGGGGGAGAGCTGCAGGTAGAAGTCGTCCATCGGGGTGGAGGTCGCCGCGGACACCAGCCCCGGGTTGATGGTCGCGACGGTCAGTGCGCCGTTCTCGACGCGTGTGCCGCGGTCGGTGCTCACGCTCTCGGCGGCCCGGATCCGGCCGTCGACGGTCTGCTCGCCGACGGGCGGGGCCGGGATGTCGGGGACCGCTCCCTCGACCGGGCGGACGAACCCGCGGTTGACGAGGATGACCCGGTCGGACCCGCTGACCGCGAACGGGGTGAGCACCTCCACCGCGGGGCGCTGATCGACGTTGCGGAGCCGGACGAGAGCCTGTCGGTCCGTCAGGTACCGCCCGGTCACCGCCGCCGAACGCCACTCCGAGGACGGCACGAAGGTCGACGACGGCGCCACCTCCGCCAGCGGTGCCGTCTCGATCGACGTGGCGGTGCGGATCAGGTCGTTGCGGCGTTCGGTGTCGGAGTTCTTGCCCAGCTGCCAGGGCGCGAGCAGGGTGAAGCAGGCCACCGCGAACGCCGCGACCACGAGACCGAGGGCAATCCACCCGGGCCGGAGGATCGTTCGCAGTACGTGCACCCACCCAGGCTACCGAGCGGGGGTAGCCTGATCGAAATGCGAGACTTCCTCTGCTTGAAGTGCGGTCAGCGTCTCTCCTTCGAGAACAGTCTGTGTCTGAACTGCCGGAGTCCCCTCGGCTTCTGGCTGACGACCAGGACCATCCACGTCCTCGACGACCAGGCGCGCGCGGAGGTGGACGGCGTGCTGCTCGAACGCTGTGCCAATACCAAGGTCGCGCAATGTAATTGGCTGGTGAAGTGGAGCGGCAAGCCGACCATGTGTGAGTCGTGCCGCCTCACCCGTACCCGTCCCGGCGACGACGACCCGGATGCGCTGGTCATCTTCGGCCAGACCGAGACCGCCAAGCGCCGCCTCATCCTGGAACTGGACGAACTCGGGCTGCCCATCGAGACCCGGGAGGAGAACCCGGAGTCCGGGCTGGCCTTCGACCTGCTCTCCAGCGCCAAGCAGTCGGTCATCACCGGTCACGCGAACGGGGTCATCACCCTCGACCTCGCCGAGGGGGACGACGTCCACCGTGAACAGATGCGCGTCGAACTCGCCGAGCCGTACCGGACCGTCCTCGGGCACTTCCGGCACGAGATCGGTCACTACTACCAGCTCGTCCTCATCACCGACGAGCGACGAGCCGGCTTCGAGGAGCTGTTCGGAAACCCTGACGACGACTATCAGGCGGCTCTCGACCGCCACTACAGCGAGGGCGCTCCCGAGGGCTGGCGGCAGGACTTCGTGTCCTCATACGCGACGATGCACCCGGCGGAGGATTTCGCGGAGACGTTCGCGCACTATCTGCACATCCGCGACACGCTCGACACCGCCGCGGCGTTCGCCATGGCGCCCGCTGGCGCGACCTTCGACGGGGTGCCGCCGGGTGACGTGGGATTCGACCGGGTCATCGACGAGTGGCTACCGCTGACGTGGGCGCTCAACCAGATCAACCGGTCGATGGGCCATCCCGACCTCTACCCGTTCGTGCTGCCCGAGACGGTTCTGACCAAGATCCGCTTCGTGCACAACCTCATCGCGCCGGCGGCCTGAGACTGAGTCCCTGATCCGAAAGAACGACCCGCCCCCTGCTCCCTGAGGAGCGCCCGGAGCTTGCGGAGGGCGCGTCACGAAGGGTCTTCGCAACCGACCTCTTCAAGACCCTTCGTGACGGCCTCCGCAAGCTCCGGCCTCCTCAGGGAGCAGGAGTTGGGCTCTCCGAGGGCAACGAGTCTTGTCAATGCGGGCGCTCCTCAGGGAGCAGGAGTTGGGCTCTCCGAGGGCAACGAGTCTTGTCAATGCGGGCGCTCCTCCGGGAGCAGAGGATAGACCATCGGTTTTGTGGTTCTTTCGGACTCAGGACACCCCGAGTTCGGCCCGCACCCAGTCGATCAGGCCCGGCATCGAACCCTCGATCTGTTCGCGTGTCACCACGAAGTCGTCGGGGGTGCCGTAGTACGGGTCGGCGAGATCGAGGTCGTCGACGGGCGCGGACGGATCGAACGAGCGCAGGAGCCGTGTGCGGTCGCCGAGCCGCTTGCGTTCGAGTTCGCGCACGTGGCCCTCGTCCATCGCGAGCAGGAGGTCGGCCTCGAAATGTTCGGGTCCGATCAACGCGGCGACATGCGCGTCGGAGTAGCCGTGCGCGACCAATTCGGTTCGCGCGCGATTGTCGGCCGGCTCACCGACGTGATAGCCGCTCGTCCCGCAACTGGACACCCGCACCTTGCCGCCGAGTCCGGCGTCGTCGAGTGCCGTTCGGAAGATGTTCTGCGCCATCGGTGACCGACAGATGTTGCCCGTACACACGAAGCAGATGTGGAGTTCGTCAGACACTGCTACCTCAACAAGTCGATGTGCGCCTCAGCCGGTCGTCGGGTACGAGGTCACGCACCCAGGACGTCGCGGAGTTCGGCCACGGACTCGACCACCCAGGTCGCACCCTGGTCCTCCCCGCCCAGAGCGTAACCCCACCGCACGAGAATCGCTGAGATGCCGAATTCGGCCGCGCCCAGCACGTCATGGCTGCGGTCGCCGATCATCACGACCGGAGTGGTGACGTGCCCGGTCTGCGGGTCGGTGGGCACTCCGAGTTCGGCGAGGGCAGCGGCGATCACGTCGGCTTTCTCGCGGCGGGTGCCGTCGTCGCTGGCCCCGGCGACGTAGCGGAAGTGTTCGGCCAGACCGAAGTGCTCGAGGATCCGACGCGCGGTGGTCTGGTTCTTCGACGTCGCGATCGCCAGGGTCCGGCCGCCGGCGGCCAGATCGGCGAGCAGCTCGGCCATCCCGTCGAACACCGAGTTCTCCAGCCAGCCGACCTCGGTGTATCGCTCTCGGTACGCGCGCATCGCCTTGTCGGCCGTCTCGGGCGAGAGTCCCAGGGCATTCAGCGTGTCGATCATCGGCGGCCCGGCGATGCCGGCCACGATGCGCGGATCGGGTTCGGGCGCCCCGACCACGGCGAGAGCATGCCGAAAGCTGTTCTCGATACCTGCGAAACTGTCGGTGACCGTGCCGTCGAGGTCGACGAGTAGGACGGTCTCGGGATGGCGGGGATCCGGCGTCGTCGTCACGTCTCCATCGTGCACGTAAGGTCTGAACACATGACAGTTGGGTACGACGCGCTCGACGTCGAGACCGGTTCGACCGGGACACCGCCGCCGCGCGCCGATCTGACCGACCCGGAACGTCACGGCGACCAGGACGCCGCGCCGGGGCTCGTCGACTTCGCCGTGAACGTCCGCGGGACACCGCCGGCGTTCGTCCTCGACGCCATCCGGTCGGGACTCGACGATCTTGCGCGGTATCCGACCGGAGCGCAGGAGCGACGCGCCGTCGACGCGATCGCCGCGGCACACGGCCGTCGCCCCGAGGAAGTGCTGTTGCTGTCGGGGGCCGCCGACGGGTTCGAGATGCTCCCGCGGCTGGGGGCTCGTCACGCGGCCCTGATCCAGCCGTCGTTCACCGAGCCGGAGATCGTGCTCCGCGCCGCGGGCATCCCGATCACACAGGTCGCGCTGACCGCACCCTGGGAGCTGCCCGGTCCGGGAGACAGCGGGACCACCGTGCCGGACGACGCCGGTCTCGTCATCCTGGGCAATCCCACGAACCCGACGTCGGTGCTGCACCCGGTCGAGGCCATCGCCGCACTGCGCAGGCCGGGACGGATCCTCGTCGTCGACGAGGCCTTCGCCGACCTCACCCTGGGCGCCGACGGGTCACTCGAACCCCAGTCCCTCGCCTCGGTCGACTGGCCTGACCTTCTCGTGATCCGCAGTGTGACAAAGACGTTCGGTCTGGCTGGGCTCCGCGCGGGTTATCTGCTCGGGCCGGTCGAGCTGCTCGATCGACTCCGCGCCGGTCGACGACCGTGGGCCGTGTCGACCCCTGCGCTGGCCGCGCTGACCGCCTGTGTCGAGGAACAGGGGCAGCGATACCGCGCCGCGGTCGCCCGGCGGGTGGCCGACGAGCGCAGCGACATGGTCGCCGAGCTGGCGCGGATCGGGCTCCGGGTCGCGGCCGAGCCCGCGGCGCCCTTCCTGCTCGTCGAGATGGCCCACGCCACCGAGGTGAAGCAGCGGCTGATCCGCCACGGATTCGCGGTGCGCAGCTGCGCCAACTTCGTCGGCCTCGGCGACTCGCATCTTCGTCTTGCCGTCCGGGCACTTCCGCAGGTCCGCGCGCTCACGCGGGCGATCGAGTTGGTACGAGAGGAGATCGACAGTGGAACCGGCGAACCCGTCTGACGCGACCGTGACGGTGGGCGACGTGGTCGACGTCGTGGAGCGGGCTTATCCGCCCGCCCTCGCCGAATCGTGGGATGCGGTCGGACTGGTGTGTGGCGACCGGGCCGACCCGGCGCGCGGCGTGCTGGTGTGCGTGGACGTCACCGATGCCGTGGTCGACGCCGCGGTCGCGGCCGGCGCAGGGATCGTCGTCGCCCATCACCCGCTCCTCCTGCGCGGTGTCACCACCGTGGCCGCCGACACCCCCAAGGGCCGGATCGTCCATCGGCTGATCCGCAACGGGATCGCGCTGGTGTGCGCACACACCAACGCCGACAGTGCGCGCCCCGGCGTCTCCGACGCGCTGGCCGACCGGCTCGGCCTGTGCGGCACGGTCCCCATCGACCCGAAACCGGTTGCGGCGATGGACAAGTGGGTCGTGATGGTGCCGGAGGGCAACGTCGAGCAGGTCAGCGAGGCGATGTTCGCCGCGGGTGCGGGGGCTATCGGCGACTACCGGGACTGCTCGTGGACGGTCGTCGGAACCGGGCAATTCGAGGCCGGCGACGACGCCTCACCGACAATCGGCGAGATCGGGATGCGCACCCACGTCGACGAGGCGCGGGTCGAGATGGTCGCCTCGCGCGGACTGCGGGCCGGCGTCCTGCGCGCCTTGCGCGACGCGCACCCGTACGAGGAGCCGGCCTTCGACGTGTTCGAACTCGCCGACCTGGGCAGCGATGTCGGGCTGGGCCGCGTCGGGTCGCTCACCGAGCCGATGACGTTGCGCGACTTCGTCGCCGAGGCCGCCCGGGTGTTGCGCACCCCGGCGGGTGTCCGCGCCGCGGGAGACCCAGACGCGCTGGTACGGACCGTCGCGGTGTGCGGCGGGGCCGGGGACTCCTTGCTCGGACGTGTCCGCGGTCTCGGCGTCGACGTGTACCTGACCGGTGATCTCCGTCATCATCCGGTCGACGAGAGTCTGCGCGACGGCGGGCCGGCCCTGGTCGACGCCGGACACTGGGCGACCGAGTTCCCGTGGTGTGCGCAGGTCGAGGCGCTGCTCGAGGCCGAATTGGGCATGCCGGTGAGCGTCTTCGAGGCGCCGACCGATCCGTTCGCGCTGCACAGTGCGGGCTGACTCGGGAGAAACCGAGCCGCCGCCGGCTCGCGCGCGCCCCCCGCGTACGGTGGGGGGACTTTCGCCGAAGAGGAGACCGCAATGAAAGTCGACGCCGCCGTGCAGCGACTGCTGCTCGATCTCGCGGACTCCGATGCCGAGATCAATCGTCTCGTTCATCGCCGCAAGACCCTGCCGGAGGACGCCGAGATCGCCGAACACAATTCCGCGATCGATGCTGCCCGTGACGATCTGGTGCGCGCGGAGATCGCCGCCGAGGACCTCGGACGCGAGTACCGCCGGATCGACTCCGAGGTGACCGGTATGGCCAACCGTGAGGCCAAGGACTCGGCCCTGTTGACCGCCGGTGGCCTGGCGCCGAAAGCGTTGTCGGAGTTGCAACACGAGCTCGCGGGCCTGGGTCGCCGGCGAGCGGTGCTCGAAGACGAGATGCTGTCGCTGATGGAGCAGCAGGAGGCCGTCGAGTCCGAACGCACCCGGGCCGCGGCGACCATCAGCCACCTCGAGGAGAAGGTCGCCGAAGCGCAGGTCCGGCGCGACAAGTCCCTCGAGACCATCGACGAGGACCTGTCGCGCGCGCGGGAGCGCCGCGAGACCCTCGAAGCCGAGATCGATGCGCCGCTGCTCGCGATGTACGACAAACAACGTGCCGGCGGCCGTATCGGCGCCGGCCTGCTGCGGGCACGGCGATGCGGTGCCTGCCGGATGGAACTCGACCGCGGGACCATCGCCACCATCGCCGCGGCGCAGTCCGACGAGGTGATCCGGTGCGAGGAGTGCGGCGCGATCCTCGTGCGGACCGCCGAGTCCGGGATCTAGATACATGACCGCGACCGCCGAAGAGTCTGTCCCCGAGGGAGATTCGGCGACCAGGGCGCCGTCGTGGCAGGGTCGGCGCAGCGATCCGACCCGGTTCTTCCTGCTCCGGCACGGCCAGACGCCCCTGTCGGTGGAGCGGCGCTACTCCGGGCGAGGCAACCCGGACCTCACCGACGAGGGTCGACGCCAGGCCCGCGCCGCCGCCGCGCGCGTGGTGCGCGAGGAGGGGATCGCCGCGATCGTGACCTCGCCGCTGCGGCGTGCACGGTCGACGGCCGAGGAGGTCGCCGCGCTGACCGGGATCGACGTCGTCGAACATCCCGGGCTGATCGAGAACGACTTCGGTGACTGGGAGGGTCTGACGTTCACCGAGGCGTCGCAGCGCGACCCGGATCTGCATCGCGAGTGGTTGTCCGACATCACCGTGCCCGCGCCCGGCGGGGAGAGCTTCGCGCAGGTCGCCGAACGCATTTCGCGTACGAAAGTCGAACTGCTGCAGAGGTATCCGGGTCAGACCGTGGTGCTGGTCTCGCATGTCACGCCCATCAAGACGCTGCTGCAGGACGCGCTCGGCGTCGGTCCCGAACTGCTGTTCCGGCTGCACCTCGACCTCGCGTCGGTGTCGATCGCCGAGTACTTCGACGACGGCGGCTCCGTCGTGCGGCTCGTCAACGACGCCGCGCACTGGCGCGTCTGACGCCGCCGTCGAGGGTCCGCCCGACGCCTGCCGTATCCTGGGTGCGCGAACGAGTCGGCCGGGCGGCCGCGGTGCGCGGAACGGGCGGTCTCCCGTCACGCCGCGCATCGAGGAAAGTCCGGACTCCGCAGAGCAGGGTGGTTGTCAACGGCAACCCGGGGTGACCCGCGGGACAGTGCCACAGAGAACAGACCGCCGGCCGCGAGGTCGGTAAGGGTGAAACGGTGCGGTAAGAGCGCACCAGCGGCACGGGTGACCGTGCCGGCTCGGTAAACCCCACCCGGAGCAAGGCCGAAGCACGCACCTCACGGTGCGTGTGCGCGGGCGTCACGAGGGCTGCTCGCCCCAGCCCGCGGGTGGGCCGCTCGAGGTACCCGGCGACGGTGTGCCCAGATGGATGGTCGCCGCCCACGCGGTCTCACGACCGTGCGGGAACAGGATCCGGCTTACGTGCCGACTCGTTCGCCTCACTCTTCTCTAGGGTTGGGGGAGTGAAGCGCATCCTTTCCGCCCCCGACATCGACTTCGCCGGTATACGCACCGAACTGGGCGTCGACGAGGAGTACGGCGACGATGCCCTCGCCGAAGCCCGGGCCACCGCGCAGATGATCGACTCCGGCGCTCCGGGTGCCGACCGGTACGCCGACGTCCGCGAGGACCACACCGGCGTCCCCTTCGTCACGATCGACCCGCCGACGTCCCGGGATCTCGACCAGGCGGTGCACATCACCGCCGACGCCGACGGGTTCGTCGTCGACTACGCGATCGCCGATGTCGCGGCACTCATCACCCCCGAAGGTGCTCTCGACCAGGAGAGTCGACGACGCGGCGCGACCGTGTACTTTCCCGACGGCTCGGTCCCGTTGCATCCTCGCGCACTGTCCGAGGACGCGGGTTCCCTTCTGCCGGAGCAGGTCAGACTGTGTGTGCTGTGGACGATCCGGGTGGCCGGCGACGGATCGGTGACCGATGTCCGGGTGCGGCGGTCCCGCATCGCCTCGGTCGCGCGCCTCGACTACGCCGGCGTCTCGGCCGATGCCGCCGCCGGCCGGCTGCATCCCGCCATCGCGGCCCTGCCCGCATTCGGCGAACTGCGACGCGAGGTCGCGCTGGCGCGGGGCGCGGTCGAACTCGACCTGCCCGACCAGACGGTCGTCCGCACGGCCGACGGGTGGCGTCTTGATCTCGAGGCACACACACCCGCCGACATGTGGAACTCGCAGGTGTCGCTGCTGGCCGGGATGTGCGCGGGCACGATCATGGCCGAGGCCGGTGTCGGGCTGCTGCGCACCCTGCCGCCGGCCGAGGAGGACGCGATCGAGGATCTGCGGGCCGCTGCCCGGGCCATCGGGGTTCAGTGGCCGGCCGGCTTGCCGGTGGGCCGGTTCCTGGCGGGGCTACCGGGTGGCGAGCCGAGCACGCTCGCCCTGCAATCGGCCGCGGCCGGGCTCATGCGGGGTGCCAACTACCTCGCCCTCACCGGACCCGACGAGGCCGTCGATGACGCGCTGATGCGGCATTCGGCGATCGGTGGACTCTACGCGCATGTCACCGCGCCGCTGCGGCGGCTCGGGGACCGGTTCGCCACCGAGGTGTGTCTGGCGATCGCATCCGGTACGCCGGTACCGGACTGGGTGCACCGCGCGTTGCCGACGCTGCCCAAGATCCTGCGGTCGGCGGATACTCTCGGCGCCACTGCCGATCGTGCGAGCATCGACCTGGCGGAAGCCGTCATCTTGCGTGAGCGGGTAGGTGAGCGGTTCGACGCGGTCGTGATGTCGGGCGCGACCGAGCGCAGGCAGGCGCAGATCTTCCTGTCCGATCCGCCGGTGATCGCGCGCTGCGCGGGTGATCTACGCCCCGGCGACCGCGTGGTCGTCGAACTGACCAAGGCCGACGAGGTGACCCGGACGGTGGAGTTCCGCCCGGTGTGAGCGGTGGTGGCGGAGTGGCTTCGACTCGGCGCCTCGCTCCGCTCGGTGCCGGCTCAACCAGCAGGGGGGCGCCTCGCTCCGCTCGGTGCCGGCTCAACCAGCAGGGGGGCGGCCCGCTTCGCTCGGTGCCGGCTCAACCAGCGGCCGGTTGGTCAGAGTTCCTTGGCGACTCGGCGGTACGCGGCGATCGCGCGGTGCCCGTCGGCCTCGAGCCGGGCGTCGATCCGGCCGAGTACGAACATGTCGGGGCCGCCGAGGGTGCCGGCCGCCGCGATCTGTGCGAGTCGCGTCCGGTTGATCCGGGTGTCGTTGAAATCGCCCAGCGCGGACTGGATCTTCTTGGCCGCCACGCCGACCTCGCGATACTTCTTCTTCCCGAGCGGTTCGGTCGCGTCGATGCTGTAGCGCAGCCGCTTGGCGCGCTTGCGGATGGTGTGCAGCTGCTCCTCCCACTCGTCGGAACCCTCGGCGAAGCCGGCGAGACGAGCCTGTGCGCGGTGGATGTGCTTGCGGCTGCGGGCGATCGCCTTGTCGACGACCGTGGTGGCCGGGAGGTCGGCGTCGGGGCCCGGCGGGGGCGACGCGATCAGGCCGTCGATGCTGTCGAGCAGGGCGAAGTACCGCTTCGACGACATCGCGGCGTGTGCCGCGCGCAGGGCGCGATCGTGGGCGGTGACCTCGGTGCCGGCGAGCTCGGCGAGCAGCTCCGGCGAGGCGTTCTCGCCGCGCAGCAGTGATTCGCTCAACTCGAGCTGCACCTCTGAATCGCGTGCGTCGCCGAGGATCTGGGCGAGCAGCTTCAACTCGGCGCCGATGTGGGCGGTGCGCTCGGCGTCGAGGACGGTGGGGAAGCCCGACAACACGCTTCGCAGGCGGCGGCACGCCACGCGCATCTGGTGCACCGCGTCGGGGGCGTCGACGCGCACCAGCGGATCGTAGGCGACCAGCGAATTGCGATGCAGCGCAATGTCGGTGACGACTAGTTCGAGTGCGGTGGGCCGCTTGGACAGGCGCGGTTCGTGCACGGTCGGGGTGGCGCCGATCGCCCGGGCGAGCTTCGACGCGCTCGACGCCTCGCGGCCACCCCCGGCACGCAGCGCTTTGTCGGCGGCCTTGAGCAGCTTCGGCGTGCCGCCGGCGAGGAGCTCGAACTCCCACTCCGCCCACTGCTGGCTGTGACCGCCGGGCAGGAGTGACTGGGCGGTGACGAGGTCCTCGGCGAGTTCGGCGAGCGGCTCGTCGTCGGCGCCGAGCAACCGGGTCACGGTGCGCGTCGTGGAGATGACGGCGACCGGCATCAGGGTGCGTTCGCGGATGTGGGCCAGGACCGGTGTCGACAGCGCGTCGGGGACGTCGCCGTCCGCGGGAGCCTCGTCGAAGCCCACGTGCAGCTCTCGCCGAGTTCCCGGAATGCCCGTGGGGCGCTTGAGGTGCCAGCCCTGGTCGCTTCCGCCGGTACGCCGCCGCATGGTGATCTTGTTGCCGGCGAGGTCGAGGTTCTCGGTGTCGAAATAGGTGGCGTCGAGCGAGAACGTCTCCGGGGTCGTCGCCGAGACGACGCCGGGCAGGGCTCGCAGGTCGGGGGCCACGTGTCCGGCGTCCACGTCGAACTTCAGCTCCACCTCGACCTGCTCGGATGCGGCCACCTGTTCCTCCTGGTTTCTCGACGGCTGTCCGTCGAGCTTAGTGGTGCGTGCGGAGTACTGGCGTCGGCTACCGCGCGAACCGGTCCGTGGCCTCGATCAGGTGATGTCTGATACCCGGCTCGTACGATGCGTGCCCGGCGTCGGCGACGATGCGGAGATCGGCAGCCGGCCAGGCGCGGTGCAGGTCCCAGGCGCTGCGCATCGGGCACACGACGTCGTAGCGGCCCTGCACGATCACGCCGGGGATGGAGGCGATCGTGTCGATCTCGTCGAGGAGCTGACCGTCGCGCAGGAATCCGTGATTGACGAAGTAGTGGTTCTCGATCGATGCGAAGGCGAGGTCGAAGCGGTCGGTGTCCTTCTTCTGGGGGTCGTCCGCCGAGGAACCGTCCGACTCCTCGTCGGGGCGGGGGAGGAGATAGCTGGTCGCCTGCTCCCAACCCGTCCAGGCGCGGGCGGCGGCGCGGGCCGTCGCGGCGTCCCCGGAGGTGAGCAGGCGGTGATAGGCGGCGACGAGGTCGCCGTCGCGTTCGTCGACGGGGATGGGCTCGAGGTAGCTCTCCCACAGGTCGGGGTAGATGTGGGCGGCCCCGCCGTTGTAGTACCAGTCGATCTCGCTGCGCCGCAGCAGGAAGATGCCGCGCAGCACGAGTTCGGTGACGCGGTCGGGATGGGCCTGCGCGTAGGCGAGACCGAGTGTCGAACCCCAGGAACCGCCGAAGACCTGCCAGCGGTCGATCCCGAGATGAGTACGGAGGCGCTCCATGTCGGCGATGAGGTGGGGTGTCGTGTTCACGGCGAGGTTCGCGCCGTCGGCGATGTGGGGCCGGGACTGTCCGCAGCCGCGCTGGTCGAACAGGACGATCCGGTACCTCGCCGGGTCGAAGAACCGGCGCTGCGCCGGGGACGTCCCGCCCCCGGGCCCGCCGTGCACGAACACGGCGGGTTTGCCGTCCGGGTTGCCGGAGGTCTCCCAGTAGATCTGCTGGCCGTCGCCGACGTCGAGATGGCCGGAGGCGTAGGGCTCGATCTCCGGGTAGAAGTTCCGCATGGACGTCAGCGTAGTGCTGACGCCCGGACTCAGTAGCTGTGTTCGGGGCCGGGGAACACTCCGCGGCGCACCTCGTCGGCGTATTGCTCGGCGGCCGACCGCAATTCACCACCGACATCGGCGAAGCGCTTGACGAACTTCGCGGTCTTGCCGTGGGTGAGTCCGGCCATGTCCTGCCACACGAGGACCTGCGCGTCGGTCTCGTTGCCCGCGCCGATACCGACGGTCGGGATGGTGAGCTTGCGGGTGATCTGACCGGCGAGATCGGCCGGCACCATCTCCATCACCACGGCGAAGGCGCCCGCCTCCTGGACGGCGATGGCGTCGGCGACGAGCTGATCGGCGCCGTCCCCGCGGCCCTGGACACGGAAGCCGCCGAGCCCGTTGACGCTCTGCGGGGTGAACCCGATGTGGGCCATGACCGGGATGCCGGCCGCGGTCAGCGCCGCGATCTGCGGGGCGACGCGTTCGCCGCCTTCGAGTTTCACCGCGTGCGCACCGGTCTCCTTGAAGATCCGGAATGCGTTCTCGAGGGCGTGCTGCGGGCCGATCTCGTAGCTGCCGAACGGCATGTCGGCTACGACGAGTGCATGCGGTGCGCCGCGTACGACGGCGCGGATGAGCGGGATCATCTCGTCGACGGTGACCGGGATGGTGGTGTCGTAGCCCAGGACGACGTTGGCGGCGGAGTCGCCGACCAGCAGGACGGGGATCTCGGCGGCGTCGAAGATGCGGGCGGAGGAGTAGTCGTATGCGGTGAGCATCGACCACTTCTCGCCCTCGGCCTTCATCTGCGCGAGGTGGTGGATGCGGGTCACGCGTCGCTTGGCGGACTGGGCGGGGGCGGACGCGCCGTATACCGAGGAATTGGACATCGTTGTCTCTTTTCTGCCTCGAGTCCCGACTGGCCGGAGAGGGCGCGGCGGGTACCCGGGTTGAACACGGACGTAGGCCATTGTTTCACCAGGACGACCTGTTGTGACCTGCCATGTTTATGCGATTGGTCACACGCGCGGACGGGGCCGGGAGCGCGGTGTGCGACTCTGTCAGCAATTCACCTGGGGTTCGTGTCCCGGGCCCGCGTCCCAGCCTCTGGTCGGACGTCTCACGATGTGGGATGTCGTCCGTAAAACTGCAGCACAGCGAGTTGGAATTGCGCGTGTAACACGGATTTAACAGCGTACTTCTAATGTCGGCGACCATGGATCGCCAAAAGGAATTCGTGCTGCGGACCCTCGAAGAGCGCGACATCCGCTTCGTCCGACTGTGGTTCACCGACGTCCTCGGTTATCTGAAGTCCGTGGCGATCGCCCCGGCCGAACTCGAGGGCGCGTTCGCCGAGGGTATCGGCTTCGACGGCTCGTCCATCGAGGGATTCTCCCGGGTCTCGGAAGCCGACACCGTGGCCAAGCCTGATCCGTCGACCTTCCAGGTGCTGCCGTGGACCACCTCGGCCGGTCGGCACCATTCCGCACGCATGTTCTGCGACATCGCGATGCCCGACGGCACTCCCAGTTGGGCCGACTCGCGGCATGTGCTGCGCCGGCAGCTCAACAAGGCCGCCGACCTCGGCTTCAGCTGCTATGTCCACCCCGAGATCGAGTTCTTCCTGCTCAAAGAGGCGCCCCTGGACGGGTCGGTGCCGACTCCGGCGGACTCCGGGGGGTACTTCGACCAGGCCGTCCACGACGCCGCGCCCAACTTCCGGCGGCATGCGATCGAGGCCCTGGAGTCGATGGGCATCTCGGTCGAGTTCTCCCATCACGAGGGTGCGCCCGGTCAGCAGGAGATCGACCTGCGCTACGCCGACGCGCTGTCGATGGCGGACAACGTCATGACGTTCCGCTACCTCATCAAGGAGGTCGCGATCAACGAGGGCGTCTGGGCGACGTTCATGCCCAAACCGTTCAGTGAGCATCCCGGGTCGGCGATGCACACCCACCTCAGCCTGTTCGAGGGCGACCTCAACGCCTTCCACAACCCCGACGACCCGATGCAGCTTTCGGCCACCGGGAAGAAGTTCATCGCCGGCATCCTGCATCACGCCTCGGAGATCAGCGCGGTCACCAACCAGTGGGTGAACAGCTACAAGCGGCTCATCCACGGTGGCGAGGCGCCGACCGCGGCCACCTGGGGCGGCGCCAACCGCTCGGCGCTGATCCGCCTCCCGCTCTACACGCCGAACAAGGCGTCGTCACGCCGCATCGAGGTCCGCAGCCCCGACTCCGCCTGCAATCCGTACCTGACCTTCGCGGTGCTGCTGGCCGCCGGGCTCAAGGGCATCAACGAGGACTACGAGCTGCCCGACGAGGCCGAGGACGACGTCTGGGCACTCACCTCGGCCGAGCGTCGCGCGATGGGTTACAAGGAACTCCCCGGCAGCCTCGCCGACGCGCTGAAGGAGATGGAGAACTCGGAGCTGGTCGCCGAGGCCCTCGGCGAGCACGTGTTCGACTACTTCTTGCGCAACAAGTGGACGGAATGGACGAACTACCGCAGCCTCGTGACCCCGTTCGAGCTGCAGAACTACCTGCCGCTGTAAGGGCTGCCTTGCCCGGTCCGGGACCGCGATGTCGTGCCGATCGGATCCGGTCGCTACTTTTGTGATGTGACAACACGATCGGGACCCCCGGGGCGAGCCGGACGCAGCACCGTCCCCAGTGCGGGCCGGCTGGGTCTGCTCGACGACGCCGCACCCCGGAACCTCGCCGATCTCGGGTGGAACACGCCGGAGTCGGTCGACGTGTTGTGGGCCCTGTCGCGGTCTCCGGACGCCGACCTGGCCCTCCGTACGCTCGTGCGGTTGCGCAGCGCCGTCGGCGACGAGTGGTCCGAGATCGACGGCCTGGTGCGCACGGAGCGCGCATTCCGTGGGCGCCTGTTCGCGGTCATCGGCTCGTCGGACGCACTCGCCGATCACCTGGTCGCCGAACCGTCGAGCTGGCGGCTCCTGCTCGCCGACGAGTTGCCCGACCGCGCCGAGGTAGACCGTCTGATGCTCGCCTCGGTCGGTGCCGAGCCCGTTCCGGGCGAGGTCGAGAAGGGCAACCGGGTGTACCGGGCCGCGCTCACCGGCCCGAAGGCCGTCATCGCACTCCGCCTGGCCTACCGCAACCTGATCCTGCAGCTCGCCGCCCACGACGTCGCCTCGACCGTCGAGGACGAACCGGTGATGTGGTTGCCCGAGGTGGGTGCCTACCTGTCCGACCTGGCCGACGCCGCCCTGACCGCCGCCCTCGCCGTCGCCTTCGCCGAGGTCTGCGGGGACGATCCGATCCCGGTCCGGCTCGCCGTCGTCGCGATGGGCAAATGCGGTGCGCGCGAACTGAACTACGTCAGCGACGTCGACGTCATCTTCGTCAGTGACCCGGCCGACGGTACCGCGGCGCGGATCGCGGGCGAGATGATGCGCATCGGTTCGCTCGCGTTCTTCGAGGTCGACGCCGCGCTACGGCCCGAGGGGAAGTCCGGAGCGCTGACCCGCACCCTGGAATCGCATGTGGCCTACTACGAACGGTGGGCCAAGACCTGGGAGTTCCAAGCGCTGCTCAAGGCCCGGGCGATGACCGGCGACATGCAGCTCGCCGACGATTACATCGCCGCGGTCAAACCGATGGTGTGGAAGGCGGCCGAGCGGCCCGACTTCGTGCCCGAGGTGCAGAAGATGCGACGCCGCGTCGAATCCCTGCTCCCCGAGGACGAGCGCGAGCGCAACCTGAAACTGGGGCGCGGCAGTCTGCGCGACGTCGAGTTCGCGGTCCAGCTCCTGCAGATGGTGCACGGCCGGGTGGACGAGAACCTGCGCGTGATGCCGACCGTCGACGCGCTGGCCGCGCTTACCGCAGGCGGTTACGTCGGACGCGACGACGCCGCGAATCTCAGTGCGTCGTACCAGTTCTTGCGTCTCCTCGAACACCGGCTGCAGCTTCAGCGCATGTCCCGGACGCATCTGCTGCCGCAGCCCGACGACCACGAGGCGCTGCGCTGGCTCGCCCGCGCCGCACACATCCGGCGAGAGGGCGAACTCGACGCGACGGGGGTGCTGCGCGAACAGATCCGCCACCAGAGCCTGCGGGTCCGGCGGCTGCACCAGAAGCTGTTCTACCGCCCGCTGCTCGAGGCGGTCACGCGCTTCAAGACCGACGAGCTGACCCTGACCGACACCTCCGCCGAGAGGCGGCTGGCCGCACTGGGTTACGCGAAACCCGATCGGGCACTGAGTCATATCCGCGCGCTGTCGAACGCGCCGGGACGCCGCGGTCAGATCCAGCTGCTCATCCTGCCGCAGTTGCTCGAACACATCGGGGACACACCGGATCCCGATGCCGGCCTGCTGAACTACCGCCGGCTGTGCGACGTGATGGAGGACACCGACTGGTTCCTGCGACTGCTGCGCGACGACGGCGTGGTGGCGGCGCGGCTGATGAAGGTGCTCGGGACGTCGGAGTACATCGCGAACATGCTGATGCGTTCGCCCGAGGTGATCCACCAGTACTCCGACGGGCCGGACGGGCCCAAGCTGTGCAACGTGCGCCCCGAGGACGTCGCCAAGGGCCTCGTCGCCTCGACGGTCCGCCAGCAGGACATGAAACGCGCAGTGGCCGTGGCCCGTTCGCACCGTCGGGCCGAGCTGGTCCGCATCGCCTCTGCCGACGTGCTGGGACTGCTGGACGTACCGGCCGTCTGCAAGGCGCTGTCCAGTGTGTGGGCGGCGGTCCTGAACGCAGCGCTCACCGTCGCGATCAACATCTCCGAGCGCGAACGGGGGAGCCGGGCGCCGGCGCGCATCGCGGTGATCGGGATGGGCCGGCTCGGCGGTGGCGAGCTGGGTTACGGATCCGACGCCGACGTGATGTTCGTGTGTCAGCCCGATCGGGACGCCGAGGAGTCCGAGGCGCTCAAGTGGGCGCAGACGATCGCCGAGAACGTGCGGTCGATGCTGGGGAGCCCGAGCGCGGATCCACCCCTCGAGGTCGACACGGGGCTGCGACCCGAAGGCCGGAACGGTCCGATCGTGCGGACCCTCGCGTCCTACGCCGCCTACTACGCGCAGTGGGCGCAACCGTGGGAGGTCCAGGCGCTGCTCCGGGCGCATCAGGTAGCGGGCGACGAGGCCCTCGGCATCGACTTCCTGCACATGATCGACCACGTGCGGTATCCGGCCGGCGGTGTCAGCAACGACGCCGTTCGGGAGATCCGCCGGATCAAGGCCCGCGTGGACGCCGAGCGACTGCCGCGCGGAGCCGACCCGGCCACCCACACCAAGCTCGGCCGCGGTGGTCTCGCCGACATCGAGTGGACGGTGCAGCTCCTGCAGCTGAAGTATGCGCACCGCTATCGGAGCCTGCACAACACGTCGACGCTGGACTCACTGGATGCCATCGGCGCGGCGGAGTTGTTGTCGGAGAACGACGTCGCGCTGTTGAAGGACGCCTGGACGACCGCGACGAAGGCGCGCAACGCGCTGGTCCTGGTGCGTGGCAAGCCGATCGATCAACTACCTGGGCCGGGTGCACAACTGCGCCAGATCGCGTTTGCCGCGGGATGGCCGGAGGACCAGGCCAACGAGTTCCTGGAGAATTATCTCCGGGTGACGCGCCGGGCCAAGGCCGTGGTGCTCAAGGTCTTCGGGGCCTGAGCGCGGAGAGAAGCGGACGGGCGCGGAAGGGCGCAGCTGACTCCGGCGGGGGAACACCGGATCACATGGGGGAGCGATGACGAGATTTCTGTGGGCGGCTGCGTACGTCCTGGGGTGGGCGATGCTCGCCGGCGTGGTGCTGGGCGTGTTCCTGCACTTCTACCCGTCCCGCGGTGACGTCGCGCTGTACCTCACCAGCGCCGTGCAGTTCGCGTTGATCCCCGGAGTGATCGCCATCGTCGTCTTCGCGGTCCTGCGGCGCTGGTTCATGCTGGCGATTGCGATCGTGGCCGTCGGCGGTCTGGCCTACACCCAGGTGCCGCTGGTCATCGCCAACGCGGCGCCGTCCGGCGAGCGGTTCACCGTCGTGTCGGCCAACCTGCTCTTCGGCGGGGGCGACCTGGGTGCGCTCGAGAAGATCGTCGCCGACGCCGATCCGGACCTCGTGTCCCTCCAAGAGGTCACCCCCGAGGCGCTGGAACGTCTGCGGCGCAGTGAGATCGGCCGGACCCTGCCGCACGAGTTCGCGATCCCGTACACCTACGCGGCCGGCACCGCGATGTTCAGCAAGCGCCCGCTGGACGAGCGATACAACATCCCGGGGACGGTGCTGCACAACCTGCAGGCCCGCACCGACCTGCCGGGCGCCGCCGGGACCCAGGTCCTGGCCATCCACCCGGCGGCGCCGCTGTGGGGTCGCAACTGGGACTGGCACGACGACATGGACACGCTCGCCGCACATTTCGCCGAGCTCCCACCCGGCCGGGTGATCGCGATCGGGGACTACAACTCCACCTGGAATCACGCGAAGTACCGCAGCCTGCTGACCAACGGGCTCGTCGACGGCACCGACATGGCCGGTGCCGGGTTCCTGCCGAGCTATCCCACTGACAAGCAGCTCGGCAATCGGCCGCTGGTCGCCATCGACCGGGTCATCCTGCGCGGTTTCGTGGCCACGTCGATGGACACCCACTACCTGCCGGGTTCCGATCACCGGACTCTGGTGGTAACACTGGTGGCATCATGACGCCCGATCCCGAGAACGTCGGACCACACGACCGCCCGAGTATTTCCGAACGTCTGCGTTCGGCCACCGCGGTGGCGCACGAACGCGCCGAGCATGCGCCGTTCATCGACGATCTGATGTCGGGCCGGTTGGACTCCGGCGAGTATCAGCGCCTGGCGGTCCAGTTGTACTTCGTCTACGAGGCGCTCGAGCGTGTCGGTGCCGACCTGGCGGGGGACCCGGTGGCCGACGCCGTGCTCGACCCGAAACTGCTTCGCCTACAACGCCTCGGCGCCGACCTCGCCTCCTTCGGCATCGACCCGTCGACGGCGTCGCCGCTGCCGGCAGTGGCGCGGTATGTGGCGGCGATCGAATCAACCCGCACCGACCCGGCGCGCTACGTGGCTCATCACTACACGCGCTATCTCGGCGACCTCAGCGGTGGCCAGGTGGTGGCCCACCGCATGCGAGAGCATTACGGGGTCGAGGACGCGGCGCTGAGTTTCTACTCGTTCGACGAGATCGACAAGCTCAAGCGCTACAAGGACTCCTACCGGGCGCGGCTCGACGCGCTACCGCTCGACGCCACAGGGATCGAACGGCTCGTCGACGAGGCCATCGCGGCCTTCGACCACAATCAGGCGGTGTTCGGTGATCTCGACGGCGCCCGGGCGGCCTGACCCATAGGTCCGCCCGAACGTCGGATCGTCGAATCAGGCGTCAGTTGACCTGCAGCTTGACGGTGCGGTCCAGGACGACCTCGCTCAGGTCGTCGTGGCCCTTCACGAGTTCAATGCGCAGCTGGTTGTCGTCGACGCGACTGGTGGTCCGAACCACTCGCGGGGTGCCCTCCAGGCGGATGCGGTCACCGGGTACGAGGTCTTCGACATATACATCACGGGTCATTGGTCCAAACTACGGTCGTACCTTGTGAGTCGGCAGAGTAACAGGTCCCAAAAGTGGTATGGATCACATGTGAGGGTGGCCACTCACGGAGCGAGATGGACCGGTTCCGAGATCGGTTTGATCAGGTCGCATATGAGCTCTCAGCTGAGCTGATCATCGTGAGCATTCACCCGGCGAACGTTCCGCGCCTCCGAAAGGTGATCCATGCCCGACGCCCGAGCTTCTGACGCCCGTGTTCCCGAGCTCACCGAACTGCTCGCCGACGCGCCGACCAACTGGGGCAGGTGGGGGCCCGATGACGAGGTCGGCAGTCTCAACTACCTGACCGCGGCGCAGGTTCTGGCCGGAGCCGCACAGATCAAGCAGGGCAAGGTGTTCACCCTTCAGCGTCTGATCGGGGACCCCGCGGGCGATCCGTTGTGGCCGGGCCGTACTCCTGCCGTGCGCGAGATGGTTCTCGACGAATCACACTGGGACGCAGACGGCAACGGGCCGGCGTTCCCGGGCGGCCTGCACTGCGCCGACGACACGCTCTACGCATCCCTGCAGGGGTCGACGCAGTACGACGCGCTTGGTCACGTCTGGTACGACGGCAAGATCTGGAACGGCTTCGACGCCCAGACGACGGTCGGCGGGTTGTCCAAGGCCAGCGTCGCCCCGATCGCCGAGCGCGGGGTCGCCGGCCGTGCCGTGCTCCTCGACATGGCCCGTCACCGGGGCAAGGACCACCTCGAGCCACACGAGACCTTCACCCACGAGGATCTGATCGCGTGTGCCGAGCAGCAGGGCACCCCGATCCGGCCGCGCGACATCCTGGTGGTCCGCACGAACCACCTGCAACTGTTCTACGACAAGGGCGATGACTTCTACCGGGGCTTCTGCGAGTCGGGGCTCGTCTACTCCCCGGAGCTCGTGACGTGGTTCCACGAGATGGAGATCCCCAATCTCGTGACCGACACTATGGCCAACGAGGTGACCACCGACCCGAACAACGGCGCGGTCCTGGTGTTGCACAACGCACTCATGCGAAATCTCGGCGTGGCGTTCACCGAGATCTGTGACCTCGAGAAGCTCGCGGCGGACTGTGCCGAGGACGGTGCGTACGCGTTCTTCTACGTGGCGGCGCCGTTGAAGATCCACGAGGCGACCGGCTCGCCGGTCAACCCTGTCGCCATCAAGTGAGCCACACCCGGCGTCGACGCGGGACGAGATGATCGGCGCCCCGATGGGCCCGGGACCCGTCGGACAAGTCTCAATGTGAGACGGATCGCGACGGCGATCGTGCTTATTCTGCGCGCGACACCCGCACACATCAGGAGTCGGCGATGAAAGCTCTCGTGTATCACGGTCCCGGGCAGAAGGCGTGGGAAGACGTTCCGGACCCCGTTCTGCAGGAGCCGACGGACGCCATCGTCAAGATGGAGGTGACCACCATCTGCGGAACCGATCTGCACATCCTCAAGGGCGACGTACCGGCGGTCACGCCGGGGCGGATCCTCGGGCATGAGGGCGTCGGAGTGGTCACCGAGGTCGGTCCGGGCTGCGAGCGGGTTCGGGTCGGGGATCGCGTGATCGTGTCCTGCGTGAGCAAGTGCGGAACGTGCGAGTTCTGCCGAGCGGGTCTGACGTCGCACTGCCAGACGGTGGGTGGCATCGGCTGGATCTTCGGTCACCTCATCGACGGCACCCAGGCCGAGTACGTCCGGGTCCCGTTCGCCGACAACGGTCTCATCCCGCTACCCGCGAAGGTGACGCCGGAGCAAGGGACGATGCTCAGCGACATCCTGCCGACCGGATACGAGATCGGGGTGCGCTACGGCGCCGTCGGGCAGGGCGACGTCGTCGCCGTCGTCGGGGTCGGGCCGGTGGGCCTGGCCGCCGTGATGACGGCGGCGGCCGCCGGAGCGTCGAAGGTGATCGCGGTGGACGGCAACAAGTTCCGGCTCGAACAGTCCCGGGACTTCGGCGCGACCGACACGATCGACGTCAACGCAGGCGGCGACGTCGTCGCGCAACTCAAGGAACTCAGCCGAGGCGGACTCGGTGTGGACGTCGCGATCGAGGCAGTCGGCGTGCCCGCGACGTTCGGCGTCGCGCTCGACTCCGTACGTCCCGGCGGTCACGTCGCCAACGTGGGCGTACACGGCGAGAGCGTGACGTTCCCGATCGAGCGGGACTGGATCAACAACCTCACGATCACCACGGGACTGGTGAATGCCACCACGGCACCCGAACTGTTGGAGAGCATCGAACGCGGCGACATCTCCCCGGAGAAGTTCATCACCCACCGGTTCACGTTCGACCAGTTCGACGAGGCCTACGACACGTTCGGCAACGCGGCCGACGAGCACGCGCTCAAGGTGATCATCGCCGCCGGCGACTGACGGTCCGCCGGCCCCGCGGCGACGTACGCGCGATCTGCTTGGCGTCGCTACTCTCTGGCTTCGGCGATGGACAGGACGACCGTGGTGCGGTCGTCCGAGTCCAGCGCCTCGTCGTCGGCCGTCTGATCGACCAGCGAGAAGTGCCGGACGTTGGCCAGATTCACGAGGTGAGCCGATCCCTCGAGTTCCAGGGCGATCGGCTCGCGTTGCCTGACCATGTCGCGGACGAACTGCATCACCTCCGGGACCGACTCCGCGAACAGCAGGCGGATCTCGAACTCGTCGGACGTCAGCAGTGTGCCCATGCGGCTCATCGTCGCACGGCGGGACGGTCGGACACGGCTGCTCGCGCGGATTGATGGATCGAGTCGGCCGACAACGAAACGGCCCGCTCGGCGATCGGAGAGCGATCGCGGAGCGGGCCGAGTCGACGTCGGAGCCTGGGCTCAGCAGTCGTAGTACAGCGAGAACTCGTACGGGTGCGGACGGATCTGCACCGGCTCGATCTCGTTCTCACGCTTCAGCGCGATCCAGGTCTCGATGAGGTCCTCGGTGAACACGCCACCGGCGGTGAGGTATTCGTGATCCTCTTCGAGACGGTCGATGACCGCGGCCAGCGAGGTCGGGGCCTGCGGGATGCTCTTGGCCTCCTCCGGCGGGAGCTCGTAGAGGTCCTTGTCGACGGGCTCGTGCGGCTCGATCTTGTTCTTGATGCCGTCCAGGCCGGCCATCATCATCGCGGCGAACGCCAGGTACGGGTTGCCCGAGCTGTCCGGGCAACGGAACTCGAGGCGCTTGGCCTTCGGGTTGTTGCCGGTGATCGGGATACGCACACAGGCCGACCGGTTGCGCTGGCTGTAGACCAGGTTGATCGGGGCCTCGTAGCCCGGCACCAGACGCTTGTAGGAGTTCACGGTCGGGTTGGTGAACGCCAGCAGCGACGGTGCGTGGTGCAGGATGCCACCGATGTAGTAGCGCGCCAGGTCCGACAGGCCCGCGTAACCGGCCTCGTCGTGGAACAGCGGCTTGCCGTCCTTCCACAGCGACTGGTGGGCGTGCATGCCCGAACCGTTGTCGCCGAAGAGCGGCTTCGGCATGAAGGTGACCGACTTGCCGTTCTGCCATGCGGTGTTCTTGATGATGTACTTGAACAGCTGCACGTCATCGGCTGCGTGGAGCAGCGTGTTGAACTTGTAGTTGATCTCCGCCTGGCCCGCAGTGCCGACCTCGTGGTGGCCGCGCTCGAGCTCGAAGCCCGAGTTCTGCAGGTTGGTGGACATCTCGTCACGCAGGTCGACGTAGTGGTCGTACGGTGCGACGGGGAAGTACCCACCCTTCGGGCGGACCTTGTAGCCGAGGTTCGGGCTGCCGTCGGGATCGGTCGGCGACGCGGTGTTCCACCAGCCGGACTCGGACTCGACCTCGTAGAAGGTGCCGTTCATCTCGGAACCGAAGGACACCGAGTCGAAGATGTAGAACTCGGCCTCGGCACCGAAGAAGCAGGTGTCGGCGACGCCGGTGGAGGCGAGGTAGTCCTCGGCCTTGCGGGCGACGTTGCGCGGGTCGCGGCTGTAGGCCTCGCGGGTGAACGGGTCGTGGACGAAGAAGCTGAGGTTCATCGTCTTGGCCTTGCGGAACGGATCGATCCGCGCGGTGGCCGGGTCGGGCAGCAGCATCATGTCCGACTCGTTGATCGACTGGAAGCCACGCACCGACGATCCGTCGAACGCCAGCCCGTCCTCGAAGACGTCCTCGTCGAAGGCCGACGCGGGGATCGAGAAGTGCTGCATGACACCGGGCAGGTCGCAGAAACGGATGTCGACGTACTCGACACCTTCCTTCTTGATGCCCTCGAGTAGTTCTTCTTTACTGCTGTACACCGTGCGGTGACTCCTTCGTGATCGGTGGTCCGTGTATGGGGACACGCCACATCCGCCACTGAGAAACAGCAGCGGATCTCAGCGGCAACCGTATGGAGGCGAAGTTGCCCATGCGTCAAGTCCGTGTTTCCCCCGTGTTACACGCGCAGTGGTGTTGGCTACACAGCGTGATCGGGGGCCGTCGCACTCGGCGCATCCCAACCCTAGCGGCAGGTGCCAACGGGCGGGACGGGTCACGACAACCAGCGACTACGATGGTTCCCAGTGCGGCGACGACGCGGACCGAGGGGGTTGCGCGGTCGCGTGAGAGGAGTCATCACCGATGGGACGAGTCACGGGTTCCTGGCTGTCGGGACCGCAGATCGGTCCCGAGAACGGCGTGGACAACGAGTACCGGGGACAGGATCTCGGCCTACCGCAGAGCGGTCCCGGGTCGCTGGCCACCGGCTGGCCGCGGGTGGCCGGCCTGCTCGTCGACTGGCTGATCGCCGGCGGGCTCGCGATGGCGTTCTTCGGTGGCTTCAACTCGCCGCATCTGGGCACCGCGCAGATGGGCGTGTGGTTCGTCATGGGCATCTTCGCGGTGACGCTGTTCGGGTTCACCCCGGGCCAGCTCGTCATCGGGATGCGCGTGGCGCGTGTGGATTACGGCGTCGAGCGCAACACCGCCGAAGCGACCGGCGAGCAGAGCCCGGCGGCGGTCGGGATCGTCCGGGCCTTCTTCCGCCAGCTGCTGATGATCTTCCTGGTCCCGGCCCTGATCAACGACTACAACGGACGCGCTCTGCACGACCGCGCAACCGGCACCGCGCTCGTCCGGACCCGCTGACCCGGGGCGGCAGCTCGTTCTCCATACGCCTATCGATTCGCTGTGGAACTAGGGGCGGGATGGTCATCGTCGCTGTGATTTAGTGGTCGCATGCGGGGGAAGTCGGGGGCCGTCGTGGCCCTTTTCATGGGCACGGTGATCGTTGCGATGGGGGTGATCGTCACTCTGGCGGTGCCTCGGTCTGTTGACGGGCACGCCGCGGTGGTGGCAGACAGCGCGACGACCGCGGACCGCAGCGCGGCCGACGACAGGTATCCCGATGTCGACCCCCTGGCAACCACCCCGACCCCGCGGTGGTCGGCGGACATGTCTGACATCGCCGGGCTGCGAACCCCGGACACCACCCGGGTGCCGACGGTGCTCGCAGCTGATCGGCAGATCGTCGTCGGCGGTCCCACGAGCGCATCCGTCACCGAACTGATGGCCTTCGACGCTGCGGACGGCAGGCAACTCTGGCCCGAGACGTCGGCGTTTCGAGCCGAGACCTGCGCTCTCAGCCGCGATGGCAGACTCGCCTGCCTCCGTCGCGGGAGTGCGCCGAGCACCGTCGATCTCGGGTTCATCGCGGTCGGCACCGGTGCGGTGACGGCGACGAAATCGTTCGAGATCGCAGACGGTCCACAAGACCCGACCCTCGCCTCCGCAGGTAACGGCTTCCTCGTCACGAGCCGGCGGTTCGTCGAAACCGAGGCCGTTTATGCGGCGACCTTGAACTGGTTCAGTTCCGACGGTTCGCGTTCCTGGGTGCAGCGTCCTCCCGTGGGGCTATCCGATCCGGAACTGTCCGAGTCCGGCAACGTGGTGGCGGTCTCTGACTACAAGCGCGGAGCGCGGGTGTACGCCCTCGACAGTGGAACTGTGCTGTACGACTCCGCCCGGGACCTCGAGCCCCACGGTGGTCCGGGCGGGTCGGCCATCATCCAGGTCGCCGTGGCCCGGCCCGGCTTCGCGGTCAGCATCCTGACGAGCGCCCGTACCACCACCGTCTATGACGACAGCGGCACCCTACGCGGCGCGATCGACGGCGTCGTCCTGCCCTTCGCGCCGTCCGGTTCAGAAGGAGACCTCATCCCCGTCACCGGAACCGATGTGGACAACCGTCAGGCCATCGGTGCCGCCTCATTGGAGACGCTCGAGGTCGTCGCTCTGACGGCGTTCGCCGGCAGCCTTCTCGGTACCGAACTATTGGGTGAGCAGTATGTGGCCGGTTCTGAGACGACCGGCAGCAACTCCGAGGAATGGGTGGTCCTCGACCTCGACAAACCGCAGAGCGCGACGACCATGGCCGCCGGGAACAACCGTCTCCTTGCTTTCGACGGAGTTCGGGCCGTCTTCGCAGACAGGTTCGGTTCGAACTACGGTGTCCCGAAGATGGTCGCCTACGAACTGTCGAGCGGACGTGAGGTATGGACGCTTGGAAACCCGGACGGCGAGCGCGAATACCGTTTCGTCGGACCGTACCTCTTTCAAGTCATCACCGGTGTGGCCGGCGAGTCGGGTTCGCTTCGTCTGCTGGATGCGAAGCCTTGACCCGGCCGTACCCAGGCGACCATCACTCGGTCGGAATGCCGCCCTCGCGATCCCCGAGGGCCCGTCGCGGAACCGGTACGACGACCGGACTGGCGATCCTCGTACTCGGGACGCTCGCGCTCGCGACTGTGCTGACCGTGACGCTGGCGGTACCACGCACGGTCGAAGGATCGGGTACCGTGCTCGGTGCGCCGACGGGGGAGCACGACGAGGACCCGGTCATCCGCGCCTTACCCACGCAACCCGAACCGCTGTGGGAAACGTCGGAGGAACTCGCTCTCGGCTCGCCGGAACCCGCGACGTACGTGATTCCCCTCGCCGCCGACGACCGGATGGTCATCGCTGGTGCGTCATCGGACCTCACGTCGGCAGGCGGGGTCGTGGCGCTCGACCAGACGAACGGAAGAGCGCTGTGGCGCAACCCGTCAACGTTCCTGGCCAGTGATTGCGCGTTGAGTCGGGACCGACGACTCGCCTGTGTCGCCTCGGTGAGTGACCGACAGACCGAAGTGGCGTTTCTCGAGGCTGCCACGGGCGCGGTCTCGGCGACCGCGACCGTGCGGTCTGGCCGGAGCCAGATCGTCCGCGCAGCAGACGGCTTTCTGGTCACGTCGGTGTTGTACGACTCTGTGAGCTATCGGGCCACGACCACCCTGACGGCGTTCGAATCCGACGGGCGACAGCGGTGGACCCAGGTGCTTCCGGAGCAGATAGGTGACCCGGCGTTGTCCGAGGCCGGCGACGTAATTGTCGTCGGCGACAGCGAAGCAGGAGTTCGAGTCCTGTCGCTGCCTACCGGCGACGTCCTCTACGACTCCGCCGCCGACGACGAACTTCGCGGACCGGGAGGCGCGGCCGATGATGATGACGCGCAGGGAAGTGCGAACACCTGGATCAGGGTCGCGGCGACGGGAACCGGTTTTGCGGTCAGTCACACCGTTTATCCGCGCCGATCCCTGAGGCTCTTCGATCGGCAGGGTATCGAACACGGCCTGTTGGCGGATCTCGAACTCCCGAACGGGCGCCCGACCGCGACCGAGGGCGCATTGTTGCCCGTCCAGGGCGAGAACAAATCCGACCGCCCGATCGCCGGCGCAGTGTCCACCGTGAACGGGAAGCTGCTCTGGTCCGTCGAGGGCAACATCGTCGACGACGTCTCCCTCCTGGGTGGCCGCTACGTCGGCGTGCAGGCGCTGGCCGATGTCGGCTACCGGTGGACTTTCATCGAGGCCGCTTCCGGCGTCGCCGGGGCAACGATCCCGATGAGCACTCACCAGCGGTACAAGGCCTTTGACGGCACACGCCTGATCTTCGAAGGAGACGGGGAGCAAGACGAACCCGGCCCGCGGGCGTTGGTTGCCTATGACCCGCAGAGCGGTGAGCAGGCGTGGCGGTTGAAAGAGACGCGAGACGCGGACGACGTCGACGTGCAGATCGTGGGGCCGTATCTTTTCGTCCTTGAGACGCGCTCGGGTCGCTCATTACCGACGATGACCCGTATGGGTTGAGTCGGGCCACGCGGAAGCGTCAGCCGCGGCGGCGCGCCGTGCGCTGCATGCTGCGCATCTTGGCGTTCGCGGGCAGGGGACCCTTCGGCATGCCGGGGCCGGGGGCCTTGCTGCCGAGGGCGGACAGCCGGCCTTCCAAGGTCTCCATCCGCTTGCGGTCGATGTTGCTGGGCAGCTTGTTGAGGTGCCGCTCGAGCTTCGACAGCGGGACCTGGCCGTCGTCGTTGCCGACCATGATCTCGTAGATCGGGGTGTCGCCGACGACCCGCGCGACCTTCTTCTTCTCCTGGCCGAGCAGCGACTTGATGCGGGTCGGGGAGCCCTCGGCGACCAGGATGATGCCCGGCTTGCCGATGACGCGGTGCACGGCGTCGAGCTGGGAGGTGCCGGCCACGGCCTGCTTGACCCGCCATTGCCCGCGCATGTTGCCCAGTGCCCATCCGGCGGCGCCGGGCTGTCCCTCGGCCTTGGTGTACACGTTCTTCTGGACGCGGCGGCCGAACAGGATGAAGGCGCCGAGGATGCCCAGCACCACGCCGAGCGGGATCAGCAGCCACGGCGAACCGAGGACGAATCCGAGAGCGGTGAAGACCGCGATCGACAGGACGATGACACCCACCATGTAGGGGATGAGTCGTTTGTCTTCCTTGCGCTGCATCTGGAAGGCCTGCCAGAGCTGCTGGCGCCGTTCCTTCGATGCGGCCTTACGGGCCTTCTTCTTCTCGGCCTTGACCTCTTTGCTCACCTGCGCCTTTGCCATGAGGCCAGTTTACGTCCGTGGATCGAGCGATCGGGGCATCGGGTGACCGTCCGATAATCACCGGACGCGCGGGGCGTCAGCGGGCGAGGCGTGCCATCAGGCTGGAGGCCTCCTGGCTGGCCGATCCCTCGGCCGCCAGGTGCGCGAGAGCCGGTGAGATCTCGCGACCGTGATGGGCCATCGCCTGCGCATACAGGCGGCCCGCTCGGTACGACGACCGCACCAGCGGACCCGCCATGACGCCGGCGAATCCGACTTCTTCGGCGAACTCGGAGTGGTCGACGAACTCCTCGGGCTTGACCCACCGCTCGACCGGATGATGCCGCGGCGAGGGACGCAGGTACTGCGTGATGGTCAGGATGTCGCAGCCCGCCTCGTGCAGATCCACGATCGCCGACTGCACCTCCTGCGGGGTCTCGCCCATCCCGAGGATGAGGTTCGACTTCGTCACCAAGCCGAAATCACGTGCGGCGGTGAGGACTTCGAGAGACCGCTCGTAGCGGAAGGCCGGGCGGATGCGCTTGAAGATACGCGGCACGGTCTCGAGGTTGTGCGCCAGTACCTCGGGCCGGGCGTCGAAGACCTCGGCCAGCAGATCGGGCTTGGCGTGGAAGTCCGGGATGAGGTTCTCCACACCGGTGCCCGGGTTGAGGCGGTGGATCGCGCGGACGGTCTCGGCGTAGAGCCAGGCACCCTCGTCGGGCAGGTCGTCGCGGGCGACGCCGGTGATCGTCGAGTAGCGCAGACCCATCGCCTGGACGCTCTCGGCGACGCGGCGGGGTTCGTCGCGGTCGAGTTCGGCGGGCTTGCCGGTGTCGATCTGGCAGAAGTCGCAGCGTCGGGTGCACTGCTCGCCGCCGATGAGGAACGTCGCCTCGCGGTCTTCCCAGCATTCATAGATGTTGGGGCAGCCGGCCTCTTCGCAGACGGTGTGCAAACCCTCGCGCTTGACCAGGCCCTTCAGTTCGGTGAACTCCGGGCCCATCGTCGCGCGGGTACGGATCCACTCCGGCTTGCGCTCGATGGGGGTCTGCGCGTTGCGCACCTCGAGGCGGAGCAGCTTACGGCCCTCGGGGGCCGGGGTCGGGGTCTGTGGTGCGGATGCCGAGGCCGAGGGTGTGGCTTCGGGGGCACCGGGTCCGGGGGGGATGGGGGACGCGGTCACTGGATCGATCCTACGCTCGCAGTTGTGGATGGAAATGATTGTGCCGACGCGACCGGGCTCGCAGTGGCGTCGAGCGCGGTGAGCACGGCATCGGCGGTGACGTCGAGCAGAGAGGCCACCGACAACGGCCGCCCGAGTTCGCGCGCCAGGGACGTGACCCCGGCGTCGGCGATCCCGCAGGGGACGATCGCCTCGAACGCCGACATGTCGGGGTCGATGTTGAGTGCGAAGCCGTGCAGGGCCACCCCGCGTGCCACGCGGATACCGATCTGTCCGAGTTTGCGTTCACCGGCGTCGTCGGTGATCCACACGCCCGAACGTCCTTCGACGCGGCCGGTGGTCACGCCGAGACCGGCGCACACCGAGATGAGGGCCGCCTCGAGGCGACGGACGTACTCGACGACGTCGAGCGGCTCGGCGAGCTTCACGATCGGATAGCCGACGAGTTGTCCCGGTCCGTGCCAGGTGATCCGGCCGCCGCGGTCGACGTCGATGACCGGCGCCCCGTTGGTGGGCCGGTCGGCGTCCTCCGTGCGCTTGCCCGCCGTGTACGTGGACGGATGCTCCAGCAGGAGCAGCACATCGTGGTCCAGGACGCCGTCGGCGCGGTCGGTCGCCAGGCCGTGCTGCAGGTCGTAGGCCGTCTGGTAGTCGACGACGCCGAGATGGCGGACCTCGACCGGTTCGGCACTCCCGCGGATCGGACGCTCAGTCATGACCGGTGGTCCCGGTGGCGTAGGCGAGGGCCTCGTCGACACCGGGATGGGTGAAGGTGAATCCGTGATCGGTCAGCACCTTGGGTGTAACGCGCTGACTGAACAGAATCATTTCCTCGGCCATCTCGCCGCCGACCCGACGCGCCGCGAAGGCGGGTACCTGCAGGATCGTCGGGCGGTGCACGGCCCGGCCCAGAGCCGAGGTGAACTCACCGAACGGGACGGCGCCCGGCGAACTCAGGTTCACCGGTCCGGACACGTCGGAGTCGAGGAGGAACTCGATGGCGCGGATTTCGTCGATCAGGCTGATCCACGAGAAGTACTGCTTGCCGTCGCCTATCGGTCCGCCGAGCCCGAGCTTGAACAACGGCCGGAGTTTGCCCAGCAGGCCGCCCTGGGTGCTGAGGACCGGCGCCGTGCGGAGCAGGACCAGACGCGTGTCCGCGCCGACGCCGGCGGTGGCGGCGCGCTCCCAGTCGACGACCAGGTCGGCGAGGAATCCCTCGCCGGGGCCGTCGGTCTCGACCGCGGCGTGGCGACCGGTGTTCCCGTAATAGCCCGTGGCGCTGGCACTCACGAACGTCGGGATGCCGAGATCGCGGACGGCCTCGGCGAGCAGTTCGGTGGGGGTGATCCGCGAGTCCCGGAGTTCCTGTTTGAACCGGCCGGTCCAGCGACCGTCGCCGACTCCCACGCCACCCAGCGAGACCACCGCCTCGACGCCGTCGAGACTCTCCGGCGGGACGCCGATCGTCTCGGGATCCCAGCTGAACTCGTCATCGGCGCGTGCCTCGCGGCGGACCAGACGTGTGACCGTGTGGCCCGCCGCGCGCAGCGAGTTGACCAGGGCGTTGCCGATGAGCCCCGATGATCCGGCGACGGCGATGCGCATTCTGTGTCCTCGGTGTGCCGTCTGAAGCAGATCTGGGCTAGAGGCCCAGGTCCGCGGCGAAGGCGGCCTCTTCGAGACGCTTCTTCACCGTGGTGAGGAAGCGTCCCGCGTCGGCGCCGTCGATCAGACGGTGATCGTAGGTCAGCGGCAGGTAGGACATCGACCGCACCGCGATCGACTCCGAACCGTCCTCACCGGTGATGACGACCGGGCGCTTGACGATTGCGCCGGTGCCCAGCATCGCCGCCTGCGGCGGCACCAGGATCGGGGTGTCGAACAGCGCGCCCTGGCTGCCGATGTTGGTGATGGTGAACGTGCCGCCGGCGAGCTCGTCGGGCTTGAGGCCGTTGGAGCGCGCCCGGGATGCGATGTCGGCGATGGCGCGGGCCAGACCGGCGATCGACAGGTCGTCGGCGTTGTGGATGACCGGCGACAGCAGCCCCTGCGGGGTGTCGACGGCGATGCCGAGATGCACCTTGTCGTAGTAGGTGATCTCCTTCTTGTCCTCGTCGATCGACGCGTTGACATTGGGATGCGCCTTCAGCGCCTCCACGACGGCCTTCGCGATGAACGGCAGGTACGTCAGGTTGACGCCCTCGGACGCCTTGAAGCTCTCCTTCGCCGCCTTGCGGAGTCCGGCGATGCGGGTCATGTCGACCTCGAAGACCTGGGTGAGCTGTGCGCTCTGCTGCAGCGACTCGCGAGTCTTCTTCGCGGTGATCTGACGGATGCGGTTGATCTTCTGCGTCGTCCCGCGCAGCTCGGCGAGCTCGGGCCGGATCTCCGGCGAGCCCGACGACGCGGCCGGTGCCGACGATGCCGCGGGCTTGGCAGCCGGGGCGGACTCCTGCGCCGGGGCGTTGGCCTCCTCGGCCGCGGCGAGCACGTCCTGCTTGCGGATGCGGCCACCGACACCGGTGCCCTTGATGGCGTTCAGGTCGATGTTGTTCTCCGCGGCGAGCTTGCGCACCAGCGGCGTCACGTACGGGGTCGACTCGACGGTCGGCGGGTCGGACTTCTCCGCGGCCTGTGCCTTGGGCTCGGGTGCCTTGGACTCCTGGGCCTTCGGCTGCGGCTTCTGCTCTCCCTCGGGGGCAGGCGCCTGCTCGGACTCCGGCTCCGGCGCGGACTCCTGCTCGGGCTCGGGCTCCGGTTCGGGTTCCGGTTCGGGCTTCTTCTTCGACGGAGCCGCCGAGGCATCACCGATGACGGCGAGCTTGCCGCCGACCTCGATCACGTCGTCCTCCTGCGCGAGGATCTCGAGCAGGGTGCCGGCGACCGGCGAGGGGATCTCGGTGTCGACCTTGTCGGTGGAGACCTCGAGCAGGGGTTCGTCGGCGGCGACCTCGTCGCCGACGGCCTTCAGCCAGTTGGTGACCGTGCCCTCGGTGACCGACTCGCCGAGTTCGGGCATGAGCACGTCGGTGCCCTCGGCCGAGCCCGAGCCGGTGTCGGCGGTGGGCTTCTCGGCGGGCGCGTCCTCGTCGACGGAGGGCTCCTCGGCGGCCTGCTCGGGCTCGGGCTCGGGGGCGGCCTCGGTCGGCTCGTCGCCGCCCGCGGCGCCGGAATCGGAATCGTCCGAACCGGAGTCGTCGGAACCGGCCTCGTCGGCGTCACCGATCAGGGCGAGATCGCCGCCGACCTCGACGACGTCGTCCTCCTGCGCGATGATCTTGGTCAGCACACCCGAAGTGGGGGCGGGGATCTCGGTGTCCACCTTGTCGGTCGACACCTCGAGCAACGGCTCGTCGGCCTCGACGGTGTCGCCCTCCTCCTTCAGCCACCGGGTGACTGTCCCCTCGGTGACACTTTCACCAAGGGCGGGCATCTGGACGGAGAAGGCCATCGTTGTGAACTCCTGAACTCGACGTGGTGGTCTGTAGGTGATGCCCAGTGGTGTGTGCGCCGTGGGCACGGGGGTCGGGAGGCGGTGGAAGACCGCGCAGATGAGTGGCGGATCAGCCGCTCATCCCCGCGGCCAACCCTACCCGTACGGTGAGCCGCCGACTCGGTTCGGCTCGTACTCGTCGGTAACGATTCTCCGGCGGCCGCGGCACCGGTCTCGGCCGCGGCTCGCCGAAGGTGTTCTCAGCCGTTTGCGGCGATGTCCTCGAGCACGGCCGCGATGGTCCGGACGGGGACGCCCGTACCGCCCTTCGTCGTGTAACCCCACGGGCCGCCGGTGTTGAAGGCGGGCCCGGCGATGTCGATGTGGGCCCACTGCACGTCCTCGGGCACGAACTCCTTCAGGAAGATGCCCGCGGCGAGCATCCCGCCCCAGCGGTGGGGGGTCACGTTCGCCAGGTCCGCGACGCGGGACTTCAGGTCTGCGCGCAGCTCGGCCGGGAGCGGCATCGCCCAGGCGTTCTCACCTACATCGGCCGACCGGGCCGCGACCCGGTCGCGGAACCCGTCGGTGCCCATGACGCCCGGTGTCCGGGTGCCGAGTGCCACCATCTGGGCGCCGGTCAGGGTCGCGGTGTCGATGAGATAGTCGGGATCGTCCTCGCAGGCCCGCACGATGGCATCGGCGAGGATCAGCCGTCCCTCGGCGTCGGTGTTGAGGACCTCGACCGTGCGGCCGCCGTACTGGGTGAGCACGTCGCCCGGGCGCTGCGCAGTCGACGACGGCATGTTCTCGGCCATGGGGACGGTGGCGATCACCGTCACGTCGACATCGAGCCGGGCGGCCAGGATCGTCGCCGCGATGACCGCGGCCGCGCCGCCCATGTCCGAGGTCATGGCGTCCATGTTGGCGGCGGGTTTGATCGAGATACCGCCGGTGTCGAAGGTGATGCCCTTGCCGACGAGCGCGACCTTCTTCGGCGACTTCTTCGCGGTGTGGGTCAGCCGGACGAGGCGCGGCAGCCGGGACGAGCCCTTGCCGACGCCGATGATCCCGCCGTAACCCTGCGCCTCCAGCTGCTTGTCGTCGAGGATCTCGACCTTGAGTCCGGCCTTGCTGCCGAGGGTGCGGGCGCGGGCGGCGAACTCCTCGGGATACAGGTGGCTCGGCGGGGTGTTGACGAAGTCGCGGGCGATCGCCACCGAGTCGGCCACGGCGACCGCGCGCTCCACAGCGGCCTTGGCCTCCTTGGACTTCGATTCGACCAGCAGTGTGATGCGTTGCGGCGGAGTCTTCTTGGGCTTCGACTTGTCCGAACGGAACTCGTCGAACCGATAGGCGCCGAGGAACAGTCCCTCGGCGGCGGCAGCCAGGTCGACGGCCGAGAGCGTGGTGGCGACCGACTCGTGCCCGTCCAGTTCGCGGGCGACGACACCGGCGGCCTGCCGGACCTGGTCGGCGTCGTCGAGGTTGTCGGCATCGCCCAGGCCGACGGCGACGACGATGTCGACGGGCAGCGACTCCGGAGCCGCGGTCCGGGTGACCTCGCCGTGGGACCCGGTCGCGCCGAGGGCGGTGAGAGCGGCGGTGATGGCGGCGGCCTGGGCGTCGTCGAGGATGCCGTCGCCGATGGCGAGGGTCGGTTCGGCTGTGGGGTCGGCATTCTCGGCGTCGTCGGGGGACGAGGCGCTGATCAGGCCAATGACCAGGGCGGAGTCGTCCTTGCCGATCGAGGTGGACAGTTCGAGTTCGGGGCCGCGCGTGCGGTCGACGGTGTCGTTCTTGCTCACCCGGTCAACTCTGCCACAGCTCCGGCGGCGCCGAGTCCCAGTGGGAGGACGTGCAGACGAACGCCGCGTCCGTGCTCGGCCGGCGGGGTCGCCCGATAGCGTGGACGGCATGAGTGAACTCCTCGCCGGGCCGATCGCCGACCGTCATGCCGCACTGGGGGCCACCTTCGCCGAGTTCGGCGGCTGGAACATGCCGGTGTCGTACTCCGGCACGGTCGCCGAGCACGCCGCGGTGCGGGAGAGCGTGGGCATCTTCGACGTCAGCCACCTCGGCAAGGCGCTGGTGTCCGGCGAAGGTGCGGCGGCCTTCGTCAACTCGACGCTCACCAACGACCTCGGCAAGATCGTGCCGGGCAAGGCGCAATACACGTTGTGCTGCAACGACTCCGGTGGTGTCGTCGACGACCTGATCGCCTACCTCGTCGGCGAGGACGAGGTCTTCCTGGTGCCCAATGCGGCGAACACCGCGTCCGTGGTCGCCCAGCTGCAAGCGATTGCGCCGGAAGGGATCTCGATCACCGACCAGCACCGTGACCTGGCCGTGCTCGCGGTGCAGGGCCCGAAGTCGCCCGAGATCCTTGCCGGGTTGGGACTGCCCGCCGACATGGAGTACATGGCGTTCGCCGACGCCGACCTGACGACCGCCGACGGCGTGGCACCGGTCCGCGTGTGCCGCACCGGATACACCGGTGAACGCGGGTACGAGATCGTGCCGCGGTGGGACGATGCGGGTGCGGTGTTCGACGTCCTGCTGGAAGCGATCACGGCGGCCGGCGGGTTGCCCGCCGGCCTGGGCGCACGGGACACCCTGCGCACCGAGATGGGATATGCGCTGCACGGCCACGAGCTGGGGCCCGACATCTCGCCGGTGCAGGCGCGGTCGAGTTGGGCGGTCGGCTGGGACAAGCCGTCGTTCTTCGGACGCGACGCCCTACTCGCCGAGAAGGAGGCCGGACCGACGCGTCGTCTGTACGGGTTGCGGGCGACCGGCCGCGGGGTGCCGCGTGCGGGGTGCGTGGTCCGCCTGGCGGGGAAGGACCAGCAGATCGGCACCTGTACGTCGGGGACGTTCTCGCCCACCCTCAAACAGGGCATCGCACTGGCGCTGCTCGATACGGCGTCCGGGGTGCGCAAAGGCGACGAGGTCGTCGTCGACGTCCGCGGGCGGGACCTGGCGTGCGAGGTCGTGATCCCGCCGTTCGTGCCGTCGCACGTGTGACCTGCGGGCCCTCGCGCGACGTCCCACGCAGCCCCGGGGGTCAGCCGACCGGGCCGGGAAATGCTTTTGTGCCCGGCGGTACGATGGCGTGATGACCTTGGAGTTCAACCGTACCGAGCATCCGCACCCGGTGTCTGAGGGCCGGCGCGCGGAGATCCTGTCCGCCCCCGGATTCGGGCGCCACTTCACCGACAACATGGTGATGATCGATTACGACGCAGGGGTGGGTTGGCACAACGCCACGGTGAAGCCGTACGGTCCGATCGCCCTCGACCCCGCGGCCACGGTTCTGCACTACGGCCAAGAGGTGTTCGAGGGGCTCAAGGCCTATCGGCAGCCGGACGGTTCGATCGCCGCGTTCCGCCCCGAGGCGAACGCCGCGCGTCTCCAGCGCAGCGCGGAGCGGCTCGCGATGCCCGCGCTGCCGGTCGAGGATTTCATCGCCTCGCTCAAGGCGCTGCTCGAGGCCGACAACGAGTGGGTGCCCGCCGCCGGCGGCGAAGAGGCGCTCTACCTCCGTCCGTTCATGTTCGCGTCGCAGGCCAGCCTCGGCGTCAACGCCCCGTCCTCCAGCTACATCTACTCGGTCATCGCCTCGCCGGCGGGCGCCTACTTCGCCGGTGGGATCAAGCCGGTGAGTGTCTGGCTGTCCACCGAGTATGTCCGGGCGGCACCGGGCGGCACCGGATTCGCCAAGTGCGGTGGCAACTACGCCGCCGCGTTCCTCGCCCAGCGGCAGGCCACCGAGCAGGGGTGCGACCAGGTCGTGTGGCTCGACGCGATCGAACGCCGTTTCATCGAGGAGATGGGCGGCATGAATCTGTTCTTCGTGTTCGGCTCGGGCGCCGACGCCCGGCTGGTGACCCCCGAGTTGTCGGGCTCACTGCTGCCCGGCATCACCCGTTCGTCGCTGCTGACGCTGGCCACCGATGCCGGCTTCGAGGTCGAGGAACGCAAGATCACCACCGAGGAGCTGCGCAAGGGCGTGGCGTCGGGCGACATCACCGAGGTGTTCGCCTGTGGCACCGCCGCGGTCATCACCCCGGTCGGCCGGGTCAAGGGTGAGGGCGAGGACTACACCATCAACAACGGTGAGACCGGTGAGGTGACGCAGGCGTTGCGTGACACCCTGACCGGCATCCAGCGCGGGACCTTCGCCGACACCCACGGGTGGATGACCGAGCTCTACCGCCGCTGAGCGGCGCCACGACGCCTCAGAGCAGGAGGCCGACGACGCCGATCGCGACCCCGAGTTCGATGGTCGCGCCCAGCACGTCGCCGGTCATCCCACCCATCCGGCGAGCGCAGTGCCTCGTGAACCACCATGCGAAGGCGGTCACGGCCAGCACGATCGCACACCCCTGGACGACGGCGGCCACCTCGACGTGGCCGCCGTCGATTTCGTTGGCGGACAGTCCGAGCGGCACGGTTGCGAGCAGGGCCACGACGAACCACGCGGCGACCGAGGTGCGCTGGGTCCCCGCGACCAAGGCGCCGAAACCGTTGGGGTGGGCCGGTTCCAGGGACCGCCGGGTGCCGACGACTGCGCCGAGCCGCCCGAGCGCGATCGCGAAAGCGAGCTCATACCAACGACACTGATCGGTGAGTGCGGCGAACCCGGTTGATTGCACGGCGAGCGTGAGGACCAGCGTCGCGACGCCGAACGGTCCGACGGTGCCGCTGCGCATGACCTCGGTGACACGATCGGGCGTCCCGTAACACCCGAGTCCGTCCGCGGTGTCGGCGAGCCCGTCGAGGTGCATGCCCCGGGTGGCGACGCCGAGCAGCACGACGATCAGCACGCCCGCCGTGAGCGCCGGGAGGTCGGTCTGCGCGAGCCCGAAAGCCAGTCCCGCCGACGCCGCGCCCAGGGCGGCGCCGATCGCCGGGACCGACGCCATGACCGCCGCTCCCAGCTCCCGGTCGGGTGCGGAAGCGCCTACGTGACCACCGACGGGTACCACCGTGAGCCAGCTGAACGCGGTTCGCAGCGCCCGGATCGGCGAGATCATCTCAGATCGGTTCGGCGTCAGGTCGTCTCGACGCTGGCGTGCTCGTCCTCCCGGTCGGACACCCCCGCCTCGTCGAAGGTGGCCATCGAGCCGAGCAGGTCTGCTGCCGACTGCACGATCGGCAGAGCCAGGACGGCACCGCTGCCTTCGCCCAGGCGCATCGAGAGGTCGAGTACCGGAACGAGATCGAGGTGGTCGAGCGCGATCTGATGGGCGGGTTCGACCGATCGGTGTCCGGCGATCCACCAGCGCATCGCGCCCGGTGCGAGTTCGTTGGCGACCATCGCCGCGGCGGTGATCACCACGCCGTCGAGAATGACCGGCGTCCGACGCAGCGCCGCTTGGGCGAGGAAGCCGACGGTGGCGGCGAGATCGGCGCCGCCGACGGCGGCGAGCAGCGCGAGGGGGTCGTGGATGACCTTGCGCGCGCGACGCATTCCGTCTCGGATCGCGGCCGTCTTCCGCATCCATCCGGCGTCGTCGACGCCGGTGCCGCGGCCGACGATCTCGACCGGCTCGCGCCGGGTCAGCGCGCCGATGAGGACGGTCGCCGGGGTGGTGTTGCCGATGCCCATCTCGCCGGCGATGAGCAGGTCGGTGCCCGAATCGACGAGGTCGTCGGCGATGGCGCGGCCGGCGGCCAGCGCCTCGCGTGCCTCGGCGAGGCTGATGGTGTCGGTGGTGCGGAGGTCTTCGCTGCTGCGACGGACCTTGTACCGCGACAGTTCCGGCGGGGTGTCGGCGTCGACGGACATGTCGACGACCTTCACCGCGGCGCCGACACGGCCTGCCATCACGTTCACCGCGGCACCGCCCGCGGCGATGTTGGCGACCATCTGCGCGGTCACCTCGGGTGGGAACGCCGACACCCCGCCGCGTGCGACACCGTGATCGCCGGCGAAGACGACGACGGTGGGGGAGGTGAGTGGCGCGGGCGGACACTGCCCCTGGCAGGCGGCGATCCAGACGCCGATCTCCTCGACGCGGCCCAGCGACCCCGGCGGCTTGGTGAGTACCGCCTGCCGTTTCCGCGCGTCCTGCGCAACCGCCTCGTCCGGTGGCGCGATCGGCGCGAACACCTCGGCATCCGTGGGGTCGGGCCGGGGCCGCTCCGAGACGCCTACGCCCGCAACAGGTTCGGGTGCTGTGCCGAAAGTGGTTGCCACCGCAGCCGCCGCCGTGCTCGGAGGCGTCGCGGTCGGGTCGTCGGACGGAGTCGTCGTCGGGGTGTCCGATGCCGGGGTGGCCGACGCCTGGCCCGCGTTCCCGGTCGGGTCCGCGTCGGTCACGTGCGGGCTCACGGCCTCGTCGGCGGGTGCTCCGGCGGGGAGGTTGAGGACCCGGCCGGCGACGACGAGATCGACGCGCTCGCAGACCTCGGCGACCCGGACGTTGAGGGTCCCGAGCAGGTCCTGGAACACCCGTCCGGCGGGGGTGGGCGGTACGAGCGAGAGGCCGGCTTCCGGGCTGATGATCACCACGTCGGCCGACATCGCGCGCAGGGCATCGCAGAGGTCGTCGATCCGGTCGTCGAGGTCGATCTCCGAACCCGACGTCCAACCGTGGACGGCGTCGATCTGCGCGGTGAGCCAGGTGCCCAGGTCGTCGACGAGGGCCGGGATGTCGGGCGCGGCGCGAAGGGCCTGGCCGAGATCGGTCGTCTCGATCGTCGTGTACCGGTCGTCGCGGCGTTCGCGATGGAGCCGGACACGATCCATCCACTCCCCGTCGGAGGACGTCAGCGGGCCCGTGGCCAGGTAGCGGATCTGACGGTGGCCGTCGAGCAACGACTCTCCGTGCGCGGACTTACCCGAGCGCACGCCGCCGAGGACGAGGGTGCGCACTGCGCGATCGGTCATCGATCAGACTTCGTCGCCCGGCGAGACCATCGGCTTGGGGGCGCGCATCTTGCGCAGCTGCATCGCGCGCGTGAACGCGTACCAGCCCAGCTTGAAACCGCCGTCGCTGGAGTCGGGGAAACGTTCGGCGACCCGCCGGTTGACCATGCGGCCCAGGATCACACCGTCGGCCGCCATCAGCACGACGAAGGCGACCAGGATCAGGTTGGTCAGCGCCGCCGCCTGCGGGACCAGGAACATCAACACGATCAGCAGGATCGCGAACGGCATGAACAGCCCGGCGAAGTTGCGTCGGGCGTCGACGATGTCACGGGTGTAGCGCCGCGAGGCGCCCTTGTCGCGCGGCATCAGGTAGGCCTCGTCGCCGGCCATCATCCGTTCGCGCTGCTGGAGCCGCTTCTCGCGGCGCTCGGCGGAGAGTGCGCGCTTCTCCTCTTTGGAGAGCGTGGACTTCAGTTCCTTCTTGCGGGCGCGCGCCTCGGCGCGGTTCGTCGGGGGCGGTGCGACGGGCCCGCGTCGCTTGTTCTCGGCCTGTCGGCGAGACGGCGTCGGACGACCCTTGCCCGGGGTGTACTTGCTGCCCTTGGTGGAGGGCGCGACGTCGGTGCCGGACTCGTCGTCGGCGGTGTAGGTGGAGACCGAGCTGTCGCCGGAATCCGCCTGGGTGTCGTCCTTCTTCCATGGCAGCTTCACGCTGTAGAGCCTAGGTGATCGATGTTGCGAGACAAACGCGTGGTCGTCGCTTTCGGGTGGTCACCCCGGCGGACTCGGCATCGGCGGCTTCGCACGGTGTATCGCGGATCCGCCCTGCGTCGATGTCGCGCTGCCGGGTCGGGCTCGGCCACTTACACTCCGTGCTCATGACCGGGAACGGCGCGCAGCGCGGTGGAGCACCCACGGGGCCGACAGCGGGATCCCGGTGCGGATCCTGATCGCGCCGGATTCGTTCGGTGACACCATGTCCGCGGTGGTCGCGGCTCGGGCGATCGCCCGGGGGTGGCGTGCGGCACGGCATGGGGACGAGCTCGTCGTGGCTCCGCAGTCGGATGGCGGACCCGGCTTCGTCGACGTGCTCGCGTCGCGGTTCGGGACCGTGATCGCCGAACCGGTGTCCGGTCCGCTCGGGGCGGGGGTCATCGCGCGATGGCTTCTCGACGACGCGTCGACCGCATACATCGAGTGCGCCCAGGCGTGCGGTCTGCACCAGCTGGGCGGGACGCCGACGCCGCGGACGGCGACGGCGGCCGATACCCGCGGAGTCGGCGAACTCGTCGCGGCGGCGCTGGCGCGCGGGGCCGAGCGGATCGTGATCGGTCTCGGCGGCAGTGCGACGACCGATGGCGGCGCCGGCCTCGTGGAAGCCCTCGGCGGCGGCGACCGCGCCCGGGAGCGATTCCGGGGTGTGGATCTGGTGGTGGCGTCCGATGTGGAGAACCCGCTGCTCGGGCCGTCGGGAGCCGCCGCCGTCTTCGGTCCGCAGAAGGGCGCCGACCCGGAGACGGTCGAACTGCTCGAGACGCGCCTCGCCCACTGGGCACAGGTGTTGAGTGCGCTCGCCGACCGGGATGTCGCCGATGAGCCCGGCGCCGGCGCCGCGGGCGGGCTGGGTGCGGCGCTGCTCGCGCTCGGCGGTACCCGGGTGTCCGGTGCCACCGTCGTCGCGGAGGCGACCGGGCTGGCGGCCGAGGTGGCCGCGGCCGATGTCGTCGTCACCGGCGAGGGGAAGTTCGACGCCCAGACGCTCCGGGGCAAGGTGGTCGCCGCACTGCACGACGCGGCCTCGACGATCGGCGCCCGGGGCGCGGGTGCGCCGACGATCGTCCTCGCGGGGCAGGTCGCATTGGGCCCCGACGAGATCCGAGCGGCCGGTGTCGCGGCCGCGTACGCGATCGTCGACATCGCCGGATCGGTCGAGGTCGCGATGAACGATGCGGAGAATCAGCTCGTCGCGCTCGCGACATCGGTCGCATCCGACTTCCGGGCGGCGGACGGTTCGGGCTGACCTCGGCGTCGCGCCGTGCCGCCGAATCGGGTGCCGACCTCCCGGAAACGCCCGTCCGACTGGACGGGAATACCACGGAGAGGAGTACGGTTGTACGCACGGGCACACCGGTCGACCTCCCGGCGAGCGGGTGAATCCCGAACGACCGTGAGGGCACACCCCAACCACGGCATCGGGCCACGATGCACCGGGACCACACCACTTACAGGAGCATCCATGACCGTGCAGAACGAAACGGGCACAGCCACGAGCACCGGCGTCATCCTCAGCGACGCAGCCGCGTCGAAGGCCAAGGCGCTGCTCGACCAGGAGGGCCGCGACGACCTCGCGCTGCGTATCGCCGTACAGCCGGGTGGTTGCGCGGGTCTGCGATACCAGCTCTTCTTCGACGACCGCACTCTCGATGGCGACATCACCACCGATTTCGGTGGCGTCACCCTCGCCGTCGACCGCATGAGCGCCCCCTACGTGCAGGGAGCCACCATCGACTTCGTCGACACCATCGAGAAGCAGGGCTTCACCATCGACAACCCGAACGCCACCGGCAGTTGCGCCTGCGGCGATTCGTTCAACTGACGCCGTACACGTCAGCAATTTTCCGGTACCGGCCGCATCCCACTTGGGGTGCGGCCGGTGTCGTTTGCCGATGAGTGAGTAGCGTGGACACCTGTCTGCGTCATCACCTGTCCGGGTGAGGTGACCACCTGCTGGGTACATCCGTCGGGCAACCAATCGAAGGGTCGAGATCTCCAGTGGCAATCGTTGTGTGTGGGTCCATCGCAACCGACCATCTGATGAAGTTCCCGGGCAAGTTCTCCGAGCAGCTGCTCGGAGACCACCTCGAACACATCTCCCTCAGCTTCCTCGTGGAGGATCTCGTCGTTCGGCGCGGCGGTGTCGGCGGCAACATCTGCTACGCGATGGGTCAGCTCGGCGGTGCGCCCGTTCTGGTCGGCGCGGTCGGGTCCGACTTCCACGACTACCGCCAGTGGCTCGAATCCAACGGGGTCGACTGCCGGGGCGTGCGGGTCTCGGAGACCCACCACACCGCCCGGTTCATGTGCACCACCGACGAGACGATGGCCCAGCTCGCCACGTTCTACGCCGGCGCGATGAGCGAGAGCCGCGACATCGTGCTGTCCGAGGTGATCGCGGAGGTCGGGGCGCCCGACCTCGTCCTCATCGGGGCCGACGATCCGGCCGGGATGATCCGCCACACCGAAGAGTGCCGGGCCGCCGGTATCCCGTTCGCGGCGGACCCGTCGCAGCAGCTGGCCCGCCTCGACGGGGAGCAGACCCGCACGCTCATCGACGGCGCCGCCTACCTGTTCACCAACGAGTACGAGTGGGGACTCCTGCGTCAGAAGGCCGGATTGTCCGAGGCGCAGGTCGCGGAGATGGTCGGCGTGCGCGTCACGACGCTCGGCAAGGACGGCGTCGAGATCGTCGACCGCGACGGCACGCGCATCCACGTCCCCGTCGTGCCGGAGACGGAGAAGGTCGACCCCACCGGTGTCGGCGACGGGTTCCGCGCCGGGTTCCTGTCCGCGCTGGCGCGCGGACTCGACTTCGAGCGGGCCGCGCAGGTCGGCTCGATGGTCGCGGTGCTCGTGCTGGAGACCGTCTCGACACAGGACTGGGCCTGGGACCCGGACTCGGCGCTGGCCCGTATCGAAGGCGCCTACGGCGCCGAGGCCGCCGCGGAGATCAAGGCGGCGTTCGCCGGCTGAGTCCGGTTCTCCGGGGTGGTGACGCGTCTGACGTTGCCACCCCCGCCCCGGCGTGAGACGTTGGAACGGAGTCCCGATCGAGGGCTCCCGGACGAGGGGTGCTGTACCCGGTGTGCGACAAGACGGCCCGGAGGGAGCGTCATGTCGTGGATCGTTCTGATCGTGTCCGGTGTCCTGGAAGCCGTGTGGGCAACCGCGCTGGGCAAGTCGGAGGGTTTCAGCAAGCTGGGTCCGACGGCCGTGTTCGGGGTCGCGCTGGTCGCCAGCATGGTCGGACTGGCGTATGCGATGCGCGACCTGCCGGTCGGGACCGCCTATGCGGTGTGGGTCGGTATCGGTGCGGTGCTGACCGTCGTCTATGCGATGGCCACCGGTGAGGAACCGGTTTCGCTGCTCAAGGCGCTGTTCCTGGTGATGATCGTCGGCGGGGTCATCGGTCTGAAGCTCGCGCACTGACGCCGTCGCCACCGAAGCCGCCCCGGATTCGTGGGCGGCTTCGGTTGTCGGGGAATCAGACCCGCACGGGGTAGGTGTGGTCGATGATCTCCGGAACGATCGTGCCCTCGACGAAGATGCCGTGCCAGACCATGAACATCAGGACCGTCCAGAGACGACGGCTGTTGTCCACCACGCCTTCTCGGTGCTCGTTGAGCATCGCGACAACCGCGTCTTTGGCGAAGATGTGATCGGTCTGCGAATGCGTGATCGTGTCGTGCGCCCAGTCGTACATCTCGGTGCCGGCCAGCCAGTGGCGGATGGGGACCGGGAAGCCGAGCTTCTTGCGATGCAGGACGTGCGCCGGGACGATCTGCTCCAGCGCCTTGCGCAACGCGTATTTCGTTGTGCCGTGCGCGATCTTCTCGTCGTGGGGGAGACCTTCGGCGATCGCGAAGACCTCCGGGTCGAGGAACGGCACCCGCAGCTCGAGGGAGTTGGCCATGGTGATCTTGTCGGCCTTGACCAGGATGTCGCCGCGCAGCCAGGTGAAGAGGTCCAGATGTTGCATGCGGGCCACCGGGTCCCAGCCCTGGCTCATCGCGTAGATCGGTGCGGTGACGTCGGTGTGGGTCCATTCGGGACGGTAGTCGCGCAGCACCGCGCGGAGCCGCGCGTCGTCGAAGCTGCGGGCGTTGCCGTAGTAGCGCTCCTCGAGCGTGAGCGACCCGCGGTGCAGCAGGCTCTTGCCGCGGGTCCCCTCCGGAATCCGCTCGGACACCTTGCCCGCCGCACGACGCAGCGCACGGGGCAACCGGTCGAATGCGGCGAGGGACAGCGGTTCCTTGTAGATCGTGTAGCCGCCGAACAACTCGTCGGCGCCTTCGCCGGACAGGACCACCTTGACGTGTTTGCGTGCCTCGGCGGCCACGAAGTACAGCGGGACGAGTGCGGGGTCGGCGACCGGATCGTCGAGGTACCAGACGATCGACGGGATCGACTCGATGAACTCCGACGGCCCGACGACCTTCACGACATGCCGAGCGCCGATCGCCTCCGCGGACTCGGCGGCGACGTCGACTTCCGAGTAGCCCTCGCGCTCGAAGCCGGTGGTGAAGGTGATGAGGTCGGGGTTGTGCCGGATCGCGAGCGCCGCGATTGCCGTCGAATCGATGCCGCCGGACAGGAACGACCCGACCGTGACGTCGGCGCGCATGTGCTTGGCGACCGAATCGGCGAGGACGTCGGCGATCTCGTCGTACCGCTTCTGTCGGGTGGCCTCGGTGACCGGGCGGACACCGAACTGCGGGGTGAAGTACCGCCGGATCGACAGGGGACTGCCCGGCGTGGCGGTCGCGTGGCAGCCCGACTCGAGCCGCCGGATCGACGCGTGGATCGTCTCGGGCTCCGGGACGTACTGCAGCACGGTGTAGTGCTCGATTGCGCGGGGATCGAGCTCGGTCGACAGCCCGACGCGTTCGATCAGCTCGAGCAGGCTCTTCTTCTCGCTGCCGAAGATCAGCCCGCCGGGGCCCGACGCCACGAACAGCGGCTTGATGCCGAACGGGTCGCGGGCGAGGAAGAGCGAGCGGTTCTCGGTGTCCCAGATCGCGAAGGCGAACATGCCACGAAGCCGTTTGACGGCGTCGGGGCCCCAGTGGTGGAACGCTGCGACGATCGCCTCGCTGTCACCCTCGGTCCGGAACAGCACCCCCTCGTCCTTCGCCAGCTCGGCGCGGATCTCGAGGTAGTTGTAGATCTCGCCGTTGAACACCAGCGCGTAACGGTCGGGATTCTCGGGCGGGCCCCAGCGCAGCGGCTGATGCGAATGCTCGATGTCGATGATCGAGAGGCGATTGAACCCGAACACGATGTCGTCGTCGTGCCATGTGCCGGGCTCGTCGGGTCCGCGATGCCGCATGCAGTGCGAGGCCACCGCCACCGGTTCGACGACATCGGCGGCCGTTCCGTCGGATGTCAGCAGGCCGAGCAGACCACACACGTCTCGTTCTCTCCGTTCAGTTGCCAGTCCACGCACGATTCCGGCGCCGGGCCGGATCGCGTCCGAGTATGCCTGAAGCGGCGGGCGGAGTTCCCACGTGGCGCGGTTGGCCGCGAGAGCGAACACGGCTGTCGCGAGCGACCCATGGACGCCGGTGCGGGACCGAGGGACGGGGACACGACGCCGATCGCGCCCCGATTCCGACAGCTTCCGCGGGTTGGTCTACGCTGCGTAGTACTAGGTGCAAGAATTGCTGTGTGTCCACGGCAAGACCTTGCCCCGTGCAGGTCATGTGGCATGCACTCACCTCGGCGCGAGGGCGCCGGTGAGCGAGCAGGAAGGCGTGAAATTGGCACACGGTGGACGGCCCCGAGCGAGGCGTGTCTCATCAGCGTCGCGGACGATGAAGCGACTCGGATTCGTCGCCGCTCTCGGCCTCGGCGCACTGCTGATGTCGGGTTGCAGCGCCAGTGAGGCGATGCGTTTCGGTTGGCCCGAGGGCGTCACGCCCGACGGCAAAGAGATGGTCGATCTGTGGACCTGGTCGGTCATCGCGGCGCTGGTCATGGGTGTCCTGGTCTGGGCGCTGATCTTCTGGACGATCACGTTCCACCGCGCGAACGACGCCAAGAAGGGCGTGTTCCCGCGCCAGACGGCATACAACGTGCCGCTGGAGCTCACCTACACGGCGATCCCGTTCGTCATCATCGCCGTGCTCTTCTACTTCACGGTCATCGTGCAGAACAACGTCGAGGGCAAGAACAACGACTCCAAGGTCGTCGTCGACGTCACCGCGTTCCAGTGGAACTGGAAGTTCGGTTACAACCAGGTCGAGTTCTCCGACGGCACCACCTACAACGGCTTCGAGCAGAACGGCAACCCGTTCGAGGTCCAGGCCCAGACCGGCAGCGGCGCCGAGACCGAGCACGCCGGCAGCGACGAGGGTGGCGAGCACGGTGAGCTGCCCGGTCCGGCCGGTGGCCGTGACGACGACATCCGCGACTACCTGAAGTTCGACCGGATCGAGACGGTCGGCTCGTCGTCGGAGATCCCGGTCCTGGTGCTGCCGACCGGCAAGCGCATCGAGTTCAACATCGCCTCGGCCGACGTCATCCACTCGTTCTGGGTGCCGGAGTTCCTCTACAAGCGCGACGTCTTCCCGTTCCCCGAGCAGAACGCGACCGACCCGATCTTCCAGATCAAGTCGATCGACCGGACCGGCGCCTTCGTCGGTCGCTGTGCGGAGATGTGCGGTACGTACCACTCGATGATGAACTTCGAGGTCCGCGCGGTCTCGCCGGAGGACTTCGACAGCTACATACGGTTCCGCGAGGCGAACCCCAGCGCCACCAACGCCGAAGCGCTCGCGTCGATCTGCCAGGCACCCGAAGCGGTGACCACGGTGCCCTTCGACACCCGCCGCGCCACCGACGGCTCCGTCGGTGCCACCGGTGATCCCGACAACCCGACCCTCGCCAACTGCACCAAGGAAGTGAGCTGACGATGAAGATCGAGGCACGCCTCTTCGAGATGCTGACCGCCTTCTTCTTTCTGACGGGCGTCGCATACACCCTCTTCACCGCGTTCACCAGCAAGGGCATCGAGTGGGTCGGCGTCGTCGGCCTGTTCTTCGCGGCCGGCCTGACGCTCATCGCGGGCACGTTCTTCCGGTTCGTCGCCCGACGCGTCGAGATCCGCCCCGAGGACTACGAAGACGCCGAGGTCGAGGACGGCGCCGGCGAGCTGGGCTTCTTCAGCCCGCACTCCTGGTGGCCCATCCTGATCGCGCTCGGCGCCTCGACCTTCGCGGTCGGCTTCGCCACCGGTAACTTCTGGCTGGCGATCTTCGCGGCCGTGGTCATCATGGGCACGGCGGCGGGCCTGGTCTTCGAGTACCACGTCGGTCCCGAGAAGCACTGAGCGACAGACACTGACGCCGCCGCGGCACGGCGCCGCGCACGCACCACGAAAGCGCCCCACCGGATCTCCGGTGGGGCGCTTTCGTGTCTTCGCCGAGGAACCCTCGGTGAGCGGTCAGGGACGCTGCCGGCCGACCGGCCGGAAGACCTTCAGGACGCGGTAGTCCACGCGGAAGTCGGCCTGCGAGAACGACTCCTCGACCTCGCCGTCGTGTGAGACCGCGACGGGGCCGTCGACCGCGGTGAAGCGGAACTCGGGGACTTGCATCTCGTGGTACAGGTGAGAGCGTTCAAGACGACCGAGCGCGAGTGAACCCAGGAGTCGCAGGGTCGCCCAGCGGTGGCTTGTCTCGAGGATCCGTACGTCGAGAAGGCCGTCGTCGAGCCGGACGCGTCGCGACGGCAGGAATCCGGTGGGCTGGTAGATCGAGTTGCCGACGAGGAACAGGGACGCATCGAGTACACGGCCCTCCACCTCGATCCGGACGTGCGGATCTTTGCGGAGGACGTGCAATACGGCCGCCGCGGTCGCGAGCGGCCGGCTGATCCGCCGCTGGAGGCGTCGCCGGACCCGGACGAAGTCGGGGTGCGCGCCGATGCTCGCGGTGTTGAGGATCAGGCGGGAGTCGTTGAGCCACATCGCGTCGACACGGGACGCCGAACCCGAACGGATCGCGTCGATCGTAATGTCCACCGTGCCGCAACCGATGTCGCGCGCGAAGTGGTTGAACGTGCCGGCCGGGAAGACCGCGACGGGGATGTCGGCGGCCAGCGCAGGAGCGGCGGCACATGCCACGGTGCCGTCGCCGCCGGCCACCCCCAGGATCTCCGCGCGTGCCGCGACGTCGGCGAAAACGGTTGCCATGTCGTCGGTGTCGTCGAGCTCGATGATCTCGGCGGCCGGCAGCCCGGCGCGGATCGCCTCCACCACACGGCGACCCCGCCCGTCCGCGGAGCCCGGGTTCACGACGACGACCAGCCCGGTCCCGTCGGGGTTGGGTCCCACGTCGACGACGGACGGGGCGGCCAGGGACAGCGACGGCTCGGTGATGGGCGGCACGACACGGGCACCGATGGTGGCGATCACGGCGCCGATGCCGAGCCCTGCGACCACGTCGCCGGGGTAGTGTGCCCCGGTCGCCACCCGGGACAGCCCGACGAGCCCGGCCAGTGCCGACAACAACAGACCCGCGGGCGGATTCTCGACGGCCACACCGACCGCGAAAGCGGCAGCACTGGCGGAGTGTCCGGACGGCAGCGAGTTCGACGTCGGGCGTCGACGACCCCGCCGGGACAACGGGATCAGTCCGTGGGAGGGCCGCGAGCGGTTGCGGATCCGCTTCGCCCCCTGGTTGGTGACCAGACTCGTCACGGCGAGCGAGACCAGTCCGCGTGCGGCGCCGCGCTGCAACGAGGGACGGCCGGACACGGCGAGCCCGGCGGCGATCGCCATCCACAGCTTCGAGTGGTCGGCGGCCCGGGTGAGTATCGGCATCGTCACGTCGAGGAGCGGACTCGGGGACCGGGCGATCGAATCGTAGATCTCGGCATCGAGAGTGCCCATCCCGCGGGTGATCTGGGACAGACCGGAACTTCGGGGAGGTGACCGGTGCATGGGGTACACCGTGCCACATCGGACCCGTCCCGGCAGCCACCCCGGGGGAGGGGAGTGGTGTCGGTCGAAGACGCGGACCCACCACGCAAACGAACCGCGGGCCGTCGCGCACCAGATGGTGCTCGACGGCCCGCGGTGGGTCGCGCGATTTACTGCGACTACTCGCCGAAGGGGTTGCCGCCCTTGGCCTGCAGCTCGCGAAGGGCCTTTCGCTCGCCTGCCTCGATCTCGTGCTCGAGTTCGACGTTGCGCAGCTGCTCCTCCGGCGGGTCCGCCGTGAGGATCGAACCGGTACCCGGGGCACCGGCGGAGCCGAGCTTGTTCATCCGCTTGGGCAGTGCCGCGCCCTCGTAGGGGAGCGGGATCGGGTGACCATGGCTGTCGACCGGGCCGAGCGGCTGGTGGACCTCGATGTACTCACCCTGCGGCAGCCGCTTGATGATGCCGGTCTCGATGCCGTGTGCCAGGACCTCGCGGTCGCTGCGCTGCAACGAGAGTGCCCAGCGGTAGGCGATGAAGTAGACCAGCGGCGGCAGGACGATCAGACCGATGCGCCCGATCCAGGTGGTCGCGTTCAGCGAGATGTGGAACTTGAACGCGATGATGTCGTTCATACATGCGATCGTCAGCAGGATGTAGAACGAGACCGCCATGGAGCCGATCGCCGTCCGCACCGGGGTGTCGCGGGGACGCTGCAGCAGGTTGTGATGCGCATCGTCGCCGGTGAGCTTCTTCTCGATCCACGGGTAGGCGAACATCAGGCCGAAGATGATGGTCATGATCAGCACGACCCAGTTCGACATCGGCACCGTGTAGTTGCCCAGGTAGAGCTCCCATGCCGGGAACAGACGTATCAGACCGTCGGTCCACATCATGTAGATGTCTGGCTGAGATCCGGCGGACACCTGTGCCGGGTTGTACGGACCGATGTTCCAGACCGGGTTGATCTGGAAGACGCCCGACATGATCGCCAGGACGCCGGTGACGAAGGCGAACATCGCGCCGGCCTTGGCGGCGAAGACCGGCATGATGCGGACGCCGACGACGTTCTTCTCGGTGCGGCCGGGGCCGGGGAACTGCGTGTGCTTCTGGTACCAGACCAGCGCGAGGTGTGCGCCGATCAGAGCCAGGATGATGCCCGGGAAGAGCAGGATGTGCAGCACGTAGAGGCGCGGGATGATGATGACGCCGGGGAAGTCGCCGCCGAACAGTGCCCAGTGAATCCAGGTGCCGACGACCGGGATACCGAGGACGATGCCACTCATGGCGGCGCGGACGCCGGTGCCCGACAGGAGGTCGTCGGGGAGCGAGTAACCGAAGAAGCCCTCGAACATCGCCAGGATCAGCAGGAGACAACCGATGATCCAGTTGGCCTCACGCGGGCGTCGGAACGCACCGGTGAAGAAGATGCGCATCATGTGGATGATGATCGACGCGGCGAACAGCAGTGCCGCCCAGTGGTGGATCTGACGGACGAAGAGACCGCCGCGCACCTCGAACGAGATGTTCAGCGTCGTCTCGTACGCCTTGGTCATCATCACGCCGTTCAGCGGCTGGTAGGCGCCGTCGTACACCACGCGCGTCATCGACGGATCGAAGAACAGCGACAGGTAGACGCCCGACACCAGCAGGATGATGAAGCTGTACAGCGCGATCTCGCCCAGCATGAAGGACCAGTGGGTGGGGAAGACCTTGTTGATCTGGCGACGCATGCCCGCGGCGAGGTGATACCGCGAGTCCACTTCTTCGGCTTGAGTGCCGAGGCGTTCGGCGATGCTCATGACTTACGCTCCCAGAATGCCGGACCGACGGGCTCGATGAAGTCGCCTGCGGCAACGAGGTAGCCCTCGTTGTTCACCGTGATCGGCAGCTGTGCCAGCGCACGTGCGGCCGGTCCGAAGATGGGCTTGGCGTACTCGAGCGCGTCGAACTGCGACTGATGGCAGGGACACAGGATGCGGTTGCTCCGCTGCTCGTAGAGCGAGGCGGGGCAGCCGAGGTGGCTGCAGACCTTGGTGTAGGCGAAGTAGTCACCGTAGTTGAAGCTCTCCTGACCCTTGCGCTTGACCGCACGGGCCGCATCCTCGGGACGCAGACGGATGAGCATGACGGGGTTGCGGACCTGGTGCAGGCCCTCCTCCAGCAGGTGGCGGGAGTGCTCGGACTCGCCGAACCCGTCCGAACGACGCCACGGGAACACGGTTTCCATACCGCCGGCGTCGAGATCTTCCGGCCGGACCAGGGCGACCTGGAACGGGTTGCCGGTGTCACGCCGCAGGTAGATGGTCTCGTTGGGCGCTTCCGGCGGGTTGTAGATCGGCGACCATCCCGAATGCCACAGCGGCGAGTCGGGGCCCTCGGCCCACGGGTTCTTGATGAAGCCACCGAGGAAGGCCACGAGTCCGGTGACCGCGAAGGCGCCGAGACCGAAACCGGCGGAGCCGATGATCATCTTGCGACGACCCAGGGTGGACGTGGCGCCGGTGTCCTGGAGCAGACCGACGATCGTCTTCTTGTCGACCTCGGCCGATCCGCCGTCGTGACGATCCTGAACCGAGATCTCGGCCGGGATGAACTTCTTGGTGATGAGGATCAGCGCGACGCCGATGGCGAACACCGACAGACCGAATGTCACGCCGAGGAGCGGCGTGTTGAACGTGTACCACCAGTAGTTCGGATCGTCCGGGAGGGCGAATTCCCAGTGGTTGAACAGGAAGATCCCGAGGCACGCGAGGGCGGACACACCGGCGACGGTGAACCAGATGGCCACCTGACGTTCGGCCCGCTTCTCGACCTTGGTGCCCGGTACCGTGTAACGCTCGGACCGGTGGATGATCTCGACGCCGTCGAGGTTGGTACCGAGTTTGACGAGCTCATCGGTGCTCATCTGTTCGAGTTCGTCCCGCGACGGGACGTCTTTGTCGTTCGCGCTCATGCTCGAGATCCCATCCACATGGCGCCGGCGACGATGGCGATGACGCCGACGAACCACATGACCATGCCTTCACTGACCGGACCGAAACCGCCGATTCCGAGTCCACCGCTGGGCTTTGCCTCACTCACGTACTTGACGTAGGCGATCACGTCCCGCTTCTCTTCCGGATCGAGCTGACGATTCGAGAACTTGGGCATGTTCTGCGGACCGGTCAGCATCGCGGTGTAGATCTGTGCCTCGTTCACACCGTCGAGGTTCGGCGCGAACTTGCCCGAGGACAGTGCGCCACCACGGCCGGTGAAGTTGTGGCACGACGCGCAGTTCAGCCGGAACAGCTCACTGCCGCGTCCGATGCTGTCGCCGCGCAGTGACTCCTGCGCGACCGTTCCGTCGGCGTTGCGCGGCACCTGCGGTCCGCCACCCTCGGCCTGGATGTAGGCGCCGAGCTGGTCGATCTGCTCGGTGGTGAACTTGGCCGGCTTGCGTTGCGCCTGTGCCTCACCGCGCGCTGCCGGCATACGTCCGGTCGACACCTGGAAGTACACGGCGGCGTCGCCGACACCGAGAAGCGCGGGACCGCGCTCGGGCACGCCCTGCAGGTTCGCGCCGTGGCAGGTGATGCACGAGGTCTCGTAGAGCTTGCGACCGTCGTCGATCATCGCGGCGTTGCTCTCGTCGGCGACCGCGACCTGCGGCTCGGGGGTCAGCACCGAGGCGAGCACACCCGCCATGACGAGGCCGGCCAGCAGCACGATGGTGCCGCCTGCGCGCCGACGGAGCTTGCGTCGGGCCTTGGCGCGGCGGCCGGCGTCGCGTGCAGAGGAGCGTCGGGCCGAGGCATCGGGTCCGACCTCGGTGCCGCTATCCGACGGACGCGGTGGAGATGAACTCATCTGTGACTCTCTACTAAGCGGGACGGACTGTTGTTAGATCGAGCTGCGCTCGGTCGTGGTGGAACGGGCCGGCGTCATCGGATGAAGTAGATCGTGACGAACAGCCCGATCCACACGATGTCGACGAAATGCCAGTAGTAGGAGACGACGATGGCCGCGGTTGCCTGCGCCGGCGTGAACTTCGACAGCTTGGTCCGGATGAGCAGATACACGAACGCGATCAGACCGCCGATCACGTGGAGGCCGTGGAACCCGGTCGTCATGTAGAAGACCGAGCCGTACGCATCCGACGCGAGGGTCGTGCCGTGGCCGACCAGCACGGTGTACTCGTACGCCTGCCCGATCACGAAGATCGTTCCCATGATGAGGGTGATGACGTACCAGCGGCGGAGGCCGAAGACGTCACCGCGCTCAGCGGCGAAGACACCCATCTGGCACGTCACCGACGACAGGATGAGAATCGTCGTCACCGGGATGGCGAGGGCGAGATTCAGCTCGGTCGGTGGCGGCGGCCAGCCGACGGCGGAGTTGGCACGAGCGACGAAATACATCGCGAAGAGGCCAGCGAAGAACATGAGCTCACTGGACAGCCACACGATCGTGCCGACGCTGACCATGTTGGGCCGGTTCAGCGAGTGCACGCGCGAGGTGATGGCTGTTCCTGAGGTACCTACAGCGCTTGTCACAAGTGAAGTATGACGGTTCGTAGTAAGCCGTGGCCACCCGGGTCGGAAATTGCCCCCGACTATTTTTCTCGTCGCAGGTCCGGGCCCGAATCGGGTGACCCTCGGCGTGTCCGGGAAGGGTGTGGCGGACGCCCGGCTCGCTACCGTGTGTTCATGTCCAGTTCGGCGCCGCCCGGCCCCCGTGATCTCAACGGCCGAGTCGTCGAGCAGGGTCGCCTGGCGCGGCTCCGCTCACGGCTGCGCCCGCGTGCCGGCGCCGGTCCCCTGACGCTGGACGAGCGGGTGGAGGTGGTGGCCCGGTCCGACGATGACGCCATCGCGAGTTCGGTGGCCCTCGACGCGTCGTCGTGGCGAGCCGCGGACGAGGTGATCCTCCGGCACGTCGTCGAGGTGCCACCCGACCGGCGGGCCGCCGCGGCCGCGGTGGCCGCGCTCGACGGTTACGAGTCCGTCGACGACGAACGCTGGGGGCCGAGGCCGGCGCCGCGCGACGATCGGCTCGTGGTCCTGGTCCTGGCGCGGGTCCAGCTGCTCGACGCGATGCATCTGTCGCAGGAACGGTCCCGGATGGCGAGCCTCGGTTCGCGGCACGGCGGATTCGCACGCGAGTGGGCCGTCCTCCAGCGGCCGCCGCTCTGAACACGAATATGCTGACTCCCCGTGAGCACCGCACAGTCTGACTTCAGCTGGCCGCAGATCCTCGGCAAGGTCACCGATCGCCTCGACCTCGACGCCGACGAGGCCGCGTGGGCGATGAACGAGATCATGACCGACAGTGCGACCGGAGCCCAGATCGCCGCGTTCGGCGTCGGCGTGAAGATGAAGGGTGCCGCACCGGCCGAGCTCCTCGGGTTGTCGCGCGCGATGCTCGACCACGCGACGCTCGTGGACGTCACTCGCCCGGCCGTCGACGTCGTGGGGACCGGCGGCGACCGATCTCACACGGTGAACATCTCCACGATGACGTCGATCGTGATCGCAGCGTCGGGCGTCGCGGTGGTCAAGCACGGCAACCGTGCGGCGTCGTCGAAGAGCGGCGGCGCCGACGTGCTGGAGGCGCTTGGTGTCGACATCTCCCTCGATGCCGCCGCGGTCGCGCAGTGCGTTGAGGAACTCGGGATCGGCTTCTGCTTCGCGCCGGTGTTCCATCCGGCCTTCCGCTTCACCGGTCCGCCGCGCAAGGAGATCGGCATCCCAACGGTCTTCAACGTGCTGGGGCCGCTGACCAACCCGGCGACACCCAGCCGGGGACTGATCGGCTGCGCCTTCGCCGATCTCGCGCCAGTTCTGGCGCGGGCCTTCGCCGAGCGCGGCGGCTCCGCGCTGGTGGTCCGCGGCGACGACGGGCTCGACGAACTGACGACCACCACCACGTCGACGGTCTGGCAGGTCGTCGCCGGGCAGGTGAACGAACTCACCGTCGATCCGACGGATCTGGGGATCGCGCGCGTGGAACTCTCCGCCCTGCAAGGGGGAGACGCGACGGTCAACGCCGCGATCGCCCGTGAGTTGCTGGCCGGGACCACGGGCCCGGTCCGGGACGCGGTGCTGCTGAACTCGGCCGGGGCCATTGTCGCGTTCGAGCAGGAGGCGCCGATGAGCTCGGCGGAACTCACCGATGCCCTCGGCGCCGCGAAGGAGCGGGCGGCCGATGCGATCGACAACGGTGCCGCCGCCGACCTGCTGCAGCGGTGGGCCGAGCTCAGCGGCCGGCTCGCCGCGCCCGCCTGACGGTCACGCTGCCCCGAAATCCTTGTGGGGCTCAGTGTTCGGCGGGTCAGTTCTCGCCGATGGAGAAACCGCCCTCGACGTCGGAGCTGGAGTAGCTGCGGAACGCGATGTGTGTCGCGCTCTTGAGAACCCCGGGTAGCCGGTTGATCTGGCCGGTGACGACCGTCGCGATCTGTTCGTGGTCACGGACCCGGATCTTCGCGATCAGATCGACGTCGCCCGCACAGGAGTACACCTCTTCGACCCCGGGGATGTCGGCGACGGCCTGGGCGGTCTCCGGGATCCGGTGGATGTCGGCCTGGATGAGGACGATGGCGGTGATCATGCCGCCAGCCTAGTGGTGCGTGGCCCTCAGCTCGCCTGCCGTGTGCGAGAGTCGGCGACGGGTCTGGCCGCACGTGCGTCGTGCGCCGTCTGCGACCAGCCGAGCCGGCGTTCGGCCGAGCCGGCGGGCAGGGCGACCGGCTCACTCGTCGACACGATGCGCGCGCCCGGTTCGGTCATCCAGCGGTACACGAGGCCGACCTCCTCGGCCGGCGCGCCCCGCAGCGGGCCGGGGCCCGGTAACACGGTCTCCGCGGCTGCGACGAGCGCGTCGACGACGGGCATGGGCGAGACGCCGCGTCGAGCGCGCCCGGCGGCGGCGAGACGTCCGTACCGGATGACCGCGAACTGCCAGCCGCGTTCACCGTCGGGCCGGGCGACCACGATCTCGGCGATCGCGCACAGCGCCGCCAGTCGCTGGCAGCGGGCGAGGGCGTCGATCGTGAGCGCGAGACGGTCCCGATGCCGCGCCGCGGTCTCGAACATGTGGGCCTGGGCGAGGTCGGCGAGACGCGCGGTGAGGCCGTCGAGGAGTTCGTCGGCCTCACCTCGCATGAGCCGGCGGGCCGCGGTGACCCGGGGAGAGTAGTCCGGCACCGTCTGCGGATGGGTCGTGGCCGCCCGGCAGGACCCCGGCCGCCGCCTCCCGTCGGCCTCGGGACACCAGTGGTAGCCCGTCGCGCCGAGCCGTGTCGTGCACGTGCGCAGACCGGCGGCCGCCGAGATCACGTCGGCGACGGTCGCCGCGTTGTTGCGGTTGCCCACCGGGCCGATCGACTCGTCGGTGGGTGTGCGGCTGACCTTGAGCCGGGGGAAGCGTTCCTCGGTCAGGGTCACCCACCAACCCTTGTGCGGCTGGGTCGATCGTCGGTTGTACGCGGGTGCGTGCGCGCCGAGGAGCCGGAGTTCGCGGACGGCGGCCTCCAGGGCGTGGGAACATTCCACGACATCGACCCGTTGGGCGAGGAGCACCATCTCCGCGATGCGGCGGCGCGGGTCGTTGCCACTGAAGTACGACCGGACCCGGCGGCGGAGGTCCACCGCGGTGCCCACGTAGAGGACCTCGTTCGACGGGCCGCGGAACAGGTACACCCCGGGGCGGGCCGGGACATGGTCGGCGAGTGCGCGTTTGGCGCGCAGGCGCGGGTCGGTCTTCGGGAGATACGACGTCAGGTCGCCGACGGTCGCGATGCCCTGATTGCCGACGCGCTCGAGGAGCCGGTGGAAGACCTCCACCGTGGCGCGCGCATCGTCGAGCGCCCGGTGGGTGGGCCGCACGGAGACGTCGAACAGGTCGGCGAGCGCGCTGAGCTTGACCGTCGGCGCCTCGTCACGGCTGAGGATGCGCCGGGCCATGGTCACCGTGCACAGGCTGAGGCTGAACGTCCACGGCAGGTGGAGCCGGATCGCGTTCTGCCGGAGGAAACCCATGTCGAAACGAGCGTTGTGGGCCACCAGGATCGAGCCGCGGGCGAACTCGAAGAACGACGGCAGCACCGACTCGATCCGGGGGGCGTCGGTCAGCATCGCGGTGGTGATGCCGGTGAGGGTCACGATCTGCGGGGGGATCGGCCGGCCGGGGTCGACCAGCGTGGCGAACTCGCCGACCACCTCGCCGCCGCGGATCTTGACCGCGCCGATCTCGGTGATCCGGTCGCGGACCGGGTCGGACCCGGTGGTCTCGAGGTCGACGACGACGAGGGTCGTCTCGAAGAGCGACCGGTCGCTGAACTCGTTCGACGTCTCACCCGTGGCCCCCTGGTCGGCGGCCTCCAGGTCGGCGAAGGTGAGCTGCCCCGCGGGCGAGCCGTCCACGCTGGTCTGCGTCACCCGGCGAACACTAGTTCGATCCACCGACATCGCGACCGCGACGCTCCGACATCGTGTCGTGTGACCCGTGTGACTGCTGTGTCGATCGCTGTTCGACGGACTTGTCGGTGGGCGCCCCTAGTCTCCACCTGGACGTGAGAAATGCGGTCTTCTCACGGTCACAACGACCCGTAACGGGGCCGACGCGGCCCGCCCTCGCCAGATGAGATGGAGATCACATTATGTACGTCGATTGTGCGCGCTGCCCGGCTCGTCCCGTCGCTTGCGACGGGTGCATGATGACAGTGCTGTTTGGTGGTCCGAGCTGGGACGATATGCCGCACGAAGGTGGAGTTTCGGTAACGGCGGCCACCTCGGACGCGGATGCCGAACTGGACCTCGCCATCGACGTTCTGCAGGCTGCTGCAATGGTGACCAGCGCCGCTGCACGATCTGCAAGATCCGCCAAAACCGCAGTTCAGGTGCCGGATCGACGCGCCTCTGTGACCGTCCTCAGGGCAGGCTGAGAAGCGGCCGAGGTTTGGCTGTCTGTCGCCTGGTGGACAGAGCGCATCCGATTTCGTAACCTTTCTGAGACCTTTGCGGAGCGTCCCGCTTCAACAGAAGTGGTCCGCAGTAGTCACCGCTCAATCGCCCTCGCGGGCGAACCGGGGAACCACAACCTTCGGACGGGCTCGTCGGAGCGCATCACCACTGATGCGACTCGGTCGAAGCCGATCCGAATCGGGGTGAATCGCGTTGCCACGCATGAGTGTCCAGTGGATACCTCATGCGCGAAAAACGTGTAGGGCCACTCTTCCGGCCCGAACCCGACAGCTAACTCGGTCGGCGGTAGAGGAAGATCTGAAGGAGAACTCGCTTCGTGGCCAAACATCGTTTGGAACAGCCCAATCGTGGCAGCACGGTCGCCAAGAAGGCGGTGATCGCTGGATCGATCACACTCGGTTCGCTCGCCGCAGCCGCCGGCCCTGCTCTCGCCGCCCCGGTCCACACCCCGCTGGGCACTTTCGAGATCCCGGCCCTGCCCGGCGCGAAGGCCCCGGAGGCCAAGCCCGCGCCTGAGGCCACGCCGGTGAAGAAGTCGCCCGCCGCCACGGTCGAGATCCCCAACCTGGGGCAGTTCACCGTGCCGGGTATCGCGCCGGAGCAGATCCCGCAGCAGTTCCGCCCGCAGGGTGGCGGCGCGCCCCTGGGCCAGCCGCAGCTGACCGCCGGTCAGAAGGCCGTGAAGGCCGCCGAGAGCAAGATCGGTGCGCCGTACTCCTACGGCTCCGCCGGCCCCAACGCATTCGACTGCTCGGGCCTCGTCTACTGGTCCTACAAGCAGGCCGGCAAGAACATCCCGCGCGACAGCTACGGCCAGCTCGGCGGCGGACGCGCGGTGTCGTACTCCGAGGCCAAGCCCGGCGACGTCATGATCTTCAACGGTGGCGGCCACGCCGGCATCTACGTCGGCAACGGTCAGTTCGTCCACTCGTCCAACTACGGCACGCCGGTCAAGCGCGACGCCGTCAAGGAGTGGACCCTGACGGGCATCCGTCGGTACTGACGACAACTGAACACGAACAGACTGAGCACGAAGGTCTCTGGACGGGCGGATCGCGTGGATTGCGATCCGCCCGAACCAGTCCCGGGGGCCGGTCGGCCGCCTAGGGTGGTCGACGGGACGCGGGGTACGGGTGCAGGGGCCCGGGATGCTCAGGGATCGACGAGCACACACGAGGGAGTGAGTAGACCGTGCTGATCGGGGAGGGGCGTGGTCGCGCGACGCGGCCGAGGATGCGTTCGGGTCCGCTGATGGTGGCGCTCTGTGTCCTGTCGGCGTTCGCCGTTCTGGCACCGACCGTCGCCGGCGGCGTCGGGGACGCCCGTGCGGTGCCTGCGCGCTCGGCCGATCAGCTGCTCGACCGCTACAAGCAACTGGGCATCGACGCGGAGAAGACCACCGAGGCGATGCACAACGCCAAGATCGAGTACGACAAGCAGCGCGGCATCGTGGCGGCGGCCAAGAAAGCCGCGGCCGAGGCGCAGCAGACGCTGGACACCAGCCGCGCCCAGCTCGCCGTGCACCAGAACCGAGTCGACGCGATCGTCCGCGCCAGCTATCAGGGCGCGCGGGTCAGCGGGCTGTACGCCGTGATGGTCAGCGACTCCCCGCAGGCGCTCCTGGACCAGATGTCGGGTCTCGACATGATCTCGCGTCAGGCGTCGGTGGACCTGACCGCGATCAAGAAGGTACGGGCCAGGACCGCCATCGCGAAGAAGGATGCCGAGCGCACGGCGGTGGCCGCCTCCGAGGCGGTCTCCCGCGCCGAACGGGTCCGTGGTGACCTCCAGACGAAGCAAGCCGACCTGCAGCTCCAGGCGATCCAGATCCGGTCGATCTACAAGTCGATGACCGGCAAGCAGTTGGCGGCTCTGCGCGGTCCGACCTTCGACTTCGATCCGCGACTGGTGCCCAAGGGCACCGCCGCCGGACTGATCGCCACCCACGCCGCGCTCACCCGGATCGGTGACCCCTACGTGTGGGGCGCCACCGGACCGAATTCGTTCGACTGCTCGGGACTCATGGTGTGGGCGTTCCGGCAGGCCGGCAAGACCATCCCGCGATCGAGTCAGGCGCAGATGGCCGGCGGTCAGCCGGTCGAGAAGAACGATCTCAAGCCCGGTGACCTGGTCATCTACTATCCCGATGCCCATCACGTCGGTATGTACGTCGGTGACGGCTATGTCATCCACGCCTCGACCTTCGGCGTGCCGGTCAAGGTCGAGCCGCTCGACGAGGCCGGACCGTACAACTCTGCCCGCCGGTTCTAGTCCCGCCGGTGACCTCACCGCGCGGGCGCGCCGGCCTCGTCTCGGCCGTGGTCGTTCTGGTCATCGCAGTTGCCACCGCGTGCGGCACGGTCGATGTGCCCGACGGGCCCGGCTCGTCCGCCGCGCCCGTGTCGTCGAGCCCAGCGGTCAACGTCTATGAGCGTGATCGAGCGGCGGGCGTGACGCGGTTGCTCGACGCGCTCACCGAAGCGGTGCGTTCCGGGGATGTGCGGGCGATCGGCCCCCTCGTCGACACCGCTGCCACCCCGGCGTTCAAGGACAGATTCGTCACGGCCGCCGCGGGTTTCGCGCCCAGCCGGTTCACGCCGCGGAACGGCCGCAGCGGCACCCTGCGGTTCGCACGGTTCGGCTATCAGCTTGCGCCCACCGAAGAGGCGGAGGTGCTCGTACCCGGTGAGTTGCAGGAGCTCCTCGATGCCGGGGGGAGTTCGGACTCGTGGGTCGCTCCGGTGGAGTTGCGCTATGCGCTCGGCGGCGAGGGGGTCCCGGGAGTCGACGAGGCCGAGGTGGTCGTCGGCACCCAGTTCGTGGTCGCCCGCTACGGCGAGGCCTGGCGCCTCGTCGGAGACGCCACGGCCCTGGGAGGAGAACCCGCACCTACTCAGATGTGGGAGCTGCCCGGACTCCAGGTGGCCGACACCGCGACCGCAGGCGGCACGTCGGTGGTCGCCTCGTATCCCCGAACGTCTTCGACGGTGGCGACGCTGCAGCGGGAGCTGCCCGGGGCGGTGGACGCGGTCAGTGACTTCTGGGGCGACGATTGGGATCGCCGCGCCGTCGTGGTCGCCACGGCGACCGACGACGAGTTCGCCGCCCTCGTACCCGAGGGCCGAGCGGCGACCGGGACCGCGGCGGCCGCGACCGTGTTCAGCAGCCTCGACCTGGTCCAGCGCACCGCGACCGGACAGCGCATCATCCTGACCCCGGCGGCCCGGGAACTCGCCGCACCGACGCTCGCGGTGGTTCTCCGGCACGAGTTGACCCATGTCGCGGCCCGCGTTCACACCGCGCTCGACGCGCCGCTCTGGATCACCGAGGGCGTGGCCGAATACGTCGGGCGCAACGGGACTCACACGAGGGTCGCGGATGCCGCACCCGACCTGATCGCGTCCGTGCGTGCCGGTCGAATTCCGACCGGGCCACCCGCCGACACCGACTTCGCGATGGACGGTCAGACTTCACAGGTGGCTTATCAGAGTGCGTGGTCGCTGGCCGCCTACGTCGCCGATCGATTCGACGAGGCGCGGCTGAAGAAGATGTACATGGGCGTCGCGGCGTCGGCCCTGCCCGCGGCGCAGGACGCGGCGATCGCCTCGAGTCTCGGGCTGACGCGTGCCGAACTGGTCGCGGGATGGCAGCGGTGGCTCGAAGTGCAGGCCCGTTGATGTCTCGAACGTTGTTGCTCACCAACGACTTTCCGCCCCGTCCGGGCGGGATCCAGTCCTACCTGCAGAATCTGGTGGACCTGCTGCCGCCGGAGGACGTGGTCGTCTACGCGCCGCGCTGGCGTAATGACTCGCACGAGAAGTTCGACGCGGCCGCCCCGTATCGGGTGTACCGGCACCCGACGACGCTCATGCTCCCCACCCCGTTCGTGGCGCGGCGTGCCGCGGAGATCGTGCGCCGCGAACAGATCTCGACGGTGTGGTTCGGCGCGGCCGCGCCGCTGGCCGTGCTGGCGCCGGCGATGCGTCGCGCGGGCGCCCAGCGGATCATCGCCAGCACGCACGGTCACGAGGTCGGGTGGTCGATGCTGCCGGGCGCGCGGCAGGTGCTCGGGCACATCGGCCGCCACACCGATGTGATCACCTTCGTCAGCCGATACACCCGCGGCCGGTTCGCGTCGGCCTTCGGCGCCCGCGCGGCCCTGGAACACCTGCCCCCTGGCGTCGACACCGAGCGGTTCGCCCCGGATCCGGTGCTGCGACAGCGGTTTCGCGAACGTCTCGACCTCGGGGAGCGTCCGACGATCCTCTGCCTGTCGCGGCTGGTGCCCCGTAAGGGCCAGGATGTGTTGATCCGCGCGCTGCCGCTGATCCGACGCACCATCCCCGACGCGACGCTGGTCATCGTCGGCGGTGGTCCCTACGGGAAGACCCTGCGCGACCTCGCGGTCGACACCGGGGTGGCCGACCATGTAATCTTCACCGGCTCGGTGCCCGCCGACGACCTCGCGGCGTACCACAACATCGCAGACGTCTTTGCGATGCCGTCCCGGACGAGGGGACGCGGGCTGGACGTCGAAGGCCTGGGGATCGTCTACCTGGAGGCATCGGCGTCGGGCGTGCCCGTGGTCGCCGGGTTGTCCGGTGGGGCGCCGGAGACCATCGAGGAAGGGGTCACCGGCACGGCCGTCGACGGGACCGATGTCGACGCGGTCGCCCTGGCGATCCTGGCGATCCTCGGTGATCGCCCGGCCGCGGCCGAGATGGGCCGGGCCGGACGGCGTTACGTCGTCGAGAACTGGCAGTGGAGCCAGATGGCGGCCCGCCTGCGCCAGTTGCTCTGAGGAGCAACCGGCGCCGGCGGGGAGCTCACCGCTGGTAGATCGCCTCGATGTCGCCGGCGAACTTCTCCACGACGACGTTGCGCTTGACCTTGAGGGTCGGCGTCATCTCGCCGGTCTCCTCGGTGAAGTCAGTCGGCAGGATGCGGAACTTCTTGATGGCCTCTGAATGCGACACCGTCTTGTTGGCGAGGTCGACGGCCGACTGGACCTCGGCGCGCAGGTCGGCGTCGTCGGCGAGGTCGGCGACCGTCGCGGACGCGGGCTTGCCGGTGCGCTCCTTCCACGCCGGGAACGCCTCCGGATCGATCGTGATCAGGGCGGCCACAAACGGTTTCGCGTCACCGACGACGGTGGCCTGCGAGATCAGGGCGTTGGCGCGGATGACGTCCTCGAGTCCGGCGGGGGAGACGTTCTTGCCGCCCGCGGTCACGATCAGTTCCTTCTTGCGGCCGGTGATGGTGATGAAGCCGTCGGCGTCGACGGTGCCGAGGTCGCCGGTATGGAACCAGCCGTCGACGACCGCGGACGCGGTCGCCTCGGGGTTCTGCCAGTACTCGGTGAAGACGACCCCGCCGCGCAACAGCACCTCACCGTCGTCACCGATCCGAACGGAATTGCCCGACAACGGTTTTCCGACGCTGCCGATCTTCGACGCCGACGGCGTGTTCACGCTGAACGCGGCCGTGGTCTCGGTCAGGCCGTAGCCCTCGTACACCGGCACGCCGACGCCGGAGAAGAAGTGGCCCAGTCGGGCGCCGAGCGGCGCGCCACCGGAGATCGCCAACTGGCACTCGCCGCCGAGGGCGGCCCGGAGCTTCTTGTAGACGAGCGCGTCGAAGACGCCGTGCTTGACCTTCAGTGCGAGACCGACCTGCCCCTTCTCCTTCGCCTGCGAGTACGCGATCGCGGTCTCGGACGCGGCGTCGAAGATCTTGCCCTTGCCGCCGTCGTGGGCCTTCTGGCGGGCGGTGTTGTAGACCTTCTCGAACACGCGCGGCACGGACAGGATGAGCGACGGTTTGAAGGCGGCGAATTCGTCGACGAGGTTCGGGATGTCGCTCGTGTGCCCGACTTCGGCGCCGGCCTCGATCGCGACGAGAGTGATGGCGCGCGCGAGGACGTGGGCGAGGGGCAGGAACATCAGCAGACGCTTCTCGTCGCGGGCGATGACCTGATCGAGGATGTCGCCGGCGAGGACCGCCCGCACCTCCGACAGCATGTTGGCGTGGGTGAGTTCGCAGCCCTTGGGCCGTCCGGTGGTCCCCGAGGTGTAGATCAGCGTCGCCGGGTCGGCGGCCTTGACGGTGGCCCGGCGGGCCGCGACCTCGTCGTCGTGGACGTCGGCACCGGCGGCGACGAGCTCACCGACGGCACCCGGCCCGTCGGTGCGGTCGATCTGGAAGACGGTCACCGGCGTGGTCAGGGAGTCGATGGACTCGAACTCGGCGCGATGTCCGTCGTCCTCCAGGACGATCGCGACCGCACCGGAATCCTGCATGATCCATTCGATCTGGCCGGCGGAGGACGAATCGTAGATGGGCACGGTGATCGCGCCCGCGGACCAGATCGCGAAGTCGAAGAGATTCCACTCGAGGCGGGTGCGCGACAGCAGCGCAACCCGGTCCCCGGGGTTGACGCCGGAGGCGATCAGGCCCTTGGCGATGGCGGAGATGCGGGACGCGGCCTCGGCGGCGGTGATCGGCTCCCACCGGTCGCCTTGCTTGTGGCGGAACACGATGTGCTGCGGTGATCGCTGCGCCAGGCCGAAGATGATGTTCGTGCAGTTCTCGTCGTCGCCGATCGAGAACTTCGCGGGCACGCTGTACTCGCCCATCGTGGTTACCCTCCAGTAGACATCAGTCACCGAATCGTATCCCCGACACGGAATCGGACTCATCGCGACGTCGGTTTCGGGTGCACTACCCTGCGCCGACACGAGTATGTGAAGCTAGTGGGCGTGACGAGCATCCAGGTGGCCGACGAGGTCTTCGTCGCCGCGGCGCCGCCGTCGGCGACCGCCGTGATCGGCGACCCCGCCAACTGGCGCCGGTGGTGGCCGGACCTGCGTCTGGCGGTCACCGAGGATCGGGGCGAGCAGGGCGTGCGCTGGCAGGTCGCGGGTCCGGTGTCGGGGACGATGGAGATCTGGAACGAGGCGGTCCTCGACGGCTTCGTGCTCCACTACTTCCTCCACGCCGAACCCACCGGTCCGCTGCCCGACGATCCCCGCACCCGCGCCGACGTGCTGGCCGAGGAGAACAAGCTGCGCCGCGTGACTGGCAAAGAGGTCTCCTTCGAGGTCAAACGACTGCTGGAGAAGGGCCGTGTCGTCGGTGGTCCCGCCGCCGGTCACGAGTCGGCCGGGATGCGGTGATGGCCGACCACACCGAACGCGACATCGTCATCGGCGCCGACGCCGACGCCATCCTCGCCGTCATCGCCGACTTCGAGCACTACCCGGAGTGGGTGACCGCCGCCCGCGAGGTCGAGGTGCTGCGCACGGATGAAGCCGGCCGCGCCCTCGAGGTCCGGTTCGTGCTCGATGCCGGTGTCCTCCAGGACACGTATGTGCTTGCCTACGAATGGGATCGGAATGCCCCCGCGGTGTCGTGGCGCCTGGTGTCGAGCGATCTGCAGAAGGATCAGCGCGGACGATACGTGTTGACCCAACAGGTCCCGGGATCGACGAAGGTGACCTACGAACTCATGGTGGACCTGCAGGTGCCCATGATCGGGCAGCTGAAGCGACGAGCCGAGAAGGCGATCACCGATGCCGCGCTGAACGACCTCAAGAAGAGGGTCGAAGGCTGATCGATCTCACACCCATCCACATCGTGCTCGGGCCGGGGGGTTCCGGTGTCTCCGCGGTCGCGGCCGCCGGCGCGACCCAGCGTCCCGGCACCTCCCGGGCGGCCCGGGCCGTGCCCCGGTCGGGCCTGTCGGCAGCCGAATCCGACACGCTCCTCATCACCGTCGACCGCTGGTCGCCGGTTCCCGACTGGGCACGGGTGTACCGCCGGCCCGGCGAGCCCGTCGCCGTGTCCAAATACCTGCACCTGTTGACCCTGGACCGACTGGACCTCACCGAACGCACATGGTCGGCGTTCGTCGAGGTGCTCGAGCACACCGTGAGCCGCAGCAAGACGGCCCTGCCCGGCGTCGGCACCCTGGCCGGGATCGATGCCGCCGAGCTCACCTCGTTGCCCGGGATCGACGACTTCCTCCTCCTGCGCCGTATCCGGGACGAGGCGATCAGCGGCCGGTGGCAGCGGATCGTCGTCGACTGTTCCGGGTGTGGTGACCCACTCCAGTTCCTCCGTGGCGGAGCAGTTCTCAGCCAGGCCCTCAACCGGTTCTGGCCGCGTCACCGACGCCTCGCGATGGCCTCCGAGCGTCCGATGGTCGCGCAATTGACGGCCGCGGTCGACGCCATCGACCGGGACTGCCTCGACATCGCCGAACTGTTCGCCGATCCGCATGCGGTGGCGGTGCACCTCGTTCTCGCCGCCGACGACCGGAGCCGACGACTCACCGGCCACCATCTCGCCGCCGCCGACCTCATGGGCCTGCCGCTGGCCTCGGTCCAGGTCAACGCGGGCGTCGGCGCCGAACCGGCGGCCGAGGTCGCGGACATGGTGCGGGCCGAACTCGCCGGTTCCGACGGTTCGCGATCCGTCGTCGTCGAGGTGGTCGAGAAGTCGCCCGGTGCGATCGATCGCATGGCGCGGCTCCGCAAGCTCTCGGTCTCGTTGCCGGCACCGCACGGCGTCCCCCGGGGTTCGGCCGCGGCAGAGGTCGAGGCGGGCCAGGGGCGCGTGAGCGGCAAGCCGGCCGGTCCGGTGTACCGGTTGTCCTGGCCGCAGCGCTTACCGGAACCGGATTCGCTGGCGCTCGGGCGCAGCGGAGACGACCTCCTGGTGACGATCGCGGGATTCCGCCATCCGGTGCGGCTGCCGTCGGTGCTTCGGCGCTGCACGGTCGTCGACGCCGACTGGGACGGCACGACCCTGGGCATCGGCTTCGTCCCCGATCCGGCGGTGTGGCCCCGGCCGCAGAACTGAGCCGGTTTCCCGGCCTGAACGTCGACGCAGCCCACAGTTCCGACGGCCAGGTGGGACGGCGATGGTGGAATGATCCCGCCCGGGCGGGGTACGTTCGCCAGACCGCACCGTTCGAGACGGCAGGGTACGGTGCCGATGACCCCGACGACAGACACGCGGGTGGGTGTTCGCGCGGGGCCGGGAGAAGGGGAGAGTTGGCGATGGGCACGGACGACGAGACGTTCCGGCAGGCCGGTGACGGGTCCGCGGACGGGCGTCGCGACGGACCCGCCGATCCGGTGCGCGACCTGCTGCTCGGACTGGCCGCCCAGATCGACCACCTGGCCGCGCTCTTCGCGCCGGCTCCGCAGTCGGCCACCGCCGGTGGTGCGGACGCAACGGGGACGCGCCCCGGTTTCGCCGCTTTCGCCGACGGTGGTCCGCTCGGACATGCGCTCTCCGGGGCGTCGGGGGAGATCACCTCGTTGCTCGCCGAGATCGGCGATCTGGTCGCCCGGCTGATCGCCGCGGTCATCGCCGTACTCGAGGCCATCGCCGAGGCGCTGCGTTCGTCGCCGACCTCATCGGCGTCACCACGCCAGTACGAACCGATCGCGGTGCGATTCAACGGACCGGCCGCCGGGCGCGAGGCCGGCACACCGCGACGCGGTGATGCCTCACGGCGGGCCACGCCGCCCCCCGAACCCGGCCCCGGGCAGGAGAACTGATGGGCGACCTGACGATCGGCATCGACATCGGCGGCACCAGCGTGCGCGCCTCGGTGGTCGACGACCGGGGGACGATGCTCGACACCCTCCGCGCGCAGACCCCGCCGACCGCGGCCGCGCTCGAGCACTGCCTGGACCGGTTGGTCGGCGAACTGACCTCGCGCTGGGACGCGAAGGCCGTCGGGCTCGCGATCGCCGGCTTCCTGACCACCGACCGCAGCATCGTCCGGTTCGCGCCGCATCTGCCCTGGCGCGAGGCGCCGGTCGCCGAGGAGATGACCCGCCGCGTCGGGATCCCGGTCTTCGCCGAACACGACGCCAACGCCGCCGCGGTGGCCGAATGGCGGTTCGGCGCGGCGGCCCGTGGACACAACACCGTCGTCCTCGCGATCGGGACCGGGATCGGCGCCGGGTTCGTGATCGACGGGGAGATCTATCGCGGAAGTTACGGCGTCGCACCGGAACTCGGACATCTGACGATCGTCCCCGACGGGCGCGCCTGTGCCTGTGGCAAACGCGGCTGCTGGGAGCGGTACTGCAGCGGCACAGCACTCGTGGACACCGTGGTCGAGTTGCTCGCCGACGGCGACTGGGGGCGCAGCCAACTCGCCGCCGATGTCGCTGCGGACCCCGGGTCGCTGACCGGCCGTCGGGTCGCCCGCGCGGCCGCCGACGGGGACGCCGTCGCGCTGGCCGCGTTCGCGCGGTTCGCGACGTCGCTCGGCCAGGGGCTCGCGATGATCGCCGACATCTTCGACCCCGACCTCATCGTCCTGGCCGGCGGCGTCGGCGCGGCGTCGGGGCTGTTCCTCGACGAGGCCCGGGAGCACTACGCCCGCCAGGTCACCGGTGCCGGACACCGTCAGCTCGCGCGTATCCGCGGTACCCAGCTCGGCGAGACCGCCGGCGTCGTGGGCGCGGCCGAGGTTGCGCGACAGGCGATCCGGACGGCCGCACGCCCTCTGGCCGACCCGCACCCCGAGACACGGCCGGTCTCCGGGCTCTGAGTGCTCCCGGCGAGACCCCGAGCAGTCCCGGCCGGACGGTAGAGTGCGACGCGGGTAAGGTCTTGGCGTCGGGACACTCCTCGGTTCCGCGGTCTCCGCGGCGCGGTTGTCCGGCGGTGGTCATCGGGTCGGTGTACGCGGCGAGGAGATTCTCATGTGGTACTGGGCGTTCAAGTACATCTTTCTCGGGCCGATCCTGCGGGTCCTCGGCCGGCCGACGATCGAAGGACACGAGAACATCCCGACCGACGGCCCGGCGATCCTGGCGAGCAATCACCTCGCGGTGATGGACAGCTTCTTCCTGCCGCTGATGGTGGACCGCCGCATCTACTTCCTCGCCAAGAGCGAGTACTTCACCGGTACGGGGCTCAAAGGTGGCTTCCAGCGCTGGTTCTTCACCGCGGTCGGTCAGATCCCCATCGACCGGTCGGGGGCCGAGGCCGCCGAGGGTGCGCTCACCGCGGCACGCCGCCAGCTCGACAAGGGCAAGCTGATGGGGATGTACCCCGAGGGCACCCGATCGCCCGACGGACGTCTCTACAAGGGGAAGACCGGTCTCGCCCGGCTGGCCATGGACACCGGGGTGCCGGTCATCCCCGTCGCGATGATCGACACCCACAAGTTCAACCCGCCGGGCAGCATCCTGCCGCGACCCACCCGGGTGTCGGTGCGCATCGGCAAGCCCCTGGACTTCTCGCGCTATGAGGGCATGGAGGGCAACCGCTACATCGAACGCGCGGTCACCGACGAGATCATGTACGAGCTGATGCAGCTCTCCGGTCAGCAGTACGTCGACGTCTACGCTGCGAGTCTCAAGAACCAGGCCCCGCCGGTCGAGCCCCCGGCAGCCGACGCCGCCGCTTGAGGAAGTCTCTGACCTCCCTCTGCTCCCTGAGGTGCGAGGAGCGCTAGCGACGAGCCACGAAGGGTTGGCGACGCATCTCACCAGGACCCTTCGTGACGCGCCCTCCGCAAGCTCCGGGCGCTCCTCAGGGAGCGGTGGTTGGTTGCGCCCTCCGGGCACTCCTCGGGGAGCACCCGCCGCAGTCGATCAGCCGGCGTCGCCGACCCGGGTGCCGTCCAGGACGGCGCACAGCTCCGGAATCCAGTCGCGATCTGCCGGGACGATCTCGGCGGCGTCGAGGTGTCGAAGCTCGTCGGCGGAGAACCAGCGCACGTCGAGGTGCTCGAGCGCGGTCGGAGTCCCCGAACGCAACCGCGCCACGTAGGCGTGCAGGGTCAGGCCACCGGGCAGCGCGACCGGGGAGCCAACGCCCTCGTCGGCTTCGACCTCGGCTCCGAGTTCCTCGCGGATCTCCCGAACCAGCGCCGCCGCATGCGTTTCCCCCGACTCGACACGACCGCCGGGCAGTTCCCACAGACCAGCGAGTTCGGCCGGACGGGACCGCTGCGCCAGCAGCACCCGGCCGTCGGCGATGATCGCCGCGGCGACGACGTCGCGCGGTCGGGTGTCGCGGGGTTCGTCGCGCGCGGCGCGGGTCGCGATCATCCAGGCGAAGGTGACGAAGGTGGCCGCCGGCCACGCGGCCCCGAAGATCGCCTCGAGTGCCGCCGGGGGCTGGGGACCGTACTCGATCGTGACCCGGAGCAACCACGGAATCCCGAGGCCCGCGACCACGATCCACATCGCGAGGACCGCCCGCGCGCCCCGGCGCCGCGAACCGGTGCCGTGCACGAGCCAGATTCCCAGCGGGATGATCCACACCCAGTGATGGACCCACGAGATCGGCGACACCAGGAGTCCGAAGAGCTGGACCACCAGCAGGATGCCGAGCGCGTCGGACACCGCGCGGCCGGCGAACACCGCCACCACGACCGCGACCAGGACGCCGACCATCCAGATCCAGCCCGACCCCACGTCGAAGCCCACGAAACGGGACAGGGTGCCGCGCAGGCTCTGATTGATCACCGCCTCGACGGGACCGATGCGCTCGGCGTCGCCGAGAAGGGTTCCGTAGTAGGTGCGGGTGACGTCGGGGAAGAGCAGCAGGCAACCGAGGACGGTGAAGACGAAGGCAACCGCGGCGGCCAGGGCGCCCAGGGGTTTGCGGGCGGCGAGATACCAGAGCCCGGAGATCGCCGGGGTGAGCTTGACCCCGGCCATCAGACCGATGAGTGCGCCGCCGGCGAGCACCCCGCGGTCGCTGCGCGCCCAGGTGACCGCCAGTAGGGTGCCCAGCATCAGGAAGACGTTGATCTGGCCGTAGTCCAGGGTGACCCGGACCGGTTCGCACCAGATCGCGGGGGCAGTCCAGAGTGCGGCCATGGCGTAGACGTCGGTGGTCGACCCGCACAGGCGTAAGGCGAGGACGACGCAGGTGTACAGGGCTCCGAACGTCGCGAGTTGCCAGCCGATCGCCACCAGGTCCCACGGCACGAGCGACAGCGGGTACAGCACGACGGCCGCGAACGGCGGATACGTGAAGGGCAGGGCGAAGTCGGTCTCACCGGCGTAGGTGAAGAGATAGAGCGACCCGTCGGCGAGACCTGCCGAACCGTCGCGGTAAACATGCAGGTCCACGAAGTTCCTGCCGTTCACGGTCAGCGTGTCCCAGACGAGCCGCGCGATGATCGACGCCGCCAGGAGAGCGGTCGCCAGCACGGACCTGGAGCGCACGAAATACCAGGGTAGACAGCCGGAGGGCGGTATGGCGAAACGGTGCGCGGTGAGCGGGTCGGCACGAGGGTGTGTGAATACTTGACCCATGCGTTTCTTCTACGACTCGGAGTTCATCGAGGACGGCACCACCATCGAGCTGGTCTCGATCGGGGTCGTCGGTGAGGACGGCCGCGAGTTCTATGCGGTGTCGACCGATTTCGACCCCGGCCGGGCGGGGGACTGGGTGCGGGCCAACGTGCTGCCGAAACTGCCCTCGCCGTCGTCGTCCGCGTGGCGGGACCGTCGACGCATCCGGGAAGATCTCCTCGAGTTCCTCACCGCCGACGGCTCCGACATCGAGCTGTGGGCCTGGGTGGCCGCCTACGACCATGTCGTGCTGTGCCAGTTGTGGGGTCCCATGACCGCGCTGCCGCGCGAGATCCCGCGGTTCACCCGTGAGCTGCGGCAGCACTGGGAGGCCGCGGGCCGACCGGCGCTGCCGCCCACGCCGTCGGACGCGCACGACGCGCTGAGCGACGCCCGGCACAACCTGCGCCGGTGGGAGGCGATCGAGAAGGCCCGCGTCTGACCCGCGGACGAATCCACGGCCACGTCTCCTCTACCCTGGACGGGTGGTGAACTGGACCGTAGACGTTCCGATCGACGACCTTCCCGAGCTCCCGCCGCTTCCGGGGGATCTCCAGACGCGCTTCGACGACGCGATCAGCCGCCCGGCGGTACAGCAGCCGAGCTGGCCGGCCGACGAGGCGCGCAAGATGCGGACCGTCCTCGAGTCGGTCCCGCCGATCTGTATGCCCGCCGAGGTCCAGACGCTCGCCGCGCAGCTGGCCGACGTCGCTGAGGGGCGTGCATTCCTCCTGCAGGGCGGTGACTGCGCGGAGACATTCGCCGACAACACCGAACCGCACATCAAGGGCAATATCCGCACGTTGTTGCAGATGGCGGTCGTGCTCACCTACGGCGCCAGCATGCCGGTGGTCAAGGTCGCCCGGATCGCCGGCCAGTACGCCAAGCCGCGATCATCCGACACCGACGCCCTGGGGCTGCCCTCCTACCGCGGCGACATGGTCAACGGATTCGTGGCCGACGCGGCGGTGCGGGCACACGACCCGTCCCGGCTGGTGCGCGCCTACGCGAATGCCGCGGCCGCGATGAACCTGGTCCGCGCCCTCACCCAGGCCGAGGCGGATCTGAGCCGGGTGCACGACTGGAACCGCGAGTTCGTGCGCACGTCACCGGCCGGCGCACGCTACGAGGCCCTGGCGTCCGAGATCGATCGCGGCCTGCGGTTCATGGACGCCTGCGGCGTCACCGATTCGAATCTGAACTCCGCCTCCATCTTCGCCTCGCACGAAGCGCTCGTCCTCGACTACGAACGCGCCATGCTGCGGCTGGCCGACGACCCCGAGGGTGCCGGGAAGGTCCTCTACGACCTCTCGGCGCACTTCCTGTGGATCGGGGAGAGGACCCGCCAGCTCGACGGCGCCCACATCGCGTTCGCGGAGCTCATCAGCAATCCGATCGGCGTCAAGATCGGGCCCACGACGACGCCTGAGCAGGCTGTCGAATACGTCGAGCGTCTCGATCCGCACAACGTGCCGGGGCGCCTCACGCTCGTCGCGCGGATGGGTAACGGCAAGGTCCGCGACGTGCTGCCGGCCATCGTCGGCGCCGTCGAGGCGACCGGCCACAAGGTCATCTGGCAGTGCGATCCGATGCACGGCAACACCCATGAGGCGTCGACCGGCTTCAAGACCCGGCACTTCGACCGCATCGTCGACGAGGTGCAGGGGTTCTTCGAGGTGCATCGCGCGTTGGGCAGCCATCCCGGTGGTGTCCACGTCGAGCTGACCGGCGAGGACGTCACCGAATGTCTCGGTGGCGCACAGGAGATCTCGGATCTCGACCTCGGGGGACGCTACGAGACCGCCTGCGACCCGCGGTTGAACACGCAGCAGTCGCTCGAGCTGGCGTTCCTCGTCGCTGAGATGCTGCGCGGCTGAGGGAGCGGGGCGTCAGCCGATCGCGAGGAACGTGCTGCCGACCCAGAATCCGAGGGCGCCGAGGCCGCCGACCAGCACCAGCACGACGACTATCCAGACCAGCGCGCCGAGCCGGCTGCCGCCGATGAGTTCGGGCTCGACGGCCACCGGCCGTGAGGTACGACGGGTCACCGGACGCGGCGCGGGGCCGACGTCGTCGCGCTCGGCCGCAGGTTGCTCCACGGGTGTGGCGGTGTCCGCGGGCCGTGCCGGGCCGGGCACCGACTGGACCCGGGTGCCATGGCCGCCGGGATCGGGGCCCCGGTAGCGCGACACCGTCTGACGCTCGGCCGACCGGCGCGGCGCGGGCACCGTGAACGGCGGGAGGTCGAGTTCGTCGGCGACGGCGAGCAGAGCCCGCTGCATGTCGAAGCCGTCGGCATAACGATCGGCGGGGTCGCGTTCGGTCGCGCGCAGCACGATCTCGTCGAACTCCTCCGGCACCCCCGGGATCACGTCGCCCGGCGCCGGCACGTCGAAGCTGAGACGTTGGTAGGCGAGGGCCAGGGGTGAGTCGCCCGAGAAAGGTGTTCTGCCCGTGAGGAGTTCGAACATCATCACACCCATGGAGTAGACGTCGCTGCGAGCGTCGGCGTGGGTGGACTCGACCTGTTCGGGGGAGAGGTAGGCAGCGGTCCCGAGGATCACGCTGGCCGAGGTCACCCCGGCCTCGGCCACGGCTCGCACCAGTCCGAAGTCCGCGACCTTGACCTCGCCCTCGTCGGAGATGAGTACGTTCTCGGGTTTCACGTCCCGGTGGACCAGACCGGCGGCATGTGCGGTGCCGAGCCCGCCCAGTACAGGCGCGGCCACCGCGACGACGGCATGGGGCGGCATCGGGCCGCGCTCGCGCAACAGTTCGCGCAGGCTGCCTCCGTCGACCAGTTCCATCACCAGGAACGCGATGCCGTCGTCGATGCCCTGGTCGTACACCGCGACGAGCCCGGGATGTTTGAGGCCGGCGACCGCGCGTGCCTCGAACTCGAAGCGGCGCAAGAACTGTGGGTCTCCCGAGTACCGGGAATCCATCACCTTCACCGCCACGTCGCGTCCCAGCCGCAGGTCGACGGCGAGGTAGACCGCCGACATGCCGCCGCGCGCGATGGGCGCGTCGATCCGGTACCGGTCCTCGAGGACGGTCCCGAGCATCGTGTCGACGGGGGAGTTCACGCTGCCGAATCTACCTGCAGCCCGGGCCGGTCGAGAGCATCGGCACGATGCCGACCGAGGGTGTCGCTGCCGAGGCGTTCGCGGGTCTCGTTCGTCATGTCGTCGCGACCCGACGGTTTCTCCCGCTCCCGACTACCGGCTACCCTTTCGACGTGGGTTCCCTACCGTTGTCGCCTGACACTCTGCCTTCCGACACCGAGTTCCTGTCGATCGACGATGTCGCCGACCGCCTCGGGGTGTCGACCAACCGGGTGCGGACACTCATCCGTGACCATCACCTGCTCGCGGTCTCCCACAACGGATACCCGGCGATTCCGGCGCTCTTCGTGGACGAGGGTGGCGTCGCGAAACACTTCTACGGGCTCGTGGCGGTCCTGATCGACGGCGGTTACACGCGCGACGAGGTGATGGAGTGGTTGTTCACCGAGCAGGAAGATCTCGGACTCCACCCGGCGGCAGCGCTGCACACGGATCTCGCCCGCGAGGTCATCCGCCGGGCGCAGGCCCAGGCTTTCTGAGCGACGCCCCGTCCCCGAACCCCCTGGGTCCGGACTCCCGGGGCTCGGCCTCGGCGCGCCCCGACTCCTCGACGCCCGTCTCCGCGAGGACATCCGACGCGAGAGTGCCCTCGCCGGCCGGGGTCGCGCCCCACGCCCACCTCCCGAACCGGCCCAGCCGCAACGGGTCCCGACGGGTCAGCGACCAGGCCGCGAGGCCGGCCAGTGCGGCCGCCAGCGTCACCTCGACAGGTTTGTAGAAGACGATCGCGTCGTCGGGCTGGAACACGATCAGCAGGAACGTCGAGGCACCGACGACCGTGGCCCGCACCCACATCGGCAGGTCGAAGGCCACCGCGATCACCAGCACCCACGTGTAGTACCAGGGCAGCGTCGACGGCTCGAGCAGGAGTACAGCCAGCATCGCCCACGCCATCCCGGCGACCGCGTCCCGCACGTCGTGGCGGTGGCGCCACCAGAGCGCGACCAGCGTGACCGCGAGGACCACCGAACCGATTGCCCGCGTGACCTCCAGCACCGGTTGCAGATTGAGGGCGACGAACGGCGCCGCGACGAGGGTCACGACATGGGCGGCCAGGGTGGGAATCGTGAACCAGTTGATGATGACGTCGGCCCACCCCAGGCCGGTGAGCCAGCCGAGTCCCAAACCGATCACCAGGGTCCACAGGCCGAACACCGCGACCGCGATCCCGACGATGGATGCGAACACCGTCACCACGTCGCGGGCGGTCACCGGTCGCCGGGAACGGATGTGCGACAACCAGATCCATAAGACGAACGGCAGTGCGATGCCGGCGGTGATCTTGATCGACACCGCGAGCGCCAGGACGGCTGTGCCCACCACGTGCCGGCCGTCGACCACCAGGACGATCCCGGTGACGAGGACGCCCATCATCAGCAGCTCCACGTGCGGTCCCGCCACGAGATGGATCAGGACCAGCGGATTGAACAGCACCAGCCACAGTCCGGCTTGCGGGGAGGCCCCGAACCGCTCCGCCAATCGGGGTATCGCCCAGAGGGACAGGAAGAGTCCGGGCAGCAGCACCAGCCGGATGGCCAGCACGCCGAGGACGACCTGGTCGCCGGTGATCTCGGTGACGACGCGCAGCATGCCCATGAAGAAGGGGCCGTACGGTGCCGTCGTGGTCGCCCAGACCTGCGCCATGCTGTCGACGAGCGGACCGGGCTGGTGGGCCGGACCGTCGGCATACGGGTCGAAACCGGCGCCGAACACCGCGCCCTGGGCGAGATAGGCGTAGACGTCGCGCGAGTACACCGGCACCGCGACGAGCAGGGGAGCGGTCCACACGAGCACCCATCGGCTCAGCGTCCGCGTCGTCGGCGCGGTGTCGGTGGTGGAGGAGATGATCCGACGCCCCAGCCGGACCCACCCGAACACCATGAGGAACACGCCCAGCCAGAACAGCGTCCCGAAGACGTTCTTGCCGTGCCCGTACGTGATCCAGCTCAGACCCAGATCGGAGAGAAGAGCGGAGTTGCGCGGCGGGTCGCCGACCCCGAAGCTGCCGAGACAGACCAGCACGGACCCGATCGCGCCGAGGATCAGATCGCCCCGACCGGCCGTGGCGGCACCTGTCACGGAAGTGCTCACGCCTGACGGTGCGCGACGCGATGGGCGACCGCGATCAACTCGGCACGGATGTCGTCGCCGATGTCGGCGGCGTCGAGTGCGGTCAACGCCGACCCCAACAGCTCGTCGATCGAGTTCTCCACCTCGGCCACCGCGCCGAGCTCGACGAACAGGTCTCGCGCGGAACCCAATTCGTCGCTGTCGAGCCGGCGGCCGAAGTAGGAGCGCAACCGCGCGCCGAGGGCCGGGTCGGCCGCATCGGCGCGTTGCAGCGCGATCGCGCGCAGGGCCGTGTGCTTGTCCGAGACCAGATCGTCCCCGGACGGTTTACCCGTGCGTTCGGGATCGCCGAAGACGCCGAGCAGATCGTCGCGGAGCTGGAAGGCGATGCCGAGGTCGTGCCCGATCGCACGCAGCGTCGACACCAGCTGCTCGGACGCACCGGCGAGTCGCGCACCCAGCTCGAGCGGTCGCGCGACGGTGTAGGCGGCGGTCTTGAACTCCATCACCCGGTAGGCGGCCTCGGTCGAGTCGTCGCCGCCGGCCTCGTTCACGATGTCCAGGAACTGGCCGCCGAGCACCTCGGTCCGCATCGCCGCCCACGTCGCGCCCACCTCCGCGGGCAGCGGGTGGTCGCCGTCCCTGCCGGCTGCGCCGTCCCCGCCGGTTGAGCGGCCCCCGCCGGTTGAGCGGTCCCCGCCGGTTGAGCCTGTCGAAACCCCCGGCCGGTGACCGTGGACCAGGTCGTCCGCCCAGGCGAGCGCGAAGTCGCCGGCGAGGATCGCGGCCGCGACCCCGTGGGCGCCGGAGTCCCCGGCCCACTCCGCGCTCGCGTGCCGTGACTCGAACTCCCGGTGCACGGTCGGGTACCCGCGCCGGGTGTCCGACCGGTCGATGATGTCGTCGTGGATCAGGGCGCAGGCCTGCACGAGTTCGAGTGCGGCGCAGACGCGCAGCGCGTCCCGCGGGCCCGGGGCGTCGTCCTCGACTGCGGCCCCGGCGACGGCACGGTCCGACGACGACGTCCCGCAGCGCCACCCGGCGAAGGCGAAGACCGGTCGGATGCGTTTGCCTCCTCGCAGCACGAACTCCCGGATCAGTTCGGCCGCCTCACCGACCACCGGTGCGATCGCGGCGGCGGCCGGGACGGCGTCGTCGAAGAAGGCGCGTAATTCGGCCTCGACGGCGCCCGGAACCGCATCGAGCGAGGTGGGCGTGGGGATCGTGGAGGTCACCCTGCCAGGCTATGCGACCTGCTCCGTACACTGTGCGGGTGACCCCAACCGCTCCCGCACCCTCGATCGTCGAACGCCTGTCCGCTCCGCACCGCGGCCCGGTCCCGTTCTCGGTCGAGTTCTTCCCGCCGCGTGACGCCGAGGCCGAGTCCCGGCTGTGGCGGGCGGTGCGCATCTTCGAGCGGTTGTCCCCGGCGTTCGTCTCGATGACCTACGGTGCCGGCGGTTCGACGCGGGATCGCACGGTGCGCATCACCGGTGAGCTCGCCGCACAGACCACGCTGCTGCCGGTGGCCCACCTGACCGCCGTTAACCACAGTGTCGCGGAACTGCGCGCGCTCGTCGGTGCCTACGCCGACCAGGGCATCACCAACATCCTCGCGCTTCGCGGCGATCCGCCCGGCGATCCGCTCGGCGAGTGGGTCGCCCATCCCGACGGCGTAGAGTACGCCGAGCAACTGGTCCGGCTCATCGACACCCTCGGCGACTTCCACGTGGGGGTGGCGTCGTTCCCGGAGACGCATCACCGATCGCCCGACGTCGAACACGACACCCGGACACTCGTCAGCAAGTTGCGGGCCGGGGCCGAGTACTCCATCACCCAGATGTTCTTCGACGTCGAGCACTACCTGCGGCTGCGCGACCGGGTCGCGGCCGCCGACCCCGAGCAGGGACTCAAGCCGATCATCCCGGGGATCATGCCGGTGACGTCGCTGGCCACCGTCCGTCGCATGGTCGAGCTGTCGGGATCGGTGATCCCGCCCGACGTCGAGGAACGCTTCGCCAAGGCCGCGGGCAACGGCGCCGAGGAGGATCGTGCGTCGGTCCGTGCCGTCGGCATCGACTTCGCCACCGAGATGGCGCAGCGCCTCGTCGCCGAGGGTGCGCCGTGCCTGCATTTCTGCAGTCTGAACTTCGCCAAGGCCACGACGGAGGTCTTGGGCCGACTCGGCGTGGACGTCGACGCCGCGCTGCACGTCCCGGCCTGAACGGCCGAAGCTGTTCCGCCGGACCGGTGTCGACGCCGGTCCGGCGCGGCATCATGTGCCCGCGGGTGGCTTTCGATCCGCGGGCGGTGTTGCCGATGACGGACCCGACACGGGATCGGCGGCAGCGGCGAGTCCTTCACCCGAGATCGACGACGACGTTGTCTTCGCCGCGGCCGGACGTCCGGGCCGCGGTCCGCGATACCGCTTGGAGTAGGCGATCCGGACGATCACCAGGACGACCACGACGCACAGCAACGCGACGAACCACGACCAACTGCTGACCGCGGCGGTCGCCGGGTCCGGGTAGGTGGCATCGGCGCTGAAGTCCGACGGTTCACCTGGAGCGGGGGTCCAGGTCACGGTGGACTCGCCGACCTGCTCGCCGTTCGTCGCGGTCACCGGACCGCCGAAGGTGACGGTCAGTTGCACGTAGTCGCGGTCCGGGACCAGCTCGGTCAGATCGGCGTCGCCGCGGAACCGCACCACCTCCCCGCTGCGCTTGGCGGTGAGGTCCATCGTCAGCGAGGTGTCGCCGTAGGCGTCGGCCACGATGTCGCCCAGCTGGGCGAACTGTCCCGCGGTGAGATCGCTGAACGACGCCCGCGTTCCGACGCGCGTGGCGGGATCGTCCTCGTCGGGGTTCTCGTCCGCGCCGGCCTCGTCGGTTCCGGCGGACTCGGAGGGGGAGGGGGATTCGGCCGTGTTCTCGGGTCCGGCGCCCGGAGACGACGGCGCGTCGGGACGATCGGGCACCTGTTTGTAGTCGGTCACCGAGACCTGCCCCATCATCGACTCGGGGAGGTCGAACTGCGGTGTCCCGCGCGGATTGTCCGGGGTGGTCGCCACGACGACGCTCCCCGAGTAGCGATCTCCCACCGTCGTCGACCGTTCGAGACAACCGGCCATCAGCGGGGAGAGGGCGACGAGAGCGACGGCCACCGCGGACGGCAACAGGCGCCGGGCTCGGCGGGACCCGGGCGCACCCGGTACGGGATTCGACGAACGCACGGTGCTCATCGTGCCAGACCCCGGCCGGACCGCGGGGCACCCGTCACACCGCGCCGCGTCGGGTGTCGGCGGTGTCAGGGCCGACGGCCGAGACCCCGACGCCCGCGTCGCAGCGCCAGGTGGGCGGCGATGTAACCGCTCGCGCCGGTGACACCTCCGCCGGGGTGAGTCGACGCTCCGGCGAGGAGCAGGCCGTCGGCACCGGGGACGCGGTGTCCGGCGAGGTCGGGGGTCGGACGCCACATGAACATCTGGTCGATGGACATCTCGACATGCATGATGTTGCCGCCGATCAGGCCCAGCTCATCGGCCAGATCTCGCGGCGTCTGGATGTATCGATGCGCGACCGACTCGGCGAAACCGGGCGCGTGGCGGTCCACCTCGTCGACGACGGCCTTCGCGGCGCGGTCCGCCGCGGCCGGCCAGTCGCCGTCGGCCAGCCGGTACGGATGCCACTGTGCCCAGAGATTGATGACGGAGCAGCCCGGGGGCGCGAGCGTCGGATCGATCGCCGAATAGCTCATCGCGACCACGGCCGGGCGCGGCGGGAGTTCGCCCACCGACGCCGCGGCATGGGCTCGGGTGAGGTGGGCGCGGTCGGTGACCAGCAGTCCGAGAGCCGAATGGACGCCGTGCTCGGGCAGGTCGCCGGGCAGCCCCTGGTAGTCGGGCAGGCCGGTTGTCCCCAGGCGAACCGCCATCCCGATCCCGCTGCCCACGACGATGGCGCGTCGCCAGCGGTCGATGACGCCCGCGTCGAAACCGCCGGCGGCGAGGAGGTCGAGCGTGGTGAGCACGTGGCAGGCGTGGATGACTGTTGCGGCACAACGGGATTGACCCGTGCCGGTGAGCACCCGCCAGTGGTCGCCGCAGCGGGCGACGGAGACCGCGGGGTCGCCGCAGGAGACACGGCCGCCGTCCTGGTGGATTCGGTGCACGAGGGCCTCGGTGAGTGCGCCGCTGCCCCCGATCGCGCGTCCGGGCGGGATTCGGTGCATGAGTGCGGCGAATCCGATCATCGGCGCCGTGCCCGGTGCGCTCATGGGCGGTCCGGACTGGGCGCCGAACCACGCGAGTCCGGCCTTGAGCTGTTCGGACTCGAAATACTCGTCGAGGAGGGAGTCGCCGGAGGCCATCAATTCGGCGGTCAGGTTCAGCACCCGGCCGCCGCGCCGGCCGAACAACCCCGTGCGTGCCGTGGTGGCGGTGCCGCCGAGCCCGCCGAAGGCCCGGCCGAACTTCCCCATCGTCGCGGGTTGGTAGAACGCATCCATGACCGCCCGCGCCCGCGGCGTCCACGTCTCCACGAACCGTCGATATGCGGCGGCATCGGCTGCACCGCAGGCGTTCTCGATGGAAGCGCACGTCGCGTCGAGGTCGGTGCGGAAGACGATCGGCGGGGCGGTCGCGGTGGCCGGGACGAACGCCCACGGATCGCAGTCGACGTAGCGCAGGCCGTGCGCGGCGAGGTCGAGGTCGTCGAGGACGGGGGAGTGACGGATCATCAGATGCGACGACGACCCCCGGTCGACCCGATGGCCGGGGAACCGTTCGACGGTGGAGACCGCGCCGCCGGGGATGTCGTCCCGCTCGAGTACCTCCACATCCCGTCCGGCCTGTGCCAGGTAGGCCGCGGCGATCAGGCCGTTGTGGCCCGCGCCGATGACGACGGCGTCACGCCGGGTGCCGTGCATCGTCAGCTCCCGGTACCGGCGCGGCGGGCGGCGGCCGGGGGTTGCAGTTCCAGGGGGAGCGGACGGCCGAGGAACGCGAACGGACGCGGATCGCCGGTGAAGGTGAAGTGGCGCAGGACGTCGGTGAAACCCATCCGCCGGTACAACGACCACGCGCGGTTGTCCTCGGCGGGGATCTCCGGGGTCGACAGCAGCACATGGCGTTCGGGCCGATCGGCCAGCAGCCGGGCGAGGAGCGCCTGTCCGATCCCACGGCCCTGAGCGGTCGGGTGGACGTGCAGCTCGGTGAGCTCGAAGTAATCGCGCGCGATCGCCTCGACCGTCTCGGGCGGTCGGCCCGTCTGGCGGAGTCCGAGCCGCAGCTGCTGGTTCCACCATTGACCGGTCGCGCCGGTGTAGCCGTAGGCGATGCCGACGAGCAGGTCGTCGGGTCCGGAGCCGACCGGTGGACCGACCCGGCGCCGCGCGGCCGGCATGGTCCGCGCCTTGTATGGGGTCACCGTCTCGACCGCGCCCACCGCACGCCATCCGGGCCGCGCGATGTGTTCGCGCCAGAGCCCGGCCCGATGGATCTCCGTACCGCGCGGATAATTCATCGCGGTCACGTAGATCTCCAGGGCCGGCTCGAGCCAGGCCCGGGCGTCCTGGCCACTCAGGCTCACCAGGCGGATGGTCAACGGATTTCCGTTCTCTGCATCGTTCGTCCTGCGTCGTCGACCTGCAGACGAGGTCGGCTGCCGCTGGGGCGGGCCGCCCTCTGCCGGGGGCATCGCGTCGCAGGCCACTTCCGGGAATTGTCCTATCGATGATGCACACTCGGCAGGAATCGGCCCGCAGGTGGTGGCGTTGTACTCCCCGGCGGGGGTTTCGGGTCACAGATGTCTTGAACGCCGACGCCGGGATAGCTATATTGAACGTGTCGAACGGATGTTCGATGAATGTGCCTCCGCAAGCTGTTCGCGTTCATCCGACGACACGGTCCGGCGGCGGACGAGGGAAGCGTCTGCCGCCGGACACAGCCCATACGCACGAGGAGGACGACATGGCCAGATCCCGCAGCGCCACGGCTCTCACCCACGCGGCGCCCGTCGACCCGGTGATGGTCGGTCGAGCGCGCGATCTCCTCGAACGTGCGCACGTGCTCTTCGACAACGCCGACGGCGTCGACGACGACGTCGAGCGGTTCCGCCAGCTGTACCTCGTCGCACTCCGCGCCTCGGGCGCGGCCCTCGCCGTGCACGAACCGGTCGGGACCGTGCGGCGCAGGACGTCGAACGCCTGGACCCGCATCGGTGTGGTCGCCCCCGAGCTGGCGCCGATCGCCGCCCGGTTCGCCGCACTGTCGCCGGTTCGGATGAAGATCGAGTCCGGGATCATCCGCACGATCGACCCCGACAGCGTCGCCGGCATGCGGCTGCTCGTCCTCGACTTCCTGCGTCGGGTCGAGACGATGGTCATCGCCTACGAGCAAGGAAAACTCGGTGCCGAAGCGCCGCAGATCGGCGCGACGGCGTGAATCCGGCCACACTTTGCGGTTTCTGGCACCGCCCGGTCGTCGGCAACAGCGAGTAATGGTGGTCGCGGTCGATTTCACCTCGTATCATGGGACGATATAGGCGCAGACGCCTTTCCGGTCGCGGGTGACCTTCGTCGGCGTCACGGATCAGTGAGAAGGAGGGTCGGTGCCACTTTCGGAGCACGAGCAACGCATGCTCGAACAGATCGAGAGCGCGCTGTACGCGGAAGACCCCAAGTTTGCGTCCAGTGTCAAGCGTCGGCGCCTTGGGAAGTCGAGCGGTCGTCGTCGCCTGCAGGCGGCAGCGGTCTTCGTCGTCGGCCTGGTGATGCTGGTCGGCGGACTCATCGTCAACATCAACATCGGCGGATTCCCGATCGTGAGCCTCCTGGGCTTCCTGGTGATGTTCGGGGCCGGCCTCTTCGCTCTCTGGGGAGACAACAACACCGCCGAGGCGGGCTCGTCGTCGACCAGGTCCGGCAAGAAGCAATCGGGGTCGTCCGGCGGCAAGCGCAAGCTGTCGGAACGCATGGAGGAGCGATTCAATCGCCGGTTCGAGCAGGAGTGATCCGCTGATCCCGACTCCGCGTTCGTCGATCGGCTGACCGACTCCCGCAACTTCGCATACGACTGAGCCGCGTGCCTTCGGGCACGCGGCTCTTTCATGTTCTCGATCGCTCTTCAGAGCACGCTGAACGGGTTCGGGCGCACGGCAGACGGATTCGGGCGCACGATCGACGGGATCGGATGCCCGGTCGACGGTCCTCGCGCTTCTCTACTGGCGATCCCCACTTCTCCCCACCGGCGATCCCCACTTCTCCCCACCGGGTCGCCCCACTTTGCCCCACTAGAGGATCTATGCCTGGATTTCCCGCCTCTCGAACCTCATCGGTATCTCTGGTCACACGCTTGATGCGCTTCTTTCGGCCCGTGACGCGCCGGGGACACGCGCGTTCATTGTCATCTTGAGCTCTCTGAACTGGGAATTTGCTGTCAGTGGGTGAATGCGGGGGCGGCGGGGGTGGAAAGTGGTGGAAAGTGGGGTACTGTGGCAGCACTGGGTGAGGCGAGATACGACGCGGAACCCGGTGGGCAGGAGGTGTCGACGTGTCCGTGCGATTCGTCGGTACCTACACGCCCAAATTGGACGACAAAGGGCGGCTCACGTTGCCCGCCAAGTTCCGCGATGCACTGGCAGGAGGGGTAGTGGTCACCAAAGGCCAAGATCACAGCTTGTCGGTGTACCGGACCGAAGAGTTCGACGCGATAGCCGCTCGGATCGTCGAGGCGTCTCGGAACGACCCTGATCTGCGCGCGTTCCAGCGGACGTTCTTCGCCGGTTCGGAAGAGCAGCGACCGGACGGTCAGGGCAGGATCAGCCTGTCCGGCGACCATCGCGTGTACGCGGGGTTGTCCAAGGAGTGCGTGGTGTTCGGCAGCTTCGATCACCTCGAGATCTGGGACTCGGCCGCATGGAACGAGTACCAGACGCGGCACGAGGAGAACTTCTCGGCTGCCAACTCCGCCGCGCTGAACGCGGTGCTGTAGCCGGAGGACCGGCCCGCCACACCGCCGAGACAGCAACACCAACGACAGCAACCGACCAGAAACCGACCGAAGAGACAGCAACCGATGGGCGAGTTCGGTGCCCAGCGGCTTCGGGTGGCACGAGGCCCCGGCCCGGTGGCGACCCTGGCGTACTTCCCCAACGCCAGGTGCGTGATCGGGTCGGGACCCCGCTCCATCCGACCGCCTGCTCTCGCCGACCCGAGGCATCCGCCCACCGCCGATACCGCATACATGCCGATGGGGGGTCTTCATCATGGTCGATGCCGAGGACGAACCGCGTCGGTCCGGCGAGTTCGGTCACATCCCCGTCATGGGTGCGCGCATCGTCGAACTGCTGACCCCCGCACTGGATTCCGACGATCCGCGCGTCTTCCTCGACGCCACGCTCGGCGCGGGCGGGCACAGTCAACTGGTTCTCGAGTCGTTCCCGAACGTCCGCGTGGTCGGCATCGATCGGGACTCCTCGGCACTCGAGATCGCCCGCGAGCGCCTGGCGTCGTACTCCGACCGGATCTCGCTGCACCAGGCCACCTTTCACGAGATCCGCGACGTGATGGACGCAGCGGGGGAGTCGGTCATCGACGCCGCGCTGTTCGATCTCGGGGTGTCGTCGATGCAGCTGGACCAGGCCGGACGCGGTTTCGCCTATGCGGTGGATGCGCCGCTCGACATGCGCATGAACTCCGACGACCCGCTCACCGCCGCCGACGTGCTCAACACGTACTCGCACGGCGAATTGGCCCGCGTGCTCTCCGATTACGGGGAGGAGCGCTTCGCCGGCCGGATCGCCTCGGCGGTCCTGCGGGAGCGGGACAAGGAGCCCTTCACGACCAGCGCGCGTCTCGTCGAACTCCTCTACGACGCCATCCCGGCCGCCACCAGGCGGACCGGCGGGCACCCGGCGAAGCGGACGTTCCAGGCGCTGCGCATCGAGGTCAACCACGAATTGGATGTCCTGCGTGAGGCTCTGCCGGCTGCGCTGGACGCGCTCGCCGTGGGCGGACGGATCGCCGTGATGAGTTACCAGTCTCTCGAGGATCGGATCGTCAAGCGCGAGTTCGCGACGCGCACATCGTCCACCTCACCTCCCGGGCTCCCGGTCGAGTTGCCCGGCACGGCACCGGAATTCCGTCTCGTCACGCGGGGCGCCGAACGTCCGGACGAGAACGAACTGGCCACCAACCCGCGCTCGGCGCCGGTACGTGTCCGCGCGATCGAACGAGTCGAGAAGAAGGGCTGAGCATGACCATCCTGCACGAGGCCCCGTCGCGGTCCGCCGGCGACGAGCGCGATTCGCGACGGTCACGCCGAACCCGCATCGAGTCCGAACGTGCGACACGATCGCGGGCCGCCCAGCGGGCGCTCGACCGTCGACACCGACGCTCCGCGGCGGGTCGTGCCACGCCGCCGCGTCGTACCGGCGGCGGACTGTCCATGACCGGGGTGTCCCTGCGAGAGCGACTGCAGCACACCCCGTTTGTCGTGCCGGTGATCGCGCTGCTCGTCCTCGGACTCGGTCTCAGCCTGTGGTTGTCGACCAAGGCGGCGCAGGACTCCTACAAGCTGGGAATCGAGCGGACGCAGAACCAGTCCCTCATCGATCAGCGCGACGCGCTCAAGCGCACGTACGAATCGGGCAACTCGGCGCCTGAATTGTCCGACAAGGCAGCACGTCTCGGCATGATCCCCGCCGACAACCCCGCTCGGATGATCGTCGACGACCCGCGACGCCCGCGCGTGGTGGGCAAGCCGGAGCCCGCGTCCGGGCGTCCGATGGGGAGCCTGAATCCCGATACCGCACCGGATCCCGCGGAATCGATCGACCCGAGCCAGGTCGACGACTCGATCGGGCTGGGCGGCGGATCGGGTTCCGCGGGACCCGAGGCGGGTGGGACGTCCACACCGCAACCCGCACCGTCGCAACCCACATCGTCGCAACCGGCATCCGGCGAACCGGCGGCCGGCGGACCGTCTCCGTCGCAGACCGCGCCGCCCGGCGCGAATCCGCTCCCGTCCGGTGCGAGTCCGGCTCCCTCCGGGGCCGGTGCCGTGCCCCCGGCCGCGCCATCGGCCCCGACTCCGGCGCCGAATGTGGTGCCCACCCCGTGAGTTCGCTCCGATCCGCGCTTCCGAAGTGCGCTGGATCTCCGGCGCCATCTCCAACCCGCCGGGGTCAAATCCGGGGTAACCACGTTGAAGCGGTGAACAATTGACGACCATGACACGTGCGACCTTCGAGCGGCTCGGCGCCGGCCCGTCGCGTCCGGGACGCAGACCCGGGCGTGGACCCGGAGCGGGGTCGGGAGGATCGGATCGGAAGGGGCCCGGCGGGCGGAACGGCCGTGGGCCGCAGGGTTTCGTCTTCCGTGCGCGCGCGGCGGGCGTGGTGGTCCTGCTGGTCGTTCTCGCCGTCGCGGTCAAGATGATCGTCGTCCACACGGTGCAGGCGAGTTCGATCTCTGCCGAGGCCGCACAGCAGCGCGAGTACACGCAGGTCCTCACCGCCAAGCGCGGTGCGATCCTCGACCGCAACGGGCGCCCGCTGGCCTACACCGACGAAGCGCGGTCGTTGACGTTCCTGCCCAAGGCCGTTCGCAAGACAATCGAGGAAGAGCACCGCAAGAACCCCGCGCTTCCCGACGTCGAGACCAGGCTCGAGGAGATCGCGAAGGGGGTGTCGGTGGCCCTCGGTGGTTCGATCAGCGAGGAGGATCTCCTCGAAAAGGTCACCGGCGAGGACACTTTCGTGTACCTCGCGCGGTCCGTGAGCCCCGACGTCGCGTCCCGTATCACCGAGGACTTCCCGGAGGTCGGTGCCGACCCGCAGAGCGTCCGCCTCTACCCGGGTGGGTCGCTGGCGGCGAACGTGGTCGGCGACGTGAACTACGACGGCAACGGACTCATCGGGCTCGAGGCGTCGCTGGACTCGATCCTGTCCGGGACCGACGGCTCGCGGACCTACGACCGGGGATCGGACGGGGCCGTCATCCCCGGCAGCATGCGCAACGTGCACCCGGCTCTCAACGGGGCGACGGTGCGCCTCACCCTCGACTCCGACATCCAGTGGTTCGTCCAGAGCCAGGTCATGAAGGCCAAGCAGGCATCGGGTGCGCAGGGCGCGTCGGCCGTGGTGCTCGATGCCAAGACCGGTGAGGTGCTGGCGATGGCGAACGACGGGACGTTCAACGCATCCATCCCGTTGTCCGAGCAGCCCGATGCCGAGCTGGGCAACCCCGCCGTCACGTCTCCGTTCGAGCCAGGCTCGGTCAACAAGCTCATCGCCGCCGCGGCCGCCGTCGAATACGGCATCACCCGGCCCGAGACGGTGCACCGCGTTCCGGGCAGCATCCGGATGGCAGGGGTGACGGTGCGCGACGCTTGGCCGCACGGGGTCGAGCCGTACACCACCACCGGCATCTTCGGTAAATCGTCGAACGTCGGCACCCTGATGCTCGCGCAGCGGATCGGCGAGGAGCGCTTCGCCGACATGGTCAAGAAGTTCGGTCTCGGTCAGCGAACCGGGGTCGGCCTGCCCGCGGAGAGCGCGGGAGAGGTTCCCGCCCTGAGTCAGTGGTCCGGTGGCTCGTTCGCCAACCTGCCCATCGGACAGGGCCTTTCGATGTCGCTGCTGCAGATGACCGCGATGTACCAGGCGATCGCCAACGACGGCCTGCGCATTCCGCCACGTATCCTGGCGTCGGAACAGCGGGACGGGTCGGCGCCCGACGACCGGGCGCGGCCCCAACCCGTTCGAGTGGTGAGCGAGTCCACCGCCCGCACCGTCCGGGACATGTTCCGGTCGGTGGTGCAGGACGACCCGACCGGCGAGCAACAGGGCACCGGGACCAAGGCGGCCGTCGACGGCTACCAGGTGAGCGGCAAGACCGGCACCGCGCAGCAGGTCGATCCATCCTGTGGGTGCTACTCGAACTCGCGGTACAACATCACGTTCGCGGGCATCGCCCCGGCCGACAACCCGCGCTACGTCGTCGGGATCATGCTCGACAACCCACGGCGCAGTTCGGACGGGTCGGGCGGTCAGTCGGCGGCCCCGCTGTTCTCCACCATCACGTCGTGGATGCTCCAGCGCGCCCAGGTGCCGCTGTCCGCGCCGACGCCGCGGCTGACCCTGACCGCGCGGTAGCGCCCGCGGCGCCCGTCGCCGATCGGCCGGGCAGGTGCGGCCACGGGCGCACCGTGTGCCGTGGTGTCGGGGCGGGTCGGTATCGTGAGTGCGATTCTGCGCCTCCCGACGAGGCACCGACGCACCTCGCGGCACAGCCCGGTCCGACGTCCTGACACCGACACCCGTACCGAGCAGTCCCGCACGACCAGCACAGTCCCGAGGAGCGAGCATGTCCGCTCGCCCGTGGGAAACGCCGAGAGAAGAACCGAGGAGGCGAGGAGCACCGATGGCGTCTCGTCGACGATCACCCGACCGGAGTGGCGGACCCATCCGTCCGCGTGAGGTCGCGCCGACACCGGTGTCCGTGTTGTCCACCGCCACCGGGGCCCGACTCGACCTGGTCGGCGGCGCCGACGCCGAGACCCAGGTGACCGGGGTCGTCCTGCGGGCGCAGGACGTCCGGCCCGGTGACCTGTTCGCCGCTCTGCCCGGGGCCAGCACGCACGGCGCGAAGTTCGCCGATCAGGCCGTGGCGGCCGGTGCGACGGCCATCCTCACCGACCCCGCCGGCCGGGCCGAACTGGCTCGCGTCCTGCCGCCGGAGACGGCCGTCGCGGTCCTCATCCATCCCGCTCCCCGCACGGTGCTCGGCAATGTCAGCGCCCGCGTGTACGGCAATCCGTCCCAACGACTCAAGCTGATCGGCATCACCGGCACGTCGGGCAAGACCACCACGTCCTATCTGGTCGAGGCCGCCCTGCTGGCCGCCGGGCACTCGGTAGGGCTCATCGGCACCGTCGAGACCCGCGTGAACGGCGTCGCCCAACCGAGTTCGCTGACCACGCCGGAGGCCCCGACACTGCAGGCCCTGCTCGCGGCGATGCTCGAGGACGGCGTCGACATCGTCGTCATGGAGGTGTCGAGTCACGCGCTGGCACTCGGTCGCGTCGACGGTGCGCATTTCGCGATCGGCGCGTTCACCAATCTCTCGCAGGACCATCTCGATTTCCACCTGACGATGCGCGCCTACTTCGACGCGAAGGCCCAGCTGTTCGTTCCGTCCGCCCCGACGCACGCGGTCCGGGCGGTCGTGTGCGTCGACGACGAGTGGGGTCGGCGGATGGCCGAGCTCGCCCGGCGGCCGGGCGAGGCCGCCCATCTGCAGCCGGTCCTGGTGTCCACCGGGCCGACGCCGGCCCACTGGCGTGCGGGTGAGTCGTCGCTCGCCGACGACGGCTCGTCACGCACCCCGTTCACCGAGCCGGACGGTGAGCACGAGCTCCTCATCCCATTGCCCGGCCGGTACAACGTGGCCAACGGGCTCCTGGCCGTCGCCGTGGCACATGCCGCCGGGGTGCCGGTGCCGACCGCACTCGAGGCGGTCGCGTCGGTGAGCGTCCCGGGACGCCTACAGCGCATCGATCGTGGACAGCCGTTCCTGGCCCTCGTCGACTACGCGCACAAGCCGGGCGCGATCGAGGCGGTGCTGGCGACACTGCGCGGGCAGACGACCGGACGGGTGGCCATCGTCGTCGGTGCCGGCGGCGATCGCGACACCGGGAAGCGACCGCTGATGGGGGAGGCGGCCGCGCGTGGTGCCGAACTCGTGGTCGTGACCGACGACAACCCGCGTACCGAGGACCCGGGTGCGATCCGGGCCGAGGTGCTCGCCGGTGCACAGGCCGTGCCCGGAACCGAGCGCCCCCGCGGCGCCGAACCGATCCAGGAGATCGGCGATCGCGCCGCCGCGATCGAGGCGGCCGTCGCCTGGGCACGACCCGCCGACATCGTGCTGGTCGCCGGCAAGGGACACGAGGCAGGACAGGAGATCGACGGCGTGAAGCATCCGTTCGACGATCGGGAGGTCGTCGCCCGTGCGCTCGAGTCCCGCGCAGCCGAGGCTCCGGGTGCGGTCACGGAGAGCGAACGATGACCACCGGAGCGGTCACGGTCATCCGCGGCGATGCGCCGGTGTCGGTCGACGACGCCCGTCGGCTGATCCGGCGCCTCGCCGAGTCCGCCGGCGCCGGCCGCACCTGGGCGGTCATCGCCGAGCTGGCCTCGCCGGCCGGCCTGACCGAGAACCAGCGCGTCGTCGAACACGACCTGCTGGGCCGCCTGGCGGTCCGGCTGGCCGTCGACAAGACTCTCTGCGTGGGGGATTCACGATCGGTGCACGCGCTGCACCAGGGCGCGGTCATGGAGGGTTCGTGGGGTGACGAGGCGCGCATCGTCGAGTCCGTCGACGCCGCCGCCCGACTCGCCGACACAGAACCGGACTGGCGGCCCGCCGCCGGCGACGTCATCCTGCTGGCCGCGGCTGGCGCCGATCTCGACTCGGTGATCACCGCGTGGTCCGAGCGGGGCGGATGGCGGGTCGTCGACGCCCCGGCCGGCGACGAGGCGGCACCGTGAGCGCTCGCGCGGGCGTGAGTGGGCCGACGATGCCGCTCCGCCGCGGGGTGTCAGGCAGGTTCGGGAAGATCGCGGCCGGGAACAGACCGGTCGCGTACGGAGAGGATGCGGGGGCAACGCGGTGACACAGATACTCCTCGCGGGGGCGATCGCGATCGCGGTGTCGATCCTGCTGACGCCGGTCCTCATCAAGGTGTTCTCCCGGCAGGGCTTCGGGCAGGAGATCCGGGTCGAGGGCCCGCAGAGCCACCAGACCAAGCGCGGGACCCCGTCGATGGGCGGCGTCGCGATCCTGGCGGCTCTCTGGGCCGGATATTTCGGCGCCCACCTCGTCGGGGTCTTCACCGACGCCGGGAACGGGCCTACCGCCTCCGGACTGCTCGTCCTGGGGCTGGCGACCGCGTTGGGCGTCGTCGGGTTCCTCGACGACATCATCAAGATCCGCAAGCATCGCAACCTCGGTCTGAACAAGACCGCGAAGTCGATCGGGCAGTTCATCGCCGCCATCCTCTTCGGCATCCTGGTGCTGCAGTTCCGCAACGACTACGGCTACACGCCGGCGAGTACGAACCTGTCCTACGTCCGCGACATCGATGCGATCACGCTCGGGTCGGTCGTGTTCGTGGTGTTCTGCTGGCTGGTCGTCGCGGCCTGGTCGAACGCGGTGAACTTCACCGACGGACTCGACGGCCTGGCCGCCGGCTCGATGGCGATGGTCCTGGGCTCTTACGTCCTGGTCACCTTCTTCCAGTTCGTCAACGCCTGTGCGGGCGGCGCGAAACCACCGAGCGAGATCCCCACCGGCTGCTACCAGGTCCGTGACCCCCTCGATCTCGCGCTCATCGCCGTGGCCGGCGGTGGAGCGTGCCTCGGCTTCCTCTGGTGGAATGCGGCGCCCGCCAAGATCTTCATGGGCGACACCGGCTCGCTCGCCCTCGGCGGCATGCTCGCCGGTCTGTCGATCACCACGCGAACGGAGTTGCTCGCGGTCGTGATCGGCGCGCTGTTCGTCGCCGAGATCATGTCGGTGGTGATCCAGATCGCCTTCTTCCGGACCACCGGTCGTCGCGTGTTCCGGATGGCGCCGTTCCATCACCACTTCGAACTCGGTGGCTGGGCGGAGACCACGGTGATCATCAGATTCTGGTTGCTCACCGCCATCGCCTGTGCGCTCGGCCTGTCGCTGTTCTACGGCGAGTTCCTGACCACCAATGGCTGATCAGCCGGAAGCGAGTCCGACCCCCGGGGGGCCCGACCCGCGCGCCCTGGCCGGCCGGACCGTCGTGGTCGGCGGGGCCGGGACCGCGGGGTTGTCCGCCACCCGGTTCCTGGTGACGCTCGGCGCGCATGTCCTGCTCGCCGACGACCGGTTCGCCGGTGCTGACGCGCCGCCCGTCGACCGGAACGCCGCGGCCGCGGCGGTCGCCGGGGTCACCGAACTGATGTCGCAGGGCGTCGAACCGGTCGCCGTCGCGGATCTGCTCACCGGTCCCGGGCGACTGGCGACGGCCAGGGTCGTGATCGTGTCACCCGGCTTCGCGCCCACCCACCACCTGGTGGCCGCCGCGGCCACCGCCGGCGTACCGGTCTGGGGCGAGGTCGAACTGGCCTGGCGCGTGGACGTCGCGGGACTGTTGGGCGAACCACGCACCTGGCTTGTCGTGACCGGCACCAACGGCAAGACGACGACCACGTCGATGCTCGCCGGGATCGTCGAGGCATCGGGTCGCAGGGGTGCGGCCTGCGGCAACATCGGGCTCCCGGTGCTCGACGCGATGCAGGCCGAGCCCCGGGTGGACGTGCTGTGTGCGGAACTGTCGTCATTCCAGCTGTATTGGGCGCCGTCGGTCCGTCCGCATGCGGGAGTCGTGCTGAACGTGGCCGAGGATCACCTCGACTGGCACGGGACCTTCGAGGCGTACGCACTTGCCAAGGCGGGAGCGCTGCGCGGTGCGGTGAGCGTTGTCGGACTGGACGACCCGGTCGCGTCCGGCCTGCCCGCCGCGGGCCGCCGCATCGGTTTCACGCTGCGCGAGCCGCAGCCCGGACAACTCGGCGTCGCGGACGGCGTGCTGATCGACCGCGCCTTCGACGCGGGCCGGTTGTATGACGCCGACGAGGTGCGCCCGGCCGGACCGTCGGGTGTCGCCGATGCGCTGGCCGCGTCGGCTCTCGCGCTCGCGGCCGGCATCGGGCCGGAGGCGATACGGGCGGGGCTGGCGTCCTTCCGGCCGGCCGGTCATCGCGGCGAAGTCGTCGCCTCGCGGGACGGGATCGACTTCGTCGACGACTCGAAAGCCACCAACCCCCACGCCGCCCAGGCGGCGGTCGCCGCCTTCGATCGGGTCGTGCTGATCGCGGGCGGTCTGCTCAAGGGTGCGTCGATGGATGAGATGCTCACCGCGGTGGGCAGTCGGCTGGCCGGGGTGGTCGCGATCGGCCGCGACCGGGACCTGGTGATCGAGGCGATCGCGCGACACGCCCCAGAAGTCCCAACAGTCACAGTATTCACAGGGGACGATGGCACGGTGAACGCGCATCGTCCGGGACAGGCCGGTCCCCATGCCTCAGCAGTTGATCTCCCGGGGACGGGCTCCTCGACATCGGTGGCGGTCATGGACCGGGCCGTCGAGGAGGCGTGGGTGCTCGCGGAGGCGAGCCCGTCCGCGCCCGACGCCGTGCTGCTCGCACCCGCGGCGGCCTCGCTGGACATGTTCGCCGGATACGGCGCGCGCGGTGACGCTTTCGCCGCCGCCGCGCGTCGGATCGCCGGCTCGCCCGACACCGGACGCTGAGTCGGATGAGCAGCCGCAACCCGGCCGCGGACAACGACCCCGTCGACGATGCCGACGACCGCAGCGGTCTCGACGGCGTCGGAGACGATGGTGTCGCTGCCGACAACGGGAGCGCTGATGTCGAGACCGGCGGGGACACCGGTGGCCGGACGCGCACGAAAAACGAACGGCAGAGCGTGAAGCGCGGGACCGGTGGCAGGTCGGCACCGGACGACGCCTCGGGCCGCTCCGCGGGTGCGGCAGCAGCGACCGCCGCGTCGATCCCGGCGATCGTGCTCGACGCCATCCGCAACCTGTTGGCACGTCCGCTGGCGTCGTATCAGCTGATTCTCACGATGTCGTTCCTGCTCACCACATTCGGCCTGGTGATGGTGCTCTCGGCGTCGTCGGTCGAGGGGTATTCCAAAGAGGGTTCGGCGTACGGGCTGTTCGCCACGCAGGTGATCTTCGCCCTGCTCGGCCTGGTGGTCTTCTACTTCATGCTGCGGATTCCGGTGCGGCTGCTCCGACGGTTCGCCGCTCCCGCGATGTTCGTCGCGGTGGTGCTCCTGGCGCTGGTCCTCATCCCCGGCGTGGGCACGCTCAGTCAGGGCGCACGCCGCTGGTTCGTCATCTACGGCCTGTCGGTGCAGCCGTCGGAGCTGGTGAAGGTCGCGTTGTGTATCTGGGGTGCGCACCTGCTGGCCTCGCGCCGGCGGGACAACGCCTCCCTGCGCGAGCTGCTGGTCCCGCTCGTCCCGGTGGCCATGCTCGTGTGCCTGCTCATCATCCTCGAGCCGAACCTGTCGACGACGATCACCATCGCGATCATCGTCGGTGCGCTGTTGTGGTTCGCGGGACTGCCGGTCAAGGTCTTCGTCTCGTTCGCGGTGTCCGGCATCGCGCTCGCCGTGATCCTCGCCCTGGCCGAGGGCTACCGCTCGCAGCGCGTGATGAGCTTCCTCGGCAACGTCGATGACCCGCAGGGCGCCGGCTATCAGGCGCGCCAGGCGACCTACGCGCTCGCCAACGGCGGGGTCTTCGGCGTGGGCCTCGGCCAGTCGAGTGCCAAGTGGAACTATCTGCCGAACGCGCACAACGACTTCATCTTCGCGATCATCGGCGAGGAGCTCGGGCTGCTCGGCGGGCTCATGGTGGTGTTCCTGTTCGTCGTCCTCGCCTACATCGGCTTCCGGATCGCATCCCGGTCGACCGATCCCTTCCTGCGCCTGATGTCGGCGACCATCACGGTGCTGATCACCGCGCAGGCGTTCATCAACATCGGCTACGTCATCGGATTGCTGCCGGTGACCGGAATCCAGCTGCCGCTGATCTCGGCCGGTGGCACGTCGACGCTGACCGTCCTCGCGATGCTCGGTCTGCTCGCCAACGCCGCGAGGCACGAACCCGAGGCGGTCGCGACGCTCACCGGCGGGTCGCCGAGCCGCGTGGCACGGTGGCTGCGCCTGCCGACGCCGGTGGCCTACCGGCAGACACGGGCGGAGTCGCTGCGCGATCGACTGGACCAGCGTCGCACGGCCGGTCCGCGTCCGACGGCCGGCGCGGGTCGCGGCGGCCGGGGACCGCAGTCGCGTCGCCGTCCGCCGAGCGGGCCCGCGCCGTCGGCCGATGCCGGACGTGGCCGTCGACGCTTCCCGTTGCCCTGGCGGCGGGCCGCCGAGACGTCGCAGCGGCGGGCCGCCCCGTCGCAGTCCGCGCGGGACGATCGACGGCAGGGCCGGTCGTCGACGCGATCCGGTGCCGGCGACACCCGAGGGGCCCGGTCGGCGGCCTCCGGCCGGGCGGGTGTCCCGCGCGGGCGGGTCCGGCCGGGGACTTCTTCGCGGAGCGGCGTCGACTACGGTGTCGGGTATCGGGGGAGCGGGTCGTATGTACGCGGCGCCGGGAGCGGAGCGAGCGGGCCGAATGTACGCGGCGCCGGCCGTCGGTGACCGGCGGTGGGAGCGGCTGAGGTGCGGGCCCACGACGGGAGATCTCCCGGCCGGGAGCCCGCGAATGTGATCGAAAGCTGAAATGGAGTGACGACGCCGGTGAGTTCGGGTGCGGTACAAGCTGATACGACCGGACGGCCGAACGGCCGGCCGTTGTCGGTGGTCGTCGCAGGCGGCGGCACGGCCGGTCACATCGAACCCGCCCTCGCCGTCGCCGACGCGGTCAGCCGCATCGATCCGACGGCCCGTATCACGGCGCTGGGTACCAGTCGGGGCCTCGAAGTCGATCTCGTCCCGGAACGCGGATACGACCTGCAGCTGATCCCGCCGGTGCCGTTGCCGCGCAAACCCGGCCTCGACCTGGCGCGCACCCCCGGTCGTCTGCTGGGTTCGGTGGCCGCCACCCGCAAGGTTCTGGACGAGGTGGACGCCGACGTGGTCATCGGTTTCGGTGGTTACGTCTCGGTGCCGGCGTACCTCGCGGCGCAGATGCACCTGCGCCGACGCAATCGGATCCCGATCGTCATCCACGAGGCCAATGCCTCGGCCGGCATCGCCAACAAGGTCGGTGCCCGCTTCGCCGATCGGGTCCTGGCGGCGGTCGACGGTTCCGGGCTCGATGCGACGGTCGTCGGAATCCCGGTGCGCGGTGTCCTCGCCGAACTGGACCGGCCCGCCCTGCGGGCGAAGGCGCGCCACTACTTCGGACTCGACGACGACGCTCCGACGCTGCTCGTCTTCGGCGGCTCGCAGGGCGCGCAACGACTCAACGACGCCGTGTCGGGCGCGGCGAAGACATTGGGTGAGGCCGGCATCGGCGTGCTGCACGCATACGGTCCCAAGAACTCGATCGACCCCGCCGTCGTCGATGACGCGCCGCCCTACCGCGCCGTCGGGTATCTCAAACGGATGGATCTCGCGTACGCCGCCGCGGATCTCGTGATGTGCCGGTCCGGCGCGATGACCGTCGCCGAGGTGTCGGCGACCGGGTTGCCCGCGATCTATGTCCCGCTGCCGCACGGGAACGGCGAACAACGACTGAATGCGCTCCCGGTCGTGGAGGCGGGCGGGGGACTGCTCGTCGACGATGCGACGGTGGACGCGGACTGGGTTGCCCGCGAAGTGCCTGCGCTGCTGACGGATTCGGCTCGGCTGCACGAGATGTCGATCGCTGCCGCGGGCACCGGGCATCGGGACGCCGCGGCGGCGGTGGCCACCGCCGCCATCGAACTCGCGCAGGATTTCCGGGCCGGACGTCGTCGCGGTGGGAGGTCGGCCCGTGAACGATGAGACCGTGAGCGAAGCGACGGAGAAGGACGAGGCGGCGTCGGCTCCGGGGTCGCTGCCCGACGAACTGAGCCGCGTCCACATGGTCGGCATCGGCGGCGCCGGGATGTCGGGGCTGGCCCGGATTCTGCTGGCCCGCGGGGGACAGGTGTCGGGGTCGGATGCCAAGAACAGTCGCGGCATCCTCGAACTCCGGACCCGCGGCGCCCGGGTGCAGGTCGGGCACGATCCGTCGGCGCTCGACCAGATCCCCGGTGGCCCGTCTGTCGTGGTGACCACTCACGCCGCGATCCCGAAGACCAATCCCGAACTCGTGGCGGCACGGTCGCGCGGCATCCCGATTCTCCTGCGACCGCGCGTCCTGGCCCAGCTGATGGCGGGTCAGCGCAGCCTGCTGATCGCCGGCACCCACGGCAAGACCTCCACGACCTCGATGGCGGTCGTCGCGCTGCAGCATGCCGGGACCGACCCGTCGTTCGCGATCGGCGGCGAGTTGAACGAGTCGGGGACCAACGCCCACCACGGTGGCGACCCGATCTTCGTCGCCGAGGCCGACGAGAGCGACGGCTCGCTGCTGGAGTACACACCCGACGTCGTCGTCGTCACCAACATCGACGCCGACCACCTCGACTTCTTCGGTTCCATCGAGGCCTATGTCGAGGTGTTCGACCGGTTCGTCGCGCGCATCGCCGGCGGCGGGTCGCTCGTCGTGTGCCTCGACGACCCGGGCTCGGCCGCCCTGGCCGGCCGCGTCGCCGAGTCGCTCACCGCGCGCGGGGTGGAGGTCCTCGGTTACGGACGGGGGACCCACGCCGCGCTGGCGCCGACCGTCCGCAACGTCGCGACCATGACGTCCTGGCAGCCGCGCGGAGGCGGCGGAGCCGCCACGGTCCGGTTCACCTCCCCGCTCTGTCCGGATGCCGAGGATCGACGAATCGTCCTCCCGCTCCCGGGCGAGCACATGGCGCTCAACGCGATCGCCGCGGTGATCGGTGCCGCCCGGGTGGGTGCGCAGCCCGGCGTCGCGACATCCGACGCATCGACCGGGGTCGGGCGGCTCGACGGCATCGTGGCCGGGATCGGCGCGTTCGGCGGTGTCCACCGCCGTTTCGAGTTCCGCGGACGGCGCGGCGGCGTCGAGGTCATCGACGACTACGCCCATCATCCGACCGAGGTGCGGGCCGTGCTGTCGGCGGCGCAGGACATGGTGTCCGCCCGCGGCGGGCCGAGCGGTTCGCGCGGGCGCGTGATCGCGGTGTTCCAGCCGCACCTCTACTCACGCACCGTCGAGTTCGCCGACGAGTTCGCCGCTGCTCTCGACCTCGCCGACGCAGTCGTCGTCGCCGATGTGTACGGGGCCCGTGAGGCCCCGATCCCGGGAGTCAGCGGGCGCACGATCTCGGACAAGCTGACCGTGCCGGGGATCTTCGCCCCGGACCTGTCGCGGCTGGCCGCGCAGGTCGCGCGACTGGCGCGATCCGGGGATGTCGTGCTGACCCTGGGCGCGGGCGACATCACGATGCAGGGTCCGGAGATCCTCGACGCCCTGGCCCCGGCCTCGACGACCGACGGCCCGGCGGACTCCGACGGCCGGACGGGGCGGGTGTCGTGATCCGCTGGCCGGAGCGCCGCCGGTCGCGCGTGGTCCTCGGCACGCTCATGGTGGTCGCGGCCGGCGTCGGGTTGGTGCTCATCGCCTACCTCACGCCGCTGATGTCGGTGCGCGGCACCGACGTCCGCGACAACGGGTCGATTCCGGCCGACGAGATCCTGCGGGTCGCGGCGGTGCCGTCGGGCACCCCGCTGCTGCAGGTCGACACCCGGGCGGTCGCGCAGCGTGTCGCCACCATCCCGTCCGTCGAATCGGCGCGCGTGCAGCGGAGTTACCCCTCGTCGCTGACCATCACCGTCGTCGAGCGGGTCCCGGTCGTGATCGTGAACAACGGCGACGACGTCCACGTGCTCGACAAGTCCGGGGTGGCGTTCCTCGACTACGACCGCACGCAGGGCGTCCCGCCCGAGGTGCTCAAGCTCCCGGTTCTCGACACCCCGAACCCGGGGCCGGCGGACCCGACCACCAGGGAGACCATCGCGGCGGTGGCGGGCTTGCCCGAATCGCTGGCGCGGCAGGTCATCCGGGTGACGGCGACCTCGCCGGTCGACATCGAGTTCACGCTGTCGGAGAAGCGCACCGTGGTGTGGGGGGACAGCGACCGCGGCGCCGAGAAGGCCCGCACACTGACGCACCTGCTCACCCGCGAGGCGCGGATGTACAACGTGTCGAGTCCCGAGTTCCCGGCCTATCGGTGACCGCACGCCGGATCCGGCCGTCCTCGGATTCTCCGGCGGGGTGGCGCGGACCCGCGTGACGGGGCCGGACGACTGCCGTGGGGCGGCGAAAAGCTGAGGGTTCCGGCGGATTTCGCCACGACTTCCCGACACGCCGAGCGCGGATCTGGATACCGGGGCCCGCGATGCCTAGCGTCATCACCACAACGAGTTACTTGACATAACTCTAAATCTATGGTTCAGGTTTAGGGTTTGTCGCGAGCGGGACGTGGACCGGCCGGTTCACACAGGACATATCGAGACCAGAACTCGAACAGAGATCGACCACACAAGGAAGGCGAGCGCATGACGCCACCGCACAACTACCTGGCCGTCATCAAGGTCGTCGGCATCGGCGGTGGCGGCGTGAATGCCGTCAACCGCATGATCGAACAGGGACTCAAGGGAGTCGAGTTCATCGCGATCAACACCGACGCCCAGGCGTTGTTGATGAGCGACGCCGACGTCAAGCTCGATGTCGGGCGCGACTCGACACGGGGTCTCGGCGCCGGTGCCGATCCCGAGGTCGGTCGCCGCGCCGCCGAGGACGCGCGCGACGAGATCGAGGAACTGCTCAAGGGCGCCGACATGGTCTTCGTGACCGCGGGCGAGGGCGGCGGGACCGGAACGGGTGGTGCACCCGTGGTCGCGTCGATCGCGCGCAAGCTCGGTGCGCTCACCGTCGGCGTGGTCACCCGGCCGTTCGCCTTCGAGGGCAAGCGACGCGGCGGACAGGCCGAAGCGGGCATCACCGCGCTGCGCGAGTCCTGCGACACGCTGATCGTGATCCCCAACGACCGTCTGCTGCAGCTCGGCGACGCGCAGGTCAGCCTGATGGACGCGTTCCGCAGTGCCGACGAGGTGCTCCTCAACGGTGTGCAGGGCATCACCGACCTCATCACCACGCCGGGCCTGATCAACGTCGACTTCGCCGACGTCAAGGGCGTCATGAGCGATGCCGGCAGCGCGCTGATGGGCATCGGTTCGGCCCGCGGCGAGGAGCGTGCGCGCAAGGCCGCCGAGTCCGCGATCAACTCGCCGCTGCTCGAGGCCTCGATGGAAGGCGCCCGCGGTGTGCTGATCTCGATCGCCGGTGGCAGCGACCTGGGTCTGTTCGAGATCCACAACGCCGCGACCCAGGTGCAGGAGGCCGCGCACGAGGACGCCAACATCATCTTCGGCACGGTGATCGACGACAACCTCGGTGACGAGGTCCGGGTCACGGTCATCGCCGCCGGCTTCGACGGTGGCTCACCCAAGAAGCGGACCGACGTCCCGGCCGCCGCGGGGCGTTCCGCGGTCGGTCAGGGCCAGGCCGGCGCCGTGGCGTCGCCGCCGAAGAACGATCCGCTCTTCGGGGACATGCCGAAGGGTGCGGGCGATCCGTTCGAGCAGGAGCCGGAGCCGCCCCGCCGCAACACCGTCCGGCTCGACGACGACGATGTCGACGTGCCGTCGTTCATGAAGCGCTGAGCCCGCGCATGCGGGTGCGTCGTGTCATCACCACCCGTGCCGGCGGGGTCTCGGTGTCACCGTACGATTCGTTCAATCTCGGTGATCACGTCGGAGACGATCCGGAAGCCGTGGCGGCGAACAGGATTCGGCTGGCCGAGCAGATCGGGGTGGCGGCCGGGTCGGTGGTCTGGATGGAACAGATCCACAGTCGCAACGTCACCGTGGTCGACGGACCGGTTCCCGAGCCGGTGCCCGCCACTGACGCGCTGGTCACGACCACGCCCGGTCTCGCCCTCGCCGTGCTGTCCGCCGACTGCGTCCCGGTACTCCTCAGCGACGACGACGCCGGTGTGATCGCGGCGGTCCATGCGGGCCGCGTCGGCGCCCGGATCGGCATCGTGCCCGCCACCCTGCGCGCAATGGTCGAACTCGGCGCCAGCATCGGGTCCATCGGTGCCTTCCTCGGTCCCGCCGCGAGCGGAGACCACTACGAGGTGCCCGCCGACATGCAGGCCGACGTAGAGAAACATCTGCCGGGCAGCGCCGTGCGTACCAAGAAGGGCACGGCCGGTCTCGACCTGCGTGCCGGCTTGCGGCGGCAGTTGCTCGAGGCCGGCGTCGCCGGAGTCGCGGTCGACCCGCGGGACACCATCGCCGACCCGAGCCTGTTCAGCCATCGCCGGGGCGCACCCACGGGCCGCCTGGCCTCGGTCATCTGGATGGACCCCGGTGACGATGTACACGGTGACGATGTACACGGTGACGATGCACACGGCGACGATGCACCCGGCGACGATGCACCCGGTGAGCGGCGCCCGCTCGGGGAGTGACCCGGTGGCGAGAAGGATGGGGACATGACCGGGTCATCTGATGCGCGCACCGCCGAGCTGGGCGAACGGTTGGCCGCGGTGCGTCGGCGCCTCGACGCCGCGGTCGAGGCCGCCCACCGGCCGGCGGGGTCCTGTCAGCTCCTCGTGGTCACCAAGTTCTTTCCCGCGGATGACGTCCGTCGGCTGCTGCGGCTGGGGGAGCGCGCGTTCGGCGAGTCGCGCGAACCCGAGGCCGGCCGGAAGGTGGCAGAGGTGCTGGGGGACTGGGAGTCCCCGGAGCCCGGCGACGTCCCCGTCTTCGACATGATCGGTTCGGTGCAGTCCAAGAAGGCCCGGTCGGTGGCGCGGTGGGCGCGCGCGGTGCACTCCGTCGACCGCCCGAAGGTCGTCGACGCCCTGGACCGTGCCGCGGTCGCGGCACTCGACGAGGGGGAGCGCGCCGATCCGCTCGGCATCCTGCTCCAGGTCAGCCTCGACGGCGATCCGCAACGCGGCGGCGTCGTCGAAGAGGATCTCCCGGCTCTGGCCGAGCGGGTCGTCGAGGCCGATTCACTGCGGTTGCGCGGGCTCATGGTCATCGCCCCGCTGGACGGCGAACCCGGACACTGGATGGCCGAGGCCGCACGCATCCACGAGGCGTTCCGCGGGCGATTCGACGCCGCCGAACTGTCCGCGGGCATGTCCGGGGACATGGAGGAGGCGGTCGCCGCGGGCTCGACATGCGTGCGTGTCGGAACCGCGATCATGGGCGATCGGCCGCTAATCTCTCAGTAATCACATTGGTAACACCAGAACCAAGTGACACACGAAGCGCAGTCAGCTCACTGACCACAGATGCACCATCCGGCACGGCAGCAACCGGCGTCGCACTACCAGAGAGGCCGTCAATGACCACGATGCAGAAGTTCAAGGCTTACTTCGGCATGGTGCCGCCCAGCGAGTACGAGGACGACTACCTCGAGGAGTCGGCCCCGCCGCTGCGTGAGCGGTCTCGTGAGCGCGCCTACCGTGACGACTACTACGGCGACTCCTCCTACGATCCCGGATACGAGCCGTCCTTCCGGGACGCCGGCTACCGCGACGAGATCGCGTACCGCGACGAGCTGTCCGACCGTCACTACGACGCCGGCTTCGACCTGGCCCCGGAGTACGCGGCGGAGTTCGCCTACGCCGGCAGTCGCGCGGTGGGCGAGGGGCCGATGCGGGCACCCGCCCGCCTCGAACCGCTGCAGCGTTCGTCGAGTGCGGCCCTGCGCGCTGCCACCGCGCCGCGGTCGATGGGTGCCGACCCCCGCGAACTCGAGCGCGTCTTCGCCGACAGCCCGCTGCAGAAGATCACCACGCTGCGCCCGTCGGACTACAGCGAAGCCCGTACCATCGGGGAGCGTTTCCGCGACGGCAACCCGGTCATCATGGACCTCGTCGACATGAGCAACGACGACGCCAAGCGCCTCGTCGACTTCGCCGCGGGTCTTGCGTTCGCGCTGCGCGGATCGTTCGACAAGGTGGCCACCAAGGTGTTCCTGCTGTCGCCCGCCGACGTCGACGTGTCGCCCGAAGACCGCCGCAAGATCGCCGAGACGGGCTTCTACAACCACTCCTGACCGGCGTCGGGTACCTCGGTTCGCCGTCGTCCGAGATGTTCAGGCACTCTTGACGCGTGGCTGCGATTTTGTTGAGCGTCTTGTACTACATCCTGCTGATCTTCTGGTTGCTCCTCCTGGGCCGGCTGGTGGTCGAACTGGTGCGCACCTTCGCCCGTGAGTGGCGCCCCACCGGGATCGCGGTGGTCGTCATCGAGATGGTCTTCACCGTGACCGACCCCCCGATCAAGGCGTTGCGTCGCGTTCTCCCCCCGATCCCACTCGGTCCCATCCGGCTCGACCTGTCGCTCATGATCGTGATGCTCGTCGTGATCATCGGCATGAACATCGTCAACGGTCTGCGCGCCGACGCTCTGGCCGAGTCGCTCGCGATCGCCGGACACCTCGTCCGCCCGTGATCCCTTGGTCCCGGAGCTTGCGGGCGCGTCCCCTCTGCTCCCGAATCCGAAAGAAGCGACTCCCCCTGCTCCCTGAGGAGCGCCCGGAGCTTGCGGGCGCGTCCCGCTGCTCCCTGAGGAGCTCCCGGAGCTTGCGGGCGCGTCCCCCTGCTCCCTGAGGAGCTCCCGGAGCTTGCGGAGGGCGCGTCACGAAGGGTCCGTCCCCGGCGGGCGCACTCGATCGGGCGGCGGGTACCCCGCGTCAGGGAGATGGTCTACGGTTATAAGTCATCTTCGGATGACTGTTTCATTTCAACAGCGCATCGCAGAGATGCGACCAACGGTTCGCGTGTGACAGGATTGGACGCCAGTTACAATTTTTGACTGGTATGAATAGTTAGTGACAACCTGTATTGGTCGAACGACTCACCGTCGCGCGATCCGGGTTGGACGGCCCGCCAACTGAACACAAGTTCACCACCAGACACGAGGGGAACCGACATGCGGCTGACTCCAGCTGATGTGCACAACGTCGCGTTCAGCAAACCGCCCATCGGTAAGCGCGGTTACAACGAGGACGAGGTCGATCAGTTCCTCGACTTCGTCGAAGCCGAACTCGCACGGCTGATCGAAGAGAACACCGACCTCAAGCAGCGCGTCGAGGAGCTCGAGAGCGAGCTCGCCGATGCCCGTTCCGGTGGTGGCGCCCAGGCGGACGACCGGACCCAGATGTTCGCCAAGCCCGCCGCGGCACCCGAGCCGCCCGCCCCGGCGCCGACGCCGGCCCCGCAGGCGACCAACGACGACGCCAACGTGCGCGCCGCACGCGTTCTCGCGCTCGCCCAGGACACCGCGGACCGGCTCACCGGCAGCGCACGCGCCGACGCCGACGCGATGCTGTCCGACGCTCAGACGCGCGCCGACACGCTCGTCTCCGAGGCGCAGAGCAAGTCCGATGCCATGCTCGCCGATGCCCGGCAGCGCTCGGAGGCGATCCTCGCCGACGCCCAGACGCGATCGGAGGCGCAGCTGCGGCAGGCACAGGAACGTGCCGATGCCCTGCAGAGCGACGCCGAGCGCAAGCACAGCGAGATCATGGGCACGATCAACCAGCAGCGCGGTGTGCTGGAGGGCCGGATCGAGCAGCTCAAGACGTTCGAGCGCGAATATCGTACGCGTCTCAAGACCTACCTCGAATCCCAGCTCGAGGAACTCCAGCAGCGTGGCAGCGCGGCGCCTGTCGAGGGCGGCCGACCCGACCAGTCGTTCTCGAACGATCCGGGTAACGGTGGATTCAGCAGCTACTCACCCAGCTGACCTGGGCGGATCGGTGCGCACTAGGCTGGTGATGTGCTGACCTTGGCGCTGGCCGCGACCCTTCTGGGGTTCGTGCTGCTCATCCTCGGTCTCATCACCGGAACCGTGTGGCTGGCCGTGGCCTGCATCGTGGTCTGTCTGGTGGGCCTCGGCTTCCTCCTGGTGGACGTGTTCGCCGGTCGCAAGGGCGACGCGGCCCGGTCACTGGAAGACATGGTCCCGGGCGCCGGCTCCGACACCGGTCCGTCGCACGACGCCGACGACGACGCGGTCACCCGGCACGACTCGGACGGCGATCGCGGCGCCGATGCACCGACGCGCCGGTACCCCGCCGCCGACGCCCCCGGTGTCGGCGATTCCGAGCCCGCCGGTTATCGGCCCGGGGCCTTCGACCCAGGAATGGCCGCGCCCGCTGGTTCGGTCCCGCCGAATCGTCCTGCTCCCGAGCGTCGTGAGGGCAACCTCGAGGACTATCTGCGTTCGGTCGGCGGCGACGGTCCGAGTGGTGACGGGCCGTCCCGGGGGGTCCCGCCGACCGGTGTCGATGTCGCCGGTGGTCCCCCCGGTGCCCAGGGTCGCCCCGGTCCGCCGCCGGGTTCCCGACCGCCCGGCGTAGGACCGCAGAGTCGCCAGCCCGGGGTCGGTCAACCATCGTGGACTCAACAGCAGGCCCGGCCGCAGCAGGGGCAATTCGGTCCTCCGCAATCCGGCCCGCCTCCGACCAGGGGTCAACGGCCTCCGGTCGGCCCGCCGTCGGCTCCGCGTCCGTTCGACCCGCAGTCCACGGGGTGGGCCCCCGACGACGTGCCGGGCGGCAGCGCCGCCGGCCCGGACGACCGGGCAACGCGTTCCGATGAGTCCGCGCCGCGTCGCCGGCGTGCAGATTTCGATCCGCTTGATCCGAACTGGCATCCGCCGTCGGACTGAGCGCACCCGCGCGGCCGAACACCCATTGGCCCGACCGGGTGGGTCGTCGCTACACTGGTTCACGCGTTGATCCGGCCATCACCGGGGAGCACCCGGAAGAACGGTGTCATCGAGTGCGGCGTCCAGTGGACGGTGCGAATGCGTGACTCCCAGTAGAACCGGGCGGGCGTGGCCCGTGACAGCCACAGGATCGTACGGTCACCGACCGTCGCGATTCGTCGAGTGGCGTCGGATCTCCGACGCAAGCGGGGTGGTACCGCGCAGACCTCCGGTGTGCGTCCCCGTGCCGATGAGACATCACCAGGCACGAGGAGACGAGCCGTGAGCGACGCGACCGACCCCACCCAGTCCGCCCCCACTCAGTCCGGGCGGGTGTATCCCAAGGTCGACATGACCGGGGGCACCGGGCGCAGCGCCCCCGACTTCCCGTCCGTGGAACAGCGGGTCCTGCAGTACTGGGACTCCGATTCGACCTTCGCCGCGTCGATCGAGAACCGGGCCGACGCCGAGGAGTTCGTCTTCTACGACGGTCCGCCGTTCGCGAACGGGCTGCCGCACTACGGTCACCTGCTGACCGGTTACGTCAAAGATCTGGTACCTCGGTACCAGACGATGCGCGGCAAGAAGGTGGACCGCCGGTTCGGCTGGGACACACACGGTCTGCCCGCAGAGCTGGAGGCCGAACGCCAGCTCGGGATCACCGACAAGTCGGAGATCGAGAAGATGGGCATGGCGAAGTTCAACGAGTACTGCCGCGACTCGGTGCTGCGGTACACGGGGGAGTGGCGTGACTACGTGACCCGCCAGGCCCGCTGGGTCGACTTCGACAACGACTACAAGACACTCGATCTCGACTTCATGGAGTCGGTGATGTGGGCGTTCAAGGCGCTCTACGACAAGGGGCTCATCTACCAGGGCTATCGGGTGCTGCCCTACAGCTGGTACGAGCAGACGCCGTTGTCCAACCAGGAGTCCAAGCTCGACGATGCCTACCGGATGCGGCAGGACCCGGCGGTCACCGTCACGATGCCGCTGCGGGTGCCCGACGGTCCGCTGGCCTCGCTCGACGGAGTCAACGCGCTCATCTGGACGACGACGCCGTGGACCCTGCCGTCCAACCTCGCGATCGCGGTGAACCCCGAGGTCACGTACGTCCATGTGAAGGCCGCCGACGGCCGGGAGTACCTGCTGGCCGAGGCGCTGCTCGGTGCGTACGCGAAGGAGATCGCCGATCCGGAGGTGCTCGGCACCCACCTGGGCACGACCCTGGAGAACCTGTCGTACACACCGCCGTTCGACTTCTTCGCCGGTCACCCGAACTCGCACCGGGTCTTGCTGGGCGACTACGTGACCACCGACAGCGGCACCGGGATCGTGCACCTCGCACCGGCTTTCGGCGAGGAGGACATGGACCTCGCGACCGCCAACGGCATCGAGGTGGTGCAACCGCTCGACCCGGGCGGACGCTTCACCGCGCAGGTCCCGCCGTATGAGGGCCTGATGGTGTTCGACGCCAACCCGGTGATCATCAAGGACCTGAAGGAATCCGGCCGGATCCTGCGCCATGAGACCATCGAGCACTCCTACCCGCACTCGTGGCGGTCGGGCCAGCCGCTCATCTACATGGCGGTGCCGTCGTGGTTCGTCGCGGTGACGCAGTTCCGCGACCGTATGGTGGAGCTGAACAAGCAGATCACCTGGGTACCCGAACACATCCGGGACGGGCAGTTCGGCAAGTGGCTCGAGGGCGCCCGGGACTGGAACATCAGTCGCAACCGGTACTGGGGTGCGCCACTGCCGGTCTGGGTGTCCGACGACCCGGAGTTCCCGCGCGTCGACGTCTACGGTTCGCTCGACGACCTCGAGCGCGACTTCGGGGTGCGTCCGGACAACCTGCACCGGCCGTTCATCGACGAACTCACCCGGCCCAATCCCGATGACCCGAGCGGCAAGTCGACCATGCGTCGGGTGCCCGAGGTCCTCGACTGCTGGTTCGAGTCGGGTTCGATGCCGTTCGCCCAGGTGCACTATCCGTTCGAGAACCGCGACTGGTTCGACGGTGGTGACTCCGCGCACGCCCCGGCCCACAACCCGGGCGATTTCATCGTCGAGTACAACGGGCAGACCCGTGGCTGGTTCTACACGCTGCACGTGCTGGCCACCGCGCTGTTCGACCGGCCGGCCTTCAAAACCGTTGCTGCGCACGGGATCGTGCTGGGTGACGACGGGCAGAAGATGTCGAAGTCGAAGCGCAACTACCCCGACGTCAACGAGGTCTTCGATCGCGACGGTTCGGACGCGATGCGATGGTTCCTGATGGCCTCGCCGATCCTGCGCGGCGGCAACCTCGTCGTGACCGAGCGAGGCATCCGGGAAGGGGTGCGTCAGGCGCTCCTGCCGCTGTGGAACGCCTACAGCTTCCTGCAGCTCTACGCCGAGCGCCCGGCGACCTGGCGGACCGACTCGCAGCATGTGCTCGACCGCTACATCCTGGCCAAGCTGGCGACGACCCGTGACACGATGACCGCGGCGCTCGACATCTACGACATCGCGGGGGCGTGTGACGCCTTCCGTGAGTTCGTCGAGTCGCTCACCAACTGGTATGTGCGTCGTTCCCGGGCGCGCTTCTGGGCCGGCCAGGACGAGGACACCGACGCCTTCGACACCCTGTACACCGTGCTCGAGGTCGCCTGCCGGCTGGCCTCGCCGCTGCTCCCGCTGGCGACCGAGGCCGTCTGGCGGGGTCTCACCGGGGAGCGGTCGGTGCACCTGACGGACTGGCCGACGAGCGATGAGCTGCCGGCCGATGCCGACCTGGTCATGGCGATGGACCAGGTCCAGGCGGTGTGCTCGACGGCGTCGAGCGTCCGCAAGGCCAACAAGCTGCGGGTCCGACTGCCCCTGTCGGGTCTGACGGTGGCCTCGCCGACCGCGGCCGCGCTCGAGCCGTTCGTCGACCTGATCAAGGACGAGATGAACGTCAAGAACGTGACACTGGCGACCGATGCCAGCGAGTACGGGCGTTACGAGATCGCGGTCAACGCCCGTGCCGCCGGCCCCCGCCTGGGCAAGGACGTGCAGCGTGCGATCAAGGCGGTGAAGTCGGGCAACTGGACTGCGGGCGAGGGCGCCGACGGGTCCGAGGTCGTCGTCGCCGACGGCATCGAACTCCACGACGGTGAGTTCACCCGGCGGCTGGTGGCCGTCGAACCGGACTCGACCGCGGAGCTGCCGGGCGGGAACGGCCTGGTCGTCCTCGACACGGCGGTCACGCCCGAACTCGAGGCCGAGGGGTGGGCGAAGGACCGGGTTCGCGAGCTGCAGGATGCGCGCCGCACCCTGGGACTGGACGTGTCCGACCGGATCACGGTGCGACTCGTCGTACCGGCCGAACGTCTGGACTGGGCGAGGACGCACGCCGACCTGATCGCCGGCGAGGTGCTCGCGGTGCGTTTCGACGTGTCCGGCGATGGTGACGCGGGCAGCATCGAACTGGGCGACGGTGTGACCGCCGACGTGGCGAAGGCGAACTGATCCGCTGACCCGTGCACCGCGCGGACATCCCGGCCGGGTGCCCGCGCGGTGTCGTCGTCGGCCGCGCGGGGAGGCGTGGTCGGACGAGACGATCTGGGACACCGATCGCCACACTCGCACCCTGGCGGTGCCGCGCCACGTACGGTGTGGAGACTGCCGCGACCCGACCCCGCAGGGTGAGCACACACCCGAGCGCGTCGTTCGCCGCCCGAACCATCTACGAGGGGGCAGACCCCGATGACCCGTATGGACGTGGACCCGATTCCGGCGCGATCCGCCGCGTTCGAACCGCTGCTCTTCACGGTGGCCTACGAGATCCTGGGCTCGGCTGTGGACGCCGATCATGTTGTCCGACACTGCCTCTGGGATCATCCGGCGAGCGCTCCGGTAGGCGCGCTCGACCCCGGGTCGGCCCGAGCGCACCTCACCGCGCAGGTTGCCCGGCGCGCGCTCGAGACGCTCACCGCGCGTCGACGTGTTGCCGGGGACTACGTCGGACCGTGGTTACCCGATCCCATCCGGTTCGACGGCGACGTCCTCGCCGACGCGGGTCTCGCGGAATTCGCGTCGACCGCGATGCTGCTCGTTCTGGAAAAGCTCGAGCCCGCTGTGCGGACGGTGTACGTCCTGCGTGAGGTCTTCGGATTCGCCGACGACACGATCGCCATGATGCTGTCCTGGACGCCCGACGAGGTGGGGATGCTCGCGGAACGAGGCCGGTCGTTCGTCGAGCGTCGGCGCCCCCGGTTCGATCCGATGGACCGCGCCCGCGCCGCGGAGGTTTTCGAGACGTTCCTCGACGCCGCAGAGTCGGGCGACGCCGACGCGCTTGTCGCCCTCATGGCACCCGAGGTCGTGCTGACCTCGGACAGCAACGGCAAGGCCACCGCAGTCCGTCAGCCCATGCGCGGGGCGCCCGCGGTGATGCAGGTGCTGTCCGGGTTCGCCCGGATCGGAGCTGTACTCGAGGACTACCGCGCCGAGTTCGTGGTCTTCAACGGCCAGCCCGGGATGATCCTCTACTTCGACGGCCGGTTGCAGACCGCGATGACCCTCCGCGTCGTCGATGACCTGACCGTCGACATCTACGTGATGCGCAACCCCGACAAGCTCGTCGGTGTCGAACGCCGGCGATCGGTCACCCGCTGATCAACCCACCGCGCGGAGTGCGGGATCTGTACCGGAAACCGGTACGAATACCGCACTCTGTCCAGATCTCAGGCGAACAGGCCCGACAGCGTCTGCTCGACCTGGAACCGGAACAGCTGCTCGGGATGCGCGAAGGTGTCGGTCCCGTACTGGCCGAAGGTCTCCAGGCTGATCGCGCCGACGAGTACGGCCCACAACGTGGTGGCCGCGGCCAGGACCGCGGCGGGTGTGTCGAGGTCGAACTCGTCGCGGATCGCGTCCATGTCCGCGGCGACATCCGTTGTGGGAGAGGGTAGGTCGGCGCGTAGCACGCCTTCGGAGTGGGCGGCCGAGCACTCGCGGAGGAGCCGCACGGGAATGCGTGTGCCGGGCCCGACGGTCCGCTCGCCGGGGGCGGAGTAACCGGGCACCGGGCTTCCGTAGATCAGCGCCCATCGGGATGGCTCGGCGAGAGCCCAGGTCCGCGCTGCCCCGGCCGCGGCTGCGAGTCGATCGCGTCGTCGGGAGGTGGCAACGGAATCGGCCGCGGCATCGACGGCGTCCGCGACATCGGTGTAGGCCTCCACCAGCAACATGGTCAGCAACTCGTCGCGGCTCGGGACGTACCGGTACACCGCCGAGGAGACGACGCCCATGTCGCGGGCGATGGCGCGCAACGAGAGCCCGGCGGCGCCGTAGGTGGTCAGGTGTTCGCGTCCCAGCCGACGGATCTCGTCGGTCATCATCGCGCGGTTCTCCGCGCGGCTTCGTCCGGTGGCCATGGCGACGATCCTGCCACAAACCGAGAGCGGTGCTCTTGATTTCCGGGCGGCGCGGCCGCATACTCAATTCCGAGAGCAGTGCTCTCGGAATTGTCACCTCGACGAAAGGCCGATCATGACCCCAACCACCCACTACAAGGCCCCGAGCGGATTCGAGGCCGCCTTCAACCGCGCAGTGCGCTGGCTCGCCGACCGCGGGGTCAACCTGGCCGGGGCCCAGACGCTCACCGTCGTCGGCCGGAAGACCGGCACGCCGCAGCGAGTGCCGGTCAACGTGCTGCGACTCGACGGGGTGGAGTACCTGGTCGCCGTCCGAGGCGACACGCAATGGGTCCGCAACGCGCGCGTGGCCGGGACGGTCGAACTTCGCCGCGGCCGACGTCGGGCCGTCGTCACCCTCACCGAGCTCGACCCCGCGCTTCGTCCGCCGTTCATCCGGGAGTACCTGCGCCGCTGGGGGTGGGAGGTCGGGCGGTTCCTGCCCGCGGGCCTCGAGCTCGCGTCGTCGGACGAGGATCTCGCCGCCCACGCCGGGTTGATCCCCGTCTTCGCCGTCACCGCTGCTCACTAGACTCGGTGAGGTGTCACGCCTCGAACCCGAACCGTCGCGCCCGGTCGGTGCGGTGTCGGGGCGGGGGTCCGAACGCAGCCCGCGCTGGGTGATGCACCTCGACATGGACGCGTTCTTCGCCTCCGTCGAACAGCTCACCCGACCGACGCTGCGCGGCCGCCCGGTACTGGTCGGCGGGTCCGGTGGGCGCGGGGTGGTCGCCGGCGCCAGCTACGAGGCGCGCGTGTTCGGTGCCGGCTCGGCGATGCCGATGCACCAGGCGCGCCGGCTCATCGGGCCGACCGGCGTGGTCATCCCGCCGCGCGGATCGGTGTACAGCACGGTCAGCAAACGGGTCTTCGGCCTTGTGCGCGACGCTGTTCCGGTCATCGAGACGCTGTCGTTCGACGAGGCGTTCGGTGAGCCGGAAGAACTCGAGGGGGCGACCGTCGACGCGGCCCGCGAGTTCGCCGAGCGACTCCGAGCCCGGATTCGGGATGAGGTCGGACTCGCCGCGTCGGTCGGACTCGGGAGCGGAAAGCAACTCGCCAAGATCGCCTCGGGGATGGCCAAACCCGATGGGGTTATGGTGATCCCACCGTCCGGTCAGCTCGAGTTCCTGCATTCGCTCCCGGTCCGCAAGCTGTGGGGCATCGGACCCGTGTCCGGCGATCGGCTGGCGCGCCTGGGAATCGCGACCATCGGTGACCTCGCAGCGATGTCGCCGGTGGAGGTGGCCTCCGTGCTGGGCGGCACCGTCGGTCCCGCGCTGCATCGCCTCGCCCACGGCATCGACGACCGGCCGGTCGCCGAACGTGCTTCCTCGAAGCAGATCAGCGCCGAGTCCACCTTCGCCGAGGACATCGTCGAACTCGACGCGCTGCGTCCCGCCATCCGCAAGGCCGCCGCCGACGCTCACCGCCGACTGCTCGCCGACGGCCGGGGCGCGCGCACCGTCGTGCTCAAACTGAAGAGATCCGATATGTCGGTCCTGACGCGCTCGGCGACGACCGCGGCGGCCACCACCGACTTCGACGACCTCGAGCGGACGGCGCAGCGGCTCGCGCTCGATCCGCGTTCCATCGGGGCCATTCGCCTTGTCGGCGTCAGCTTCTCGGGGTTGACCGCGGTGCAGCAGTACGCCCTCTTCGACGAGCTCGGCAGCGAGGGACCGGCCGATGTCGAGACCACCCACCACGACACCGCCGCAGGCCGCGGTGCAGCAGCGGGAGACCGCGCCGAGGTGACGGCGTCACCGGACCCGGCCGGGGCCGAGGTGCCGGCCGTCCACGTGGCGGACTCGGCTCCCGAACCTCCGCGGTTCGCGCCGGGAGGAAGTTCGATGCCGGTCGGCCGCTTCGGCCCCGGCGCCGACGTGACCCACCCCGCCCACGGGCACGGCTGGGTCCAGGGGAGTGGGCACGGGGTCGTCACCGTGCGATTCGAGACCCGCACGAGCGGGCCGGGGCGTACGCGCACGTTTCCGGTCGACGATCCGAACCTCCGTCCGGCGGATCCGCTCGCCAGCCTCGAATGGGATCTCCCCGGCGACGACTGACCGATCGGACACGGTGTCGACCGGCCGCGCCCTGGACGCCACCCGGCGGGTGCCGGCGTCGTCCATCAGTGTTGTCGTGCGACAAAGAATTCCGTGATCGAGGCAGGATCATGGCCCGAGGTCAGCAGTGCGATGAGCGCCATGCGCGCCTGCGGTGCGCGCAGCCAGGGTGACACGATCGCCCCGGCTCGGCGCAGATCGACCGCGCCGCCGCCCCCGCCGTAGGTTGCGGTCACCTCGCCGTACGGGACACGGCTGGTGACGACGACGATCACCCCGCGCTGGACGGCGAGTGCCACCTCGGCGGTGATGTCCGGGTGGGTGTTCCCGGAGCCGGTGGCCGCGAGGACCACGCCGGCAGCGTTCTGCGCGACGGACGCGGCGATCAGTCCCGGTGACACGCCCGGGTACAGGGTGAAGGCGTCGACACGAGCCGGCCGGCCCACCGGTACCGATCCGGCGAGCACTCGTCGCGGCACCGGCGGGTCGTCGGCCCGACCGGTGCCCTGCACGGTGTCGAAGGCCACGGGGTCGGTGGTGGAGACCTTGAACAACCCCCGCGCCGGCAGAAGCCGGCCACCCATCGCCACGAGGACTCCTCGACCGCGAGCGGTCGGGTCGTCGATCGCGGCCAACGCGGCGGTGAGATTCGACGGCCCGTCGGCGCGGGGGGAGTCGGACGGCAGCATGGCCCCGGTGAACACGACCGGCCGTTCGTCGGTGGCATACAGGTCGGCGAGGTAGGCCGTCTCCTCCATCGTGTCGGTCCCGTGCGTGATCACCACGCCGCGGACGGCGGGGTCGGCAAGCGCGTCGGCGATCGCGCGGACCACCGCGAACTGGTCGGCGACGGTCATCGCGGAACTGTCCACCGACATGAGGTCGACGGTGCGGATGGGCGACGGAGTGCGCGGTGTCCCGCTGTCCCCGGTCCCGCTGTCCCCGGTCCCGGTGGCGGTGGCGATCGTCCCGGCGGCGGAGAGGAGAGCTGCCGAGCCGAGCGCCGGGACCGCGCCGTCGTCGGTGGTGTGGGCGGCGATCGTGCCTCCGGTGCTGATCAGCACGGTGACTCCGGCGGCCGCGGGCGGGATGCCTGTCATGGTGCCCAAGGGTCACCGGAACCCGGTCGGCCCGTCAAGCGTTGCCTGCTCGGCGCCACCGGCAGGGCGGACCGTCGTCGCGTGTCGTCGGGCATCGGGGACCCCTGGTGCCCGCCGTTTGGCATAGTGGTGTGGGCCGTCGCCGGGGGGAACCCGGCACACACGTCCGGTCGGGGCACACCCCGGCAGACACGTCCGGTCGGGCCGAACCCGGCAGACGCGTCCGGCATCGCGGTACGAGAGCGCCCGCCGGCGCACCCCATGCCCGAGAACACAGTGAGGGAGATCGTTGAAGTATCGGAAATTTCTGGGCGCGACCATGATCGCGGCCGCGTTGATGACCACCGTCGCGGCCTGCGGAAGTGATGACGCCGACGCGCCGCCCGCACCGACGCTCACCAGCGCCGACACCGCGGCCGCGAGCGGCGATGGCTCCGAGATCACCGACGGCAGCAACCCGCCGTCGATCGCTGCGCTCAACGAGATGGTCGACCAGGCCGTCGACCCCGACATCCCGCGGGCCGAGAAGATCGAATTGGTCGAGGGTTCGGAGAAGGACCCGGCGATCTTCGACGAGCTGGTCAAGGCACGTGCCGAGAACTCCGACGTCGACTGGGTCCTCGTCAACCCCGTGATCAGCGCCGGCCCCAACAAGGCTCGCGTCAAGGTCCGGATCGAGACCGCGGGCAACCCGCCGACCAACGCCGAGTCGACCATCGTCTACGACGACGGACGCTGGAAGCTCTCGAACGAGACCGTGTGCAATCTCCTCGGCCTCTACCAGGTCGAGAGCGCCATGTGCGCGCCCGCGAGCTGACCTCCTGCCGCCTCGCCGCCGAGCGGGGTTGCGTTCCCGGCGGCGCCTTCCGGCCCGTCTGTCGCCGCCCTGCCACCGAGTGGGGTTGTGTTCCCGACGGCGCCTTCCGGCCGGTCTCGCGCACAGCATGATCCGCGGCCCCGGGTCGCCGACCGTAGTCGGTGACCCGGGGCCGTCGGCGTTCAGCGCCAGGTGACGGACAGTCCGGTCCGCTGCACCAGCGGCCGGTTCGGGTCGGCACCGACCAACTCGCGAGCGCCCCGATAGGTGGCCTCGCCGGCGATGGGCAGCCCGCGGGTCACGTCGACGGTCACCGAGCCCTGACCGGTGTAGCTGTAGCGGCTGATGGTGAGGCTGTCACTGCCGCCAGGTATCGCGAACACCGAGTTCACCGGGGTCTCGTCGGCGGTGTACTCGATCGTCAGCCGGTTGCCGTCCCAGCCCGTGAGCCGTGCCTCGATGGTCTGGGTGACGGTCGCCGCGGCCGCGATCACCCGCTCGCTCCGCCACGTCGCACCCACCGCGATCGGTTCGGTCGGGAGCACGACCGCCGCGTTGAACGCCGACACCAGCGCCTGCTCGACCGCCAGTCGTGCCTCGCCGCCGGCCGGCTCCGGCGGCGCGATCCGCAGGGACACCGGCGCAAGGCCCGGACCGAGCGTGAGACCGGCTTTCGCGCCGGCCATCGCCGACAGTTCGTCGTTCAGCGTCGTGTCGGGGGACGTGACCGTGCCGAGGTCGAGTTCGAGGTCGGCGAGGTCGGCGCAACCGAACCGCGCGGTCAGCGGCATCTCGACGGTCTGGGCGTCCGAGTTGCCCGGCGACGCGACCTCCGAGGTCGTCACCAGTGTCACCGACTGGGCGGTTGCGATGTCCGGCGCAGTCGTCGGCGCGCGGCGCTCACCGGTTCCCGCGTCGACGATCGTCACCGTCGCCGGCGCGATCGGGACCGGCGCCGCGCCGGCGGCGCGGGACGGCGAGTCGGTGCTGCAGCCCGCCGATGTGGCCGACGACGGAGCGCCGGCCGACTCGTCGGGACCCGATGCGCATCCCGCGACCAGGACGGACAGTGCGGTCACCGCCGCGATCGACGAGACGACGGACCGGAGGCGACGGGGATGCGGGGACACGGGTAGCCAGCGTATTCGACGTGTCGTGGACAATGATGCTGTGGATGACCAACCCCTGACGGATCGAGAGCATGTGGACCCGCACGACCGTGTCGAACCCGGGGCCGACCGCCGACCCGACGACACCGACGTCGCCGCGCGTCCCGGCCGTCGGGTGCCGAAGGCGACGATCGTGGTGCTCGGCGTCGCGCTCGTGGTCCTGGGACTCGACCAGCTGACGAAGTCGATCGCGGTCGCCGCGATCGACCCGATGCGTCCGGTGGAGATCATCGGCGACGTCGTCACGCTACGTCTGGTCCGCAACAGCGGCGCGGCCTTCTCCATGGCCACCGGGTACACGTGGGTGCTGTCGATCATCGCCCTGGTGGTCGTGCTCGTGATCATCCGCTATAGCGGCCGGCTGCGTTCCCGATGGTGGGTGGCCGGTCTGGCGCTCGTGCTCGGCGGCGCCATCGGCAACCTGGCGGACCGCATCTTCCGTGCCCCCCAGCCACTTCAGGGTCATGTCGTCGACTTCGTGTCGGTTGGGTGGTTCCCGGTGTTCAACGTCGCCGACTCCGCGGTGGTGTGCGGGGCGATCCTGCTGGTCGTCCTTTCCGCACTCGGTTTCGACTACGACGGCACCCGCACCGGCTGGGCGGCCCGCCGCGAGCAGCGCGATCCCGCCGGCACCGAGGGCGGCGCGCATGCGTGAATCGCGTTTCCTGCCGGTGCCCGACGGCCTCGACGGGATGCGTGTGGACGCCGGCGTCTCCCGGATGCTCGGGCTGTCGCGCACCGTCGTCGCCACCCTCGCCGAGGAAGGCGACGTCGTCGTCGACGGCGTGGCGGTGGGGAAGTCACACAAACTCGCCGCGGGCACGATGCTGCACGTCACGTTGCCCGAACCGGAGGAGCCGCTGCGCGTCGAGCCGACCCCGGTCGAGGACCTCGAGGTCATCTACCACGACTCCGACATCGTCGTCGTCGACAAGCCGGTGGGTGTCGCTGCCCACCCGTCCCTCGGCTGGAGCGGCCCGACGGTCATCGGGGCCCTCGCGGCTGCGGGTTTCCGGATCTCGACTTCCGGTGCGCATGAACGCCAAGGGATCGTCCACCGTCTCGATGTCGGCACGTCGGGGGTCATGGTGGTCGCGGTGTCCGAACGCGCGTACACGTTGCTCAAGCGGGCGTTCAAACAGCGGACCGTGCACAAGGGTTACCACGCGCTCGTCCAGGGGCACCTCGATCCGCCGTCGGGGACCATCGACGCGCCGATCGGCCGCCACCGCGGCAACGACTGGAAGTTCGCGGTGACCGCGAACGGCAAACCGAGTGTCACCCACTACGACACCCTGGAGATGTTCGCGTCGGCGTCGCTGCTGGACGTTCACCTCGAAACCGGTCGCACACACCAGATCCGGGTTCACTTCTCGGCCCTCCACCATCCGTGCTGCGGTGATCCCACGTACGGCGCCGATCCGGTCCTGGCCAAGAAGCTGGGTCTGGAACGCCAGTGGCTGCACGCGCGGTCGCTCGGATTCGCCCATCCGGCCGACGGCCGACAGGTGGAGTTCACCTCGTCGTACCCCGAGGACCTGCAGCACGCACTCGAGGTCTTGCGCGCGACCTGATGTCGCGTGGCGCCGGGAGCGGAGCGAGCGGGCCTGATGTCGCGTGGCGCCGGGAGCGGAGCGAGCGGGCCTGATGTCACGTGGCGCCGGGAGCGGAGCGAGCGGGCCTGATGTCTCGCGCGACCAGGCCGTTCGATCGACTATTTCCGAGACACACCGCTAGATTGGGGGAGTGCTCGAGCCGGGAACCCTCGTCGCCGGGTACCGCGTCGAACGGGTACTCGGCAGCGGCGGCATGGGTGCGGTGTTCCTCGCCCGGCATCCGGAGCTGCCCCGGTACGACGCCCTGAAGGTGCTGAAGGCTTCGGCCGGACTCACGGACGGCAACTTTCGCCGGCGGTTCCTGCGTGAGGCGGAGGTCGCGGCCACGCTCGACCACCCGAACATCGTCACCGTGTTCAACCGCGGGCGTGCGAGTGTGCCGGTGGCGTCGAGACCGGACAAGTCGGCGGAGTCCGATCTGCTCTGGATCGCCATGCAGTACGTCCCGGGAACCGACTGTGCGCGCGAACTCGCCGGACGCGGCCGCCTCGCCCCGCGTCGCGTGGTGCACATCGTGTCGGAGGTGGCGCGGGGGATCGACCACGCCAACCGGCGCGGACTGCTGCACCGCGATGTGAAACCCGCCAACATCCTGCTCGCCGAGGTCGACGAGGATTCGTCGCTCGACGAGCAGCGGGTCCTGCTGACCGACTTCGGGGTCGCCAAACTGTCCGACGAGACCGAGGCGCTCACCTCGGTCGGCACGGTCCTGGCCACGCTGTCGTACGCGTCGCCGGAGCAGCTGACGGGTCGTCGACTCGACGGCCGGACCGACCAGTATTCGCTGGCGGCCACCACATTCCACCTGCTCACCGGGCGCGTGCCCTTCGACGACCGCGACAACGGCGCCGTCATCGGAGCCCATCTGAAAGAACCCGTACCGCGGGTATCCGAGCTCGTGCCCGGACTCTCGCCCGACGCCGACGCGGTCATCGCGCGTGCGATGGCGAAGTCCCCTGACGAGCGCTTCGCCAGCTGCCGGGAGTTCGCCGACGCGCTGGCGACGGGTCTGCGGAACGTGCGGCCGCGGTCGGCCGCCGACCTCGACGCGGAGACGGTCCGCGGGCTCCCCGGTCGGATGGCCGGCGGCGCCGTCCCGGGTCCGCGCGCGCCGGGCATGCCGGGACGGTCCGACCGGCCGACACCGCCGCCCGCCGGTCGCGCCGCGGCCCCCGACCGGGCACCCGCAGGGCGTCGATCACGGTCCGGGCCGGCCGAGCCCCGCCGGCCCGGGCCCGGCCGTCCCGCGGCGAACGTGGACCCGGCACTCGAAGCGACGCAGCGCGCGGGCCCGGCGCGCGGCGGTCCTCCGAACGCCCCACCGGGTGCGGCCCCGCCGTCCGCGGGCCCCGCGCCGGGGTCGCGGGTGCCCGGGCCCGGCCCGAGATCGAGGCCGACGACCGGTGCCGATCCGGCGGTGTGGCAGCACCCGCCGTCGAATCCGTTCCGGCAGAGCAACGACCACCTGCGGCCCGACCGGAGCCGCCCGGGCGGCGTCGGCCCGACGCCGCCCGGCACCCCGCCGCGCGGCCTGGATGCCGCGGGACCCGGCGGGCTGCCCGGTCAGGGTCCCCGGGGCTGGGCCGGACCGGCGGGTCCGACACCATCGACGCCGTCGTCGTCGAACCGGTTGCCCATCGTGCTGGCGATCGTCGCCGTGGTGTTGCTGGTCGCGATCGTCATCGTGTTCATGGCCCTGTGAGCGCGGTGAGCGAACCGGCTTCGCTACCACAGCTGTCCCATCCGTCACGACGCGGAGTGGGAGCCCGGCGGTGTCGGTGCACGCGCCTAGAGTGGACCCGGACTCGGACCCGCCCGACCGCCTTCGGGCGCACTCTCCCGGGTGCCGATGACCGCCGACCGAACCGACATCTGACGACTGACCCGACATCTACCGACTGATCTCGACAGAAGAGGCGCCGTGACGGACTCGTTTGTACACCTGCACAACCACACCGAGTACTCGATGCTCGACGGTGCGGCGAAGGTGTCCCCGTTGTTCGCCGAGGCCAAACGTCTGGGAATGACCGCGATCGGCATGACCGACCACGGAAACATGTTCGGCGCCAGCGAGTTCTACAACACGGCGGTCAAGAACGACATCAAGCCGATCATCGGCATCGAGGCCTACATCGCCCCCGGCTCGCGATTCGACACCAAACGAATCCAGTGGGGCACCCGCGATCAGAAGAGCGACGACGTCTCCGGCTCGGGTGCCTACACCCATATGACGATGGTTGCCGAGAACGCGACCGGGCTGCGCAACCTGTTCAAGCTGTCGTCCCTCGCGTCGATCGAGGGGCAGCTCGGCAAGTGGTCGCGGATGGACGTGGACCTGATCGCCGAGCACGCCGAGGGGATCATCGCGACGACGGGATGCCCGTCCGGTGAGGTGCAGACCCGGCTCCGGCTCGGCCACGACCGCGAGGCGCTCGAGGCCGCGGCGAAGTGGCAGGAGATCTTCGGCAAGGACAACTTCTACCTCGAGCTCATGGAGCACGGGCTCGAGATCGAGCGGCGTGTGCGCGACGGTCTGCTCGAGATCGGTCGCAAGCTGGGCATCAAGCCGATCGTCACGAACGACTGCCACTACGTGACCAAGGAGCACGCCGCGGCGCACGAGGCGCTGCTGTGCGTGCAGACCGGCAAGACCCTCTCCGATCCGACCCGGTTCAAGTTCGACGGCGACGGCTATTACCTGAAGTCCGCAGCCGAGATGCGCGAGCAGTGGGACTCGATCGTCCCCGGGGCGTGTGACAACACCCTGGAGATCGGCGAGCGCGTCGAGTCCTACAAAGAGGTCTTCACCCACCGCGACCGGATGCCGGTCTTCCCGGTGCCCGACGGCGAGACGCAGCAGACGTTCCTGCGCAAGGAGGTCGCGAAGGGACTCGCGGAGCGCCGTTTCGCCGGCACCGAGGTGCCCGAGGAATACCTGCAGCGCGCCAACTACGAACTCGACGTCATCATCCAGATGGGGTTCCCGGCCTACTTCCTCGTCGTCGGCGACCTCATCCGTCACGCTCTCGAGGTCGGCATCCGGGTCGGCCCGGGCCGTGGCTCGGCGGCCGGTTCGCTCGTGGCCTGGGCGCTGGGCATCACCAACATCGACCCGATCCCGCACGGCCTGCTCTTCGAGCGGTTCCTCAACCCCGAGCGGGTGTCGATGCCCGACATCGACATCGACTTCGACGACCGTCGTCGCGGCGAGATGGTGCGGTACGCGACCGACCGGTGGGGCAGCGACAAGGTGGCCCAGGTCATCACGTTCGGCACCATCAAGACGAAGGCCGCGATCAAGGACTCGGCGCGCGTCCAGTTCGGTCAGCCGGGATTCGCGATCGCCGACCGCATCACCAAGGCGCTGCCGCCGCCCATCATGGCCAAGGACATCCCGGTCTGGGGTATCACCAACCCCGAACACGAGCGCTACAACGAGGCCGCCGAGGTCCGCACGCTCATCGAGACCGATCCGGACGTCAAGAAGATCTACGACACCGCGATCGGACTGGAGGGTCTGATCCGCAACGCCGGTGTGCACGCGTGTGCGGTGATCATGTCCTCGGAGCCGCTGACCGACGCGATCCCGGTGTGGAAGCGCGCGCAGGACGGCGCCATCATCACCGGCTGGGACTACCCGTCGTGTGAGGCGATCGGCCTGCTGAAGATGGACTTCCTGGGTCTGCGCAACCTCACCGTCATCGGCGACGCCCTGGAGAACATCAAGCTCAACCGGGGAATCGACCTCGACCTCGACTCGCTGCCGCTCGAAGACGAGAAGACCTACGAACTGCTCGCCCGCGGCGACACCCTCGGGGTGTTCCAGCTCGACGGCGCCGCCATGCGCGAACTCCTGAAGATGATGCAGCCCACCGGGTTCGAGGACATCGTCGCCGTGCTCGCGCTGTACCGTCCCGGCCCGATGGGTGTGAACGCGCACACCGACTACGCCAAGCGCAAGAACGGTCTGCAGGAGATCCGGCCGATCCATCCCGAGCTGGAGGAGCCGCTCAAGGAGATCCTGTCGGAGACCTACGGCCTCATCGTCTACCAAGAGCAGATCATGCAGATCGCGCAGAAGGTCGCCGGGTACTCGCTCGGACAGGCCGACCTGCTGCGTCGCGCGATGGGCAAGAAGAAGAAGGAGATCCTCGACGAGGCCTACGACGGCTTCGCGGAGGGCATGCGCAACAACGGGTTCTCCCAGGCCGCGATCACCGCGCTGTGGGACACCGTCCTACCGTTCGCCGGCTACGCGTTCAACAAGTCGCACGCCGCCGGCTACGGGCTGGTGTCCTTCTGGACCGCGTACCTCAAGGCGAACTATCCCGCGGAGTACATGGCCGGCCTCCTGACCTCGGTCGGCGACGACAAGGACAAGGCCGCGATCTACCTGGCCGACTGTCGCAAGCTCGGGATCACCGTGCTGCCGCCCGATGTCAACGAATCCCAGCGGAACTTCGCCGCGGTCGGCAAGGACATCCGATTCGGTCTCGCCGCGATCCGCAACGTCGGCTCCGGCGTCGTCGGTTCGATCATCGCCGCGCGCGAGGAGAAGGGGAAGTTCACCAACTTCTCCGACTACCTCGGCAAGATCGATGTCACCGCCTGCAGCAAGAAGGTGACCGAGTCGCTGATCAAGGCGGGCGCCTTCGACTCACTCGGGCATCCGCGCAAGGGCCTGTTCCTCGTACACGGGGAGGCCGTCGAATCGGTCATCGGGACCAAGAAGGCCGAGGCCATCGGACAATTCGACCTCTTCGGCGACGCCGGCGGTGCCGATGACTCGATGGCCGAGGTGTTCGCGGTCAAGGTGCCCGAAGAGGAATGGGACACCAAGCACAAGCTCGCCATCGAGCGGGAGATGCTGGGACTCTACGTGTCCGGCCACCCGCTCAGTGGCGTCGAGCATGCGATCGCCGCGCACACCGACACCTCGATCTCGACGCTCCTCGAGGGCAACGTCGCCGACGGCGCCCAGATCACCATCGGCGGCATCATCTCCTCGGTGACCCGGCGGGTGAACAAGAAGGGCGAGCCGTGGGCCGCGGTGACCCTCGAGGACATGGTCGGTGGAGTCGAGGTGTATTTCTTCCCGCGGGCCTATGTCGCGTACGGGATGGACATCGTCGCCGACAACATCGTCCTGATCAAGGCCCGCGTGAACCTGCGCGACGACAGCATGATGATCAGCGCGAACGATCTGGCGGTGCCGGATCTGGAAACCGCGGGGGCGACCAAACCGGTGGCCCTGACACTCTCGGCGCGACTCTGCACCCCCGACCGCGTGGCGGCGCTCAAGCAGGTGCTGACCCGGCATCCCGGCATGGCCGACGTGCACGTGACGCTCGTCAGCGACAAGCGGCAGACCCAGCTGAAACTGACCGAGTCGTTACGTGTGGCCCCGAGTTCGGCCCTGATGGGCGACCTCAAAGCCCTCCTGGGGCCCAGCTGCCTGGGGTGACGACGTTCTGAGATGAGGGTTGCCTGCTCGACCGACTTCACCCGGCCGTGACGCAGGATTCGGGTCGCCGAACATTTTCGTTCGTTCTGCGCTACACTCGACGGCACGTCCAGCGCACCCGGCCAGTGAGGGAGTGATCCGCCATGGCGACCCTGATCGACGTCGACCCCGGTCGTCCGGCATCGCGGCAGCCCCGCACCGTCGATGTCCTGGGTGCGCAGTGGCCGGTCCACAAGGCGCACGCCGTCGCCGCCGCGGTCGTGGTGGCACTGGTCAGCCTCGTTCTCCTCGGCTCACTCGCAGTCACCGCCTGGGCGAGCGGACTGACGCTGCTCGCGGTGTGGTGGGGCGAGCGCTACCTGCCGGGGACGGCGGCCGTCGCGCCGGCATCGAACCCGCCGGGGATCTCGTAGATCCTTCCGTCGAATCCGGCGCGGAAGAGACGTCCGGCCGAGAACCCGCGGTCTCCTCGCCCGTAGGACACGACGCTCGAGGTCGGTAGGCCCGTCGCGAGCACGCAGTGGCTTCCGGGCGCCGTCACGCGCACGATCTCACCCGTCGCGTTGAAGGGCACCACAGGTCGGTCGCGTGAATCGAGGGTCAGTCCGTCCGGCGTCGACGGCGCACCCACGTTGAGCAGGTTCTGCACGACGCGCGGATTCGCGGTGGAGATCCGGCTGACGCCCGGGTTCACGAAGGTCCTCGACACGTACAGCCACCCGTCGCCGCGTCCGAGAACTGCTCCGTTCGCGCTCGGTAGCGCTCCCCATCCGGCCTGCACGGCGCCGTTGGGGCTCACCCGACCGATGAGATTGCCGAAGTCGTTGGTGGCGTACACATTTCCGCGTGCCGACACGTCCATCCCGTTGGCCGCCGAGAGTCCCGTCACCCAGGGCCGCAGTGCGCGGGTGTTGATGTCGAGCCGGGCGATGGATGCGTGTCGCAGCGCGTCGCCCACGAAGACACGCGGGTCGGCGCCGTATCCGACGAGCAGGGTGCCGCCGGGGGTCCACGCCAGCGCGCCCGCTCCGCTCCCGCCCGGCACGCGTGCGATCGGAACCGCAGGTGCGCCCGGTCCGGCCAGGCGATACACGCGACCGGTGATCAGGTCGGTGGTGTAGAGGCGTCCGGCGGCGTCGACGGTCAGGCCCTCGAGCGCCGCGCCGGGCACCGACCCGACGAGTCGCGCCGGCTGCCCGGCACCAGCGCACACGGGGGCGGCCGAGGCCGGGGCGGGGTCGACGGCGGCTCCGAGCCCGACCGCCAGGGCGGCGGCCGCGCCGAGCGCGGCAAGTCGCGACAGGCGTCGCGCGCGGGGTGGGAAGGTTCGACGAGCTGTCATGGCTGCTCCCTGGTCGGTGAGGCTGGTCGCCGTCGGCGATGGTCGGGCGAGACGGTCGTCGGGAAGATTCCCGTCCGGCCCGCTGTCAAACGCACCCGTCCAGTGTTACGCCATCGGGTGCGCGAATGTGCCGCGATGCCGATTCATCCGGCGCCGCGATGCCACGACCCACGACGCGGTCGCGGACGGGCGTCGGAACCCGCGACATCGGATCACCGGCAGACAGTGAGAACATGGCTGTCGTGAGTACGCACCACGTCCCGGTCCATCAGCAGGCGTTGTCGGTAGACGCGATCGAAGCCGCGTCGATCCGTATCGCCGACGCGGTGGCGCGTACCCCGCTCGAGATCTGCCCGCGGCTGTCCGCCGACACCGGGGCCGAGATCTTCCTGAAGCGCGAGGACCTCCAGGCCGTCCGTTCCTACAAACTGCGCGGCGCCTACAACGTGATGGCGCAGCTGTCGGCCGAGGAGCTGTCGCGTGGCGTCGTCGCGGCGAGCGCCGGCAATCACGCCCAGGGGGTCGCGTTCGCATGCCGGAGCATGCAGGTGCCCGGACGCATCTACGTCCCGACCACCACGCCCAAGCAGAAACGCGATCGAATCCGTTGGCACGGTGGTGACTTCGTCGAGCTCAAGGCCGTCGGCGACACCTACGACGCCGCCGCGGCCGCTGCTCAGGACGACGTGATGCGTACCGGGTCCGCGTGGATCCATGCATTCGACGACCCGCGGACCGCGGCCGGGCAGGGGACCATCGCGCACGAGATCGTCGAACAGCTCGGTCGTGTTCCCGACGTCGTGGTCGCACCGGTCGGCGGCGGGGGATGCCTGGCCGGGATGGCCACCTATTTCCGCGGCCTGTCCGAGGACATCACGATCGTCGGTGTCGAACCGACCGGCGCGGTGTCGCTGAGCGCCGCCCTCGTCAACGGGGGACCGGTGACCCTCGCCGAGATCGACCCGTTCGTGGACGGGGCAGCGGTGAAGCGCATCGGGACCATCGGGCACCGGGTGTTGTCGGAGATGGGCGCGACCGTGACCGATCACCCGGTGCTGGCGAGCATCACCGACGCCCCGGCCGCACGCGTGGTACCCGACCAACGCCACGCGCCCGTGCCGGGAACCGCGCACATCACCCACGTCGATGAAGGCGCCATCTGCTCGGCGATGCTCGAGCTCTACCAGAACGAGGGCATCATCGCCGAACCCGCGGGTGCGCTCGCGGTCGCGATCCTCGACAAACTGCAGCTGCCCGCGGACTCCACCGTGGTGTGCCTGGTCTCCGGCGGCAACAACGACGTGTCCCGGTACGGCGAGATCATCGAGCGCTCGCTGGTGCACCGGGGACTCAAGCACTACTTCCTGGTCGACTTCCCGCAGGAGCCGGGTGCGCTGCGGCGTTTCCTCGACGAGGTTCTCGGACCCGACGACGACATCACGCTGTTCGAGTACGTGAAACGCAACAACCGGGAGACCGGCGCCGCCCTCGTCGGAGTCGAGCTGGGACACCGTGACGGGCTCGGCGACCTGATGGACCGGATGGCCCACTCCCGGCTGCACTGTGAGCGGCTCGAACCGGGTAGTCCGGCGTACGCCTACCTGACCTGAGAGCCGGGGCCGCGAAATTCCGGCGTCGACCATTCGGATGACTCACCAGACCACGGGAACATTCGCGTCCGGTGCCGCCTCCAAGTACATGAACCGCCCAGAAGCACTGCACCACCACAGCGCCTCGTCACTTGGAAGGACAACCCCATGAGCACCGAGATCCCCGCCGACGCCGTTCTCGTCGACACCGACGGCGACGGAGCCGTCGACGCCGCACTCACCGACGTCGACGGTGACGGCACCACCGACGCCATCCTCGACACCGACGGCGACGGCCAGGCCGACTCCATCGCCTACGACACCAACGCCGACGGCGAGATCGACATCATCGAGGCCGACACCGACGCCGACGGCTACACCGACATCGCCGTCGCCGACACCGATTGCGACGGCACCTTCGACACCGCGGTCGACGACGAGGGCAACGTCGAGGTCGGCGACTTCGGCAGCATCGACGGCGGCGACGCCATCTGACCACTTGACTTCATGGCCCGGAGCCGCGGTACACGCGACTTCGGGCTATGGGCCGTCACCACGGCGGCCGACGATCACGTTGTGTCCCGGCGAGGCGAGTCCGGAGTCCTCGGAACTCGGTGACTGCCAAGCCATTTCGACGTCGAGCGAAATCGGGATGGTCACCGGTGTGGCGCCGGGAACGCAGACCACCGACCAGTCACCGCGATGCATCGCGAACCATCCGGCCGCCTCGTCGAAGTCGACGGACACCGACGAGAAGGCCGGATCGGACAGTGCGGCTTCGGCTTTCCGCAAGGCGATGAGGGCTCGGTAGAACTCGAGCACACGCGCGTGGGCGGGATCGTCGAGTTCGGTCCAGTCCAGCTTCGACCGCTCGAACGTCGCCGGGTCCTGCGGATCGGGCACGTCGTCGCTGTCCCAGCCGTGCTCGGCGAACTCCGATTTGCGCCCCTCCGCGGTGGCTCGGCCCAGTTCGGGCTCCGGGTGGGAGGTGAAGAACTGGAACGGTGTCGCCGCCGCCCACTCCTCACCCATGAACAGCATCGGGGTGAACGGGGACAGCAGGACCAGCGCCGCCTTGATCGCCAGCTGTCCGCCGTCGAGGTAGGCGCTCGGGCGGTCGCCGATCGCCCGATTGCCGATCTGATCGTGGTTGCAGGTGTAGGCGAGGAGGGCCGACGCGGGCAGCCGGTCGGTCGGGATCGGTCGTCCGTGGCGGCGTTTGCGGAACGACGAATAGGTGCCGTCGTGGAAGAACCCGCCGGTGAGAACCTTCTCCAGGCAGTCGTAGCTTCCGAAGTCGCGGTAGTAGCCCTGCCGTTCGCCCGACACCAGCGTGTGGATCGCGTGGTGGATGTCGTCGTCCCATTGCGCGGCGAGTCCGAGTCCGTTGACGCTGCGCGGGGAGATCATGCGGGGATCGTTGAGGTCGCTCTCGGCGATCAAGGACAGCGGCCGCCCGAGTTCGACGGTGAGATCGTCGGTGGCGGCGGCGAGTTCTTCCAGGATGTGCACGGCGCGGTGGTCGGCCAGCGCGTGCACCGCGTCGAGGCGCAGGGCGTCGACATGGAACTCGGTGAACCACCGCAGGGCCGTACCGGCGATGAACGCACGGACCTCGTCGGAGTCCGGATCGGACAGGTTGACCGACGATCCCCAGGATGTGACGCCCGCGGAGAGGTAGGGCCCGAAGTCGGGTAGGTAGTTGCCGGACGGACCCAGATGGTTGTAGACGACGTCGAGGACGACACCGAGTTCCCGGGCGTGACAGGCGTCGACGAACCGGGCCAGCGCCGCCGGTCCGCCGTAGGTCTCCTGCACCGCGTACCAGCCGACGCCGTCGTAACCCCAGTTGTGAACCCCGTTGAACGCGTTGACCGGCATCAGCTCGACGAAGTCGACCCCCAGGTCGACGAGATGGTCGAGCCGGCCGATGGCGGAGTCGAGCGTGCCCTCCGGGGTGAAGGTGCCGAGGTGGAGCTCATAGACCACCGCTCCCCGGATGTCGCGACCGGCCCAGCCGGCGTCGGTCCAGCCGGCGTCGTCGACGGTGAACAACGCCGACAGTTCGTGCACCCCGTCCGGCAGGCGCACGGCCCGCGGATCAGGACGCACCGGTCCGCCGTCGATCGAGAATCCGTAGCGCAGTCCCCCGACGGGTTCGGTTCCCGGTGCGGTGTCCACCTGCCACCACCCGCCCGCGGCTGCCGTCATGGCGATCCGGTCCGCGGCCGGGTCCTGCGCGGACGACCCGATCACCAGCTCGACGACCTGCGCGTTCGGTGCCCAGACCCGGAGTTCGCCCAGTGATCGCGGTGATCGGAAGGGCTCCACATTGGAACGAAGTGGTAGGTTTTGTTCCCGCTGGTCGTCCGACCAAGTTATTGTGCTCTGGGCAACAGCGGCAGCGGTCGGGGGATTCGTCACATCATGCAAGGTATGTCGGACCTCGGACAGGTGCAGTCGGGCGCTAGTGTGAGGCCGGACACATTCGGACGAGGGGAATGGGGTATTTTACCCGCGGCGCTCATGCCCACGGGGGGCACGCGAAGCGGGTCTGCGGAAACGAGAACGCGCGTCGACGTCGACACGCGCCATCGCGACCTGACGGCCGGTGAACGGGTAAGCCGAGACGCAAGGGTAGGGATTGAGCACTAACGCAGTCACCTCGGACGACGAGGAGGTGGGTCGCAAGAGGCCGGGGGCGGTGCGGTCGTGGGTGGACGGCCATGTCGTCGCCTCGTTCGACACGTTCGGTCGCCAGCTCGGCATGTTCGTCGAGGTGTTCCGGACCCTCTTCGTCGATCTCTTCAAGCGACGGTTCCCGTTCGGGGAGTTCATCCGTCAGTGCGCCTTCATGGCCAGCACCTCGGTCTTCCCGACCCTCCTGGTCGCCATCCCGATCGGCGTCATCGTGTCGATCCAGGTGTCCAACATCGCCGGTCAGGTCGGTGCCACGTCGTTCTCCGGCGCGGCAACGGGTCTCGGTGTGATCCGGCAGGGTGCACCGCTGGTGACGTCGCTGCTCCTCGCGGGCGCCGTCGGCTCGGCGATCGCCGCAGACCTCGGATCCCGCACCATCCGCGACGAGATCGACGCGATGCGCGTCATGGGCGTCAACCCCATCGAGCGCCTGATCTCACCGCGACTGCTCGCGACGATGGTCGTCAGCTTCCTGCTCTGCGGGTTCGTGTGCTTCGTCGGGTTCATCACCGGCTACGTCTTCAACGTCTACTTCCAGGGCGGCACACCGGGTAGCTACACCGGCACCTTCGCGTCCTTCGCCACCACCGCCGACCTCATGTTCGCGTTGGCCAAAGCCGTCATATTCGGCGCGATCGTGGCCATCGTCGCCTGCGATCGCGGCCTCTCGACGAAGGGCGGGCCCGCGGGTGTGGCCAACTCGGTGAACGCCGCTGTCGTCAACTCGGTCCTGTTGCTGTTCACGGTGAACGTGATCCTCACCCAGCTGTTCGCGATCCTGTTCCCGTCGAGGGTGGTGTGAGATGACCGCGTCACGGTATGTACCTCCGGCCCTGCGGCCGCTCGAGGCCGCCAAGGCGGTGTACCGCGGGCCGCGCGACGCGCTCGCCGCGATGGGCCATCTGATCACCTTCCTGGTCCGCTCGATCGCCGCGGTGCCGCTGGCGTTCCGTCACTACAGCAAAGAGGTGTGGCGCCTGCTCGCCGACGTGGCGTGGGGCAACGGCGCCATCGTCGTCGGTGGCGGCACGGTGGGCGTCATGGTGATCCTCGGCATCATGGGCGGCGCGACCGTGGGCATCGAGGGCTACACCGCCCTCAACCTGCTCGGCATGTCCCCGGTGACCGGCGGCCTGTCGGCCTTCGCGACGACCCGCGAGATCGCACCGCTGCTCGCCGCGACCGCGTTCACGGCCCAGTCGGGTTGCCGGTTCACCGCACAGTTGGGCTCGATGCGCATCGCCGAGGAGATCGACGCCCTCGAGGCGATCGCGATCCGGCCGCTGCCGTACCTGGTCACCACCCGGATGTGTGCGGCCGTCCTGGCGATCATCCCGCTCTACTCGGTGTCGCTGGCCGCCAACTACCTCGCCTGCCAGTTCATGTTCATGCTGCAGAGCGGTCAGGGCGAGGGCACGTATCTGTACTACTTCAACCAGTTCCTCGTCTCGTGGGACATGTTGTTCTCGTTCTTCAAGGTGATCGTCTTCGTCCTGCTGACGACGTTCATCCAGTGCTACTACGGCTACTTCGCCTCAGGTGGTCCCGAAGGAGTGGGAGTTGCTGCCGGACATGCCATCCGACTCGCGATCATCGTCATCGTGTTCGCGAACCTGGTCATGACACTCGTGTTCTGGGGCACGTCGCCCGGGATCAAGATCTCGGGATGAGGGGGAGACCGTGAACATCGCGACCGACGGGCGCAATCCCTCGCTGCTGCAATACGTGCTGCGCGGAGTCGCCTTCCTGCTCGTCCTGCTGGTGATCTTCGTGCTGCTCTTCATGCGGTATCAGGGCACGTTCAGCAAGACGGTGGCCGTGACCGCCGACCTCGTCGATGTGGGCGACGGGCTGTCCACCGGTGCCGACGTCCGCTACAACGGGCTGATCGTCGGCACGGTCAAGTCGATCAGCGTCGAGGATTCCGCACAGGCCGACGCCTCCCGGTTGATCAAGAACGTCGCCATCGACATCGAGCCGGCGCAGGCCGAGGGCATTCCCGCCTCGGTGACCGCGCGTACGGTTCCGTCGAACCTGTTCGGCGTCAACTCGGTCGAGCTGGTCCCGCCCGCCGAGGTGGGTGCCGACCGGCTGTCCGCCGGCGACGTGATCCCGGCCGACGACTCGCTCGAGACGATCAAGCTGCAGGACGCCCAGAACGAGCTGAAGCGGATCCTCGACGCGGTGCCGCCGGAGGAACTGGCGCAGGTGCTCGGCGTCATCGCCGACGCGCTCAAGGGCGGCGGCTCGGTGTTCGGGTCGTTCGTCCCCGTGCTGCGGAACTACTTCGACTCGATCAACGCCCAGTTCCCGCCGGGCGCGCCCCCGGGCTTCGACAACTTCGACGCCGCTCTCACCGGCCTCTCGCAATCGGCGCCGCAACTGCTGGACACCCTGGGCCGCAGCGTGATCCCGGCGATCACCATCGCCGAGAAGCAGCGTGACCTGACCGCGGTGCTGACGGCGAGTCAGGGCCTGCTCGACCAGACCCAGTTGCTGTTCGCGCGCAACGGCGACAGCGGTCAGCGTCTGGTGACCGATCTGAACCGGATGCTGGGTGCGCTCGTCCTCGAGCCGAACTCGCTGCCGCAGGGCGTGATCGCACTGAACAACCTGGCCGCCCGGGTGCTGACGGTGTTCACCGGCACCAACGGCCACGTGCAGCTCAACATCGGTGTGAGCTTCGGCGCCTTCCAGCGCTACACCCGGCAGAACTGCCCGGTGTACGACGGCGGCCCCTACGGCACCCTGCGCGGCCCCGGCTGCGTGGGACCGGGCACGGGCACGGGGCCGACGATGTCGGGTCCGCTGGCGATCTATCCCTCCGACGGGATGCGCCGGAACAAGCCGGTCGGCAACGTCACCACCGATGCCGACAACAAGACGCTCGGCACCGTCCTGCGCCGTACCCCGTCGGCGGCGGACACGATCATGCTGGGACCGCTGGTCCAGACGCTCGAGGTGCGCAACGCCGCCGAGGCGGGCCGGGGCGGCGAAGGTCAAGGAGGAGGACGATGAGCGCGGCTTCGGGGTCGATCCGCAAACCGCTGATCGGTTTCACCATCTTCGGGATCGCCGCGTTGCTGGTCACCTACGTGATCTTCTCGACGCTGGAGCGCTCGGTGCCGGGGACCACCAACGGCTACACCACCTACTTCGGTGACGCCTCGGGTCTCGCCACGGGCGACGACGTCCGCATGGCCGGTGTCCGCGTCGGTCGTGTGGACCAGATCGAACTCGCCGACGGCCGTGCCCGGGTCACCTTCGAGGTGCAGGACAACCAGCAGGTCTACACCAACACGCGGGCGGCGATCCGGTACCAGAACCTCATCGGGCAGCGATATCTGAACCTGACATTGGTCCCGGACCGGGAGAGCCGACCCCTCGACCCGGGGTCGACGCTCGAGCTGCCCTCCGAGGACTCCTTCGACGTCACCACGTTGCTCGCCGGGTTCCAGCCGGTCTTCGAGACCCTCACCCCGGAACAGGTCAACGCCCTGTCCGAGGGGTTGATCCAGGCGTTCCAGGGCAATTCGGTGTCCTTGAGCTACACGGTCGCCGAGGTCGGCCGCCTCGCGGAGGACACGGCCAACCGGGACGTCGTGCTCGGCGCGATCATCAACAACCTGAGCGCGGTCATGCGCGACCTGTCGCGCCAGGGCGGTCAGCTGGGCACCGTCATCGAGTCGATGTCGGCGCTGATCGCCAACCTCAACTCGAACTCGGCGGCGTTCGGTAGTGCGGTGACCGACATCGGCCGCACCGCAAGCGGATTCGCCGACGTGCTGAGTGAGAGCCGACAGAGTCTGGCCGACGCCGCGACGGACGGCCGGATCGCGACCAACACGCTGATCAGCAATGGCTCCAAACTCGATCGGATGGCGGTCGACGCGCCGATCTTCCTCGGTCATTTCCCGCTCGTGCTCGGTGAGGGCGCTTACTTGAACATCTACGCATGTGATCTCGACGTCGCGATCGGCGACGTCCTGCTACCGCCCGGGATCTTCAACAAGATCGGCGGCACGAATCACTCGGTGGTGTGCCGATGAGCTGGTTCCGCAGGAGTTTCCGTGACAACCGGCGCGTGTGGTTCGGTGTGATCGGCGCCGTGGTCATCGTCGCCCTGTTGCTCGGCGTGACCGCTCTCGCGACTGCGCATCTGGGCAAGAAGACGCTCACCGGCGACTTCGCCCAGGCCGGCGGTATCCGGCCGGGGGACAAGGTCCGCGTCGCCGGTATCGACGTCGGTGAGGTCACCGACACCGAACTCGCCGGACAGCACGTGGCCATCACCATGAAGGTGGACAGCGACGTCCGGGTGACGTCCAACGGTTCTGCCGAGATCAAGATGTCGACGCTGCTGGGTCAGCGCTACATCGATGTGTCGCTGGGGGATTCGCCGGAGGATGCACCCGACGGACACATCGCGAAGACCGCCGTGCCCTACGATCTCCAGCGCACCATCGAGGCGGGCGCGCCGATCCTGACCGGGATCGACGACCGGACGCTCTCCGAGAGCATCCGCACCCTCAACCGGCAGCTCGCCGGCGTACCGGCGATCACCGAGCCGACCTTCGAGGCGCTCACCCAGATGTCGAAGGTCATCACCAATCGCAAGGACCAGATCAACCAATTGATCGCCGACACCAAGACGATCACCAACATCGTCAACGACAATCAGGCCCAGCTCGCCGTGATCGTGGGTCAGGGACGCGACCTGACCCAGAAGATCGTCGCGCGTGAAGAGCTGGTCACCCGGATGCTCGACGGCATCGCCGAACTCACCGAGCAGGCGACCGCGGTGGCCGGCGAGAACGCCAACCAGTTCGCGCCCATCATGGCGAACCTGAACACGATCACCCAGGGCCTGGAGAAGAACCGCAACAACCTCCGCAAATTGCTGGAGATCCTCCCGGTCACCGCGCGCCTCACCAACAACGTCATCGGTGACGGGCCCTACGCGAACGGCTACCTGCCGTGGGGCATCTTCCCCGACAACTGGCTGTGCCTGGCCCGGGTGGTGGACGGATGTTGAGCGCGGACACGACAGCAGGTACGACGATGCACGCCCATGGGCTCCGCCGCCCGATCCTGCTGGTCGGGGTCGCCCTGCTCGGCATCCTCGGGCTCTCCGGCTGTTCGATGATCCCGGGGAGCTGGAAGGCGGCGGTCGGCCAGGCCATCGAGGTGACTGCCTACTTCGACAACGTCGCCGGGCTCTACGTGAGCAACGACGTCGCCGTCCTCGGCATGCCGGTCGGTCAGGTCACCGCGGTGGAACCGCAGGGCGAGCGCGTCAAGGTGACCATGACGATCGACAGCGACGTCCCCGTCCCGGCCGACGCCACGGCGGCGATCGTCAACACCTCGATCGTCACCACCCGCCACGTCGAGCTGTCACCCGCCTACGACGGCGGACCGAAGCTCGAGGACGGGTCGGTCCTGAAGGAGACGAAGGCTCCGGTGTCGGTCGGCGAACTGTTCGACGCCATCGACGGTCTGGTGGTTGCGCTCAAGGGTGAGGGAGAAGGCCCCGGCCCGCTCGCGGAGATGATCGACATCACCTCCGGCATCGCCACCGGCAACGGCGAGGAGATCCGGGCGGCGCTCGACGAACTCGGCGGAGCGTCGGACGTGGTGGCGGGCAACAGCGATGCCCTCGTCGACATCCTCGAGACCATCGAGGGTCTGACCACCACCCTCGTGCAGAACTATCCGAAGATGACGGCGTTCTCCGAGTCGGTCAACCAGGTCTCGCAGCTGCTGGGCGACCAGGCGCCCGGCCTGCTCGCCACCCTGGCCAACCTCAACCAGACGCTGCAGAACACCACCGTGTTCCTGCAGAACAACACCAACACGATGTCGGTGTCGTTCGACCGGCTTGCCGCGCTGACCGCCAACCTCGGCGACTACTCGCGGCAGGTCGTCGAGACGATCGACGTCGGCCCGCTGCTATTCCAGAACCTGAGCAACTCGATCTCGGCCGAACAGGGTGCGTGGCGCGCGCAGGTGCTGCTCGACAAGTCGCTCCTCGACAACGAACTGCTCGCCGAGTTTTGCGAGGCGATCAACCTGCAGAAGGACGGTTGCCGAACGGGCAAGCTCAAGGACTTCGGTCCCGACCTCGGTATTTACTCGGCGATGCTGGAGCTGACGAAATGAGAACGGCGACAATGGATTCGCTGAGCCGTTCGGACGGCCCCGGGCGCCCTGCGCGATCCCAGGGCCGAGTCCGCCGAGGCGGAGTGATGGCGGTGCTGCTCGCGGCGCTCATGGGGCTCACCGGTTGCGGACTCCTCCCGAGTCTCACGGTGGAGCAGATCCCGCTGCCCGCACCGGGCGGCATCGGGGACTCGATCACGATCACCGCGAAATTCGCCAACGCGCTCAATCTGCCGGCGCAGGCGAAGGTGAAGCTGAACGGAACCGATGTCGGACAGGTCACCGACCTCGTCGCCAAGGACTACACCGCCGTGGTGACCATGCAGGTCAGCAAGAAGACCAAGCTCCCGGTGGGCACCGGCGCCGAACTCCGCCAGGCCACACCGCTTGGTGACGTCTTCGTGGCCCTGCTCCCGCCGATCGAGGCGCGCGACGGTCTGATGGTGGACGGGGACACGCTCACCGGCCCGACGTCGGCTGCGGCGACGGTCGAGGATCTGCTGATCAGCATGAGCGGGGTCGTGGACAGCGGTTCGCTGAACTCGTTGACGATCATCCTCACCGAGCTGAGCAGCGCGGTCGCGACGAACCCGTCGGATCTCAACGGCGCCATCCGGGGCCTGACCACCGGCATCCGGAAGCTGAACCAGAGTTCGGCGGCGGTCGATCGGTCGCTGGCCGCCACGCGGGTGCTCAGTGGACAGCTCGCCGACGGGCGTGCGCAGATCATGGCGTCGATCAACAAACTGGGTCCGGCGCTCGAGTCGCTGAACGGTCAGATCGCCACGATCCTGACCACCCTCGACAAGACCCAGCAGGTCACCGCGGCCACCAACGACTTCCTCGACAGCGATCAGGACAACCTGGTCGAGATGCTGGGCCATCTGTCGACGGTGCTGGCCGGGCTCCGGCAGGCCGCCGGTCCGCTCGGATCGCTGGCCGACAACCTGCACGAGCTCACGCCGAAGTGGGTCAAGTCCACACCGGGTAGCGCGGCGGCGGTGTCGTCGAAGGTCTACTGGCTCAGCCCGGGTGTCGGCTTCGACTCGGCGAGCAGACTGCCCGAGATCCAGGACGTGGATGAGGGTTCGGCGGCGTTGCAGCAGACACTGACCCGTCTGCTGGCGCGGATCACGGGGACGAGGGGGTGTTGCGGATGAGCGGCATATTCGGTGTCCTACGCCGGAATTCGGTACTCGTGGGCAACATCGCCCTGGTACTGGTCATGGTCGTCGGACTCAGCTATCTCGCCCTGGGCATCCTGCGGTGGCAGCCGTTCGCCGACAAGTACAAGCTCACCATCCAGTTCCCGATCTCCGGCGGTCTGCAGGAGACGTCCGGGGTCACGCTGCGCGGCGCGCGCATCGGAGACGTCGACACCGTTCGGGTGCAACCGGATTCGGTGGAGGTCGTCGTCACGGTCGAGGACCGGTACAAGATCAACCGCGACACCACGGTTGCGGCACTGGGTCTGTCGGCTGCGGGAGAGCAGTACGTCGACTTCCAGCCGGACACCTCCGACGGTCCCTACCTGGAGGACGGGGACGTCATCCGGGCCGACCAGACCGAGGTCACCGTGCCGTTCTCGCAGCTGCTCGAGTCCTCGCTGGAACTGATCAACCAGATCGATCCGGCGAAACTCCGTTCCGCTGTGGACAATCTGAAGATCGCCCTCTACGACGAGGACGGCACGAACGACCTGTCCGTCATCTTCGACTCCGGTGGCACGATCTTCGCGAAGCTGTACACCGCGCTGCCGGAGACCACCAAGTTCATCCAGAACGCGGGGACCATCTTCAAGACGACGGCACAGATCCAGCCCGACCTCGGCACGACGGTGGCGGGATTGAGTTCGCTGGTCAACTCGGCGGCTGCCTCCGACAAGGAACTCCGCGAGCTCCTCGACCGGGGTCCCTCGCAGTTCACGAGCCTGGCCGGGTCGATCAACCAGTTGACGGATCCGATCACCGATGTGACGAAGCAGTTCGTCGACATCGCCGAGCAGGGTGCGTTGCGTGCGCCGGCGCTCGCGACGCTGTTCCCCGCGATCCGCGATGCCAGTGTCAAGAGCCTCACCATGTTCCACGACGGTGCGTGGTGGGCCTTCGGGTCGGTGTACCCGCGTCCGAGCTGCAACTACCCGGTGACGCCGCGGCGGCCGACGCAGATCCTCGAGCTGACCATCCCGACCAATCTGTACTGTGTGACCGAGGATCCGCGTCAGCAGATCCGTGGCTCGGCCAATGCGCCGCGGCCACCGGGCGACGACACCGCGGGACCGCCGCCGGGTTACGACCCGAACGCCCGTACCGTTCCGCTCGACAAGTGATGGGCCGCTCGACGACTGACGGCCACTCGACGACGACAGACAAGTTGTGTGACCTGTAGATGACTGACCGGAATGACCCAGATCGTACTGATCCCGACATGAATCCAACGGACGAGAAGGCCGACAGCACGTCGCCCGAGAGCGGGACTGTCGCAGCCGATCACACCGATGGGGCGACGAGCGCGGAGGACACGAACGACGCCGGGACCGCGGCGACGCCGCGGGGGAAGTCGGCTCGACGGAGCGGAACCGGCATGGCGGCGAGCACGTCCAAGACCGACGGTGCCGATGCCTCCGCCGCCGCCGGTGACCTGTCGCCGGCAGCTTCATCGAAGGCGGGTTCGGATCGTCGCGAGATCTCGTTCACGGTCACCGGCGGCGGGATCAAGAAGGTTCTCGCCGCCATCGTCGCGGTCGCCCTCATCGCGCTGGTGGTGTTCTTCGGCTGGCGCGCCTACGACCTCCAGCGGGAGGCCGACGCGTTCGCCGATTCCAAGGTGGCCTCGGCCGACTTCGTCACGAAGCTCGTGACGACGCTCAACGCCGACAACGCGGGCAACTCGAAGGAACTGCTGGGTCCGCTGTCGACGGGGGAGTTGCGCAACCGCCTCGAGCAGGAACGGGCCGACACCGAGGCCAATGTGGAGTCCCTGAACATCGAGGTGTCCTCGACGATCAGCGTGGTCGCCGTCGAGACCGTCGATGCCGACACCGCCAAGACCGTGGTGATGGCGGAGGTGACCGGCCGCAGCGTCAAGTTGCCCAGCGGCGGTACCAGCCTGATGGTCTTCCGCTTGGACCTCAGCAAGGAAGACGGCAAGTGGCTGGTGTCCGAGGTCGACGGTCCGCCGGGGAGCCCCAGCGGTCAGATCGATCCGTCGCAGTCGCTGCCCGGCGCCGCAGGTGCGCCGGCACCCCAGCCGTCGCCGGCACCGCAGCCCGCGCCGGGCGGCTGATCCGGGCCGACACACTCACTGGCAATGGACGAGCGCGCCACCGATTCGGGGGCGCGCTCGTCCATCAGTGGTGGGTGGACGTCACGTTCGGACGAGTATCGCCACGGGGTGTTCGGCACGGGCCGAGGCGAGGTCGACCGATCCCTCGTACACCGACCTTGTTCGGTCGTCGCGCCACCGGAACCCCGGGGGCAGGGCGATCGACGTCGCGGCCGCGGCATCGTGGTCGAGGCTGTGGGTGAACCGGGCGGTCACCACGACGACCGAGGGGGTGTCGCGGGTGCCGCGCACGAACGCCACGGTGTGGTCGGCGGCCGGACCGTCGGCGGTCAGTCGCTGATAGGTGCCCGCAACGCCGAACGCATCGGGATGCGCGGTTCGGACACGGAGAGCCTCCTGGACGAGTCGGGTCTTCGGGTGCTCGGTCGACCGGCCGAAGTCGACCGGTCGTCGATTGTCGGGATCGACGAGGGAGTCCTCCCACCACTCGGTGCCCTGATAGATGTCGGGGACCCCGGGCCCGAGGATCGCGATCGCCTTGCGCGCCAGCGCTTCCTGCTCCCACGCCGGTCCGATGCGGTCGACGAGTTCGGCGACCGAGGATGCGACGTCCCCGCTGGTGACCTGGCCGATCCAGGTCTCGACTGCGGTCTCGAACTCCTCGTTCACCTCGGTCCACGTGGTGCGCAGACCGGCCTCGCGAGTCGCCTTACGGGCGTACTCGATCAACCGGCCCCGCAACTCGTCGGTGACCGGGGCGCCGGTGGGCCAGACCCCGACGATGTTCTGCAGGAGGAAGTAGCCGGTCAGGTCATCCGGCACGTCGGTCTCGCGCCAGACCTTGTCGACGAGCTGGGACCAGCGGTCGGGGATCTGGGCGAGCACCGCGATCCGCGCGCGCACGTCCTCACCGCGTTTGGTGTCGTGCGTCGACGTGGCCGTCATGGCCAGCGGCCACCGCGCGGCGCGCTCGGCGTTGTGCTCGTGGAAATCGGCCAGCGACATGACGGGATTCGCGGGATCGCCACCGACCTCCTGGGCGGAGACGAGCCGGGCCGTCCGGTAGAACAAACTGTCCTCGACGCTCTTCGCGGTCACCGCCCCGCAGGTCTGCGCCAGCCTCGAGGTCGCCTCACCGGGCACCGCAGTCTCCCGCACGATGAGGTCGATCGCGGCACGCAGTTCGGGTTTCGCCTCGGCGATCCCGGTGGCGACGGCGAGCAGACGTGGACGCAACGACGGGTAGTCCGCCCGGTAGACCCCGAGCGCGGCGATCAGTTCGGCGCAGGCGGTGGCGATCACGTCCGGATCCGCGGCCGGTGACCCCTCGACGCGCGCGGTGACGGCGCGCACGAGACGTCTGAGCTCCGCCGGGAACGACTCCCGCACGGTGCGGAGTTTGCGATCGTGCTCGGCGGCCTCCACCCACCGCGCGTCACCGCTCTCGCCGGTGATCCGTTCGTGTAGCTCGGTGAGCTGGGCGACGCCGGCCGGCGCCACGAACACGGCATCGATCACGCGCATGTGGTCGTACCCGGTGGTGCCCTCGACCGGCAGGGTCGGTTCGAGTGGCTCGTCCGGCGCCAGGATCTTCTCGATGTAGAGGAGGCGGTCGTCGCCCACGTCCGCTCGCAATCGGCGCAGATAATCCTGGGGGTCCCACAGTCCGTCCGGATGATCCACGCGCACACCGTCGATGAGGTCGGCGTCGAGCAGCTCACGCAGCCACTGGTGCGTCGCGTCGTAGACCTCCGGGTCCTCCTGGCGCAGACCGGCGAGTTCGTTGACCGTGAAGAACCGCCGGTAGCCGATCAGGCCGCTGTTCCACGGCACGAGCCGATAGTGCTGGCGGGAGTGGACCTCACCCGGTGTTCCGCCGGCGCCGGGAGCGGAGCGAGCGGGCCGAGTGTCCCCGGCGCCGGGAGCGGAGCGAGCGGGCCGAGTGTCCCCGGCGCCGGGAGCGGAGCGAGCGGGCCGAATGTCTCCCGCGGTGCCGGGGGCGATCGGGAACGCGTGATCGTAGTACCGCAGATTCCCGTGCTCGTCGATCTCGAGTGGGCTCAGGTCCCCATCGGCGGCGACGATCGGCAGGGCCAGCTTCCCGTCGGCACCGTTGTCGTCGCTGAAGTCGGCGTCGAAATAGTGTGCGTAGTCCGATGCGGGCCCGTGGCGGAGCAGGTCGGCGAACCACGGGTTGGCGAGCGCATCGGCGACTCCGGTGTGGTTCGGGACGATGTCGATGATCAGACCCAGTCCGCGTTCGGCGGCGGCGGAACGCAGTGTCCGCAGCCCGTCGATCCCACCCAGCACGGCGGAGACCGCCGGCGGCGGCAACCAGTCGTAGCCGTGCGTCGACCCGGCCGACGCCGTGCCGATCGGGGAGAGATAGACGTGGCTGATCCCCAACTCGACGAGGTGGTCGAGCTGTGCTGTGGCATCGGCGAATCCGAAGTCGCGGTGTAGTTGGAGCCGGTACGTCGCGCGCGGGGTCGGACGATTGCCCATGGGAGTCACGAGGTCTTTCGCAGGACCAGGACGGAGCGGGCACCAACGGTCACCGACTCACCGGCGGAGGCCGTCAGCTCGCTGTCCCCCACGGGATGCGTCGTGTCCAGTTCGCCGACCCACTCGTTGCCGTACCACGTCGGCGGGAGCGTGAAGTCCAGGTCCTCGTAGTGGGCGTTGAAGCAGATGAAGAAGGAGTCGTCGACGACCAGTTCGCCACGTTCGTCCTTCTCGCCCAGTCCGTTTCCGTTGAGGAACACGGCGAGGCTCTTGCCGAACCCGCTGTCCCAGTCCTCGGCGGTCATCTCCTGGCCGGCCGGGGTGAGCCAGGCGATGTCGAGTGCCTGGTCGCCCCACCGGATCGGCTTCCCGCCGAAGAACTTCCGGCGTCGGAACACCGGATGCCGGGTGCGCAGCGCGATGGCCTTGCGGGTGAACTCCAGCAGGTCGGCGTTCTCCTCGGCGAGAGTCCAGTCCATCCAGGACAGTTCGGAGTCCTGGCAGTAGACGTTGTTGTTGCCCTGTTGCGTACGCCCGATCTCGTCGCCGTGCGCCAGCATCGGCGTGCCCTGCGACAGGAACAGCGTCGCCAGGATGTTCCGCTGCTGCCGTGCGCGCAGCGCGTTGATCTCGGGATCGTCGGTGGGTCCCTCGACTCCGCAGTTCCACGACCGGTTGTGACTCTCGCCGTCCCGGTTGTCCTCACCGTTGGCCATGTTGTGCTTCTCGTTGTAAGACACCAGGTCCCGCAGCGTGAAGCCGTCGTGGGCGATGACGAAGTTGATGCTCGCGAGCGGTCGCCGGCCGGTCGCCTCGTACAGATCCGACGATCCGGTGAGCCGGGAGGCGAACTCGCCCAGGGTGGACGGCTCGCCGCGCCAGTAGTCGCGGACGGTGTCGCGGTATTTGCCGTTCCACTCGGTCCAGAGCGGCGGGAAGTTGCCCACCTGATAACCACCCTCGCCGATGTCCCAGGGCTCGGCGATCAGCTTCACCTGACTGACCACCGGGTCCTGCTGCACCAGATCGAAGAACGCGGACAGTCGATCGACGTCGTGCAGTTCGCGGGCCAGCGTGGACGCGAGGTCGAAGCGGAAGCCGTCCACGTGCATCTCGAGGATCCAGTAGCGCAGCGAATCCATGATGAGCTGCAGCGTGTGCGGGTGACGACCGTTGAGGCTGTTGCCGGTTCCGGTGTAGTCCATGTACATCTCGGGATCACCGTCGACGAGCCGGTAGTAGGCGGCGTTGTCGATGCCCCGGAAGGACACGGTGGGTCCGAGGTGGTTGCCTTCGGCGGTGTGGTTGTAGACGACGTCGAGGATGACCTCGATGCCGGCGTTGTGGAACTCGCGCACCATCGCCTTGAACTCGGTCACCGCGCTGGCCGGCTGGTCCGGGTTCGACGAGTACTCGATATGTGGTGCCAGGAACCCGAAGGTGTTGTAACCCCAGTAGTTTCGGAGACCCTGATCGCGCAGTACGAAGTCCTGCATGAACTGGTGCACGGGCATCAGTTCGATGGCGGTGATGCCCAACTCCTTGAGGTGATCGATGATCACCGGATGGCACAGCCCCGCGTACGTGCCGCGCAGGTACTCGGGGATGTCGGGATGGGTCGCCGTCATGCCCTTGACGTGCGCCTCGTAGATGACCGTCTGGTGGTACGGACGATTGGGCGACCGGTCGTTCTGCCAGTCGAAGTAGGGGTTGATCACCACCGAGACCATGGTGTGCCCGAGTGAGTCCAACTGCGGCATCGGATTGACCGGCTCGGGATCGGGGATGTCCTCGTGCTCCGCGGGCGCGGCATCGCCGTCGGACTCGCCTGCCTCCTCGGCGGGATCGGCCGCATCGCCTGCCTCGACGGTCGGCTCGTCGGCATCGTCGACCGCGCCATCGTCGGTCCCGCCACCGCCGGTCCCGGCGTCGGCGGCCCCGGTCTCGGGGGTTTCGGATGCGTCGTCGTCGACCGCCGATTCGTCGGTGTCCTCGGGCGGCGTCGGGAGCGGGTAGGAGAACAGCGATGCGTCGCCGTCGAAGTCGCCGTGGAAGGCCTTGCCGTACGGATCGAGCAGGAGTTTGCTCGGGTCGCAACGCAATCCCTGCGACGGGTCGTACGGCCCGTAGACGCGGAAGCCGTAGAACTGGCCGGGGCCGACGTTGGGCAGGTAACAGTGCCAGCAGTAACCGTCGACCTCTTCGAGCCGGATCCGACGCTCGTGGCCCTCGCGGTCGATCAGGCACAGTTCGACGGCTTCGGCCACCTCGGAGAACAGCGAGAAATTCGTTCCCACACCGTCATAGGTGGCGCCGAGGGGGTATGGAGTACCCGGCCACACCGGGATCGGGGCTGGTTCCGGTTGGACCAGCGCCTCGGCCTGGATCGGGTCGGACGGCATCGGTACGGGGTCGGCGATGGTCTTGCCGCCGCTCGGAGGTGCTGCCGTTGTCGAGTTGGTGTCGGACTCCGGTGCGCGGGGCTCCGAGGGGGAGCCGGGATCGGCAGTGGAATCTGAATCGGGAGTGGAGTCGGGATCACCCGGCTGTTCACCGGAGGCCGGCGGTCCGGTCTTACCCGCCTTCGACGACGTCATGGGTCGACCCTAGTCGCGTTGCCGCGGGCGGTCATCTCAGGACGCGGCCGGTCGGGTCAGATGTGGGCTGCCCCACCCGCCGCTTCCGGAGGAAGCCCGCGACTTCCGCCGACCGTCACGGCACCGCGGGACCGGCCCACGGCAGTTCGGCCTCCATCTGGCGCCCCAGCTCGTCGGTGAGACTGCGGACATAGGTCGCACTCAGGTGGTGCGGGTCTTTGTAGACGGTGATGTTGCCGACGATCGCCGGGCACCGCTCGGCGTCGCAGATCCCGTCGGACATGTCGAGGGGATGGAAGTCGGGTCGCGTGGCGGCCAGCTCCGCCGCCGGGTCCTCGGGTGAGAGGACAGCACTGCGGCGCGACCCGCAGCTCTCGGCGTCGCCGCCGTCGGCGAGGCAGATCGGGGTGTCGATGGTGCCCTTCGCGTTCTTCGGCCACGGGGTGTCCCGCATGCCGAAGACCGGCACCCCGGCGTCGAGGAAACGGTCGAAGATCGGCACGTAGTCCGGTGGCACCCAGTCGCCGGGTTCGTAGTCCCGCGGTCGCGTCGAATTCGTCAGCACCGCGTCCGGCTTGTCCGCGATGACGCGATCGATGACGCGCTGTCCCCAGTCGTAGCACTCCGGGTAGGGCACGCCGCGCTGTTTCGGTACCCGGTTCGTCGACAGCGGGCACCCCATCTTGAGGTAGGTCTTCACCTTGAAACCGTTGCGCTTGCCGAGGGCGTCGAGCGCCGAGATCCACATCTCGGCATGCGAGCCGCCGGCGAGCGCGATGGTGCGCGTCGCGGTCGGATCGCCGTAGGTGCCGACGTGGATCTCGTTGTCGGTGAAGTCGCTCATGTACCCGTCGGTGGAGGTCTCGGGGAAGTCCTTGATGACCTCCAGCGCCGACGGTTGTGGATCGAGGGCGGGCACCGGCCAGCCGTCGAGCAGTGCTCGGGCCCCCGGGTACGACCTCGGGTCGAGGTTCTTGGTGTCGACGACGATGTTCGCGACGTGCCGCTCCCACACGGTGATGCCGACGCCGGTGACGAGCGTCGCCACCACGAGGATCGAGGTGACGACCGACGTGTACGACAGCCAGGGAGACCGTCCGTCGCGGCGGCCGCGGCTCAGCGCCGAACGATCGCCGCCGCGCAGCGGGTCCTCGATGTAGCGCTTGGTGAGCCACGCGAGCCCGACCGACGCCGCGAGGATGAGCACGCCCTCGACGAAGTTGGCATGGTTCTTGTCGCGCCAGGTCAGGTAGAAGATCAGCAGCGGCCAGTGCCACAGGTACAGCGAATACGCGATGGTCCCGAGCCAGACCGGCCACCTGCTCGCGAGCCAGCGGTTCGTGACGGGCATCTCGGTGGCCGCGGCATGGGACCCCCGAGGTGGCTTCTGCAACGCCGTCGCGCCGGCCCAGATGATCAGCAGCGTCGCGCCGACCGGCACCAGCGCCATCGGACCGGGGTAGGCGTTGACGCCGTCGATCCAGAACCCACAGCTGACGATCAGCGCGAGCGCGAAGACGGTCGCGATGTTGCGCAGCCAGTTGGGGATTCGCAGGGACGGCAACCAGATCGCGAGCAGGCCGCCGGCCAGCGGTTCCCACAGACGGGAGATCGTGTCGTAGTAGTTGTACGGCTGGTTGATCGCCAGGCCGCGGTGCGCCCAGTAGAACGAGGCGAGCGCGACGACCAACACCGCGCCGCCGACGAGGAACCTGATGACCCGCGGCTCGGCGAACGGCCGGGCGACGCGGGCACCGACCTTGAGCAATGCCGCGAACGCGAGGGCGACGAGCAGGGTCAGGACGAAGAACTGGCCCTGCACCGACATCGACCAGATGTGCTGCAGCGGGCTGTTCGCCGAACTCGCGGCGAGGTAGTCCTGGGAGTTCTGCGCGAGATACCAGTTCTGGTAGTACAGCGCGCTCGCGATGACCTCGCGGCCGACATTGGCCCACCGGGTCTGCGGGAGGATCAGCAGGGTCAGCACCGTGACCGCGATCAGGACGGTGAGCAGCGCCGGCAGCAGCCGTTTGAGGAGACGTTTGAGCCGTGGCCACGGGTTGAGCGTGTCTCGGAACGAGACGTGCGGAGCCTGGCTCGTGATCGCGTGCCGCAGCAGCGACCCGACGAAGAAGTATCCCGAGAGGGTGAGGAAGACGTCGACGCCGCCGGAGACCTTGCCGAACCACACGTGGAAGCAGGCGACGAGGGCGATGGCGATACCGCGCAGGCCGTCGAGGTCGGTGCGGTATGCGGGCGTCGTCGGCGTCGAGGGGGACGACTCCGGCGCCACTACTCGCGTCGTCGATGCCACAGGGCGTGTTCTTTCCGGTGGGGGACAGATCGGTCTCGGGGCCGGGATGACCGGCTAGCAATGTACTCGCCGAAGCTGTGAAACACCGATTCGGACGACCGCGACACTCGCGCGGCGCCGGCCTACCGTGCCGCGCGGGGTCACCGCGAGCGGCGTGTCCGGGCCCCGTCGAGGATGATGGCCAGCCCGTCGCGGAACTCGCCCGCGAAGTCGCGACCCGACGGCCCGGTGACACCCAGACGCTCCATCTGCGCGCGCGTCTGTTCCTCGATGGTGAGCCCGATGACCAGCTGACACAGTGCGGTGCTGACCGCCTCGGCGTCGCGGACGGACAAACCGCCGGCCGTGCCGGCGGCGATGATGTCGGCGGTGATGGCCTTCGACGACAGGCCGCTCGCCCAGCTCGACGACACGACCTCGGCACTGTCGGGCACTCCGAGGAGCGCACTACGCATGTCGGTCGCGAGCAGGTCGAGGCGCTCGTCCCAGGCCAGCGAGGTGTCGGGGATGGCGACCGCACCCAGGATGTCGTCGGCGAGCGCGGCCAGCAAGGTCTGCTTGTTGGGGAAGTGCCAGTACAGCGCGTTGGGACGGACGCCGAGTTCGGTGGCGAGGCGTCGCATCGACAGGTCGGCCAGGCTGTGCTCGCCCAGGATGTCGCGGGCGGCGCGCAGAACGTCGGTGCGACTGTTGCTCACCCGCGTCAGCGTAGTGACCCCGGAGGCAGGGCATCGAACCCCGGGCCTGTACAGCGTTCAGGACGCCCTGTACGGTGTTCAGGGTCCTGGACGGTGTCCAGGACTGCGTAACGACAGGCCGGGAGGTGCCTCATGGATCACGACGCGATCAGTCGCATCGACGCCGACCACATCTGGCACCCCTACGGTGCGCTGCCGGCGGCCACCCGGCCGTTGGTCGTGGCCTCGGCCTCGGGTGCCCGCCTCGAACTCGCGGACGGCCGATCGGTGGTCGACGGGATGAGCTCCTGGTGGGCGGCGATCCACGGTTATGGACACCCCCGACTCGACGCCGCCGCGGCGGCTCAGCTCGGTCGGATGTCGCACGTCATGTTCGGCGGTCTGACCCACGAACCGGCCGCCCGGCTGGCGCAGCTCCTCGTCGAGATCACCCCGGCCGGCCTGGAGAAGGTGTTCTTCTGCGACTCGGGATCGGTGTCGGTCGAGGTGGCGGTCAAGATGGCGCTGCAGTACTGGCGCAGCCGCGGTCGGTCCGGCCGCACGCGTCTGCTCACCTGGCGTGGCGGCTACCACGGTGACACCTTCACCCCGATGAGCGTCTGCGATCCCGACGGCGGCATGCACGCGATGTGGAAGGGTGTTCTCGCACAACAGATCTTCGTCGACGCCCCGCCGGCCGAGTTCCGGCCCGACTACGTCGCCGAGTTCGAGCGCACCGTGCGCGCGCATCGCGACGAGCTCGCCGCGGTCATCGTCGAACCCGTGGTCCAGGGCGCGGGCGGCATGCGATTCCACGACGCGGCATATCTGCGTGCGCTCCGGGAGATCTGTGACCGCCACGACGTCCTGCTCGTGTTCGACGAGATCGCGACCGGATTCGGCCGCACCGGAACGTTGTTCGCGGCCGACGCCGCCCCGGGGGCCGAGGCGGCGCCGGGCGCCGGCGTCGCGCCCGACATCATGTGTGTCGGCAAGGCGCTCACCGGTGGTTACCTCACGCTCGCCGCGACCCTGTGCACGTCCGAGATCGCTCAGGTGATCAGTGCGGGGGAGGCGGGCGGACTCGCGCACGGCCCGACCTTCATGGCCAACCCGCTGGCCTGCGCGGTGGCCGTCGCAGCGATCGAACTGCTGCTGGAAACGCCCTGGGCCGAGCGGGTCTCGGCGATCGAGCGAGGGCTCCGCAACGGACTCGAACCGCTGCGTGATCGCCACGGCGTCGTCGATGTGCGGGTCCTCGGCGCGATCGGCGTCGTCGAACTCGATCGCCCGGTCGACATGGTGGCGGCCACCGACGCGGCCGTCGAGGCCGGGGCATGGCTGCGGCCGTTCCGCAATCTCGTCTACACGATGCCGCCGTTCATCTGCACACCCGAGGACATCGGGGTGATCGTGCGCGGAGTGTCCGCTGCCGTGCATGCCACGGTCGGCGATCGCGAGCCGGCAGTGGTGCGGTCATGACTTCGATTCAGGTGCAGCCGGATTCGAGGGTCGACGGCGATGCGCGGGTCAGCGGCGGGGGAGAGATCGGTCTGGCGTGGCTGGCCGGCGCCGCCCGTGCGCGCGCCGAGGCCGGCCTGCATCGCAGCCCACACGTCCGCAGGGCGGCCGGCGACGAGATCAACCTCGGTTCCAACGACTACCTCGGGTTGTCGACCCACCCCGCGGTGGTCGCCGGTGCGCGGGCCGCCGCGGAACGGTGGGGAGGTGGCTCGACGGCGTCGCGCCTCGTCGTCGGCACCACCCGCGCACACATCGATCTCGAGCACGATCTCGCCGACTTCCTCGGATTCGATGCGGCACTCGTCTTCTCGTCCGGCTATCTGGCGAATGTCGGTGCGATCACCGCGCTGGCGACGCGCGGCGACCTGATCGTCAGCGACACCGGCACCCATGCGTCGCTGATCGACGGTTGCCGGTTGTCGCGTGCCCGGGTGGTGGTCGTCGACCGCGGCGATCACGAGGCGGTCCGGCGGGCCCTCGCCGAACGTACCGAGGCCCGGGCGCTCGTCGTCACCGATTCGGTGTACAGCATCGACGGTGAACCGGCGCCGGTCGCGGATCTGTATGCCGCGGCACGCGCGCACGGGGCCGTCCTGCTCGTGGACGAGGCCCACGCTCTCGGGGTGCGTGGTCCGGGTGGTCGCGGACTCGTCGCCGAACAGGGACTTTCGGGTGCTCCCGATCTCGTCGTCACGACCGTGCTGTCGAAATCGCTCGGCGCGCAGGGCGGTGTGGTCCTCGGGTCGGAGCTGCTGCGCTCGCACCTCATCGACTGCGCCCGCACCTTCATCTTCGACACCGGCCTGAACCCGGCCGCGGTCGGCGCCGCGCATGCCGCCCTGACGATCCTGCGGGCGCAACCCGGGTTGCCGGACCGACTGCGCGACAACGCCCGTCGCCTGGCGCTCGCGTGTGGCGTCGAAGAGCCCGCCGCGGCGGTCATCTCGATCGTCGTCGGGGATCCGCAACGCGCGGTGGCAGCTGCTGCCGCGTGCCGGGACCGTGGCGTCCTCGTCGGGTGTTTCCGTCCGCCCTCGGTCCCGGACGGGACTTCGAGGCTGCGGATCACGGTGCGCGCCGACCTCGATGCCGCTGCCCTCGACCACGTGGCCGCCGTCGTCGACGCCGCGCTGCGCGAAGTCGGTGCGCGGTGACCGCCGCACGCCGCGGCAGGGTCCTCGCCGTCACCGGGACGTCGACCGACGTCGGAAAGACCGTCGCCACCGCGGCACTCGCCGCTGCCTGCCTGCTCCACGAGGTGGCCGACCCTCTGCTCCCTGAGGTGGCCGACCCCCTGCTCCCTGAGGTGCGGGGAGCGATAGCGACGAGCCACGAAGGGCCGGTGACCCGCGTCGCCGTCTGCAAACCCGTCCAGACCGGCGTCGGTCCGGACGAACCCGGCGACCTCGCCGAGGTGCAACGCCTGGCGGGCGACGTCACCGCGGTCGAGCTCCTCCGCTACCCGGAACCCCTCGCGCCCGACACCGCCGCGCGCCGCGCCGGGATGCCACCGGCCGATCCGGCGGTGATCGTCCGCGCCGTGGACGATCTGGCCGCGTCACACGACCTGACCCTCGTCGAGGGTGCCGGCGGAGTGCTGGTGCGGCTGGGGGAGTCGGCCACGATCCTCGACATCGCCGCGGCGACCCTCGTCCCCGACACCGTCGACGGTGTGGTGGTCGTGGTGGCGCCGGGGCTGGGCGCGCTGAATCACGCCGAGCTCACCGTGAACGCGGTGCGGGCGCGCGGTCTGCGTCCCGCCGGACTCGTGATCGGTTGGTGGCCGGACGATCCCGACCTCGCGATGCGGTGCAACCGCACCGACCTCCCGCGGGTGACCGGGGTGCCGGTCGTCGGGGTCCTGCCCGCCGGCGCCGCGAACCTCGAACCCGCCGAGTTCCGCCGCCACGCAGCGTCGTGGTTCGACGACGAGTGGCTCGCGACCCTTTCTCCCAGCCATCCGGAACAGCTCGTCCGGACGCCGTAACACGTTCCCGCAGGGGAACAATCATCCAAGGAGTATCACCAGTGACCCAGGCAACAGTCGACGCCACCACCTCGGCACCGGCGTCGGACGACATCCTCGCCATCGCCCGTGACCAGGTGCTCGACCGCGGCGAGCCGCTCGATCAGGAGCAGGTTCTCCGGGTTCTGCGGTTGCCCGACGACCGGCTGACCGAACTGCTCCAGCTCGCCCACGATGTGCGGATGCGCTGGTGCGGGCCCGAGGTCGAGGTCGAGGGCATCATCTCGCTGAAGACCGGCGGGTGCCCGGAAGACTGCCATTTCTGTTCCCAGTCCGGACTTTTCGCCTCGCCGGTACGAAGTGCGTGGATCGACATCCCCTCCCTCGTCGAGGCGGCCAAGCAGACCGCGAAGACCGGTGCGACCGAGTTCTGCATCGTCGCGGCGGTCCGCGGTCCCGACAAGCGGCTGCTCAGTCAGGTCGCGGCAGGTATCGAGGCCATCCGCAACGAGGTCGACATCCAGATCGCGTGCAGCCTGGGCATGCTCACCCAGGAGCAGGTCGACCAGCTCCGCGACATGGGTGTGCACCGTTACAACCACAATCTCGAGACCGCGCGCAGCCACTTCCCGAACGTGGTGACGACCCACACGTGGGAGGAGCGCTGGGACACCCTGCGCATGGTCCGGGAGGCGGGCATGGAGGTCTGCTGCGGCGGCATCCTCGGTATGGGCGAGTCCCTGGAGCAACGGGCCGAGTTCGCCGCCGAACTGGCGACGCTCGAGCCCGACGAGGTGCCGCTGAACTTCCTGAACCCGCGCCCCGGCACCCCGTTCGGCGATCTCGACGTGCTCCCCGCCGCGGAGGCCCTCAAGTCGGTGGCTGCCTTCCGTCTGGCGCTGCCGCGCACCATCCTGCGCTTCGCCGGCGGTCGTGAGATCACACTCGGCGACCTGGGGGCCAAGCAGGGTATCCTCGGCGGCATCAACGCCGTCATCGTCGGCAACTACCTGACGACCCTCGGCCGGCCCGCCGAGGACGATCTCGATCTCCTCAGTGATCTGTCCATGCCGATCAAGTCGTTGAACGACACGATCTGACGGGTTCGTCGCAGCGATGGGTAGCGTGTTCTCATGATCGACACCGTCCCGGGTCCTCTCGCCGAGCCGTGCCGGTTCGGTGTGTTCACCGGACTCGAACTGGAACTGCAGGCTCCCGACGCCGTGCCGCCGGCCGCCCGGTTGGGTCTCGAACCCCCTCGCTTCTGTGGCCAGTGCGGGCGCCGGATGGTGGTCCAGGTGCGGCCCGACGGATGGGATGCCCGCTGCTCGCGGCACGGGACGGTCGACTCGTCGGAGCTGGGTCGCCGGTGAAACCGCCGGTCCGCACGGTCTCGCGACTGGCCGCGGTCACCGTCGGCGTGGCCCTGATCGGCGTCGTCGCCGGGGTGGTCTGGGCGCTCCTCACCCCGCCGACCACCGGCGTCGTGTTCGAGGGTCTGCGTCGCGAGGACATCCCCGCCGACTTCGCCGGCGTGGGCGCCTTCGCCCTGACGATGTTCGCGTACGGCGCGGTCGCCGCCGTCGCCGTGTGGTTCGCGGCCCGGACGTGGCGCGGGGTCGTCGGATTCGTGTGGCCCGCACTCGCGACGGTGGCAGGTTCGGCGCTTGCGGCGTCGGTCGGGATGTGGGTCGCGGGCCTGCGTTTCGACGACGATCCGACCGCACTGCCGGTCGATGCCGTCTACCGAGTCGCGCCGGAGCTGTGGCTCGACGGCGCGACGCGGTCCGGCTCGAGCGAGCCGTGGACGCTGCTCATCTGTGCCCCGTTCGCGTTCGCCGTGGTGTACCTCGTCTGCGTGTTGTCCTCGCGGACAGCCGATCTGGGCGTCGGAGATCTCGAGTCCGACGAGCCGCCGGCGGACGTGTTCACATCGGTGGGCGCAGCGTCGCGAACTCATCCGTGACGCGTAACTCCTTCTCCGCGAAGGCGTAGAGCGCCGGCGGGCGACCCCCGTTGCGGCCGGTCTTGCCGACGGTCCCGGTGGCGACCACCACCGCGCGCCGGCTCAGGATGCGTAGCAGGTTGGTCGTGTCCACGGGATAACCCAGTGCGGCGCAGTAGATCTCCGACAGCGCCGACATCGGGAACCGGGCGGGGGCCAGCGCGAACGCGATGTTGGTGTAGGAGAGTTTGGCGGCGAGTCGATGCCGGGCGGCCTCGACGATCCCGGCGTGATCGAAGGCCAGGGCCGGTAAGTCGTCGACGGCGAACCAGCCCGCGGCGTCGGGTGGTGTCGCGTCGGCGTCGGAGGGCACGAGGCCCATGTAGGTCGACGCGATGGTGCGGACCGTGGGCACCCGATGCGGGTCGGAGAAGACCGACAGTTGTTCCAGATGCGCGATCTCACGGACGTCGAGCGCGTCCGCGACCAGCCGGCGTGCGCTCGCCGACAACGTCTCCTCCGCGCCGACCCCGCCGCCGGGGAGTGTCCACACGCCGGCGGCGGACCGCGACAGCAGGACGCACAGCGACGGGTGGTCGGTGTCCGGCGTGTTCCGGGTCTGGGGTACGCGGATCTGGAAGACGACGCTCAGCACTTCCACCCGGAGGGTCGCACCGTCGGCGATGGGTGGCTCGGACCCGGCGGATGGCATGCGCCCGATTGTAGGGTGCACCCTGCTGGTGACCCCCGCTGGTTGAGTTGGAGACCCCCTGCTGGTTGTGCTGGCGACCCTCCTGCTGGTTGTGCTGGCGACCCTCCTGCTGGTTGTGCTGGCGACCCTTCTGCTGGTTGTGCCGGCGACCTCCTGCTCGTTGAGCCGGTTACCCCTGCTGGTTGTGCCGGCGACCCTCCTGCTGGTTGTGCTGGTTACCCCCGCTGGGTGTGTGGGAGACCCCCTGCTGGTTGTGCCGGCGCCCCCTTGCTGGTTGTGCTGGCGACCCTCCTGCTGGTTGAGCCGGCTCCGAGCGAAGCGAGGCGCCGTGTCGAAGCCACCTGGTGACCCCGACTACCCGCCCCCGTGCGCCGTGAGGACCATCGCCTCGCCGTCGGTGACGGCGATCGTGTGTTCGCTGTGCGCGCCGCGGGAGCCGTCGAACGACCGGATGGTCCACCCGTCGGCGTCGAACTTGATGCGCTCGGAACCGAGCGTGAACCACGGTTCGAGTGCGAGGGTCAGGCCGGGGCGTAGTTTCATGCCGCGTCCGGCCCGGCCCACGTTGGCCACGTGCGGATCCTCGTGCATGGTGCGGCCCAGCCCGTGTCCGCCGAACTCGGTGTTGACCCGATACCCGTGTGCGGCGGCGACCGCTCCGATCGCGGCCGAGATGTCGCCGAGCCGACCGCCCGGACGAGCGGCGTCGATGGCTGCGCCCAGTGCTTCTTCCGTGGCCGCGACGAGTCGCTGATCGTCGGGCCGCGGGGTGCCGACGATGACGCTGCGCGCGGAGTCGGCCACCCAGCCGTCGATGCCGACGGCGATGTCCATCGAGAGCAGGTCTCCGTCGGCGAGGACGTAGTCGTGCGGGAGTCCGTGTAGGACAGCGTCATTCACCGACAAGCAGGTCACATTGCGGAACGGGCCGCGGCCGAAGGATGGCGAGTAGTCCCAATAGCAGGACTGTGCACCGCGGTCGTTGACGAGCTTCCGCGCGCGTTCCTCGAGCTCGAGGAGATTGACCCCGACATCGGCGCGTCCGGCGAGGTCGTCGAGGAGATCTGCGATGAACGCCCCCGTCACTCCCATGGCGGCCACCTCGGCAGGCGACTTCAGTTCGACCATTCCCGTCCTCTCGTGGTCATTGCGTTCTCTCGGATCGCTGGTCGGTATACAAATACCACCGCGTCTCGGTATTTGTATACCGGGCCCGCTAGAATCGCCACATGGTGCGTAACCCCCTGACCCCGGAACAGATCGCGGCCGGCCGCCGGCTCGGCGCCCGTCTCCGCGAGTTGCGCGGCGATCGTCCGCTGGGCGACGTGGCGTCGGGCGCGGGTATCTCGCCGGAGACCCTGCGCAAGATCGAGACCGGACGCATGCCGACGCCCGCTTTCGCCACGATCGCGGCGCTTGCTCGCGCGCTGGGTACCTCACTCGACGATCTGGCGCTCGTGCTCGACGCCGAGGTGGCACGAGTCGGGTGACCGCGAACCGATCGGGTCTCACCTATCCCGAGGTCGGGGCGACGGCGGGGACGCTCCCGTCCGGTTACCACCATCTGCGCCGGTCTCGGGTCATCGGCTCGGGATCTGCCTGCTTCTCCACGGCCGGCCGGCGAATCATGAACTGGGACATGCATCGTCGTGCCGGCTTCGGTGTCGACGAATCGACCCCCGCGGCCACCGTCGGCGCCGACGTCGACCTGCGCGCCGGTCTCGGCCCCCTCGCGATCACCGCACGGTGCCGGGTCGTCGAGGTGATCGACGCCCCGCGCGAGCGCGGCTTCGCGTACGGCACGCTGCTCGGTCATCCCGAGATCGGCGAAGAGCGCTTCTGGGTGGAATGGGTCGACGACGACACCGTGGTCGGGCATGTCGTCGCGTTCTCGCGTCCGGGGCGTTGGTTCACGCGTCTGGGCGGGCCGATCGGGCGGGTTGCGCAGTCGCGATTCACCGAGCGCTACCTCGACGCGCTGATGTGTGGCTGAACTCGTCGTCCACCTGAATCGCGGGCCGAGAACGCCGGCGACGAGGTCATGGGAATGCCGTGAGTGTGGCGAATGTTACGATGCATAGCGTTTTCGACCATGAGTCGAAAACCTGCCTCGGACACACGGCCCGTGATCTGGGGAACCAGCGTCCCGGGGACGGAACTCGTCGCCGGGTAGCCAGAGGAGTGGCACATGAGCATCACCAGTGATCGCCCCGCGTCGATGACCGCGCCCGCAGTCGAGGATTCGGCGCTCGTCGATGCGACGTGGTACGACGCGCCGGGCGGTTACACCGGCGTGGAGCCGACGCAGGAGTGGGCGGACGAGGTCCGCCGCCTCGCCAAGGCGCGAAACGCGACGCTGCTCGCGCACAACTACCAGCTCCCGGCCATCCAGGATGTGGCCGACCACGTCGGCGACTCCCTGGCCCTCTCGCGGATCGCCGCCGAGGTCGACTCCGACGAGATCATCTTCTGCGGCGTCCACTTCATGGCCGAGACCGCCAAGATCCTGAGTCCCGAGAAGCGGGTCCTGATCCCCGACGAGCGAGCCGGATGCTCGCTGGCCGACTCGATCACCGCGGACGAACTCCGGGCCTGGAAGGCCGAGTTCCCCGATGCGCTGGTGGTGTCCTACGTGAACACCACCGCCGAGGTGAAGGGCCTCACCGACATCTGCTGCACGTCGTCGAATGCGGTCGACGTGGTCGCGTCGATCGATCCCGACCGCGACGTCCTGTTCCTGCCGGACCAGTTCCTCGGCGCGCACGTCAAGCGCGAGACCGGCCGCGACAACATCCACATCTGGGCGGGCGAATGCCACGTGCACGCCGGCATCAACGGTGACGAGCTGACCGCGCAGGCGAACTCGCACCCGGACGCCGACCTGTTCATCCACCCCGAATGCGGTTGCGCGACCTCGGCGCTGTATCTGGCCGGCGAGGGTTTCGTGCCCGAGGAGAAGGTGAAGATCCTGTCCACGGGCGGCATGCTCGACGCCGCGCGCGAGACCGGCGCGAAGCAGGTGCTCGTCGCCACCGAGGTCGGGATGCTGCACCAGTTGCGCAAGGCCGCACCGGGTGTCGACTTCCAGGCCGTCAACGACCGGGCATCGTGCCCCTACATGAAGATGATCACCCCGGCGGCCATGCTCCGGTGTCTGCGGGAAGGCCGCGACGAGGTGTTCGTCGACGCCGATGTCGCCGAGAAGGCGCGCAAGAGCGTCGAGCGCATGATCGCGATCGGCAACCCCGGATCGGGCGAGTGAGCAGCTCCACCCCCTCGACGACGGCCCCGGCCGACGGCTTCGTCGGCCAGGCCGCAGGCGGCGAACTCGGCGCCGCGGTCACCGACGAGGTCCGCGCGCTGATCCGCACCGCACTCGACGAGGATCTGCGATACGGACCCGACGTCACGACCACGTCCACGGTCCCCGCCGACGCGGTCGTCGACGCGGCGATCATCAGCCGCGGGCATGGTGTGATCGCCGGTGTACCGGTGGTCGAGGCGGTCTTCGACGAGGTGATCGGCGCTGGCGGGTACACGATCACGTCGCGCGTCGACGACGGGACGAGCGTCGAACCCGGCACCGTCGTGCTCGCCGTCCATGCTCCGACGCGAGCGCTGCTGACCGCGGAACGCACGGCGCTCAACCTGATCTCGCACCTGTCGGGGATCGCCACGACCACCGCGGCCTGGGTGGCGGCGGTGGAGGGTACAGACGCCCGAATCCGCGACTCGCGCAAGACACTTCCGGGTCTTCGGCATCTGCAGAAGTACGCCGTTCGTGCCGGCGGGGGAGTCAACCATCGGATGGGGCTCGGCGACGCCGCCCTCATCAAGGACAACCACGTCGTCGCCGCGGGTTCGGTCGCCGCGGCGCTGGAGGCGGTCCGGGCGGCGGCGCCGGGCCTACCGGTCGAGGTCGAGGTCGACTCGCTGGCCCAGCTCGACGAGGTCCTCGGACTCGAACCGCAGTTGGTCCTGCTGGACAACTTCGAGCCGTGGGAGACCCAGATGGCCGTCCAGCGCCGCAACACCCGGTCGCCGGGCACCAAGCTGGAGAGCTCGGGAGGCCTGTCGCTCGACGTCGCGGCCGACTATGCCCGCACCGGCGTCGACTACCTGGCCGTCGGCGCGCTGACGCACTCCGTCACCGTCCTGGACCTCGGTCTGGACATCCCGGCGCCCTAGGTCGCTCGGCTACCCCGGTGTCGGTTCGGACCTCGACCCCGAACACTTCCGTCCGCGCGATCACCCGATCCCGTTCGTCGGAGAGCGCCGCGCGGCGCGGGTCAGCGAGGAAGGCATCCATCGCCGAGCTGTCCGGGAACGTCAGGAGCTGCACCTCGTGCGGAGCGCGACCATGTCCGTCACCGATTGCCCGGCTGAGCACGGCGCCGCCGTGCTCGGGGAGCAGGCCGAGAACGGTGTCCTCGTACCGGGTCAGCGCGTCGGCTGTGTCGTCGTGCGCCCAGAGCAGACAGCAGAGGTGGATCGGCAACCGTGAGTTCGGCACGACCGGAGGCTATCGCGGTGTGTCGCGACCGGCGACGGGTTTGTCGGCGTCGTACGCCGGCGTCACTGCCACGTCATCCCGCGTCGTCGTAGGCCTCGGACAGCCAGTCACGGACCTCGCTGTTGACCTCGGTGTCTGTGTGCATCTCGATGTGGTGCATCCAGATGCCTGGAGACGGGTGTGCAACCTCTTTGAAGCGGGCCGAATTCACGCATCGGTGCAGGGGGATCGACAGCACCGCAGGCACCTCGGATCGCAAATAGCGGCCCGGCCGCCAGACGTAGGCGAAGCCGGACCTTCGCCGGAATGCGATCTGGCTCTTCGTGATCCGAATGGTGACGTCCTCGCCGACTGCGCGGACCGCCTTCGTGATGGCGAGGAAGATCGCCAGGCCCGTCGGCGAGCCGGAGAAGAAGTCGGCGGCATCGTCAGGAACTGTTCCCATCGCAGTGTTCATGGTGCCACCTGACCGGTCCCCTCATCCTGTGGTCGACGTGTCCGGGAGGGCCGGGGTTCTGCCGCCGGCAGGATGTGATCCCGGGCGGCGGTCAGAGGGTGGCGAGTAACTTCATGAGGTGTCCTTCGACGAGGGAGGCCCGAAGCTGTCGTTGGCCGGGTCGTGGTGGTCGGACGTCGATGACGTGGCTGGCTTTAGACCATGAGCGGCGCGCGTCTTGGTGGTGGGCCGACTCGGGGCGCGACTGGTTTGGGCGTGTTTGATCGCCGGACCTGGTTGGGGGTCCGTGGATCTGCTCGCGCACGGTGTTCAGGTGGTGTGTGAATCGCCGGGGTATGTCGGGTCGGCGGTTGAGTCGGTCGGGGTTGGGTGGTGTGCCGGGTTCGGCGTTGAGTCGCCAGATGCAGCGGCCTTCGTCGGGTCCGGACCGTGCGATGCGGGTGGTGTACTGGCCGGGTTGGTCGCCGACCATGCGGTTGTGGCGTGGGCAGGCGGGGGCGAGGTCGTCGATGTCGGTGAGACCGCCCTTGGCCCAGTCTTTCTGGGCGTGGTGCATGTCGACGTGGGTGGCGGGCTGATCGCAGCCGGGTGCCGAACATACTTCCCCGTCGGGGCGGGCGAAGGAGACGAGTCGTTGTTCGCGGGTGGCGAGTCGTTTCCCGCGTCCGAAGTGCAGCGGGACGGCGGTGTGGTTTTTGAAGATCGCCAACCAGGGTTGGATGTCGCCGGCCATGGCGATGAGGTCGGGGATGGGGAGCAGGGTGCCGGTGGCGGTGGTGGCGAGTCCGGCTTCGCGGATGAGGTCATCGAGGTCGGCTTTGACGATCAGTTGGACGGGTAGTCCGCGGTGCGTGGTGCCGAGTGTTCCGTCGGCGAAACCTGCGGCGAGTGCGGCGTCGAGGGCGTCGTGGTTGATCTGCGCGGGAGTGCGGCTGTCACGGTCGGCGGCGGTGGTCAGGGCGTCGGGGTCGGCGGCGCCGGCCGGCCCGCTGGGCGAGGCGGGGTCGTCGGGGTTGTTGAGTCCGGGTTTGCCCCAGACCGCGAACATCATCGTCAGCCGGGCGGCGAGTTCGGCAGTGAGGGTGCCGGAGATCTTGGCGGTGCCATCAGCGCGTTGCCGGCCGATCCACAGGTTGCGGCGTCGTTTCTGGTCGGTGTCATCAGCGAGGGTGCCGTCGGGGTCGAGGTGGGCGAGCAGCCGGGCTCCGAGTTGGGTGATGTCGGCGGGTGTGTGGTCGGTGGCGATCTCGGCCATCTGCCGTTCGGCCGCGACTTTCACGTCGTGGTCGATTCCGTGGGGGATCTGGTCGAGGACGTCGAGGGCGGCCTGTACGTGTGCGGAGCCGACCGCTCCGGCGGCGAATGCTTCGGCCAGGGTGGGGTGTTCGGGTTCCAGGATGTCGCCGCCGAGGCTGGTGCGGGTGGTGGTGGCGTCCATTTGCTTACGGCGGCGCATCGGGTTGGAGACGCGTAGCCGGTGGGTCATGTACTGCATGAGTGTTCGGCACCCGGTTTTGCGGGGCAGGTCGCGGGCCTCGACCTGATCGATCTGCCGGTCACCGGCAACGGTCAGGCGCGCGATGGCGCGTTCGGTCTCCGCGGCCACCTCGGCCAACTCGGCATCGGTACACGGCGACAGATCCACCGACTGCATTTCGTCGAGGATCGCGTGCAGCTCGCTTGCCAACTCGACGGCACGCGGTTGCGGCGTCGCGGACTCGTCAGACATGGCCACCCCCCGAGAACCGTTGCTGCGAATGTACGTTCGAGTGTACACGAAAACCGGGCTGCGCTCGATTCGAATCATATTGTCGCACAGAGTTATTGATTCGATACGCGGATGGCGGGAACTGTCGGTGTGCTGTGATAGGCGCCATTCAATCAGGCTGACCACCGACGTCAGGCCGGCGTGTGGGCACCCTCCCGACGCCTACGCGCCGTGGTCGAGCAGCGAGTCGCCGGGATGTGCGCGCTCCACGCGCTAGTCGCGGTGCCCACTGATCGCAGTCGAGAGTCGTCACCGAACGAAAACAGGGCGTCCTCCTCTTTCGCGATGCGCCGGTGGAGTCCGTCGACCTCGCTCCGGAATCGGGCCCGCTCGCTTCGCTCCCGGCGCCGTGTCATCCGGCCCGCTCGCTTCGCTCCCGGCGCCGTGTCATCCGGCCCGCTCGCTTCGCTCCCGGCGCCGTGTCATCCGGCCCGCTCGCTTCGCTCCCGGCGCCGT
>NZ_JBHXVK010000006.1:165101-227063 GCF_042672305.1 Gordonia sp. NPDC127522
CGGGCTCCACCTCAGGAGAACCCCGCATCACCCGCACCAGAAACCCGCTGGCACTCGACACGTATCCTTGTTGGGTAAATCCGCAGCCACCAGGAGAGATCATGCTCGCCCGAATTGACCTGCGCGGTAGCACGCCGACACTCGCCGAGTTGCGTCGTGCGCTGCCCCGCGGGGGTACCGATGTCAATGCCGTCCTCGACACGGTGACACCGGTCGTGCATGCGGTGGCGGAGAACGGCAGCAGCTCTGCGCTCGACTACGGCGAGAAGTTCGACGGTGTCCGACCCGCGTCGGTGCGGGTGCCCGCCCAGGTCATCGCCGACGCTCTCGCCGGGCTCGACCCGCAGGTCGCCGAGGCGCTGCGCGAGTCGATCACCCGCGCGCGCAAGGTCCACGCCGACCAGCGCCGGGAGACCACCCGCACCCAGGTCGTCGACGGCGGCGTCGTCAGCGAGAAGTGGATTCCGGTGCGCCGAGTCGGCCTGTACGTCCCGGGCGGCAATGCCGTCTATCCGTCGTCGGTCATCATGAACGTCGTCCCCGCCCAGGAGGCCGGTGTCGGCTCGCTGGTCGTCGCCTCGCCTCCGCAGAAGGACTTCGGCGGGTGGCCGCACCCGACCATCCTCGCCGCCTGCGCGCTCCTCGGCGTCCACGAGGTGTGGGCGGTCGGCGGTGCCCAGGGCGTGGCCCTGCTCGCCTACGGTGGCGCCGACACGGAATCCGCGGACGAGCCGAATGCCGTTCTCGACCCCGTCGACCTCATCACCGGCCCGGGCAACATCTACGTCACCGCGGCCAAGCGTCTGTGCCGCAGCGTGGTCGGCATCGACTCCGAAGCCGGACCCACCGAGATCGCGATCCTCGCCGACGACTCGGCGGACGCGGGCATCCTCGCCTCCGACCTCATCAGCCAGGCCGAGCACGACGTCCTCGCGGCGTCGGTACTCGTCACCGACAGCACCGAACTCGCCGACGCCGTCGACGAGGCACTCGAGCAGCAGGTCGCGGCCACCAAGCACCGCGAACGCGTGACCACCGCGCTGTCGGGGGAGCAGTCGGGCGTCGTCCTCGTCGACGATCTCGACGCGGGGCTCGCCGTGGTCGACGCCTATGCGGCCGAACACCTCGAGATCCAGACCCAGGACGCGGCCGCGGTCGCCGACCGGGTGCACAACGCGGGCGCGATCTTCGTCGGGCCCTATGCGCCGGTCAGCCTCGGCGACTACTGCGCGGGCTCCAATCACGTTCTGCCCACCTCGGGTTCGGCGCGCTTCGCCTCCGGGTTGTCGGTGCAGACCTTCCTCAAGGGCGTCCACGTCATCGACTACGACGAGGCCGCGCTGCGCGAGGTCGCCGACAAGGTGGTGACCCTCGCCGATGCCGAGGACCTGCCCGGTCACGGTGATGCGGTGAAGCAGCGCTTCGTCGGGAGCGCGGGCCGGTGACGGCCGCCGATCCGGTGACGACAACCCCAGGCAGCTCGATCACCGTCGACGACCTGCCGCTGCGTGAGAACCTTCGTGGCAAGAGTGCTTATGGCGCACCGCAACTCAGGGTTCCGGTGATCCTCAACACCAACGAGAACCCGCACGCGCCGTCGCCGGCACTGATCGACGATGTCGCCGCGTCGGTGCGCGGGGCCGCCGCTGAGTTGCACCGCTATCCCGATCGCGATGCCGTCGCCCTTCGTGCCGACCTCGCCGCCTACCTGACCCGGGCCACCGGTGTGCAGCTCGGCGTCGAGAACCTCTGGGCGGCAAACGGTTCGAACGAAGTTCTGCAGCAACTGCTGCAGGCCTTCGGCGGTCCCGGCCGCAGTGCGCTAGGGTTCGTGCCGTCGTATTCGATGCATCCGATCATCTCCGACGGCACCGACACCACCTGGCTGGTCGCGGCGCGGGCGGGTGACTTCTCGCTCGACACCGACTACGCGGTCGCCGAAGTCGCGAACCGCGAACCGGACGTCGTCTTCGTGACGTCGCCGAACAACCCGACCGGCGGTTCGATCCCGCTCGCGGACCTGCGTCGCATCGTCGAGGCGGCTCCCGGCATCGTGATCGTCGACGAGGCCTACGCCGAGTTCTCGGCGGCACCGAGCGCCGTCGAGCTCATCGACGAGTTCCCGGCCAAGGTCGTCGTCAGCCGGACGATGAGCAAGGCCTTCGCCTTCGCCGGCGGCCGACTCGGCTACCTCGCCGCAGCGCCCGCCGTCGTCGACGCGATCCAGCTGGTGCGGCTCCCGTACCACCTGTCCGTGCTGACCCAGGCCGCCGCGCGAGCCGCATTGCGCCACAGCGACGACACCCTCGCCGGCGTCGCCGCGATCCGGTCCGAACGCGAGCGCGTGGTCGCGACGCTGACCGGCTTCGGGTACCGCGTCATCGACTCCGACGCCAACTTCGTGCTGTTCGGACGGTTCCGGGATGCTGCGGCGTCCTGGCAGCGTTACCTCGACCAGGGCGTCCTCATCCGGGACGTCGGCATCGCCGGTCACCTCCGGGTGACCATCGGTCTCGCGCATGAGAACGAGGCTTTCCTCGACGTCAGCCGCACGCTCGCCACCACAGATCTGGAGAACACTCAGTGAGCACCCCCGCTGCGACCAACCCCGCGCCCCGTGTCGCGAAGGTCGAACGGAGCACCAGGGAGTCGTCGATCTCCGTCGAGTTGAATCTCGACGGCACCGGCGTGACGAACATCTCGACCGGCATCGCGTTCTTCGATCACATGCTCACCGCCTTCGGTCAGCACGGCAGCTTCGATCTCACCGTCGAGGCGAAGGGCGACATCGAGGTCGAGGGCCACCACACCATCGAAGACACCGCGATCGTGCTCGGTCAGGCGCTGGGTCAGGCGCTCGGCGACAAGAAGGGCATCCGTCGCTTCGGCGATTCCTGGATCCCGATGGATGAGACGCTCGCCCAGGCCGTCGTCGACGTGTCGGGCCGCCCGTACTGTGTCCACACCGGCGAGCCCGAGCACATGCTCACCGCCGTGATCGGTGGCTACCCGGGTGTCCCGTACTCGACCGTCATCAACCGGCACGTGTTCGAGTCGATCGCGCTCAACGCTCGCATCGCGCTGCACGTGCGGGTCCTCTACGGTCGCGACCAGCACCACATCACCGAGGCGGAGTTCAAGGCCGTGGCCCGCGCGTTGCGCGCGGCGACCGAGTACGACGCCCGCGTGACCGGTGTGCCGTCGACGAAGGGTGCGCTGTGAGCGTCGCCGACGTCACGATCCTCGACTACGGCTCGGGCAACCTGCGGTCCGCGCAGCGCGCGCTCGAGCGGACCGGGGCACAGGTGACGGTCACCTCCGACTTCGACACGGCCCTGAACGCCACCGGCCTCGTCGTGCCCGGCGTCGGTGCGTTCGCCGCCTGCATGGAGGGTCTGCGCGCGGTCAAGGGCGACCGGATCGTCGGGCGACGATTGGCCGGCGGTCGCCCGGTGCTGGGCATCTGCGTGGGCATGCAGATCCTGTTCGAGCGCGGCGTCGAGTTCGGCGTCGAGGCGGAGGGCTGCGGGGAGTGGCCGGGCAGCGTGACCCAGTTGCCCGCTCCCGTTCTGCCGCACATGGGCTGGAACACGGTCGACGCACCCGAGGGCACCGTGCTCTTCGACGGGCTCGACGCCGACACCCGCTTCTACTTCGTGCATTCCTACGCCGCGCAGACCTGGGAGATGGACAACGAGGGTTCGCCGCTGACCGCGCCCAAGCTGACCTGGGCCGAACATGGTGGACCGTTCCTCGCCGCGGTGGAGAACGGGCCGCTGTCGGCGACCCAGTTCCATCCGGAGAAGTCCGGCGACGCCGGTGCGCACCTGCTGGAGAACTGGGTTCGGGGACTCTCGTGACCGACGGCACGCCGCGCCCGGACGACGCCGGGTACGGCGACGGACCCGTCGGGCGACCGTCCGGGTCCGGACAGGCGAGTGCCTCCTCGACGTCCTCCGGTTTCTCGATCGCCAAGCTCGCCTTCTACGCTCTCGGTGCGGGAGTGCTGGTCCTGATCGTGTCCGTCCCGATCATCGCGCTGTGTGCGCACTGGTCGCCGATCGCCGGACTGGTCGCCGCGCTGGTGGCGGTGGCGGCGATGATCGCCGCGATCGGTACCGTTGCCAACCGCATGGTCGACCGCGCCCGGACAGATCTGATCGCGGCGCGCGACGGTCACCACCCCGCCTGACCCGACCCCGATCACGTCCACCGCCGACTCGCTCGATCAAGAACCGCGCTCGATCCAGAACAGACAGGACAGATTCACCCATGGGTAGCACCCTCGAACTCCTTCCCGCCGTCGACGTCGCCGACGGGCAGGCGGTCCGCCTGGTCCAGGGCGCGGCCGGCACCGAGACGTCGTATGGTTCGCCGCGCGACGCGGCGCTGGCGTGGCAGCGGGACGGTGCGGAGTGGATCCATCTCGTCGACCTCGACGCCGCGTTCGGTCGTGGCGACAATCGCGAGCTGCTGGCCGGGGTGGTCGGTGAACTCGACGTGAAGGTCGAACTGTCCGGCGGCATCCGCGACGACGATTCGTTGGCCGCCGCCCTCGCCACCGGGTGCACGCGCGTGAATCTAGGTACCGCCGCCCTGGAGAACCCGGAGTGGTGTGCCCGCGCGATCGCCGAGCACGGGGACCGCATCGCGGTCGGTCTGGACGTGATCCGAGACGGCAGTTCCTACCGGTTGCGCGGGCGGGGCTGGGTCACCGACGGAGGCGATCTCTGGGAGGTCCTCGAGCGGTTGAATCGCGACGGATGCGCCCGCTATGTGGTCACCGACGTCTCCAAAGACGGCACGCTGCAGGGTCCGAACCTCGATCTCCTCGCTGAGGTCGCCGCGGCCACCGACGCCCCCCTCGTGGCCTCGGGCGGCGTCTCGGCCATCGACGATCTGGTCGCGATCGCCGGTCTCACCGGCCAGGGTGTGGAGGGCGCCATCGTCGGTAAGGCGCTCTATGCGGGTCGATTCACGCTGCCGGAGGCGTTGACCGCGGTCGCCGGGGTCTGATGAGCGCGGCGGACTCCACCCTCGACCTGCCCCGGCTGCTCGACACCGCCGGGTCGATCCTCGACGCCGCCGTCGATCGCTTCGTCGACGGTCAGGGTGCGCCGAGTGCGATCAACAAGGGCGGCACCGACTTCGCCACGCAGGTGGACCTCGACCTCGAGCGCCACATCGGGGCCGAGCTCGCCGACCGGACCCAGATCCCGGTCCACGGCGAGGAATTCGGCGGCGCCGACGTCGTCGACGGTCCGGTGTGGGTGCTCGACCCGATCGACGGCACCTTCAACTACTCCGCGGGGATGCCGCTCACCGGGATCCTGCTCGGTCTGGTGGTCGACGGCGAGGCCACGCTCGGGATGACGTGGCTGCCGCTCGTGGGACGCCGGTACGCCGCACACGCCGACGGTCCGCTGCTGCTGAACGGCGTAGCCGTCCCGCCGGCCCCCGACATGGAACTCGCCGAGGCGGCCATCGCCTTCGGTCCGTTCGATGCCCGCGGCGGTGGCCGCTACCCGGGAGCGCGGCGGGCCGACCTCCTGCGCGAACTCAGCACGCGCGCCGCCCGGATCCGGATGACCGGGTCGACGGGTGTGGACATGGCGTTCACCGCGGCCGGCGTGTTCGGCGGGGCGATCGCCTTCGGCCGGCACCCCTGGGACAACGCGGCGGGAGCGGCGCTGGTCCGAGCCGCCGGAGGTGTGGCGACCGACATCGCCGGCCGTCCGTGGACCGTGGCGTCGCCGTCGCTGGTCGCCGGCACCCCGACCGTGCACGCCGGTCTGATGCGTGTCATCGGCGGGACAATCCCGGAATGGACGGCAGACGTCATCACCCCAGAATCCACCACTTCGAAGGAGACCCGACGATGACGCTGGCGACCCGGGTCATCCCGTGCCTCGACGTCGACGACGGCCGCGTGGTCAAGGGCGTCAACTTCGCCAATCTGCGCGACGCCGGCGACCCGGTCGAACTGGCGGAGCGTTATGACCGCGAAGGTGCGGACGAACTGACCTTCCTCGACGTGACCGCGTCGAGTTCCGGGCGTTCGACGATGATCGACGTGGTCAAGCGCACCGCCGATCAGGTGTTCATCCCGCTCACCGTCGGCGGGGGCATCCGGACCGTCGACGATGTCGACACCATGTTGCGCGCCGGGGCCGACAAGGTCAGCGTCAACACCGCGGCCATCGCCCGGCCGGAGGTGCTCGCCGAGATGAGCCGGCGCTTCGGTTCGCAGTGCATCGTGCTGTCCGTCGACGCGCGGACCGTTCCCGACGGTGCGGAGCCCACGCCGTCGGGCTGGGAGGTCACCACCCACGGCGGCCGCACGGGCACCGGGATCGACGCGGTCGAATGGGCGGTCCGCGGCCAGGACCTCGGTGTCGGCGAGATCCTGCTCAACTCGATGGACGCCGACGGCACCAAACAGGGCTTCGACCTGCGCATGCTGACGGCCGTACGCGCCGCGGTGTCGGTGCCGGTCATCGCCAGCGGCGGCGCCGGCCGCATCGACGATTTCGCGCCGGCGGTCCAGGCGGGCGCCGACGCCGTTCTCGCGGCCTCGGTCTTCCACTTCGGCGAACTCACCGTCGCCGAGGTGAAGACGGCCATGCGCGACGCCGGGATCACCGTCCGATGACACGCCGCGTCCCCTCCCGCACCGACCCGGAAGGTCGCTGATGGCACTCGATCCCGATCTCGCCGCACGCCTCAAACGCAACGCCGACGGCCTGTTCACCGCGGTGGCGCAGGAACGCAGCACCGGGACGGTGCTGATGGTCGCCTGGATGGACGACGTCGCGCTCGAGCGCACGCTCGCCACCCGGAAGGGGACCTACTACTCGCGGTCACGCCAGGAGTACTGGGTGAAGGGGGAGACGAGCGGGCACACGCAGTATGTGCACGACGCCCGCATCGACTGCGACGGCGACACCGTGCTGCTGATCGTCGACCAGGTGGGCGCGGCCTGCCACACCGGCAACCACAGCTGTTTCGACACCGAGTCGCTGACGTTCGGGATCGATGCGGCGCCGGGTTCCGGGGCCGAATCCGGGGCGGGCTCGACGGACCCAGCACAATAGACCCCCGAGACACGAGTCCCGGGTGCGAACTCCGGGGCACGCCACAGCTCGAGACCTTCGAAAGGCGGTGCGTCCATGCCCCTCATCCAGATCTCGCAGACGCCGGGACTGTCGGATCGCGTCAAGCGCGAGACGATTGCCGCGGTCACCGAGGCCTATGCCAAGGCAACCGGCAAGAACCCCGACTCGGTCTGGGTGACGATCACCGAGGTTCCGCGTAATCAGTGGGGCGTCGGCGGCGAGCCGCTCGGATGACCGCCACCACCGGCGGGGCCGCCGACACCACGACTCTCGCCGAGTTCCTGGACCTCGCGCGCGATCACCGCGTCGTACCGGTGACGCGTAAGGTCCTCGCCGACTCCGAGACGCCGCTGTCGGCCTATCGCAAACTCGCGGGCGACCGTCCGGGGACCTTCCTGCTGGAGTCCGCCGAGAACGGGCGGTCCTGGTCCCGATGGTCGTTCATCGGCGCGGGCGCACCGTCGGCCCTGACCGTCGTCGACGGACAGGCGCACTGGTGGGGGTCGGTGCCCGTCGGCGCACCCGAGGGCGGCGACGCGCTCGAGGTCCTCGCGGAGTCATTGCGCCTCCTGCAAACCGACCCGCTCCCCGGGATGCCGCCGCTGACCGGCGGATTCGTCGGCTTCATGGCCTACGACATGGTCCGCCGGCTCGAGCGTCTGCCCGAGACCACGGTCGACGATCTGGGCCTCCCGGACATGATGATGGTGCTGGCCACCGACCTCGCCGCGGTCGACCATCACGAGGGCACGATCACGCTCATCGCCAACGCGGTCAACTGGGACGGCTCCGACGAGCGGGTCGAGGACGCCTACGCCGACGCACTCGACCGGCTGGACCGGATGACCGAAGCGCTCGCCGCACCCGCGCCGTCGACGGTGTCGACCTTCGACCGCCCGCGGCCCGAGTTCGCCGCGCAGCGATCGCTCGCGGAGTACAGCGAGATCGTCACCGATCTCGTCGGCGAGATCGAGGCCGGCGAGGCCTTCCAGGTCGTGCCGTCGATGCGCTTCGAGATGGACTCCGACGCCGACCCGCTCGACGTCTATCGCGTGCTGCGCGCGTCCAATCCGAGTCCGTACATGTACCTGCTGCGGATGCCCGGCACCGAGGAGCACAGCGACACCGGCTCGCCCGACGCGATCGCGCGCAAGTCGTTCACCATCGTCGGCAGCAGCCCCGAGGCACTGGTCACCGTGGCCGACGGGGTGGCGACCACGCACCCGATCGCGGGCACCCGCTGGCGCGGCGCGACCGAGGAGGAAGACCAACTGCTCGGCAAGGGCCTGATCGAGGACGAGAAGGAGAACGCCGAGCACCTGATGCTGGTGGACCTCGGGCGCAACGACCTCGGACGTGTCTGCGTACCCGGCACGGTCAAGGTCAGCGACTATCGGCACATCGAGCGCTACAGCCACGTCATGCATCTCGTCTCGACCGTGTCGGGGACCCTCCGCGACGACAAGCATGCCCTCGACGCCGTGACGGCGTGCTTCCCGGCCGGAACCCTGACCGGCGCACCGAAGGTGCGGGCGATGGAACTCATCGACGAACACGAGATGACCCGCCGCGGGCTCTACGGCGGGATCGTCGGCTACCTCGACTTCGCCGGCAACGCCGACACCGCCATCGCCATCCGCACCGCGCTGCTCGCGCGCGGCAAGGCGTTCGTCCAGGCCGGCGGTGGTGTGGTGGCCGACAGCGAGCCCGAGTACGAGTACAACGAGGCGCGTAACAAGGCCACCGCGGTGCTCAACGCGGTCGCGGCCGCCGCGACGATGCGACGGGTGGGTGAGAACTCATGACCTCTGACGAATCCGGAGCCGCGGCGAGTTCTGACGCCGAGGCCATCCACCGCAAGTCCGTCCGGCGCCGACAGGTCGTCGCGGCACTGCTGATGGCGGCAGCCGCAGCGGCCTTCTGGGGTGCCAGCCGGCTCACCTGGGCCACCGTCTCCGCCGAGGACGGGTTGTCCCCACAGCGGGCGTTCGAGGTCAGCGGCGCGGACTGGAGCCCGTGGCTGACCCCGCTCGCGCTGGTCTACCTGGCGGGTATCGCCGCCGCGTTGTCGGTCCGCGGCTGGGCGCTGCGCGTCGTGGCGATCCTGGTCGCCGTCGGCGGGGTCCTGGCCGCGTTCCCGGCGATCTCGCTGATCACCGGCGGCACCGACTCGGAGTACGCCGCCGAGGCGGGCAGCATCCCGGATCGCTACATCGTGCTCTTCGTCGACACCAACCCAACCGCCGCGGTGGTCGTGCTCGCCGGCACCCTGAGTGCGGTCGGGGCAGCGGTCATGCTGCTGCGCGTCGCGAAGGGGGCCACCCGATCGTCGAAGTACACCACTCCGGCCGCTCGCCGCGAGGAGATCGAGACCGAGATCTTCGCCGACTACGAGCGTCGCAAGGCCGCGGAGCAGAACGAGGCCGCGGCCGCGGAGCCAGGCGCGGCCCGATCCGATTCGGCGAAGCCCGGAACGAGCGGTCGGGCGGACGACCCCGACCCGGCAGCGGAGCCGACGCCGCCCGGGGCGAACGAACGGATGATGTGGGACGCGCTCGACACCGGCATCGACCCGACCGACCCGAACGACCCCGAGCGCCGCTGAACCATATGCGGATGACAGGGTCGGCGATCGCAGGGCCCGGTCGCAGACTCCGACGATGGACGCATCAGCGCGATGAGGTCACAGATCGGCCAACCCGGACGCAACCGGCCCGAACGGCCCGTCTACCCTGAGAGCACACATCGAGGGAGAAGGGAGCAAGTCGCTGTGAGCGTGCCCAACGTTCTCGAATCGATCATCGAGGGAGTGAAAGCCGACGTCGCGGCACGTGAGGCCGTCGTCGACTTCGCCTCGGTCAAAGCGGCCTCCGCCAAGGCTCCCGCCCCCAAGGACGCGCTGGCCGCCCTGCGTCAGCCCGGAATCGGTGTCATCGCCGAGGTCAAGCGCGCCAGTCCGTCGAAAGGCGAACTCGCCAGTATCGGGGACCCCGCCGAACTCGCCCGCGCATACGAAGACGGCGGAGCGCGCATCATCAGCGTGCTCACCGAGGAACGCCGGTTCCGCGGCTCGCTCGCCGACCTCGACGCCGTCCGCGCCGCGGTCGACATCCCGGTGTTGCGCAAGGACTTCATCGTCGGCACCTACCAGATCCACGAGGCCCGCGCCCATGGCGCCGACGTCATCCTGTTGATCGTCGCCGCCCTCGAGCAGAACGTGCTCGCCTCACTCCTCGATCGCACCGAGAGCCTGGGCATGACCGCGCTCGTCGAAGTGCACACCGAGGAGGAGGCCAGCCGCGCCCTCGAAGCCGGCGCCTCGGTCGTCGGCGTGAACGCACGCAATCTCAAGACCCTGCAGGTCGAGCGCGACACCTTCTCGCGCATCGCACCCGGTCTGCCCACGGAGACCATCCGCATCGCCGAGTCGGGTGTGCGCGGCACCGCCGATCTGCTGGCCTACGCCGGTGCCGGCGCCGACGCGGTACTCGTCGGCGAAGGTCTCGTCACGAGTGGCGACCCGCGTGCTGCGGTCCGTGAACTCGTCACCGCGGGCACGCACCCGTCGTGCCCGAAACCTGTTCGCTGACAACGCGTCCGGGCCGGCATCGGTCCGCGTGAGCCTGTCGGCCCGATCGTCTGTGAGTTGAAGTGACCGCTCATCCTGATTCCGTCCGCACCGACGCCGCCGAGGCGACTCCGCTGCCCACCGCGAGCGTCGGGCTCACCACTCGTACCTCGATCGAGCCCGACGAGCACGGGCACTTCGGTGTCTACGGCGGGCGCCATGTGCCCGAGGCGCTGATGGCCGTCATCGACGAGGTCACCACGACCTTCCAGAAGGTCCGCGCCGACGACGACTTCCTCGCCGAACTCGACCGCCTGCAGCGCGACTACGCCGGCCGCCCGTCTCCGCTGTACGAGGCGAAGCGCCTGTCCGAGCACGCCGGCGGGGCGCGCATCTTCCTCAAGCGCGAAGACCTCAATCACACGGGCTCGCACAAGATCAACAACGTTCTCGGGCAGGCGCTCCTGGCCCAGCGGATGGGCAAGCACCGCGTCATCGCCGAGACCGGCGCCGGTCAGCACGGGGTCGCCACCGCGACCGCGTGCGCGCTCCTCGGTCTCGAGTGCGTGATCTACATGGGCCGGGTCGACACGGATCGCCAGGCGCTCAACGTCGCCCGCATGCGACTCCTCGGCGCCGAGGTGATCGCGGTCGACAACGGTTCGGCGACGCTGAAGGACGCGATCAACGAGGCCATGCGCGACTGGGTCACCAACGCGCACAACACGTATTACTGCTTCGGCACCGCTGCCGGGCCGCATCCGTTCCCGGTCATGGTCCGCGATCTGCAGCGCGTCGTGGGGCTCGAGGCGCGCGTCCAGATCCTGGAGAAGGCGGGACGCCTGCCCGACGCGGTGACCGCCTGCGTCGGCGGCGGTTCGAACGCGATCGGCATCTTCCACCCGTTCATCGACGATGAAGGCGTCCGGCTCGTCGGCTTCGAGGCCGCCGGCGACGGCGTCGAGACCGGCCGCCACGCCGCGACTTTCACCGGTGGGACACCCGGAGCATTCCAGGGCGCGTACTCCTACCTGCTTCAGGACGACGACGGTCAGACCATCGAATCCCATTCGATCTCGGCCGGCCTGGACTACCCGGGGGTCGGACCCGAGCACGCCTATCTCAAGGACACCGGCCGAGCTGAGTACCGGCCGATCACCGACACCGAAGCCATGGATGCACTCGCGCTGCTCAGTCGCCGCGAGGGCATCATCCCCGCCGTCGAGTCGGCCCATGCGGTGGCCGGCGCCCTGAAGCTCGGGCAGGAACTGGGGGAGGGCGCGATCATCGTCGTCAGTCTCTCCGGTCGCGGCGACAAGGACGTGGACACCGCCGCACGCTGGTTCGGGCTGTTCGACGCCCCGCCGTCCCAGGACGAGGCCACCCTGTCGGAATCGTCGGACGTCCAGAAACCCGGAGAGCAGGCATGAGCACACAGTCGATCCCGTCGAAGCTCGGCCCCGTGTTCGCCCGCTGCCGGGACGAGGGCCGCAGTGCGCTGATCGGTTACCTCCCCGTCGGTTTCCCGACCGTCGACGAGTCGCTGACCTCGTTCCGGACGATGGTCGACGCCGGATGCGACATCATCGAGGTCGGCGTGCCGTACTCCGACCCGGTGATGGACGGCCCGACCATCCAGGACGCCGCCGACCAGGCACTCACCAACGGGGTGCGCATCCGTGACGTGTTCACCGCCGTCGAGGCCATCACCTCCGCCGGCGGCAACGCCGTGGTCATGAGCTACTGGAACCCTGTTCTCAAGTACGGCGTCGAGAACTTCGCCCGCGATCTGGCGGCGGCCGGCGGTGCCGGACTCATCACCCCGAACCTGATCCCCGAAGAGGGCGCGGAGTGGCACGAGGCGGCGGACCGGCACGGGCTCGACCGCATCTACCTCGTCGCTCCGTCGTCGACGACCGAGCGGATCGCGCTCACTGTCGATGCGTCCCGGGGGTTTGTCTACGCGGCATCCACGATGGGTGTCACCGGTGCGCGAGATGCCGTGTCGGACATGGCTCCCGAGCTGTGCGCGCGGGTTCGCGAGTACTCCGACATCCCGATCGGCGTCGGGCTCGGCGTTCGCAACCGCGAGCAGGCGGCCCAGATCGCCTCGTACGCAGATGGAGTCATCGTGGGTTCGGCGCTGGTGACCGCCGCGAACGCGGGCCAGGACCGGTTGGCCTCGCTCGTCTCCGAACTGGCCGAAGGGGTCCGCTCGCGTCGGGCGTCTGTCTGAACCGAATGCGCCCTCGTGATCGACGCGGCGGGTCCCGGTCGACCGGTCGAACGTCCCATCCGGTCGGCTAGGGTGACAGCGTGATCGCGCCGACCTCGACGATGCTCGCCTACCTCCCGAGTCCGCCTCAGGGCGTGTGGGAGATCGGACCCTTCCCGCTGCGCGCGTATGCGTTGTGCATCATCGTCGGCATCATCGTCGCGGTCTGGTGGGCCAACCGCCGATGGATGGCCCGCGGTGGCCAGGACGGCGAGGTTCTCGACGTCGCGATCTGGGCGGTCCCATTCGGCCTCATCGGTGGCCGGCTCTACCATCTCATCACCGACTGGAAGACGTACTTCGGTGCCGATGCGCTGAAGGAACCGATCGACGCACTGAAGATCTGGGACGGCGGACTCGGTATCTGGGGCGCGGTCGCGCTCGGTGCGGTGGGTGCGTGGATCGGCGCCCGCCGCCGGGGCATCCGACTACCGGCCTTCGGCGACGCCATCGCGCCGCCGATCCTGTTGGCACAGGCGATCGGTCGACTCGGCAACTACTTCAACCAGGAGCTCTACGGACGCGAGACCACACTCCCGTGGGGCCTGGAGATCTACGAACGTGAGAACGCCGCCGGGTACTCCGACCCCGGACTGATCGACGGCGTGTCCAACGGCGTCGTGGTCGCGGTGGTCCATCCGACCTTCCTCTACGAGCTGCTGTGGAACGTGCTCATCGTCGTGCTCCTGGTGGTCGTCGACCGGTACTTCCGCATCGGGCACGGCCGGCTGTTCGCGCTGTACGTCGCGGGCTACTGCCTGGGCCGGTTCTTCATCGAGTTGCTGCGCGACGACCGCGCGGCCGTCGCCAACGACATCGCGGGCATCCGACCGAACCTCTTCACCGCGGCGCTGGTGTTCCTCGCGGCCGTCGTCTATTTCGTGGTCGCGCCCAAGGGACGCGAACAGGGACTGGAGATGTATCACGACGACCGTGCCGCGGAACTCGCGGAGCAGGGTGTCGCCGGGTATGTCGACGACTGGTACGACGAGGACATCGAACCGGAGCCGAGTCCGGCCGCCGCCGGGGTGGCGACGGGTGCCGCGGGGTCATCGCTGTTCGATGCCGACGACCAGGGTCGGAAGGCGGGCGCGGCGGGGGAGCCGTCCACCGACGACACCGCCGACACGGATGACCCGGTCGCAGCCGCAGACCCCGTGACCGCGGGCAGCGATGCGGAGCCGGGCGCCGAACCGGACACGGACTCGACGACCGAAGCGGAGCCGGTTGCCGACGGTCCGGTCGAACCAGGCGAGGACACCGTCGAGGCCGGTGGCGAGGAGCCGGTCGCCGAGCCGGCCGACGAAGCGCTCGACGGGGCCGAGTCGGACACCACCACGCACCCCGAGACTCCGACAGACGAAGCGGTCGACCTCGGAGCCGACGAGGAGACGACCTCGGCCACCGAGGCCGGTACCGAGGCCGGTAGCGAGGCCGGAGCGCCCGCCCAGCCGGAGACGGCGACGTCGCCGGCGGACGAACCGGCTGCCGACGAGACCGTGGACTCCGCGGACCCCGAGGCCGACGACGACATGGACGCAGTCGAGAAGTCGGCCGACGAGGACGCCTCGACCACCGACTCGGTTCCCGACGCAGCCCCGGACACCGACGCCGACGCGGTCACCGACACCGCCGATCCCGCTGAGGAGTCGGATACCGACATCCCGACGGACACCCCCACCGACCCCACACCGGGTGCCGGTGCCGGTTCCTCTGACGCAGACAAGTCCTGACGTTCGGTCCTGCCACGAGCTGATCCTCGACTCGGGCTCGGTCGATATCGTGCCGGGTGCCGATGAGTCGCCCCGGTAGTTCGTCGGCAGGGTCACAGCTCCAGGTCGACGACGGCAGCCCGGGTGTTCGGATAGGATCGGATCTCACGGCGCGCGATCCTCCGCCCGGTACCGACCGTTCCAGAGCACGCGAGCGCTCAACGGTTCCGACTCAGCCCGGTACCGATCTCGGCACGGTCATTCGTACGCCGCGCAATGCTCCACGGGCCAGTGCTGTCCCATTGGACACTCAGCAGCGAGCCGGTTCTCGGTTCGAGTGGAGGTAGTGATGCTGTTTTCTGCGCTGCCGGCCAAGCAGGGTCTGTACGACCCGGAGGCCGAGGTCGATTCGTGTGGTGTGGCCATGGTCACCGACATCCACGGTCGCCGTTCGCATTCGATCGTCGCCGACGGGTTGCTGGCGCTGGAGAACCTCGAGCATCGCGGTGCGGCCGGGGCGGAGACCAACAGCGGTGACGGCGCGGGAATCCTGATCCAACTCCCGGATGAGTTGCTGCGCGAGACCGTCGACTTCGACCTTCCCGCGCCCGCCACGGACGGGTCGAACAGCTACGCCGCGGGAACGTGCTTCCTGCCCATGGACCCCGATCTCCGCCGAGCGGCGATCGAACGGGTCGAGGCCCTCGCCGCCGACGAGGGCATCACCGTACTCGGCTGGCGGGACCTCCCCGTCGACCACGAACACGCCGACGTCGGCGGGACGGCCGTCGCGTGCATGCCGTACATGATGCAGCTGTTCGTCACCGTCGACCCGGCGCCCGGCGCCGACCGAATCGCCGGGCTGGCCCTCGATCGCTTCATCTACCCGTTCCGCAAGCAGGCCGAACGGGTGACACCGGAGATCGACGAAGCCGGCACCGGGCTGTACTTCCCATCGCTGTCGAGTCGAACGATGGTCTACAAGGGCATGCTCACCACGATGCAGCTCCCGCTGTACTACGAGGATCTGCGAGATGACCGCTGCCTCAGCGCGATCGCCATCGTCCACTCCCGGTTCTCCACCAACACCTTCCCGTCGTGGCCGCTCGCGCACCCCTTCCGGTTCGTGGCGCACAACGGCGAGATCAACACCGTGCGCGGTAACCGGAACCGGATGCGTGCCCGGGAGGCGCTCCTCGAGACCGACCTCATCCCCGGCGATCTCAAGCGCGCGTTCCCGATCTGCACGCCCGAGGCCTCCGACTCGGCGTCGCTCGACGAGGTCCTCGAACTCCTGCACCTCGGCGGTCGGGACGTCCACCACGCGGTGATGATGATGGTGCCCGAGGCGTGGGAGAACGTGCCCGACATGGATCCCCGTCGTCGGGCGTTCCTGCAGTTCAACTCCTCGCTCATGGAGGCCTGGGACGGTCCCGCGTGCGTCACGTTCACCGACGGCACGGTCGTCGGCGCGGTCCTCGACCGCAACGGACTGCGCCCGGGCCGGTGGTGGCAGACCCGCGACGGCCGGGTCATCCTCGCCTCCGAGTCCGGTGTGCTCGACGTCCCGGTCGACGACGTGATCAGCAAGGGCCGGCTCGAACCCGGCCGCATGTTCCTCGTCGACACCCAGCAGGGTCGGATCATCCCGGACGAGGAGCTCAAGGGCGAGCTCATGAACGCCGAGGCGTACGACGAGTGGCTGCACGCCGGGTTGCTCGACATCGCCACGCTCCCGGACCGGCCGGTCTTCCAGCCCAACCACGACACCGTCGTCCGCCGCCAGATCTCCTTCGGTTACACCGAGGAGGATCTGCGCGTACTTCTGACCCCGATGGCGGCGTCGGGCTACGAACCCCTCGGATCGATGGGCACCGACACCCCGGTCGCCGTGCTGTCGCAGCGTTCGCGGTTGCTCTACGACTACTTCGTCGAGTTGTTCGCCCAGGTCACGAATCCGCCGCTGGATGCGATCCGCGAGGAGATCGTCACGTCGATGAGTCGCGTGATGGGGCCGGAGCAGAACCTGCTGCGGCCGACCGCGGCGTCGTGCCGCCAGATCATGGTGCACTGGCCGGTACTGGACAACGCCGAGCTGGCCAAACTGGTCCACATCAATGACGACGGTGACAATCCCGGTCTGTCGGCGAAGGTGCTGCGGGCGCTGTACGAGGTGTCCGAGGGCGGTGCGGGTCTCGCCGCCGCGCTGGAGGACCTCCGGCTGCGCGCCAGTCAGGCGATCGCCGAGGGGCACACGACGCTGGTGATCTCCGACCGGCTCACCGACGCCGAGCACGCGCCCATCCCGTCGCTGCTTGCCACCTCGGCGGTGCACCACCACCTGGTCCGCACCAAGGAGCGGACGCGGGTCGCCCTCGTCGTGGAGTCCGGCGATGCCCGCGAGGTCCACCACATCGCCACCCTGATCGGTTTCGGGGCCGCCGCGGTCAATCCCTACCTGGCACTCGAGACCATCGAAGATCTGATCGCCGAAGGTGAGCTGACCGGGGTGACCCGGGCCAAGGCGATCGGCAACTATCTGGAGGCCCTCGGCAAGGGTGTGCTGAAGGTGATGAGCAAGATGGGCATCTCGACCATCAGCTCCTACACCGCGGCACAGGCTTTCGAGGCCGTCGGATTGTCGTCGGAGGTGGTGCGGGAGTACTTCACCCGTACGGTGTCGCGGATCGAGGGCGTCGGACTCGACGAACTGGCCGAGGAGGTGCGCATCCGCCACCACCGGGCCTTCCCGGAGAATCCCACCGAACAGGTCTACCGTCGGCTCGAGGTCGGCGGCGAGTACCAGTACCGCCGCGAGGGTGAATTGCACCTGTTCTCGCCCGAGACCATCTTCCTGCTGCAGCACGCCACCAAGACCGGCCGGGCCGAGATCTTCCAGAAGTACTCCGACGAGGTCGACCGGCTCTCGCGTGAGGGCGGCACCCTGCGCGGACTGTTCGACTTCGATCTCGATGCGCGCGAACCGATCCCGCTCGACGAGGTGGAGCCGGTCGAGGAGATCATGAAGCGCTTCAACACCGGCGCGATGAGTTACGGCTCGATCTCCGCGGAGGCCCACGAGACCATCGCGATGGCCATGAACCGGATCGGCGGCCGCTCGAACTCGGGGGAGGGCGGCGAGGACGTCGAGCGTCTCTACGATCCGGAACGCCGCAGCGCGGTCAAGCAGGTCGCGTCGGGTCGGTTCGGCGTGACCAGCGACTACCTCATCAACGCCACCGACATCCAGATCAAGATGGCGCAGGGTGCCAAACCCGGTGAGGGCGGCCAACTCCCGGCCTACAAGGTGTATCCGTGGATCGCGAAGACCCGGCATTCGACGCCGGGTGTCGCGCTGATCTCGCCGCCGCCGCACCACGACATCTACTCGATCGAGGATCTCGCCCAGCTGATCCACGACCTGAAGAACGCGAATTCGCAGGCGCGCATCCACGTGAAGCTGGTCAGTGCGGTCGGCGTGGGGACGGTCGCGACCGGGGTGTCGAAGGCGCACGCCGACGTCGTCCTCATCTCCGGGCACGACGGCGGCACCGGTGCGTCGCCGCTCACCTCGCTCAAACACGCCGGCACTCCGTGGGAGATCGGCCTCGCCGACGCCCAGCAGACGTTGATGCTGAACGGCCTGCGCGACCGCATCACGGTGCAGTGCGACGGTGCGCTGCGCACCGGGCGCGATGTCATCACCGCGGCGTTGCTGGGCGCCGAGGAATACGGGTTCTCGACCGCGCCGCTGATCGTCGCCGGGTGCATCATGATGCGCGTCTGCCACCTCGACACGTGCCCGGTCGGCGTCGCCACGCAGAACCCCCAGCTGCGGTCCCGCTTCACCGGTCAGGTCGACCATCTGGTCAACTTCTTCCGCTTCATCGCCGCGGACGTCCGGAAGTACCTGGCGCGGTTGGGTTATCGCACGCTCGACGATGCCATCGGGCAGTCGCAGCGTCTGCACACCGACGCCGCGGTCGCGCACTGGAAGTCCAAGGGGCTCGACCTCAGCCCGATCTTCCGCAAGGTCGAGGACAAGGGACCGAGTCGTCGGGTGCGGGGCCAGGAACACGGCCTCGAGCGCGCGCTGGACCAGACGCTGATCCAGCTCGCCGAGGGTGCACTCGAGGACGCACACCCGGTGACCCTGGAGTTGCCCGTGCGCAACGTGAACCGAACGGTCGGCACCCTGCTCGGCTCGGAGGTGACCCGGCGGTACGGGGCCGACGGCCTCGCCGAGGACACGATCACGGTCAGGCTCGAGGGCTCGGCCGGGCAGTCGCTCGGAGCCTTCCTGCCGCCGGGTGTGACGATCCGGTTGACCGGCGACACCAACGACTACGTCGGAAAGGGGCTGTGTGGCGGCAAGATCGTCGTGACGCCGAATCCCGACTCGCTGTTCGTCGCCGAGGACCAGGTGATCGCCGGCAACACGATCCTCTACGGGGCGACCTCCGGTGAGGTGTACCTCAGAGGCCGAGTGGGCGAACGCTTCTCGGTACGCAACTCGGGTGCTACGGCGGTCGTCGAAGGAGTGGGCGACCACGCCTGCGAGTACATGACCGGTGGCCGGGTGGTCGTCCTCGGGCCGACCGGACGCAATCTCGCGGCCGGCATGTCGGGTGGCATCGCGTTCGTGCACGACCTCGATCCCGCGAAGGTCAACATGGCCATGGTCGAACTCCTGCGTCCCGACCCGGAGGACCTCGCCTGGCTCAAGCACACCATCGCCACACACACGGAACTGACCGGTTCCGCGATCGGCGCGTCGATACTGGCCGACTGGCCCCGACGCTGCCTGGCGTTCACCAAGGTGATGCCCACCGATTACAAGCGTGTCCTCGACGCGGCCCGGATGGCCGAAGCCGAAGGGCGCGACGTCGATTCAGCGATCATGGAGGCGGCACGTGGCTGACCCGCGCGGGTTCCTGGAGGTCCCGAAGAAAGAGGCGAGGTACCGTCCGGTCGCCGAACGCGTCCAGGACTGGGACGACGTCTACGAGCACGCCGACAATCCGATCAAGGTCCTCGACGAGGTCAGCGGACAGGCCCGCCGGTGTATGGACTGTGGTATCCCGTTCTGTCATTCCGGAACCGCGGGTTGCCCACTGGGCAACCTCATCCCGGAGTGGAACGACCTCGTCCGGCGCGGCCGGTGGGATGCCGCGAGCAGCAGGCTGCACGCGACCAACAACTTCCCGGAGTTCACCGGGATGGTGTGCCCGGCGCCGTGCGAATCCGCCTGCGTGCTCTCGATCTCCGAGCCGGCCACCGGCGGCAGCGTGACGATCAAGCGCATCGAGAAGACCATCGCCTACGAGTCGTGGGCCGAAGGCATCATCGGGCCCGAGCCGCCTGAGTCCACCACCGGCAAGTCGGTGGGGGTCGTCGGCTCGGGACCCGCGGGACTGGCTGCGGCACAACAGCTCACCCGGGCCGGTCACGACGTCACCGTCTACGAGCGCGACGACCGGCTCGGCGGGTTGCTGCGCTACGGCATCCCGGAGTACAAGCTGCAGAAGTCCGACATCGACCGACGTATCGCCCAGATGCGGGCGGAGGGAACGACCTTCGTCACCAACTGCGACGTGGGGGCCGACCTGTCGGTCGCCGATCTACGCGCGAACCACGACGCGGTGGTCCTGGCCATCGGTGCGATGGAGGCACGCGACAACCCGGTGCCGGGGCGGGAGCTGAACGGCATCCACCTCGCCATGGAGCATCTCGTGCCCGCCAACAAGGAGTGCGAGGGCGACGGGCCGTCTCCCATCACCGCCGCGGGCAAGCACGTCGTGATCATCGGCGGTGGTGACACGGGAGCCGACTGCCTGGGTACGGCGCACCGTCAGGGCGCGGCCTCGGTCGTGCAACTCGACTACAACCCGGAACTGCCCGGTCAGCGCGACGACGAGCGGTCGCCGTGGCCGACGTGGCCGTTGATCATGCGGACCTCGAGCGCGCACGACGAAGGCGGCGAACGGTTGCACCAGGTCGCGGTGCAGCGATTCGAGGGTGACGAGGACGGCAACGTCACGACGATGGTGCTCGCCGAGGTGGAGGTGACGCGCGACGCCGACGGACGCCGCGAGATCACGCCGGTGAGTGAGGAATTCGAGATCCCCTGCGAGCTGGCCCTGTTCGCGATCGGGTTCGCCGGGGTACGGGGTGGGGCGCTGCTCGCCGATCTCGAGATCGAGCCGAACCGGCGCGGCGTCATCTCCTGCGGGAGCGACTGGCAGACCGACGCCCCGGGTGTGTTCGTCTGCGGCGACGCCCATCGCGGCGCGTCGCTGGTGGTGTGGGCGATCGCGGAGGGCCGCTCGACCGCGCGTGCGGTCGACGAGTTCCTGGTCGGCGAGTCCGATCTCCCGTCTCCGGTCCGTCCGGCGTCCCTACCCCTGTCGGTGCGCTGAGCAGGCCCTCGGCGCCATCCGCCGGGCTCGGTCGAACTCACGCGGCCGCAACAAGTTAAGTAAATTTCATACTCGGCGGTAGCGGCTCGCCACCAGCGGTAACAGCCGGTGGCGGGCCGGTGACATGTCGTCGGCGACATGGAGATGGACCATGGACGGGACTAAGGTGTTCTTGTGACACGCCGAACCAAAATCGTCTGCACCCTGGGCCCCGCCACCGCGAGCGACGAGCGACTGAAAGAGCTCGTCGAAAGCGGCATGGACGTGGCCCGGATGAACTTCAGCCACGGCACGCATGAGGACCATGCGGCCGTCTATGCGCGCGTCCGCAAGGCCTCGGACACCACGGAGAAAGCCGTCGGCGTCCTCGCCGACCTACAGGGCCCCAAGATCCGGCTCGGCCGATTCGACGGTTGTGACGGTTCGACCGTCTGGGAGACCGGCGAGCAGGTGCGCATCACCGTCGACGACGTCGTGGGCGACCACGACCGCGTCTCGACCACCTACAAGCAGCTCGCCGAGGACGCCAGCCCCGGCGACCGCCTGCTCGTCGACGACGGCAAGGTCGGCCTCGCCGTATCCGCGGTCGAGGGCAACGACGTCGTGTGCACCGTGACCGAGGGCGGCCCGGTCAGCAACAACAAAGGGCTGTCGCTGCCCGGGATGAGTGTCTCGGTGCCGGCGATGTCGGAGAAGGACATCGCCGACCTCGAATTCGCCCTCGAACTGGGCGTGGACATGGTCGCGCTCTCCTTCGTGCGCAGCCCGTCCGACATCGAACTGGTCCACGAGGTGATGGACCGCGTCGGCCGCCGGGTGCCGGTCATCGCGAAGCTCGAGAAGCCCGAGGCGATCGAGAACCTCGAGGCCATCGTGCTGGCCTTCGACGCGATCATGGTCGCCCGTGGTGACCTGGGCGTCGAACTCCCGCTCGAAGAGGTCCCGCTCGTCCAGAAGCGGGCCATCCAGATGGCCCGCGAGAACGCGAAGCCGGTGATCGTGGCGACGCAGATGCTCGACTCGATGATCGAGAACTCGCGGCCGACCCGGGCCGAGGCCTCCGACGTGGCGAACGCGGTGCTCGACGGTGCCGACGCGGTCATGCTGTCCGGCGAGACGTCGGTGGGCAAGTACCCGCTCGAGACGGTGCGGACCATGGACCGGATCTGTCGGGCGGTCGAGACCGGCCCCCGCGACGTGCCGCCGCTGTCCCACGTGCCCCGTACCAAGCGCGGTGTCATCTCCTACGCGGCGCGTGACATCGGCGAGCGCCTCGAGGTGAAGGCGCTGGTCGCGTTCACCCAGTCCGGGGACACCGTGCGTCGACTGGCCCGTCTGCACTCGCGCCTCCCGTTGCTGGCGTTCACGCCGACCCAGGCTGTCCGCAGCCAGCTCGCGCTGAGCTGGGGAACCGAGACGTTCATCGTCGACCACGTCGACACGACCGACCACATGATCGACCAGGTCGACCATCAGCTGCTGCGTATCGGGCGGCTCAGCGAGGGCGACGTCGTGGTGATCGTGGCCGGGGCCCCGCCCGGGACGGTGGGTTCGACCAACCTGATCCACGTGCACCGGATCGGCGAGCAGGACCACTGACCGCACCTGCCCCTGCTCGGGCCGGTGCACGACGCAGCCGCGTCCGGGTTCTAGGGTGTGAGGCATGACCGTGGACCAGGCCGGAGATCTCGGCAAGCTACTCGCGTTGCTCGACGTCGAACGTCAGGATGACGACCTGTTCATCGGGCACCATCCCGAGCAGGTCACCGCCCGGACGTTCGGCGGTCAGCTGCTCGGCCAGGGGGTCGTCGCGGCGGCCCGGAGTCTGAGTCGGGGCAACCCGCCGATCCACGCGCTGCACGCGCACTTCATCCGTGGTGGCGATGTCACCAAACCGTTGGAGTACCACGTCGATCGGTTCCGCGACGGCAGGTCGTTCGCCAATCGTCAGGTGACGGCCAGGCAGGACGGCGAAGAGATCTTCACGATGTTGGTCGCGTTCCAGGACAACACTTCTGGGCTCGAGCACGCGGTGGAGATCCCCCAGGTGCCGTATCCGGAGGAATTACCCACTCTCGGGGAGCATTTCAAGGGCTACGAGGACCGTATCGCGGCCTTCGTGAATGCGTTGCACCCCATCGACATCCGTTTCGCGAACGATCCGAGCTGGAAGGCGAAGGAGGCGGGGGAGAAGCTGACCGACAACCGGGTGTGGATGAAGGCCGACGGCACGATGCCCGACGACCCCGTGATGCACGTCGCCGCAATGTGTTACGCCTCTGACACCACGGTGCTGGACTCGATCATCACCACCCACGGCCTCTCCTGGGGCATGGACCGGTTGTTCGCCGCGACCGTCAATCACTCGATGTGGTTCCACCGCGAGTTCCGGTTCGACGACTGGCTGCTGTACGCCACCCGGTCGCCGGTCGCTACCGGGTCACGCGGGATGGGATCGGGCCGGTTCTGGATGCGCGACGGCACTCTCGCGACGTCGGTCGTGCAAGAAGCGCTCATCAAGTACTTCCCGCCGAAGAAGAAGTGACCGCACCGGTGTGCAGGGGGAGTTGATGGATCGCGGCACGGGCGCGTCGATGACCCCGGGGTACGGCCCCGCACCCGAGATGTGGCTGGACCCCGGCCCACCGCTGCCGCGCCGGACGTGGCAGCGACGCACGCGTGTCCCGGTCATCGTCGCGACCACGGCCGCGATGATCGTCTTCGCGGTCATCGTGGGTGTCGCGGTCGTCGCCGGCCTCCTGACCACGCCCACGTTCACCGCCAAGGGCGGGGTCGTTGCGGATTGTCTGACCGAGAACGCCGCGCTCCCAGACGGCGGCACGTTGGCTCGCGGCGCACCGGTCGTCCTGTACGACGCGGCCGGCGGTGAGGTGGCGACCACCACCCTGTCGGTGTTCCTCCGCGGCGACGACGGGTGCCAACTCACCTTCGAGGTGAGCGGCGTGGACTACACCGACGCGGGTTATCTCGTCAGCGTCGGCGATGCCGACCGCCGCTTCGCGGAGTCGGTCTCGACCGCGGCGCTCCAGCAGGGCGCGGTGCTGCGCCCGCTGGGCTGACGTCACCGAACCAGTCGACAAAACCGACATTCCGCGCTTCCGGCGACCGGCCGCCGCCGCGTCGACGCGGTTGCCCGGACACCGGGTGAACGCCGGGTTAAACTGCGCCGGATCATCGTTGAGGCCCGGACCCGTTGTGGCGACGGGGCCCTCGCTGCGATCGACCGGGGGGTTGTCGACCGTGATGCCCGCCGCCGGGCCATCCGACGCGAGGAGTGGGCGTGGAGTACAGCATCGACTGGGGCAACGAGGTGTGGGCCAGTCTGAAGTGGTTGGCCACCGCGTTCGCGATCTCGGCCGTGGCAGTTCTCCTCATCGGTTACCTGCTGTCGCGGTACAGCCGATGGGCCGGTCCACTGTGGCGGGTCATCGGCGGATTCTTCACCGAGCGCGAGACGCGGGTTGCGGCCTGGGGTCTCGTCATCGCGCTGACTTTGTTGTCGCTGCTGGGTGTACGGGTCACCGTGCTCGTCTCGTACTGGAGCAACGACCTCTTCAACTCGCTCCAGACAGCGGGCGAGGGCTTGGCCGCCGGCGGTCCCCAGGGTGCTGAGATGCTCGAGATCGGCAAGAGCGCGTTCTGGCACTCGATGGCCGTGTTCGGCATCCTCGCGACCATCCACGTCGTGCGTACCATGGTCGAGATCTATGCAGGGGCGGCGTTCGAGATCAGGCTGCGCTACTGGCTCACCGAGGGTGCCACGGCCGACTGGATGGCCGGACGTGCCTTCTACCGCAACCGGTTCGTCGATCTGAGCGCGGGACTGTTGCGGCGCAGGCGGTTCGGACGCGACAAGTCCGAGCCGACTCGTAGCTCCGCCGATATCCACCCGGGTGTGGACAACCCCGATCAACGTATCGAGGCCGACATCACCAACCTCGCGACCGTCGGCTCGTCATTGTTCTGGGGCGGGAACGGGTTGTCCACGAACGGCGTCTTGCCCGCATGCGCGTCGATCGTGTCCTTTGCAATCGTGCTCTGGGATCTGTCGGGCCCGCTGAACGTCTTCGGTATCGAGATCCCGCGCATGATGATGTGGCTGGTTCTGATCTATGTGCTCGTCGCCAGCGTGGTGGCGTTCGCCATCGGACGCCCGCTGATCCGGTTGAACTTCTGGCGCGAACGCCTCACCGCGAACTTCCGCTACGCGCTGGTCCGCATCCGCGATGGCGCCGAGAACGTCGCCTTCTACAGCGGCGAGCGTGCGGAACACCGGAATCTGATGACCAGGTTCCGCGCTGTTGTGCGAAATTTCTGGCAGATCATCTACGTGAGATTGGCGTTCGTCGGCTGGAACTTCAGCATCTCGCAGCTTTCGGTGGTGTTCCCGTACATCGTGCAGGCACCACGATTCTTCGACGGGCAGATCAGACTCGGTGACGTGTCGCAGACGTCGTCGGCTTTTGCCGAGATGCACGACGCCCTGTCGTTCTTCCGGAACGCCTACGACGATTTCACCGCTCTGCGCGCGTCGATCATCCGTCTCGACGGTCTCGCCGACGCCGATGCACGGTCGCGGACCATGGCCGAGGTCACGACCGTGGATCGGGAACGCGCCGTCGCTCTGTCGGACGTCGACGTGAAGACCCCGAGCGGCGACGAACTCATCACCGCGCTCAACCTCTCCCTCGCACCCGGGGCGGCTCTCGTCGTCAAGGGGCGGTCGGGCTCGGGCAAGACGACACTGCTCCGCGGCCTCGCCGGACTGTGGCCCTTCATCGACGGCGAGTTCACCCGGCCGCCGGGGGAGCACACGCTGTTCCTGTCGCAGATGCCCTACATCCCGCTGGGGGATCTGCGCACGGCGGTCGCCTACCCGGCGCTGCCCGACGACGTCGGCGACGAGGCCATCAAGGCGGCGCTCGAGAAGGTCTTCCTCCCGCATCTGGTCGGCCGGCTCCACGACGAGGAGGACTGGGTCAAGGTGCTCTCCCCGGGCGAGCAGCAACGCATCGCGTTCGCGCGCATCCTGCTGACCCGGCCGCAGGCCGTGTTCATGGACGAGGCGACCTCGGCGGTGGACGAGGGGCTGGAGTACTCGCTGTACTCGCTCATCCGCACGGAGCTCCCGGACACGATCCTCGTGTCGGTGAGTCATCGCAGCACCACCGACCAGCATCACACCGATCTGCTTGAACTGACCGGTGGCGGCGCCTGGAATTTCGAGTCGCTGACCGAGCATCCTTCGCTCGACAAACGGTCCTGATCTGGGGTTTTTGTCAAGCGTTCACCATTCACCGGAACCGGCCGTGACGCACGCCCGGACTGGCTAATGTGACGTGCAACACATCACTTCGGCCAGTCGAGGACTGTCATGACCACTGCAGAGACCATCACCTTCCCCCATCAGACCGGTGTCGCAGTGGCGACGCTGCCCGCCGCGTTCCAGCAGACGGTCACCGTACGGCCCGACGCCGTCGCCATCCGTACGGTCGGTGGGCTGCAGGAGATTACGTGGGCGGAGTACGCCGCGCGCGTCGAAGCCATCGCCGGCGGGCTCGCGGCCCTGGGGGTCAAGCGCGGTGACACCGTCGGGATCATGCTGACGAACCGCCCCGAGTTCCACCTCGTCGACGCCGCGGCGCTTCACCTCGGCGCGGTTCCGTTCTCGATCTACAACACCAGTTCGCCCCAACAGATCGAGTACCTCTTCGGCAACGCGGAGAACACCGTCGTCGTCACCGAGCAGGTGTTCCTGCCCGCGATCACCGCCGCGGCGACCGGGGTGTCCACCACGATCGTCGTCGACGGCGTCGCGACGGGCGCGCTGTCGATGGCCGATCTCGAACAGTCCCCGCCGCCGGCCGGATTCGACTTCACCGCGGCGTGGCAGGCGGTGGAACCCGAGGACCTCGCGACCCTGATCTACACCTCGGGCACCACCGGCCCGCCGAAGGGTGTCGAGATCACCCATCGCAACATCGTCGCCGAGATGACGGCGCTCGCCGAGATCGTTCAAGCCGGCTTCGACGACCGGGCCATCTCGTATCTACCCGCAGCGCACATCGCCGACCGGGTCTCCTCCCACGCCGCCAACATGATGCGCGGCATCCAGATCACCACGGTGCCCGATCCCCGGGAGATCGCCGCGGCCCTTCCCGACGTGCACCCGACGTTCTTCTTCGGGGTGCCGCGGGTGTGGCAGAAGATCCGAGCGGGGATCGAGGCGAAGTTGGCCGAGGAGTCCAGCCCGGTCAAGAAGGCGCTCGCCGACTGGGCGTTCCGCGCCGGGGCCTCGGCGGCGCAGGCCCAGATCGACGGCAAGGGCTCCGGCGGTCTCACACACGGTCTCGCCGATCGCCTGGTGCTGCACAAGGTCCGCTCCGCGCTGGGCCTCGACCAGGTCTCCTTCGCCGGATCGGGTGCGGCCGCGATCCCACCGGAGGTGCTGAAGTTCTTCCTGGGACTCGGTATCCCGGTTCTCGAGGTCTGGGGGATGTCGGAGACCACCGGCGTCTCGACGATGACGACCAGCGACAACCTCCGGATCGGCACCGTCGGCAAACCGGTCCGCGGCATGGAGGTGAGACTGGCTGACGACGGAGAGCTCCTCGTCCGCGGACCGGTCGTGATGCGCGGCTACCGCAAACAGCCCGACAAGACGGCCGAGACGATCGATGCCGACGGCTGGCTGTCGACCGGTGACATCGCGACGATCGACGGTGACGGCAACGTGACCATCGTCGACCGCAAGAAGGAATTGATGATCAACGAGTCCGGGAAGAACATGTCGCCCACCAACATCGAGAACGCGATGAAGGCGGCGTCGTCGCTGATCGGTCAGGTCGCGGCGATCGGCGACGGCCGGCCCTATGTGTCCGCGCTCGTGGTTCTCGACCCGGATGCGGCGGCCGCGCGGGCCAAGCGACTCGACCTGTCCGGTGCCGACCTGACCGAGTTGTCCTCGCACCCCGACGTGGTGGAAGAGGTGGCGGTGGCAATCCGTGCCGGAAATCGGTCACTGTCCCGCGTGGAGCAGGTCAAACGATTTACCATCGTGCCGACCGCCTGGGATCCTGGCGGCGACGAGCTCACCCCCACGATGAAGTTGCGCCGCAAGCCGATTGCGACCAAGTACGCCAGTGAGATCGGCGAACTGTACGAGGCGCAACCGGGACGTTCGGTGGTGGATCTGAGGTCGTGACCGGGGCCCGTTGCAAGACGGTCACATCGCCGGCACGAGACAGGGAGAAGAAATTGGACGACCAAGCAGGTGTCGACCAGACGGCTGACCGCGAACTCGGACCCATCGACTACATCGTGGTCGAGTGGACGGGCAAGCAGCCGACCGGTGAGGCACTTCCACATCTCATCGATCTGATCGACCGCGGGATCGTGCGACTGATCGACATCGCCTTCATCACCAAGGACGCCGACGGTACGGTCGCCCGGCTCGAGATCAACTCGCTCGGCGCGGATTTCGCGATCTTCGACGGCGCGGCGACCTCCCTGCTCGACGACTCCGACCTCGCGGAGGCGGCCACAGTGATCGATCCGGGGTCGAGCGCGGCCGTCCTCGTCTGGGAGAACGCATGGGCTGCTCCGTTCGCCACGGCCGTCCGAAAGGGCGGCGGACAGCTCGTCGCTTCGGGCCGGATACCGGTGAACGCACTGCTCGCCCAACTCGATGCGGCCGACGAGGCGGCGCCGGCCGCTCCGACCGCGTAGCGCACTGCGACCACCGACCTGAAACCCCGAAAGGATAGACCATGCCAGGACTTCTCCGCGGCGTCGCCCGCACCGCCGTCATCTCCGGCACCGCGACGGCGGTGAGCAACCGGGTGTCCCGACGCCAGGCGAGCCGATGGGCTCAGCAGGGTGCCGCTGCCCAGGACCCACGCGCACAACAGCAGTACGCACAACCCCAGTACGCCCCGCCGCCTCAGCAGCAGGCGCCCGCATCGACCCCGACGGACACCATCTCGGCGCTGAAGGAGCTCGGAGCCCTGTACCAGCAGGGCATCCTCACCGAGGCCGAGTTCGCCGCACAGAAGGCGAAGATCCTCGGGACCTGACCCCTCCGCTCCCTGATCCGAAAGAAGCACAGACCCAACTGGTCCCTGAGGTGCGAGGAGCGTTAGCGACGAGCCACGAAGGGCCGGGTGAGACACGTATGGAGTCCTTCGAGGCTCGCTTCGCTCGCACCTCAGTAGCTGCACCTGGCGGCCGTCGTGGACTAGAACGAACTCGTTGTGCTCGGAGCGGGCCCATTTACTGCTCCCTGAGGAGGCCGGAGCTTGCGAGCCCGACCCCTGCTCCCTGAGGAGCGAGCTTGCGAGCGTCACGAAGGGTCTTGGTGAGATGCGTCGTCAAACCCTTCGTGGCTCGTCGCTTGCGCTCCTCGCACCTCAGGGAGCAATGGTTGTGTCGTCCTTTCGGATTAGCGAGCAGAAGGAGGCTCGCTTCGCTCGCACCTCAGGGAGTGAAACGCACTCACGACTCGTGCGGGAGTGCCTCCGCGTCGTCGATCTGCGCGAGGGCGTCCGTGCGCGACATGTCCTTCAGTGCGACACCGGATCGTCCGAGTTTCCGGGCGCCGTCGATGAGCGCGGCAGTCGTCCGTGCGGCGACGTCGTAGTGCAGACCGTCGGGCGGGTGGATGTTCGAGATGCAGTTCCGGTCGGAGTCGGCGCGTCCCGGCCGGGGGAGGTGGGTGAGATAGACGCCCAGGCTGTCGGCGACCGAGAGGCCGGGGCGCTCGCCGATGATCACGATGAGCGTGCTGACGCCGAGCGCCTCGCCGATGTGATCACCGAGGGCGACGCGGGCCTCGGTCGCGATGACCGGCGGCGCGATCGAGTACCGGCCGTCGAATTGACGTAACAGTGCCGCGACCAAGCCGCCGCCGTGATCGGTGAGGGCCCGCGGTGACAGTCCGTCGGCCAGCACGATCCCGATCTCGGCGTCGGCGTGCGGGACCTGCGCAAGATCTTCGGGTAGCCGGCCGAGGTCGGGTCGGCGCAGGTACTCGCTGCGCGTTGCCGCGCGACTCCGGACCACGATCGGGGGATCGAGGTCGAGTTCGCCGATCGCGCGCGTGAGATCCTCGACGTCGAGCGGCTCGTGGACGGCGTCGCGGGCGACTGCGTGAGCGGACTGGAACTCGAGAACTCGTTGCGACGGAAGCGAATTGCCCGCGCGTCCGAGTCCGATCCGGGCCTGTGTGCTCCGGCGCAGCTCGGTCCAGGGGTCCGGGGTCGGCTGATCGTCCGCGGGTGCGGGCTGGGTCGGCGTCATCGCCCGGACGCCAGTGGCAGGAGTGGGGATTCGCCCGGATCGACCGGCAGGATGCGACCGGCGCCGTCGGTCATGCCGAGTCGCGCCAGCCAGGATTCGAACTCCGGCGCGGGCCGCAGTCCGAGTGCCTCACGGACATAGAGGGCGTCGTGAAACGACAGGCTCTGATAACCGAGCATCACGTCGTCCGCCCCGGGCACGGCGATGACGAACGCGGCGCCGGCGACGCCGAGCAGGGTGAGCAGCGTGTCCATGTCGTCCTGGTCGGCCTCGGCGTGATTGGTGTAGCAGACGTCGACACCCATCGGGAGCCCGAGCAGCTTGCCGCAGAAGTGATCTTCGAGTCCCGCGCGGATGATCTGTTTGCCGTCGTAGAGATATTCGGGTCCGATGAAGCCGACGACGGTGTTGATCAACAACGGTTTCAGCATCCGCGCCACCGCGTAGGCCCGCGTCTCCAGGGTCTGCTGGTCGACCGGCTTGCCGCCGGTGCCGAGATGCGAACCGGCCGAGAGCGCCGATCCCTGACCGGTCTCCAGGTACATCACGTTGTCGCCGACGGTTCCGCGGCGCAGCGACCGTCCCGCCTCGTCGGCCTCGCGCAAGATGTCCAGGGTCACGCCGAACCCCTTGTTGGCGCCCTCGGTGCCCGCGATCGACTGGAACACGAGATCGACCGGCACCCCCTGCTCGATGAGGTCGACCGTGGTCGTCACGTGCGACAGCACGCACGACTGCATCGGGATCTCGAAACGCTGCCGGATGTCATCGAGCATGTGGAGCAGGTCGGCGGTCGCCCGCGGCGAATCCGACGCCGGGTTGATCCCGATGACCGCGTCGCCACAGCCCATGAGCAGGCCGTCGAGGGTCGCCGCGGCGATTCCGCGTGGGTCGTCGGTGGGGTGGTTGGGCTGTAGGCGCGTCGCGATCCGGCCGGGCAGTCCGATGGTCGTGCGAAAGGCGGACGTCACCCTGGTCGCCGCCGCCACCAGGATCAGGTCCTGGTTCCTCATGATCTTCGACGCGGCGGCCACCATCTCGGGGGTCAGTCCGGGGCCGACGCGGGCGAGACGTTCACCGGCATCGGATCGGGTGGCGATCTCCAGCAGCCAGTCCCGGAACCCGCCGACGGTCAGGTCGGCGATCTCGGCGAACGCGGTCCGGTCATGGGTGTCGACGATCAGTCGGGTCACCTCGTCGGACTCGTAAGGCACCAGCGGCTCGTCGAGAAATCGGCTCAGTGGCACATCGGCGAGTTGCCATGCGGCCGCGGCACGTTCGGCGTCGGAGCCGGCGGCGCAACCGGCCAGTTCATCGCCGGATCGGCGTGGGGTGGCCTTCGCCATGAGTTCGACGAGGCCGTCGAACCCATAGGTGGTGCCGGCGATCGTCTGTGTGTACTTCATCGCATCGACCGGCCGGGGAGGAGCTGAGTGCGCGTCATGATCCCCCGAAGTCTAGGTTCGGACCCGACCGGGCGCATGCCGAACGCGGGCGTCTCCTCGCACCGTCGGGGCCGAGATCGGTGCGTTCCTCACCGCCGCGAACTCACGGCGGTGAGGTCGCGGGTCACTGTGCCGCGTCGGCAGAGGACTCGAGCGTGAAACCGATCTTCAGCGTGACCTGGAAGTGCGCGATCTGACCTTCCTCGATGTGGCCGCGGGTCTCGGTGACCTCGAACCAATCGAGATGCTTGACGGTCTGCGAGGCACGAGCGATCGCGTTACGAATGGCGTCGTCGGTGCCGGTCGATGACGATCCGACCACTTCGATGACTCGATACACATTGTCCGACAAGGTAATCGCTCCAATCGTGAGAACATCTGGGCATAGTCCGCGGTGGGTCCGCCGCCCGGGCGGGCCGCCACTCCTGTCTACCCTACGATCGAGGGGTGAAACGCGGTTCGGAAATGCGGGACGTCCCCGAGAGATGCCCGTGCACGTCCGGCTTGTCGCTCGACGACTGTTGCGGTCCCGTTCTCGCCGGTGAGCGGGCCGCGCCGACCGCAGAGACGTTGATGCGTTCGCGTTTCACCGCTTTCGCGCTCGGCGATCGGAATCATCTGCTCGCGAGCTGGCATCCCGACACCCGCCCCGCCGCACTCGATCTGGACGAGTCGATGCGTTGGTACCGCCTCGACATCGAGTCGAGTAGTGGCGGGTCACTGTTCGAGGTCGAGGGAGAGGTCACGTTCACGGCCCACTATCGGCGAGGTGCGGAGCGTGGATCGCTGCACGAGCGCAGTCGTTTCGTTCGAGCGAACGGCCATTGGTTGTACGTCGACGGGATCGTGGGGTGAGCCGAGATCAGGCGTCGGCGTAGTCCCAGAACTGGAGCCACGTCACGTTGGCGAACACCGTCAGACACAGGAGGTAGAGGAGCAGGACCGTACCCGCTCCCGCGATGTTGCTGCGCCAGTTGCTTCCGTCTACCGGATCGAGCCACCGCCGGAACGGGCGCGAGGCCCATGGCATCAGCCACCACTGCATGAGCGAGACGCTGACCACCTGGCTCAGCCACAATGCCAGCCACGGCTCCGCACCGAGACGATCGAGTGTCGGGCCGAGGAACCTGGAGAGGGTCATCACGGTCGGGTACAGGACCAGCAGCACCATCATCGCCGACTTCCAATTCGGTGTCTGAAGAATCCGGCCGCGATCGGTGCGCACCGTGGTGCCGAAGGCCGTCGTGCTGGCCATCGTCTCGAAGTCATGGGTCAGGCTCGAACGCAGCCCGGCGAGCGCTTCGCTGCGTCGGCTCGACGAGACCCAGGCCGCCAGCTGGCGGTCCGTGCGGAACCGCAACACCGACAGCGATGTCTCCTGTTGCGCATCGACGAACAGCGCGGTGCCCTCGTAACCGCCGAACTCGCTTGCTGCGTCGGTCAGCACGTGTTGTGCCGCAATGAATTCGGGTACCGCTCCGGCGACGATGTCGTGCCGGAACGCGCCGACACCGGGCGGCGGCGACCGACCGTCGACGAGCTCGAGCACGGGCGCCGCCGGTAGCCAGCCGCGCGCTCGTCCGGCCTCGAGCGCCGCGCGGTGACCCGAGCCGGCGAGCCACCGGTCCAGGGCGTCCTCGTCGACGAAGGTGGTGGCGACCGCCGGGTCGAAATGTCCGTCGGTCACCGCCGAGATCGCGACACCCAGACAGCCGTCGGAGTCGGTGGCCGACGCGGCGAGCGTCGCGGCCCACTCCGCGAAATCGCCGGTGGCGGCGTGGAACACCGACACCGCGATGATCGCGGTGGTGCCTGCGGTGTCGGTGGCGTCGTGTGCGGTGACGATCGTCGTGTCCTGCCGGTCGGGTTCTGGTGGCCGGTCAGACGGTGACCCGACGCCCCTGGACATAGACCTCGGCGATGGACGACTCGCGCAGGCCCATCAGCAGGCCGAACAGGGTCTGGTCGCGGGCGAGATCGGGATCGTCGGACCGGACGGCGTTCTCCAGCGTGGACTTCAGGGCGTCCACGGGTTCGATGACCAGGAAGTCGGCTTCCTTGCCCTCATCGAAGTTGCCGAAACGGTTCTCCATGTCGAGTGCCCGGGCCCCGCCGACGGTCCCGATGAACAGCATTTCGGCCGGGTGCATCGACACCCCGGCGTCTCCGGGCTCGGTGATGTGCTGTTTGAAGGCATCTCCGAGTACGCGCGGGACAAGCCATTCGTCGCCGCCGCCGAAATCGGTTCCGGCGGAGATGTTCACACCCGCCGCCACGGTGCGCTTCCACGGCATCGTGCCGGATCCGAGGAACAACTGGGACACCGGACAATGCGAGATCGAGGTACCGGTCTCGGCCATGCGCGCGAGTTCGGCATCCTGGCAGTGCACGCAGTGCGCGAGGATGGTCCGCGGACCGAGCAGGCTCTTGCCGCCGACCCGCGATCCGGGCAGGAACTTCCCGTCATAGGTGTCGAGGTAGGAGTCGACCTGGTAGACCTCCTTGGTGGTGTCCACCTCTCCGGTGCCGGGACGGTTGTTCTCGTTGAGGTGGCTGTGGACGTAGACGCCCTGCTCGCGATATTCGTCGTACAGGTCGCCGAGGTTCTTCAGCGTCTCGGTGGTCACCGACAGCGAGAACCGCGGCACGATCGCGACGTGCAGCAACGCGGTCCGGTAGTCGCCGGTGTCGGCGGCATGCCACTTGTCGATCTCGGCCCGGGTGAGGCGGATCGCCTCCTCCTCCGAGGTCAGCAGCGGCTTGGCGGTGTCACCGCCGACGGTCTGGATGCCGCGGCCGGCCACGATACGCAGCCCGGCCTTCTGCGTCTCGGTGAACAGGGAGTCCTGGGCGTGGGGGAAGGCGGAACCGAACACCATCATCGCCGTCGTACCCGCGGCGACCCGTCGCCGGGTGAACTCGACCGCGGCGGCCTGGGCGAACTGGGGGTCGGCGAACTTGGATTCGGACGGGAAGATGCACAGATTGAGCCATTCGAGCAGTTGCCCGCCGCCGTAGGAGTCGCCGGCGTAGGTCTGGGGGAAGTGGATGTGGGTGTCGACGAAGCCCGGGATGAGATACCCGCTCGGGTGCTCGTGCGCCTCCGCGGTCGCGAATTCGGAAGGGAGATCCGATCTCTGGCCGGCGAACCGGATCGTACCGTCGGCTCCGACGACCAGGGCTCCGTCGGGTATCGACACCAGCGCGTCCACCGCCTCGGTGATCGCGGGACTGCCGGCGAGATGGAAGATGTGCCCGTAGTGGACGGTGTCGGTCATCGGTGCTCCTCGGGGCATCGGGGTCCAAACTCGGATCGTCATCGGAGGTCCACCCGGGTGCCTGTGATCGTCCTCGGATCTCGGACGCGGTCGGCGACCAGTATCACCCGCCTCCCGTCGCACGCGCGCGCCAACCGTCGAAGTCGCCGTCTGGTCGTTTCCATGTGGCGCGCGAACCGGTCGGTGCGGGCTCTCAGCTACCGGTGCGGGCCGCGATCCATTCGACCAACGGGACCGTCGCCCGCCAGTCCCGCCGCACCCGATCGACGAGTTCCGCCGAATGGATGATCTCGTCGAATCCGTAGTCGCGGCCCACCGACAGTGATCGGTGGCGGAGCAGTTCGATCCGCGGGTGAGCGACGTCGTACCCGCGAGGTGCGGTCTTCAGCCGGTCCCCGGCGAGCTCCCAGCCGTCCTCCGTGAGCCGCCGGAGCAGATTCTCGAGCTCGGGTCCGCTGCGGTCGTGGTCGATGGACTTCCGAATCTCGGCGAGTCGGGCCGGGGTGGCCTCGTAGAAGCCCGCGCCGACGCGAACACCCGGCGCGCCGATCTGCACGTAGTACCCGGTGGCCGGGGCCACGGCGACGAACGCGCCCTGATGGGTCTTGTACGGCGCTTTGACCTTCGAGAACCGGACATCGCGGTGCGGTCGGAAGATCTTGGCCGGGCCGAACTCGTCGGCCAGCGCGTCGGTCATGGCGCGCATGGGTTCGGCCACCGCGGCACGGTAGGTGTCCTTGTGGGCTTCCCAGAACACCCTGGAGTTGTCGATCTCCAGATCGTCGTAGAAGTCGAGAGCGGCCTCCGGGAACCCGGTGAAGTCAGTCATCGTCACCCCGGCAATCCGCGACCGAACCCGACGACACCGCCGTCGGAGCGCCAGTCCAGCGAATGCACCCGGATGCGGCCCATCTCGTTGCCGCCCACGGTGACGGCGGACTCACCATCGACCGCGACGACGATGTTGGTGTGCTGTCCGAATCCCGATGACCGGTCGTAGAGCACGACGTCGCCCACTCTGGGCGGTTGCTCGCCGACCGCGTCGAACCGGCCGGCGGCCTCGTAGTACTCCTGCAGCGTGTACACGCCGGGGATGCGCCAGTGACCGGAGTGGGGGTTGACCAGCGGATTGCCGGCGGTCCGCATGATCCAGCTCACGAAGTTCGCGCACCACGGTTCGTCGACGCCCTCGGAGTAGAACGTCCCGGGACGCTGGGCGGTGTGTTCGTGGCGCACCGCCTCGACGACGCGGCGCTGGGCCGGCGTGAGTTCCGCGGCGTCGATCTGCGGGAACTCGGCGGTATCCCAGGGCAACCACCGTTCGGGTACGGCCCGCCACGCGACGAGACCGATGCCCGCGACGACGATCACGACCAGCGCCGCGGCGATCAGCGTCCGCCGACCACGTCGACGCACCGGGCGCATGCCCGCACTGCCTGCGGGTCGGTCTGCAGTCGTGTCGGCGCTCACCTCGAAGAGTGTAGGCATCGTCCGTGGCCGCGCCTCGTTTCTCGTCTTCGCCGGCGTTCGCCCGGCGCCTCGCCCGCGCGGGCGACATGCGCGCTTGGCACAATGGGCGCCGGTCGGGGGGCCAAGGCGATTCAAGGAGAACGCGGTGGACGAGTCAGATCACGAGCCGATCCTGCGTGCCGGGGACACGTGCCGGGAGATCGCGACCGCCGACCGCGTCGCATGCATCGTCGACGCGGCGGACTACTTCCTGCACGCCAAGTCGGCGTTGCTGCAGGCCCGGCGCCGCATCGTCCTCATCGGTTGGGACGTGGACACCCGGATCCGGCTCGATCCGCGGACCGCCGATGACGAGGTCCCCGACGTGCTCGGTGACTTCCTGAGGTGGCTCATCGACAACCGTCCGGAACTGGAGATCCACGTCCTGCGCTGGAGCACCGGCGCGTTCACCGGCATCCTGCGCGGAGTCGCGCCGCCCTTCATCCAGGATCTGCTCACCGGCCGTCGTCTGCACTACCGGATCGACGCCGCCCACCCCGTCTCCGCCGCGCATCATCAGAAGATCGCGGTGATCGACGACCAGTTCGCGTTCTGTGGCGGCATCGACATGACGGTGAACCGGTGGGACACTTCGGAACATCTGTCGCACAACGAGTTCCGCCGGGATCCCGATGACCGGCCGCATGGGCCCTGGCACGACGTCACCGTCGCCCTCGACGGCGACGCCGCGCGCGTGGTCGCGTCAGTCGCGCTCGACCGGTGGGAGGCCGCCACCGGCGAGAGCCTCAAACCCCTCGTCGACACCGACGGCCCCGACATCTGGCCGACGAATCTCGACGTCACGTTCACCGACTGCGACGTCGCGGTGGCCCGGACGATTCCGCAGTACGACGACCGGCCCCAGGTCGAGGAGATCCGACGCCTGTACCGCGCGGCCTTCGCCGCCGCCCGCCGAACCATCTACATCGAGAGCCAGTACCTGGCGGCGCGCGAGGTCGCGGACGCCCTGGCGGAACGGCTCGCCGAGCCCGAGGGTCCCGAGATCGTCCTGGTGCTGCCGAGGCATGCGGACAGTCCGGTGGAACGGCTCGCCATGGACGGTGCGCGGCACAAACTGCTGCAACTCCTGTGGCGCGCCGACAAGTACGACAGGTTCCGCGCCTTCTACCCGGTGACCGCCGAGGGGGACCCGATCTACGTGCACGCCAAGGTGCTCATCGTCGACGACGTCCTCCTGCGCATCGGATCCTCGAACCTCAACAACCGGTCGCTCGGATTCGACAGCGAGTGTGACGTCGCCATCGAGGCCGATCCGAACGACCCTGCCGACGGCGACCTGCGCGAGACGATCCTGTCCATGCGCACGCGGTTGTTGTCCGAGCATCTGGGCATCGACCACGAGGTGTTCGACGATGCTGTGGCACAGGAGAACTCACTCGTCGGGGCGGTCGATCGGCTGACCGGCCCGGGCCGGACACTCGAGGCATTCGATCACGAGACGATCGACGGCGAGGAGTCCCTCATCGCGGAGAACGAACTCGTGGACCCGGAGGACGCGCGGATCGGCACGATCGACCGCATCTACCGCGCGGTGATCCGTCGAGGCACGCGGAACCTGCTGCGGCGCTGACGTCACACCCGCGTGCGGGCCGCCTCGATGGCGGGGGCGATGACCTCGGCGAGGTCGGATGCGACGTCGCGATCGCCCTCCGGGGGCATCGCGATGTAACTCAGCGCCATCCTGGTGATCGCGCGCGAGATCCGCACGACGTCGGACTCCGGCATCGACAGCCACTCGGACTCGCGGAAGGCCTCGGCCAGCCGGTCGGCGGCCGTGGTGATGATCGGTGCCGCATCAGTGGTGATCAGCTTCATCAGATCGGGTTTGGCCTCGCCGGACAGCAGCGAGGCGATCAGCGGGTCGGTGGCGACCCCGGCGAAGAATTCACCGAAACCCTTGTGCAGGGCGTCGGTGACGTCGCCGACCGAATTCGCCAGTGAGTCCGCGACATGGCCGGCGAAACGGCCCGCCAACCGCACCGCGTAGCCCTGCGCGAGGCCGTACCGGGAACCGAACTCGTTGTAGACGGTCTGGCGGCTGACCCCCGTCGCGGCGGCCACATCGGACATGCGCACCGCCGCCCAGTCCCGGTCCAGCAGCAGGTCGTGCAGTCCGTCGAGCAGCGAGTTGTGCAGCAGGGCTTTGCTGTCCTGCGCATAGTTGCGAGTCGTCATCCGCGCGCACCGACCGGCTGGAGAGATGACTCGATCTCGGCGCGCAGGGATCGTCCCGAGCCGCCCCTGCCCAGGCAGACCGCGCCGACGAGACGACTGCCGGCGAAAGCCCGCACGACAGAGCAGGAGTCGTCCAGGTCGACCTCCACACGATCTCCCGATGTCGGCCACCCGACGATCTGGATGTTAATCGTGTACTGCATCGTCCAGGCCAGTGGCACACGCGGTACCGCAGTGCTGATGCCGGTGTCCAGCCCGAGGTCGGCGGCGATCGTCATGGCGACCAGTCTGCCGTGCTCGGTCGCGGTGAGCCACTGCTCGGCACGCATCGGTGCGCCCGTCAACGGATGGGGCCGCGCCGCGACGTCGCCGGCCGCGTAGACGCCGGGGACTCGGGTTCGCAGCGAATCGTCGACGACGATCCCGGCCGCATCGACGGGAATCCCTGCGATGCGCGGCAATTCGAGATCGGGCTCCATTCCGATCGCGCTGATCACCGTTCCGGTCAACGTCCGCCCGTCCGCCAACGCCACGGACTCGGCGGTGATCGTGGTGGGCACCACGCCGGTGAGGATCTGCACCCCGCGTTCCCGGTGCAGGGTCGCCACCGCCTCGGCCACCGTTGCCGGAACGACCCGTGACAACAGCGACGACTCGCGCTCGATGACGGTGACGCGCGAACCGTCACCGGTCGACGCCACGGCTGCGGCGATCTCCAGTCCGATCAGTCCGCCGCCGAGAACGATCACCGGCCCGTCCTGGATCGCGTGCCGGAGCTCCGCCGCGTCGTGCCGGGTGCGCAGGGCGAGCGGGGACGACGTCGTGCCGGGGAGTCGCCGGGCACGCCCTCCGGTGGCCAGGACCAGCGCGTCGTAATCCACTTGGGAGGAGTCGGCGAGGCAGACCCGCCGCGACGAGGTGTCGACGTCGGCGACGCGCGTCGAGGTCACGATCTCGATGCCCCGATCCGACCAGTACCCGGGCGGACGGAGCGTGATCTTGGCATCCGTCAGGTCGCCGTCGACGAGGTTCTTGCTCAGCGCCGTTCGTCGGTAGGGGAGTTGTGGCTCCTCCCCGAACACGGTGATTGTTCCGTCGAAACCGTTGGAACGCAGCGACTCCGCAGCCGTGATGCCGGCTACCCCGGTGCCGACGATCACCACCGAACCGCCCCGGGTGGTGGCGGCGCTCACGGACGGGCCACCTCGACCATCTCGAAATCGGCCTTGGCCGCACCGCAGTCCGGGCAGCTCCAGTCGTCGGGGATGTCGGCCCAGCGGGTGCCCGGCTCGATGCCGTCCTCCGGCCAGCCGAGCTCTTCGTCGTACTCGAAACCGCAGACCTCACAACGGAAGAGCTTGAAGTTCATCGCACAGAGTTCCCTTCGCTGGATTCATTCGACTTGCTCGCTTCGCTCCCGGCGCCGGAATCATCCGGCCCGCTCGCTTCGCTCCCGACGCCGAGGAAGTCGATCTTCTCCCGCACGCCGCAGTCGGGGCACGGCCAGTCGTCGGGAATGGTGGCCCAGGGGGTGCCGGGCGGAAATCCCTCCCGGGGAGCTCCGACGGCCTCGTCGTAGACGTAATCGCAGACCGGACAACGGAAGGTGCTCATCGCGGCGACACCCCGTGCTCGGCCAGGACGCGTTCGCGGCGGTGCGGTGCGATGTTGATCCGTTCGGCGTCTCCGTCGTAGTGGTCGAGCACCCGCTTGTCCATCACCCGCCGCCAGATCGGCGGGAAGTAGGCGAGCGTGATCATGCTCGCGTATCCGCTCGGCAGGTTGGGCGCGCCGTCGAAGCTGCGCAGGGTCTGATACCTCCGGGTGGGGTTCGCATGGTGATCGCTGTGGCGCTGGAGGTGGTACAGGAAGATGTTGGTGCAGATGTGGTCGGAGTTCCAGCTGTGCTCGGGCGTGCACCGCTCGTAGCGGCCGGTCCGCGTCTTCTGGCGGAGTAGACCGTAGTGCTCGAGGTAGTTCACGGTCTCCAGCAGTGAGAAACCGTAGACGGCCTGGATCACGAGGAGGGGGAGGATCTTCCAGCCGAAGATCGCGGTGAGCGCTCCCCACAGCACGATCGACATCGCCCATGCGTTGAGGACGTCGTTGCTCGGATGCCAGAAGGGCTTGCCCGCCCGCTCGAGGCGTTTGCGTTCGAGTTCGACGGAGGACGTGAGGCTTCCCCAGACGCTACGGGGGAGGAAGCGCCAGAACGACTCTCCGAAACGCGAGCTGGCCGGATCCTCGGGCGTCGCGACCCGCACGTGGTGCCCACGGTTGTGCTCGATGTAGAAGTGGCCGTAAAACGTCTGGGCGAGAGTGATCTTCGACAACCAGCGTTCCAGATCGTCCTTCTTGTGCCCCAGTTCGTGAGCGGTGTTGATCCCGATCCCGCCCATCGCGCCGATCGACAGCGCCAGCCCGATCTTCGACGCGAGCCCGAGCCCGCCGTCGATGCCGAGCCAACTGAGGTCGTCGGCCGTCCACAGGTGGCAGGCCATCACGAGACTCGCGAGCTGGAACGGGATGTACACGTACGTGCAGTAGCGGTAGTACCTGTCGTTCTCCAGCTGCTCCATCAGCTCTTCGGGCGGATTCGATCCGTCGGGCCCGAAGAACACGTCGAGGATCGGGAGCAGGACGTAGACGAGTAGCGGCCCGATCCACCACCACACCGGCGACACGACGTCGAAACCATGGCCGGTCGCATTGAAGCCGGCGACGAGACCCATTGCGAGAAAGATCGACGTCGGTGGGATCAGGCCGAGCAGCCAAAGATGGCGTTTGCGGTCCTTCCACTCGGCGGCGGAGTCATCCGCGGTGAACGGGGTCGGTGCGGTACTCATACGCACTCCTGTCTGGGCGGGCTGTGTTCTACGCCACTAGACATTAACTGCGACAATGTCCGTTGTCTAGACATTGACGTCAATTTGTAAAGAAGCAACGCTGCGGGGACGCACGACGAGGACCTGGGCGGCAGGAAGGTTGCTCGCCGACGCGTGCGGCAGTTCTTGTGTTCTGGAGTTCGGCGCGGGTTCGCGCATGCCTACGTGGTCACGAACCGCGCCGTGAGGCTGTTGCCTGTGCGACTGCCGCCGTCATGGTGCTCGACCGAGGTCTGTTCAGTGATCAACGTCGACGTCGGGTTCGGCTGCCCGGAACCCGCTCCCGCTCGAATGGCCGAGTGGGAGCGGGTCGGTCGTGTTCCGCTGTGGAGTTGTCAAAGTACGGATGCGGTCCCGGGTATGGCCCGGGTGCGGAGGGTGCTACGCGAAAGTGGTTGTCGGACGGCCGGTCAGGCGGCGTCGTCGAGGCGCATGGTGCGGCGGTTGTAGGCGGGTAGTGGTCGGCGGTGCGGGTCGATCGAGGTGGGTGGGACGAGCCAGGGGTGCCGGTCGAATCCCATGACGATGTCCCAGCCGTGGTGGTGGACCTGGGTGTGGCAGCGCTGGCACAGCAGACACCCGTTGTCGAGGTCGGTGGCGCCGCCGTCGGCCCAATGGGTGACGTGGTGGACCTGTGTATGTGACGGTGGCGCACCGCATTTGATGCAGCAGGCGTCGCGGACGATCATTGCTTTGCGCAGGTGCGCCGGATACAACCGGTGGGTGTGACCCATCTGTAGCGGTACGCCCTCACTGTCGAGGATGATCTCGGTCAGCGAGCCGTCGCACGACACCTGCTTCGCGGTCGCTTGGCTGACCGTCCCGGTCCACGGCAGCGTTGCGAGGTCTCCGGTGGCGGGGATGGTCAGCATGAGTTGCGTCCGGGGCGAACCGACGGTGTCGAGGGTCGCGCCGATCGCGGCTTGGTCGAGGATCAATTCGAAAGCGTCGGCGCGACGTTGCTCTGCGGTGCGTCGATCTTCGGCGCCGTCGGGTTCGGGCCGTGGGCAGGACCGTTCGTCGATCATCGCCAGGAGCTTCTCGCCGACGACCTGGGTGAGGTCGGCGCGGATTTTGACGCGGCCGTCGTCGGTGGTGTGTGCGTTCACCGCGTTCAAGCTTGCATCGTCCGATGCTGGGGTTCCGGCGTCAGAAGCATCGGCGAGGGCGTTGCCGATGGCCTGAGCATGCTTGAGCACTTCAGTCGGTGTTGCACCGGATAGTGCTTGGGCGATGAGTTCGATCTCATACCGTGAGCGCTTGTCGACGGAAAGCGCTTCCCCGCAACGTCTATCGATCTCGTTCATGCCGCGGACGATGGCGTCGACGATCTCGCTCGACAGTCGTCCGTCGGCTGCGTGACGCGCCACAGCGGGCAGGTTGGGCAGAGCGTCGACACTGCGCATGGTGCGGAGGGCGGCGGCCGGTGCATGGCCGGACTCGATCAGCAGCTTCTTGGTGGTGCTGCCGGTCTTCTGCGCGACGCCGAGGTCGTCGAGTTGTGCTGCGTGCGCGACGATCTGGTGATCGGCAAGGTTGCGGATCAGACGCCACGTGTGGAGGGAGTCGAATGTTGCTCTGCCGGTTGGGTCGTCGGCGGGCGGGGTGGTCTCGATGAGTTGATCGAGGAGAGTGGCGAGCTCTGGCATGACTCCACAGTACAGGAACATGCGTTCGATTGGGAGGGAATTCCACAAGCAGAGAACCGCGAATTCATCAACTGCGCAGCATATTTCGTTGACTGAGCGTCGATTCGCGTTGACCGTGCGTGGATTGTGATCAGTGCCTGGTTCAAGTCGCTCCAGTTTTTCGAATACGCCCGGATCGGGTGTGCATGTTCACTTATGGAGCAGTCTCGACGTCCCAGGCGGCGACCGGACTGGCGTCGCCGGCGTGCGGAAGGTAGCGGCGACATATGTTGGGGGCCGAGGGGTATCGTCCGGCTCAGCGCTCAGCAATTTCAGATACCGCTGAGTATGCGGGAAAGGCTATCGCCGAGACACTGACTGGGTCGTCGAAACGGTCGCCTCGATGGTGCGGGCGATACGTAGGACCGGCGGAGCCGTCGTGCCGCTTATCCGGGGGGCAAGGTCAGCATTACTCGCTGGAGGTGAAACAGCTGTGTCGCGGTGGCGTCGCCTACCGCATCTTCAGCGATGGCTACACCCCTGTCCAGGTATCGATGTGGGCGCGTTGGCTGTTGAGGGCGTATCCCTCGGGTGTGGCCGGCCGGCGGTTCTCGCCCTGGTGCGATGAGGCACTCTTGTGGCGCCCCGTGGGTGGGTGCGCGGCGGGGTTACGACCCGGTGTTCTCCGGTCGCGGTGACCCGCCGGGTCCTGGGTGTGAGACATGTATCCGGCGGTCTCCATCCGATCCGATGCCGGAGGTCGGCGTCGGTTCGGGTCGGTTGAAGTCGATAGACGTCGGGTCGATGTCCAGTCGTCCGGGCTACCTCGTCTCGAGGTGCGCCGAACTCGGTTCGCGGAGGGGTCTTTTCGGCGACGAATCGTCGGCGGGAGCACGTGGGTCGAGAGAGCCGCACCGACCTCCACCAGTGTGCGCGGCGGTGAACTCGTTGATGGAACGAGCCGTGACGTACATCGATCAACCCATCATCGGGCCCCGGCCGGTCAGGTTCGGCGGGTCATCGAGGGGCTCGGCGACGTGAGAACTCACTGGTCTGCTGCATCTGAGACGTCGCCACCGGACTGAACACGCGCATCTGCATTGGGTGAGATGCGCGAGTGTGACCCGGGGTCGGACGTTCGTCGCCGATTACCGGCACGGTCACTGACGGCCGCCGACTTCGTAGGGCACGGTGCATGCCGGCCCCACCGCCGAATGCGCGTCCGCGAGCTGGAAGAAACAGAAAACCCCAACCCCGCACGCGGAGTTGGGGATTCTGCAGCTTCTGGGACCCGAGTAGCGAGGCCCTGCTCGCTGGTCTTACGGAGTGTTGATCCAGTTCAGGATCGACTGCCCGGCGCGGGGGTCGCCGTTGTTGATGCCGATGACCGCGCCGATGGCTGCGCCGACGCCGGCGCCCCAGACGCAGCCGACAATGATGATGCAGCCGATGATGAGGCCGGCGAGCGCGCCGATGGCGGTGGTGACGTTGCCGCCGCGGTTCCACCCGTTGGTGATGTGCCAGATCATCTGCTGGTAGGCGCGGTCCTTCTTCGCCGAGGCCGGACGGACGCCGGCAGCGATCGCTGCGCGCGCTTCGGGGGTGAGGATCGGGGTGAACGTCGCCTGGGTGCGGTCGGCGGAGACCTTCGCGCGCATCGGGACAGCGGCGCCGTCGAACGGCAGCACCAGTCCGATCCGCTCGATGGTCCGTCCGTGTGAGTCGACGACCCGGAGTTCCTGCTCGCCTGCGACGAACGTCGCGTTGCGGAGCTGGGAGGTGATGGAGGTCCCGTCGGCGGATGCGCTGGAGAAGTGGGACGGCGCCGCGGGCGCGGGAGCGCCGTGTGCGGTGCCGTAGGAGACGGTGAGTGCCGAGATGGCCAGGGCCATGACGGCGAGGAGGCGAATGCGCTTCATCGGTTCTGGATTCCGCTTTCGTCGAATGGGTGGTGTGCCCGCTCCGACAGCCGGCGCTCGCCGTGGCTCGGCGATGTGCGGTATGTCGGATTCGGCGCAGTGATTGTCCCACTGTCGACTGCTGTTGGTCCGGTACGCGGCGCGGCGTGGGCCGGCCGGATGACGTATCGGCTGACAAGCGAGCGCGTCCCGACTGAACCGGACACCTGGGTCGATTCACTCTGAGCATTGAAGACGTCCATATTTGACTTGGACATGTATGGATCGTGGGTTCTACGGTCGGGGCAAGGCCGAGCTCACCGCACAGCCGCGCCGACGGCGACCCGCCATCGAGAGCAGATGACACCTCTCTCGTGGCGCCGCCGCGGCCGGGCCACCTCGGCGGAATGCCAACGCACAACGGATGGGACCACGATGACCATTGCGCAGCACCCCGCACCGCTGACGACGCAGGACCTCACCGGACAACTGATCATCGCGGGTGAGCGGGTGACCGGCGCGGGGAAGGCCGTCCACGGCGTGGACCCGACGACAGGCACTCGTCTCCTGCCCGCGTACACACACGGAACCCCAGCCGACGTCGTCCGTGCCACCGCTGCGGCCGCGGAAGCGTTCGGACCGTATCGCGCCACCTCGTCCGAAGAACGGGCGCGGTTCCTCTCGACGATCGCGGACAACCTCGATGCGGCGACCGAGGTCCTCGTCGAGCGTGCCGTGGCCGAGACCGGACTCCCGGCGGCGCGGATCACCGGTGAGGTGGGACGGACGTCGGGTCAGCTCCGGTTGTTCGCCTCGGTGCTGCGCGAGGGCAGCTGGCACGGCGCCCGTATCGATCCCGCACGGCCGGATCGGACGCCGCTGCCGCGCGCCGACATCCGGCAGCGCAAGGTGCCGCTCGGACCCGTCGCCGTGTTCGGCGCCAGTAACTTCCCGCTCGCGTTCTCGGTCGCCGGCGGCGACACCGCGTCGGCATTGGCCGCCGGATGTCCCGTGGTGGTGAAGGCCCACGACGCCCATCCCGGCACATCAGAACTGGTGGGACGTCTGATCACCGAGGCGGTGGCCGCCACCGGAATGCCTGCCGGCACCTTCTCCCTGCTCTACGGCAGCGGGCCCGACCTGGGTATCGCCCTCGTGACCGACCCGCGCATCAAGGCGGTGGGCTTCACCGGGTCGCGTTCGGGCGGAACGGCTCTCGTCGCCGCTGCGGCGTCGCGAGCCGAACCCATCCCGGTGTACGCAGAGATGAGCTCGATCAATCCGGTCTACCCGCTGGAGGGGGCGCTGCGTGCCGATGCCGACGGCCTCGGCCGCGCATTCGTCGGCTCGCTGACGATGGGTTCGGGACAGTTCTGCACCAATCCCGGCCTGGTCGTCGCGGTCGACGGTCCCGATCTCGATGCATTCATCGCCGCTGCCGCGGAGGCGATCGCCGCCTCGACGCCGACGCCGATGCTGACCCCGGGGATCGCCGCGAGCTACGCCTCCGGCGTGGAGGAGTTCGGTTCGGCCGCGGAGGTTCTCGCCCGATCGGCGGAAGCGACGGGTCCGAACACCTGCGCCGCCGCGCTCTTCGGCACGCGGGCCGAGACCTTTCTCGCTTCGGAGACGTTGCAGCAGGAGATCTTCGGGTCGTCGAGCCTCGTGGTGCGGTGTCGCGACCTCAAACAGGTGCGGGAGGTGACCGCCGAGCTCGAAGGTCAGCTCACCGCGACCGTTCATGCTGCGGACTCCGACCTCGACGACGCCCGGGTGCTTCTCGAGGCACTCGAACTCAAGGCCGGGCGAATCCTTTTCAACGGGTGGCCCACCGGCGTCGAGGTCGGACACGCGATGGTCCACGGCGGACCCTATCCGTCCACTTCCGACAGCCGTAGCACTAGCGTCGGGTCGCTCGCCATCGAGCGTTTCCTGCGGCCGGTGGCGTATCAGGACGTTCCGACGGCGCTGTTGCCGGACCCCATTGCCGACGGAAACCCCGAACAGATCTGGCGCCGTGTCGACGGCGAACTCATCCGCGACTGATCCTCACCCCATCCAAGGAGTCCCAATGCTCAACGGCGTCTTGTTCTTTCCCGTCACACCCTTCGACAGCAGCGGAGAGGTGGACTACCGTCGCCTCGCCGAACACATCGACCGCGGGGTTGCCGCCGGTCCCGGCGGCGTGTTCGTCGCCTGCGGCACCGGCGAATTCCACGCCCTCGGACTCGAGGAGTTCGGGCGGATCGTCCGCTGTGCGGTCGAGACCGTCGCCGGTCGCGTCCCGGTGTTCGCCGGTGCCGGCGGCTCCCTCGTCCAGGCCCGCGAGTTCGCGGTGAGTGCGAAGGCCAATGGGGCCGACGGCATCCTGCTCCTTCCCCCGTACCTGGTGACGATGCCGCCTGCCGGCCTCGCCGAGTACACGCGGTCGGTCGCGGCCACCACGGATCTGCCGCTCATCGTCTACAACCGCGGCAACGCCGTGTTCGACGAGGCGTCGGCCATCGAGGTCGCCAAGCTGCCGACGGTCATCGGGTTCAAGGACGGCACCGGTGACCTCGACAACGTGTCGCGCATCGTGATCGCGGTGAAGGAAGCACTCGGGGACAGCAAGGAGTTCCTGTTCTTCAACGGCCTGCCCACCGCCGAGATCACCCAGCAGGCCTACCGGGCCATCGGTGTCACGTTGTACTCGTCGGCGACGTTCGCGTTCGCCCCGGAGCTGGCCCTGGCCTTCTACAACTCGTTGGAGAACGGCGACGTCGAGCTGACCGAGGCGTTGCTGCGAGACTTCTTCCACCCCTTGGTCCGGCTGCGCAACAGGGTGCCGGGATATGCGGTCGCACTCGTGAAGCACGGTGTGACGATGGAGGGCATCGAAGCGGGTCCGGTGCGCGCGCCGCTGGTTCAGCCGACGCCGGAGCACCAGGCCGAGTTGGAGCGGATCACCGCCGCCGGGCGCGCCGTCCTCGCGACGACGCTCGCCGCGCAGGCCACGGTCTGAGATCTGATGTCGACGAACACCTTCCAGTCGGTGCCGGTCGGGACGCGAACCGTGGCGAGTCCGTACACCGACACCACGATCACCGAGGTCACGGTCACCCCGGTCGCCTTCGTCGACCCGCCGCTGCTCAACACGGTGGGTGTGCACCAGCCCTACGCACTGCGGGCGATCATCGTGATCGAGACGGCCGGCGGAATCCGCGGGCTCGGCGAGACCTACGCCGACACCGCTCATCTCGCGCGGATGGAGGCCGCCGCCGAGGCGATCATCGGACTCGATGCCTTCGCGCTCCACAACCTGCGCGATGCGATCGACCTCCGGGTCTCGACCCTGTCGGTGACCGGGGGCGACGGAGTGGCCGGCATGATCACCACGGCCAGCACCACCGATCGTGTCTTCTCGCCCTTCGAAGTCGCGTGCCTCGACATACAGGGCAAGGTCCTCGGTCGGCCGGTGAGTGATCTGCTCGGCGGCCGCGTGCGGGACCGGGTGCCGTTCAGCGCCTACCTGTTCTACAAGTGGGCGGCCCACCCCGGCGCGGCCGGGACCAACGGACTGCCGGACGAGTGGGGCGAGGCCGTCGATCCGAGCGGCCTGATCCGGCAGGCGCACCGGATGATCGACCGCTACGGGTTCACCGCGATCAAACTGAAGGGCGGCGTGTTCGCCCCCGACGAAGAGATCGCCGCGATCAAGGCGCTGCACGCCGAGTTCCCCGGAATCCCGTTGCGCCTGGACCCCAATGCGGCGTGGACCGTGGAGACCTCGGTGCGCGTCGCGGCGGAACTCGAGGGCGTCGTCGAGTACCTGGAGGACCCGACCCCGGGCCTCGACGGTATGGCGCGCGTCGCCGAGCAGGCGTCCATGCCGCTCGCGACGAACATGTGCGTGGTCGCCTTCGATCACCTCGAACCGGCGGTGCGCAAGCGGTCGGTCTCGGTCGTCCTGTCCGATCACCACTACTGGGGCGGCCTGCAGCGGTCGCGTCTCCTCGGCGGTATCTGTGAGACCTTCGGACTCGGCCTGTCGATGCACTCCAATTCGCACCTGGGCATCAGCCTCGCCGCGATGGTGCATCTCGCGGCTGCGACACCCAACCTCACCTACGCCTGCGACACCCACTGGCCCTGGAAGACCGAGGATGTGGTGAAGCCCGGCGTCCTGGGCATCGTCGACGGTGCGGTGCCGGTCCCGACCGGCCCGGGTCTGGGCGTCGAACTCGACGAGGAGTCGCTGGAGGCCCTGCACCAGCAGTATCTCGACTGCGGCATCCGCGATCGGGACGACACCGGCTACATGCAGTCCATCGATCCGGGCTTCGTCAACTCCAGCCCGCGGTGGTGAACGTATCCACGAGCACCGCCGCGGTGGTCGGGTGAACTCCAGCCCGCGGTGGTGAACGTATCCACGAGCACCGCCGCGGCGGTTGGGTGAACTCCAGCCCGCGGTGGTGAGCGTGAGCGAACCCTCGACCGTCACCGTGGGTGTGGGTTAGCGTCATCCACACCACTCCGCAGATTGCGGGTGACGATGCCGAAAGTGGATCGATGTTCTCTCTCTCGCGCCTTTCCTGCTTCATCGCGGTCGCCGAGGAGCTGCACTTCGGCCGAGCGGCCGAGCGGCTCCACATGACGCAGCCCCCGCTCAGCAGGCAGATTCAGCAGCTGGAGCACGAACTCGGCGTCCAGTTGATCGAACGCAGCAGCCGGGCAGTGTCGCTGACGGCGGCCGGCGCGGCCTTCCTACCCGACGCACGACGCATCGTCGCGCTCGCGGAGGGGGCGGCCCTGACGGTCCGCCGCGTGCCTGCGGGTGATCTGGGCACCGTGAACATCGGTTTCACGGGGGCGTCGGCGCGTGCGGTGTTGCCCCGGCTCATGCAGACGGCCCGCGAGAAGCTTCCCGATGTGCGGCTCGTGTTGCGGGAGATGGTCACCATCGCGCAGGTCGAGGCATTGGTCCGCGGTGATCTCGACCTCGGGATCGTCCGCCCGCCGATCTCTCGCCCGGGTGTGAACTCCCGTCCGCTGCACCATGAGCGCCTGGTCGCCGCACTGCCCGCCGATCATGAGTTCGCCGACGTCGAGCACCTCGCGATCGAGGACTTCGACGGTCAGGCGGTCATCATGTACTCGCCCACGGATGCGCGGTATTTCAATGAGTTGCTGATCAGCACCTTCACCGCGGTCGGGGCGTCGCCCCGCTATGTCCAGTACGTCACCCAGGTGCACACCATGCTCGTCCTAGTGCACTCCGGGCTGGGCATGGCGCTGGTTCCGGAGTCGGCCATGACCATGCATCCCGACGGGGTGGTGTTCAAGGAGGTCACCGCGATCCGCGATCGTCCCGTGCAGATGAACATCGCGTGGCGCGCCGACAATACCAACCCGGCTCTCGCACGATTGATGAGAGACGTTCTCCCCGAACGGGAATGGATCTGACGGCGACCTCGGGACGAGTTCGTCGACTGTGCACCGGAACTCGTCGACGACCTCACCTCGGTGGCCTCGACGGGCGCGGCGGACTCGCTTCGCTCGTTCGACGCTGCTCGACCAGCAGGGGTTGCGGTGGAAAAGCCTGATCAGACCGCGGCGCGCACGGGTGGTTTGACCGCGACCACCGGGCACTGTGCGTCGAGCAGCACGCGCTGGACGACGCTGCCGGTCAGTAGTTTCCCGACCGGTGAACGCCTGCGCTGGCCGATCACCAGGAGCTCCGCTGCGTCGTCGTACGATGCGTCGATGAGTTGGTCGGCGTGCGAGAGGCCCGGATCGTTCTCGGCGACACGGTATTCGACGTCACCGGCCTGGGCCACCTCGCGCGCGTTCTCCAGGTCGACCAGGAACTCCGGCGACGAGGCGTTGTCACCATCGGCGATGATCACGACGTCGGTGCCGCGCATGCGGGCCTCGGCGAAGCCGAACGGGAGTGCGCCGCGCCCCTCGGGTGTCGGTAGGTAGCTGAGGACGACAGACATCAGATGTCCTTTCGCAGAGCGTGATTCGGTGCGACGACCGGTGTCGACAGGTCACCGGTCCGCAGGAAGGTATCGAGGTTGGCGAGGGTGAGTTCCTCCATGGCGGCACGTGTCTCGACCGTTCCGCTCGCGAGGTGGGGGAGAAGTACGACGTTGTCCATGGACAGCAGCGCCTCGGGCACCTCCGGCTCGCGCGCGAACACGTCGAGCCCGGCGCCGGCCAGTCGGCCGCGCCGCAGCAGGTCGACGAGGGCGTCCTCGTCGACGACGCTGCCGCGCGCCACATTGACGAGGAAGCCGTCGGCGCCCAGCGCCTCGAGGACGTCCCGGTCGACGAGATGGCGCGTGTCGGCACCGCCGGCGGCGGCCACGATCAGCACGTCGACCTGGCTGGCGAGCTCGGCCGGCGACGCCGCGTAGCGATACGGTGAGCCGTCGACCGGGCGGCGGTTGTGGTAGGTGATCCGGCACCCGAAGGCGGTCAGGCGGTGGGCGATCGCCGAGCCGATACGGCCAAGCCCGAGGATGCCGACGTCGGTGCCGGAGACCTTCCGGGTGAGCGGAACGTTGCCTTCCACGGGCCAGCGCCCGGCCCGGACGAACCGATCGGCCGCTGCGAGTCCGCGCATGGTGTCGAGGAGTAGTCCGACTGCGGTGTCGGCGACGCAGTCGGTGAGGACGTCCGGGGTGTTGCTGACGCCGATGCCGAGCTCGGCGGCACGGGCGACGTCGGTGGTGTCGTAACCGACGCCGAAGTGGACGATGGCGCCGAGGTTCGGGAGCTCGGCCATCAAGCCGGCGTCCACCCCGGTCCGTCCCGAGGTCACGACCGCGGTCACCGCGTCGGCGTTTCGCGCGAGGAAGGCCTTCCGCGCCTCCCGGTCATCGGGCAGTCGCTGGGCGCCGTAGGTACCTTCGAGACGCTCCTCGAGCGAGGGCTTCAGCGGGCCGACGCGGAGAACAGAGCCGTGGAACGACGAAAGGTCCTTCAGCCCAATGGTTTCCGTTGCCGTCGCGGTGCCGGCCGAACTGCTCGTCATGCTTGACCTCCAGGAGTGCAGGACACAGACCGGTCCTTCGGTGGATGTGGTCAACGCTAGAAGTGCCGCGGATACCTGTCCAACACGCAAATAACATGGACCGATACTCAAACTGTATTGATACGGGGCTGTCGATTCGTCCAGCGCAAGAGAGCAGCGAAGAACCGTCAGGTCAGCGATGGTTTCGACTCGCGGAGCACCCGGTTCCGAGGGCTCTCGAAAGACCTCCAAACCCGCCGAAATGGCCTTTTGCTGGGCTTTTGCTCTGTTGACGCCGTCATCGCGACGCTCATAGCGTGTGTCTACCGTCACAAACGCGGTCGAGCCCACCGCGAGATCACTCGCAGTCTTTCTTTCATCGGAGGTCCCCATGCAGATCGCAGCTCTGCGATCCCGGAAGCGCCCCGCCGGGTGTCTGCTGGCACTGTCCGCGGTGGCCGTGCTCGCGGCCAGTGGTTGCAGCGTCGCGAACACGACCGCGAGCGAGAGCGCCTCTCCGGACACCCTGCGCATCGTCCTGCCCCAGGAGCCGCCGACGCTGGAACCCTGCGACGCCTCCCTCACGGCCACCGGTGTCGTGGTCCGGTCCAACATCACCGAACCGCTCATCGAACGGGATCCGAACAGTGGCGAACTGCAGCCCGGTCTCGCTACGGCGTGGACCCAGGTGGAGCCGAACGTCTGGCGTTTCACCACGGCTTCGGGCATTCGATTCAGCAATGGCCAGCCGTTCGACGCCGAGGACGCGGCGTTCTCCATCCGCCGCACGTTCAACGGGGCGATCGGCTGCGACGTCAACGGCTACGTCTTCGACGACAGCACCCGCGAGGTGACTGTGGTCGACCCCAGCACCATCGAGGTCCGCACGGAGACCCCCGACCCGATTCTCCCGCTGCGCCTGTCGTTCATCGAGATCGTTCCGCGCACCACCGTCGCCGACGACAAGGTGCGCGTGCCGATCGGGACCGGCCCCTACATGGTCGACTTCTGGGATTCGGGCCAGCGCGTGGCGTTGACAGCCAATCCGAACTATCACGGCGACGCCCCCGCATTCACCCGTGCCGTCTACCAATGGCGCTCGGAGGGCAGTGTCCGTGCCGCGATGGTGTCCAACGACGAAGCGGACATCGCCACCTCACTCGGCCCCGAAGACGGAGCGGGTGATCTCGGCATCGCCTACACCAACAACGAGACGACCGCCCTGCGCATGCAGGCCACCGATGCGCCCCTGACCGACTACCGGGTGCGCGAGGCCATCGATCTCTCCGTCAACCGCGTCGGCATCGTCGACGCCCTGTTCCAGGGGCTCGGTACACCCGCGGCCCAGCTGGTCGCGGAGGGCATCGTCGGCTACAACGACCAGCTGACCCCGACGCCGTACGACCTCGACCGCGCCAAGCGCCTGGTCGACGAAGCCCGTGCGGACGGGGTGCCGGTCGACCGGACCATCCGCCTCATCGGCCGTACCGGTCAGTTCCCGAAGATCAACGAGACCATCGAGAACCTGCAGTTCACGCTCAGCAAGATCGGGCTGGACGTCAAGATCGAGATGATGGACACCTCCGGTCAGATGCAGTACCAGACACGGCCTTTCGTGCCCGGGTCGGGGCCGGTGCTGCTGATGATCATGCACGGCAACCAGGCCGGTGACACCCAGTTCACCCTCGACCAGTACATGCTGTCCGACGGCTACCAGAGCACTTACGGCACAGCCGCCTACGACGAACAGATCCGTGCCGCCGAGGCCCTCACCGGCCCGGCCCGTCAGAACGCACTCGCCGCGGTCCTGGCCGCCGAGCCGCGCGAGATCCGCCAGTACGCGTATATCGCACACATGCAAGCAGTTCTCGCGAAAGCGAATCGTGTTGCCTATCGGCCCAATTCGGCCACCGGTGACGAGATGCGTCTCGCCGAGATGACCCACGCGCCAGCCCAGAACGACTGAAACAGAGGCGATGACCGATGCTCACCTTCCTCCGGCGCCGGATGTTCACCAGCCTGATCCCGCTGATCATCGTCTTGTTCGGCGTGTTCTTCATGGCCCGGCTCACCGGCGACCCCACCAATCTCTACCTCCCGGTCTCCGCGACCCCGGAGCAGCGCGCCGAGTTCGCCGCCGCGAACGGGCTCGACAAACCGATCTGGCAACAGATGACCGACTACCTCGCCGGCGTCTTCCACCTCGACTTCGGTGAGTCACTGAAGACCGGCCAGCAGGCGGCGAGCATGGCGCTCGCAGCGTTCCCGGCGACTCTGCAGCTCGCCTTCGTCACGCTCGTGCTGTCCGTCCTCGGCTCGATCATCATCGGTTGCTGGGCGGCCTACCGACCGAACTCACTCGCCGACCGCTTCTCGAGCCTGCTGTCGATGACCGCGGCCAGCGTCCCCGACTTCTGGTTCGCGATCACCGGTATCTGGATCTTCGCGGTTGTCTTCGGCTGGCTGCCGACGTCCGGGACCGGCGGGGTGCTGGCCTGGGTCCTGCCGATCGCGACACTGATGATCCGACCGCTGGGCGTTCTCACCCAGGTGGTGCGCGGCGCCATGGTCTCCGCCCTGTCGGCCCCCTACGTCAAGGTGGCGAGGAGCAAAGGGGCCGGAGATTTCCGGATCGTCACCCACCACGCACTGCGCAATGCGGCCGCCCCCGCCCTCACCGTCGCCGGCGACCTCGCGGTCGGCCTGATCAACGGTGCGGTCATCGTCGAGGCCATCTTCGGCTGGCCCGGCATCGGCAAGCTGATGATCGATTCGATCCTGCAACGCGACTTCGCGGTCCTGCAGGCCGCGGTGCTCCTCACCGCCCTCAGCATCTTCATTCTGAACATCGTCATCGACGCGGGTCTCGCCCTCCTGGACCCACGCGTTCGTGACAAGGCCACGGTCTAGTCGCCGGACACATCGAGGAGTACTGACACATGTCCATCGTCACCGATCCCGTCGACACGACGAGTCCCGTCGCCTCGACCGACATCACCGGCGACTCCGTCGCCACCAAGAAGGTGCCCGGCGGGCAACTGCCGCTGTGGCGGCTGCTGCTCCGCGACAAGTTCGCGACCGTCGCCGCCGGCATCCTGACCTTCATCCTGCTCACCGCGATCTTCGGTCCGTGGCTGGTCGGGGACGCCGCCACCGACCAGAACCTGGACGAGTCGAACCTCCCGCCGTTCAACCTCGACACGGGCTGGATGAACGTCCTGGGCACCGACCCACTGGGTCGCAGCATGCTCGCCCGGCTCATCGTCGCCTGCCAGACCACGCTGATGGTCTCCCTACCCGCGGTGATCATTTCGTGCGTCGTGGGCTCGGCGATCGGCATGTGGGCCGGATACCACCGCGGCTGGCGTGAGACCACCGCGATGCGCATCGCCGACGTCATCATGAGCTTCCCGTCGCTCCTGCTCGCAGTCGTGATCCTGTACGTGTTCTCGCCGAGCGCCGCCAACATCATCGCGGTGCTGGCGATCACCCGGATCCCGATCTACCTACGGACCGCGCGGGCCGAATCCGCCGAGTTGCAGAGTCGCGTGTTCGTGGACGCGGCGCGGACCTTCGGTGCGAGCAGCGGTGCGATCCTCCGCGGTCACGTCCTGCCGATCCTGCTCCCCACGCTGCTCACCGTGGCCACCCTCGACTTCTGCTACGTGATGCTCGCGGAGTCGTCGCTGTCGTTCCTCGGCATCGGTATCCAACCGCCCGACGTCAGCTGGGGCCTGATGGTGTCGCAGGGCCGGACCTACCTGCAGACCGCATGGTGGCTGTCGTTCTTCCCGGGCCTGGCGATCGTCATCACGACCGTGTCGGCCACGATGCTGGCCGCGTGGGCCCGCATCGCGACCGACCCCGGTCAGCGGTGGCGACTGACCACCCCGAACGCCCGGAAGCGGTTCTTCTCCTCACGAAAGGCGCTGCGATGAGTGCTCCTGCCCTCGACCGGCCCGACGCCGGCACCGACGACCGGGTCGCACTCGACGTCGTCGACCTGACCGTGGATCTGCGAACGCCCACCGGTACCGTGCGGGCGGTCGACCACGTGTCCTTCCGCGCCCGTCGTGGCGAAACCCTGGCGCTGCTCGGCGAATCCGGGTGTGGCAAGTCGATGACCGCACAGGCGCTCGTCGGGTTGCTCGACCCGATCGCCTCGGTCTCGGACGGATCGATCGTCCTCGACTCCGTCGACCTCGTCTCCGCCTCGGCGTCGAAGCGACGCGAGATGGCCGGCACCGAACTCGCGATCGTGTTCCAGGACGCGCTGACCGCCCTCAACCCGGTGTACCCGGTCGGGACCCAGCTCGCCGAACCGTTCCGCATCCATCGCGGGATGTCGAAGAAGAAGGCCCGCCTCGAGGCGATCGAACTGATGCGGCACGTGGGCATCCCGGAACCGGAGTCGCGGGTCGACTCCTACCCGCACCAGTTCTCCGGCGGGATGCGGCAACGTCTGCTCATCGCGATGGCGGTCGCGCTGAGCCCCAAGGTGCTGCTCGCCGACGAACCCACCACCGCGCTCGACGTGACGGTGCAGGCCCAGATCATGGCGCTGCTGGGGCGCCTCCGGGCCGAACACGACATGGCGGTCGTCCTGATCACCCACGACCTCGCGCTCGTCGCCGAGCAGGCCGACCGCGTCGCGATCATGTACGCGGGCAATGTCGTCGAGACCGGGCCGGTGGCCGAGGTCTTCGGCAGTCCGAAGCATCCGTACACCAAAGGACTGCTCGATTCCGTTCCCGTCAGCGCCGAACGGGGGGCCGATCTCAAGTCGATCGGCGGTACGCCGCCCGACCTGCACTCGATCCCGACTGGCTGTGTGTACCAGGCGCGGTGTCCGCTGGCCCGCGCGCAGTGCGTGCAGCAACGGCCGACGCTGACGACCACCGGCACCAACCGGGCCGCGGCCTGCCACTTCTCGGAGGAGATCGACAATGCCTGAGACGACCAGCCTCGCCAAGACGCCCGGCCTCGCCAAGACGCCCGGCCTCGCCAAGACGCCCGGCCTCGACAAGGCGCGCGGTGCCGCGGCCCCGCTCGACTCGAGCCGGGTCCTCGAAGTACGCGACGTCGGAAAGACCTTCGCGGTGTCCGGCAAGGGCGGCCGCAAACAACTCCGGGCGCTCGACGGGATCGATCTCGATCTCCGCCGCGGCGAGACACTCGGTCTGGTCGGCGAATCCGGCTGCGGCAAGTCCACTCTCGCCCGAACGCTGATGATGCTCGAGCGGCCCGACACCGGCACCGTCCGCTGGGACGGCACCGACCCCTACCGGCTCAAGGGCAAGGACCTGCTCGCCCTGCGCCGCAAGGTGCAGATGGTCTTTCAGGATCCGTATGCCTCGCTGAACAATCGGATGACTGCGGCCGAGATCATCGGCGAGCCGTGGCGTACCCACAAGGACCTGTACCCGCGCAAGCGCGACCGGGCCGCCCGCGTCCGTGAACTGCTGCATCTCGTCGGGTTGCGGCCGAGCGACGAACACCGCAGTCCGCAGGAGTTCTCGGGTGGTCAGCGTCAGCGCCTCGGAATCGCCCGTGCGCTCTCGCTCGATCCCGAGGTGATCATCTGCGACGAGCCGGTGTCGGCGCTGGACCTCTCGGTACAGGCGCAGGTGCTGAACCTGTTGAACGAACTCCAGCAGGAACTCGACATCTCCTACATCTTCATCTCGCACGATCTGTCGGTGGTGCGGCATGTGGCCGACCGGGTCGCGGTGATGTACCTGGGCCGAATCGTCGAAACAGGCAGTACCGAAGCCGTGTTCGACCATCCTGCGCATCCCTACACCGAGGCGCTGATGTCCGCGGCACCGACGCTCGACGCCGACAACCGCCGTGAACGAATCCTGCTGAGCGGCGAGGTGCCCTCGCCTCTCAACCCACCGTCGGGCTGCCGGTTCCGGACACGCTGCGCACACGCCACCGACGTCTGCGCGACCGCGCTGCCGCCGGCCGTCACCGATCGGCAGGAGGCCGGACACATCGCCGAGTGCTATCACCCCCGCGGACGGGTCGGCCTGGGCATGCCCGCCCCGGCGGCGTGAACACGCCCGGCGGTACGAAGGCCGTACTGGCGTGAGCGTCGTGGCATGCGTGACCATCGCGGTGGCCGTGTTCCTCGCGTCCTGCATGCAGGCGTCCATCGGTTTCGGGATGGGCATGCTCGCCGCGCCGGTGGTCGCCCTGGTGGCGCCGACACTGCTTCCCGGCATGCTGATCGCTTCAGCGACGACGGTCACGCTGCTGGTGGTGATCCGCGAGCGGGGAAGCCTGGACTTCCGCGGTACCGGGTGGGCTCTGGCCGGTCGGGTCCCCGGGACCATCGCCGGCGCCTTGCTGCTGGTCTGGTTGCCCACCCGCGGTCTGTCACTGCTGTTGGCGGCGGTCGTGCTCGGCGGTGTGGTGATCGCCTCCGTCGGCTGGCGGCCGGCACCGGTACGCCGCAACCTGGCGACCGCGGGCGCGGCCTCCGGATTGCTCGGCACGGCCACATCGATCGGCGGCCCACCGATGGCGCTGGTGTACTCCGGCGAGGAGAACGCGCACGTGCGTAGCAACATGAGTGCGTTCTTCCTCGTCGGCAGCCTGATGTCGATGGCAGCGCTCGCCGCGACCGGCAGCGTGAGCGCCGAGATCCTCTGGGCGTTCCTCGCCCTGACACCGGTCGTCGTCCTCGGTTTCATCGCTTCCCGCGCCGTCAACCGGGTACTCGACCGGGATCGGCTCCGCACCGTGTCGATCACAGTGTCGGCCGTAGGCGCGGCACTGCTCATCGGCCAGCAGATCTTCTTCTGACACTTCTGAAAGGACCTCACCATGACGACAGCCACATCGACGTCCACGACGACTCCGGTGGTCACCGAGATGCGGGTGATCCCCGTCGCGGGACGAGACAGCATGCTGCTCAACCTGTCCGGCGCACACGCCCCGTTCTTCACCCGGAACCTGGTCGTGCTGACCGACTCCGAAGGCAACCAGGGGGTCGGTGAGGTCCCGGGCGGCGAACCGATCCGCACCACGCTCGACGACGCGCGACCGATCGTCGAAGGTCGCGGTATCGGTGAGTACAACGCGGTCCTGCAGGACATCCGGCGCACGTTCGCCGATCGTGACCGTGGTGGCCGCGGGGATCAGACCTTTGATCAACGCATCACGATCCACGCGGTGACCGCCGTCGAATCGGCACTGTTGGATCTCCTCGGCCAGCACCTCCGCGTGCCGGTGGCGGCGCTGCTCGGCGAGGGACAGCAGCGTGATCGGGTTGCTGCGCTCGGCTATCTGTTCTTCGTGGGGGATCGCACCAGGACAACGCTGGACTACGCCGACGGTGCCGGCGAGACCGATGACTGGATGCGTTTGCGTCATCAGGAGGCCCTTGATGCCGACGGTGTCGTCGCACTCGCCGAGGCGGCCCAGAAGCGGTACGGCTTCGCCGATTTCAAGCTGAAGGGCGGGGTTCTGTCGCCTGACGAGGAGGCCGACGTCGTCACCGCGCTGGCGGAACGCTTCCCGACGGCCCGGGTGACGCTCGATCCCAACGGCGGCTGGTTGCTCGACGAGGCGATCCGGATCGGCGGACGCTTGCGCGATGTGGTCGCCTACGCCGAGGACCCGGTGGGACCGGAGGGCCGGTTCTCCGGCCGTGAGGTGATGGCCGAATTCAAGCGCGCGACCGGGTTGCCGACCGCGACCAACATGATCGCGACCGACTGGCGCGAGCTCGGGCACACGATCCGCACGAATGCGGTCGACATCCCGCTGGCCGACCCGCACTTCTGGACCATGGCCGGCTCGGTGCGCGTCGCGCAACTGTGTGATGCCTGGGGGCTCACCTGGGGATCGCACTCCAACAACCACTTCGACGTGTCACTGGCCATGTTCACGCACGTCGCGGCCGCTGCGCCGGGCGAGATCACCGCGATCGACACGCACTGGATCTGGCAGGACGGACAACGTCTCACCACCGAGCCGTACGAGATCGTCGACGGTCACCTCACGGTTCCCGACCGGCCGGGTCTCGGCGTCGAACTCGACATGGAGCAGGTGGAAGCCGCTCATCAGCTGTACCGTTCCGAAGGGCTCGGGGCGCGGGACGACGCGATCGGGATGCAGTTCCTCATCCCGGACTGGACGTTCGACAGCAAACGACCCGCGCTCGTGCGGAGCTGAGGTCGTGGCGGAAACGCGCGGCGACGACCTGAAAGTCGTGGTGGGTGAGCGGAACTTCGTGCCGCACCGCGAGTTGTTCGAGAGCCTGTTGCCCGCGGGTGTGGACACGTCCTGGCACGCGGCCTTCGACGAGGCCGCGCTCGTGGCCGATCTGGCAGACGCCGACGTCTACGTCGGCGGTCGGGTGACCCCGGCGATGGCTCGCGCGGGATCCGGTCTGCGGCTGGTGCTGACCGGTGGCGCCGGCACCGACAAGGTCAGTTTCGGTGACCTCGCGGCGAACACCAAGGTGGCCAACACCTTTCATCACGAGGATTCGATCGCCGAGTACATCGCCGCCGCAGTGGTCACGGTGCGCCGAGGTCTCCTCGGCCAGGACGCCGCGCTACGCCAGGGGATGTGGGCCTCGGCGGTGTACCGCGACGGGGTGGAACAGCCGCGGACTCTGCGTGGCGCGATGATCGGCTACGTGGGTTTCGGCCACATCGGTCGACGAACCGCGGACCTGATGGGTGCCTTCGGCGCGCGGGCCTGTGCGGTGACCGGGTCCGGCCGGGTCGCCGACGACACCGGGCTCGAATGGTACGGCGACACCACTGATCTCGATCGTCTGATGGACGAATCCGATGTCGTGGTGGTCTCTGCGCCGCTGACCGCGAGTACCACCGGGATGATCGACGCCGGCCACCTGCGGCGGCTCGGGCCCGTGGGTGTGCTGGTCAACGTGGGCCGCGGCCCGCTCGTCGTCGAGCAGGATCTGTACGAGTCCCTCCGGGACGGGTTGGTCGGCGGAGCAGCGCTCGACGTCTGGTACCGCTATCCGACGGGCAGCGATCGAGCGGACCCGTCGGGCCTGCCGTTCGGCGAACTGCCCAACGTGCTGATGACGCCGCACATCTCGGGGGTCACCCGTGACACGTTCGTCGGGCGGGTGCGCGACATCACCGACAACATCTCCCGGTTGCACTCGGGGCGAGAGGTCCTGCGGGTGGTCGCGCCGTCCTGATCGCGACGCGCGGCATGCTCCTACTCCGAAAGGAGCGCCTCTCAATGCTTTTCGAGGCGCGCCTGGAGCTTGCGGAGGGACCCCGGTCCCCGATCCGAAAGATCGACACACCATTTGCTCCCTAATCCGAAAGAGCCTCAACACCGCTGGTCTGTGGGGTGCAAGCGATGCCCTCCCTCTGCTCCCTGAGGTGCGAGGAGCGCCAGCGACGAGCCACGAAGGGCCTGGTGTGACAGGTTGCGGAGCCCTTCGTGGCTCGCTTCGCTCGCACCTCAGGGAGCAGAGATGGGGACGCTCAAGAGTGTTCTTTCGTAGTCCACGACGGCCGCCAGGCCGCAGGTACTGAGGTGCGAGGAGCGTTAGCCGCCGGGCCGAGCAAGCGACGAAGGAGCGCGTCGAGATCGACGAGCCTCGAGGGGTTTGCGACGCATGGCGGGTTCTAGCGATCCCCGCAACACCCTGGCTTTCAGGGAGTTGCGGGGATCGTGGTTTCTGCAGAGTTGAAGGATCGGTTCTTCGAGGCGCT